>JAADJJ010000001.1:3989511-4654430 GCA_010092695.1 Enterobacteriaceae bacterium 4M9 | reverse complement strand
AACGCGAAGGCCCAGTCGAAAGACTGGGCTTTTTGCTGTATGTCGTCCGGGAAACGGGCCGTGGTAAGGGTGACAGGGACAGGTGGTAACAGGCTGCCGGGTTGTACCGCACTGTGGCCGGAAACCGGGAACCCTGTCTGTCACATCGCTTGCCAGGGCTATTACATGCTCATCCAGCTCGCTGACCTCATGCCCGCGGCCAGCCCGGTAAAGTACAATCTTAGCTACCGACTCATGCTTTACGCCTTCTTTCCTCGGACTGGAATGTGTAGTTGTGACACTGGCTCTCAATCATGAAAACGATCCGAGAGGCTTATTGCTGTGCTGTCATTTCATCTCTGTCCATAACCGGATAAAAAATCCAATAGCCGCAGCCGTGCCATGCGGATTTTCCCACGCCATTGAGTGGCCTGCCTGCGAGACGACATAGGTCTCAACACCATTTTGGGCTAAAGTATCGTAGTCGTTGTCAGGAAGTGACAAGGCACCGAACAGCACTGCCCTGGGCATTTCAAGAGTAGATAACTGTTCCCTCCAGGAAGGCGTCACCCCCTTGACCAGCGAGCGGGCCTCGCGCCAGAGTGCGTGAGGAGCAGTTGCAGCCACACTCCCCGACCAGGGGGATGCATCGTTTGTGGCCAGCGTTGGGTAAATCCCGCTAACAAAAGAGGATTCGTCAAGCGACGCGATCCCTCGGCTAAAAGTAGCCCCACCACCGTGCAGGTTAGGCTCAGAAACCACCAACCCACGGACGCGTTCAGGGCGCATTGTTGCAAGCTCAATAGCGATGCTTCCACCCATACTGTGCCCAAACAAATAACAGCCATCCGGCGCAAGGTCCTGTAGCATTGCATCCAGCACATGCGCCAGTGCGGTTGTGGTGTAGGAAAATCCCGCGGGCTTATCACTGAAACCCGAGCCGGGAAGATCGATTAACAGTACTCGCTGATTCGGGAAAATGGGATCTCTGGCGATACACGGATAATCATATGATGACGCACAACCAAGCCCATGAATAAAGACCACAGGTGGTTCATCGCCTGGTAAGTCATGATAGCGAACATTCCCGCCAAGCATAGCTGAATACCATGCTCTCATCTTATAACGTTCCTTGTGAGTGAAGACCCGTCGTATCCTGGCATACTTTCTCATGAGCAGAGAAGCTAGTGCACAAGATATAGCACGCGTCATAAGGTAAACTAGCGGTGTTTGATAAACGGGAACAGACCATGAGCATCTCTTTAAAACCCTTTAATACTTTTGGTATCCAGGCGCAGGCCAAACAACTCGTTCATGCACAGTCTACGGCACAGTTAGTAAATGCCTGGCATGATGCTAACGCCGCCGGAAAACCGGTATTAATCCTCGGTGAGGGAAGCAATGTACTGTTTCTGCAGGATTTTAGCGGCACTGTTATCCTCAATCGTATTGCCGGTATCGAGGTTCGTGAGAGTGATGAGGCCTGGCATCTGCATGTTGGCGCGGGAGAGAACTGGCACCGGCTTGTTGAACAGACGCTTGAGCGAGGCATTGCTGGTCTGGAGAACCTGGCTTTGATCCCGGGTTGTGCCGGGTCGGCGCCAATTCAGAATATCGGTGCCTATGGCGTTGAACTTAAACATGTTTGCGAATACGTTGACTGCGTGGAATTAGCGACGGGTGAAGAGCAAAGGCTGACAGCCGAGGAATGCCGATTCGGCTATCGCGACAGTATTTTTAAACATGAGTACCAGGACCGCTTTGCGATAGTGGCTCTTGGTTTGTGTCTTGCGAAAGTGTGGAGGCCGGTGCTGACATACGGCGATCTGACGCGCCTTGAGCCATCGACAGTCACGCCGCACCAGGTTTTTGATGCCGTCTGCCATATGCGTAGAACAAAATTGCCGGATCCTACCGTTAACGGCAATGCGGGCAGTTTCTTCAAAAACCCGGTAGTTAGTGCGCAGCAGGCAAGCGCACTGTTACAACTCCATGCTGGCGCGCCTTATTACCCCCAACCTGATGGTTCAGTAAAGCTTGCCGCAGGCTGGCTTATCGATCAGTGTGAGTTAAAAGGATTTTGCGTTGGAGGCGCTGCAGTGCACCGTCAGCAGGCACTGGTATTAATTAACCAAAATGATGCCACCAGTCAGGATGTTGTTGCGTTGGCACATCACGTTCGCCAGCGTGTTGGCGAGAAATTCAATGTCTGGCTCGAGCCTGAGGTCCGCTTTATTGGCGAGCAGGGAGAAGTCAGTGCCGTGGAGACAATTTCGTGAAGGATACCAGAATCCCGTTAACGCTTATTGGCATACTTGCTGATGGCGCCTTTCACTCCGGCGAGCAGTTGGGTGAAAGTCTCGGTATGAGCCGTGCGGCGATTAATAAACATATTCAAACGTTGCGCGACTGGGGCGTCGATGTGTTTACCGTGCCAGGCAAAGGTTATAGCCTGCCGGAGCCTATCCAGTTGCTCAATGAAGATTTGATCCGCGCGCAGGTGGTTGACGGCAATCTGGCCGTACTGCCTGTTATCGACTCGACTAACCAGTATTTGATGGAACGACTCGCTGAACTGCACTCCGGCGATGCCTGTATTGCTGAGTACCAGCACGCCGGGCGTGGGCGCCGTGGCCGCCAGTGGTTCTCGCCCTTTGGCGCAAATTTGTACTTATCCATGTACTGGCGGCTGGAGCAAGGTCCAGCCGCGGCAGTTGGACTGAGTCTGGTGATTGGCATTGTGATGGCTGAAGTGCTGCATGACCTGGGAGCCACTGAAGTCAGGGTTAAATGGCCCAATGATCTGTATTTGCGCGACCGTAAACTCGCCGGGATACTGGTCGAATTAACGGGAAAAACAGGGGATGCGGCCCAGATTGTAATCGGTGCGGGTATCAACCTGGCAATGCGCAGTGTGGCGTCGGATATTGTCAATCAAGGCTGGATTAACCTGCAGGAAGCCGGTATTCAGGTTGATCGTAATGAGTTAGCAGTGCGTTTGATTAAACAATTGCGTCTCTCATTAAAACAGTTTGAACAAGAAGGTCTTACACCGTTTTTATTACGTTGGGAAACATTGGATAATTTTATTAACCGCAAGGTTAAGCTTATTATTGGTGACAAAGAAATTCCGGGCATTTCTCGGGGCATAAATGAGCAGGGTGCGCTGATGCTTGAGCAGGATGGCGTAATTAAGCCCTGGATGGGCGGGGAAATATCACTACGCTCAGCAGAGTAATAATTAAGGGGAGCCGCAGGCTCCCCTTTTGCTTATTTACGTAGCCGCACACATTCCACCGCATGATTGGCACTTTTCGTCAGAACAAGGCTTGCACGTTCACGCGTTGGTAAGATGTTTTCTTTAAGATTCAGCCAGTTGATCTCTTTCCATAGTTGTGTGGCTGTATTGACAGCCTCGTCTTTAGACAGCTTCGCATAGTTATGGAAATAGGAATCAGGGTCGGTGAACGCACCTTCGCGGAATTTCAGGAAGCGGTTGATATACCAGCTTTCAAGCAGTTCTTCAGGTGCATCGACGTAAATGGAAAAATCCACAAAATCAGAAAGAAATACATGATGCGGATCGTGTGGGTAATCCATACCGGTTTGCAGTACGTTCAGCCCTTCAAGAATGAGAATGTCGGGGTGAGTGACGGTCTTGTCGCCATCAGGAATAACATCATAAATCAGATGGGAATATACCGGAGCGGTAACATCTGTTGCGCCTGATTTGATATCAGAAACAAACTTCACCAGCCGATGCATATCATAAGATTGTGGAAAGCCTTTTTTCTTCATCAAATTGCGCTCTTTGAGCACCTTGTTGGGATGAAGAAAGCCATCGGTGGTAATCAGCTCCACACGGCGATGTTCCGGCCAGCGGCTCAACAATGCCTGTAAAACGCGCGCGGTGGTACTTTTACCGACGGCTACGCTGCCAGCAATGCTAATGACATAAGGGATTCTCTGGCCGTTCGTGCCAAGGAATTGCTCCAGCACCGCCTGGCGGCGCAGGTTGGAGCTGATATAAAAGTTAAGCAGACGTGAAAGGGGAAGATAGATTTCTGCGACTTCCTCGAGAGAAAGGTCCTCGTTAATACCTTTCAGACGAGCGATTTCACCTTCAGTCAGCGTCATGGGCACTGAGTCGCGTAATGCGGCCCACTGGCTCCGGTTAAACTGTAGATAGGGAGTCATTAACGTTTGCTCTTTATTACCCATAAGCATGCTTCGGCCCGTGACCAGGATAGAGTGATGTTCTAACACTGATCCATTTGGCTACGTAAATTTTGACAATGGGCAGGAGGGTAACACCAGATGGAAGCGAATAATAAGAAAAAATCGCCCGCCAGGAAGCAGTAAGAGACACAACATCACACGGAGGGTTTGTGCGATATCAGCAAATTATTCTGCATATGGCACTGGCCGGACGATTGCATTTGGCTTGTACGCGATGTTTCGCGGTATTCGCGCGGATGGCCTGACAAAAAAAAGCGCAAAAAATCATCGATCAAACCCGGTGTAAGTGCGAGGTCTGGTCGAAACTCAGCCAGAATTGCGTGTTATCGCGCAAAATATGAGCATAGAAACATTTTCTGCAATTTTTTTGTTGCATAGCCGCCTCTGTGTTCCTAGAATGCGCGCTACTTGATGCCGGCTTAGCTCAGTTGGTAGAGCAACTGACTTGTAATCAGTAGGTCGCCAGTTCGATTCCGGCAGCCGGCACCATCAAGTATCGGGTGGGGTTCCCGAGCGGCCAAAGGGAGCAGACTGTAAATCTGCCGTCATCGACTTCGAAGGTTCGAATCCTTCCCCCACCACCATTATTCATCGTAGCGATACGATAAACCGGCAGGTCTTCTTCCAGAAGAGCACCTGTCGGGGAAGGTAAAAACCTTCGACAGATGGTTCGGGTCGAGCGCAAGCGAGACAACGTTGCCAGAGGCAACGGCCCGAAAGGTGAGGAATGAAGTGACGAATAATCCTTCCCCCACCACCATTTTAGCGGCGTAATAGCTGCTCGAGGCGATAAGCTTCAGCCAATCGGCTCGAATACTTAGAGATTTTTTCTTCAGAAAGAATCAGGTAGCCGGGTTTCAGGATGCGGGCATCGTATAATGGCTATTACCTCAGCCTTCCAAGCTGATGATGCGGGTTCGATTCCCGCTGCCCGCTCCAGGATGTGCTGATATAGCTCAGTTGGTAGAGCGCACCCTTGGTAAGGGTGAGGTCGGCAGTTCGAATCTGCCTATCAGCACCACTTCCTTTACTCCCCCCTGTA
Source organism: Enterobacteriaceae bacterium 4M9 (assembly GCA_010092695.1). Lineage (GTDB taxonomy): Bacteria > Pseudomonadota > Gammaproteobacteria > Enterobacterales > Enterobacteriaceae > Tenebrionibacter. The sequence continues at coordinate 4,649,170 of JAADJJ010000001.1, read as the reverse complement.
TTTCTTCTGTGTTGAATTCAAAAGATTCAGGCGTAAGCCTGGTTGATGTGGTGATACCACCGATTTATCCGTGTCTTAGAGGGACTATCGATGTCTAAAGAAAAGTTTGAACGTACAAAACCGCACGTTAACGTCGGTACTATCGGCCACGTTGACCATGGTAAAACAACGCTGACCGCTGCAATCACCACCGTACTGGCTAAGACCTACGGCGGCGCCGCTCGCGCATTCGACCAGATCGATAACGCGCCGGAAGAAAAAGCACGTGGTATCACCATCAACACCTCTCACGTTGAGTACGACACCCCGACTCGTCACTACGCGCACGTTGACTGCCCAGGGCACGCCGACTACGTGAAAAACATGATCACCGGTGCTGCTCAGATGGACGGCGCTATCCTGGTTGTTGCTGCAACTGACGGCCCGATGCCGCAGACCCGTGAGCACATCCTGCTGGGTCGCCAGGTAGGCGTTCCGTACATCATCGTGTTCCTGAACAAGTGCGACATGGTTGATGACGAAGAGCTGCTGGAACTGGTTGAGATGGAAGTGCGTGAGCTGCTGTCTCAGTACGACTTCCCGGGCGACGACACGCCGATCGTTCGTGGTTCTGCACTGAAAGCGCTGGAAGGCGAAGCACAGTGGGAAGAGAAAATCATCGAACTGGCTGGCTTCCTGGATTCCTACATCCCTGAGCCGGAGCGTGCGATTGATAAGCCGTTCCTGCTGCCCATCGAAGACGTATTCTCCATCTCTGGTCGTGGTACCGTTGTTACCGGTCGTGTAGAGCGCGGTATCATCAAGGTGGGTGACGAAGTAGAAATCGTTGGTATCAAAGACACCACCAAAACCACCTGTACTGGTGTTGAAATGTTCCGCAAACTGCTGGACGAAGGTCGTGCAGGCGAGAACTGCGGCGTTCTGCTGCGTGGTACCAAGCGTGATGAAATCCAGCGTGGCCAGGTACTGGCTAAGCCGGGCACCATCAAGCCGCACACCAAGTTCGAATCAGAAGTGTACATCCTGTCCAAAGACGAAGGCGGCCGTCACACTCCGTTCTTCAAAGGCTACCGTCCGCAGTTCTACTTCCGTACAACTGACGTGACTGGCACCATCGAACTGCCGGAAGGCGTAGAGATGGTAATGCCGGGCGACAACATCAAAATGGTTGTTACCCTGATTCACCCGATCGCAATGGACGACGGTCTGCGTTTCGCAATCCGCGAAGGCGGCCGTACCGTTGGCGCGGGCGTTGTTGCTAAAGTTCTCGGCTAATCGTCGATAATATTTGCGCAATGCACACGGAAAGGGCATCATTTGATGCCCTTTTTGTACGCTCTCGAACCAGAACCTGGCTCATCAGTGATTTTTTTCTCATAATCATTGCTGAGACAGGCTCTGTAGATAGCGTGATTGTCGGGACGCAGAGCTAATTGCGAATCCGACCTGGATGCCCCGCCGATGCGGGGCAGAAATGTTTGTCTGGTTGATGACAGGTTGATTTATGAGTGCGAATACCGAAGCTCAGGGAAGCGGGCGCGGCCTGGAAACGATGAAGTGGTTGGCTGTTGTTGTGCTGCTCGTTGTGGCTATCGTCGGCAACTATCTCTATCGTGATATTACCCTGCCGCTGCGAGCGCTCGCAGTGGTGATTTTGATTGCTGCAGCGGGCGGTGTTGCGCTGCTGACGACCAAAGGTAAGGCGACAGTAGCCTTTGCCCGCGAAGCGAGAACCGAAGTACGCAAAGTGATTTGGCCGACCCGCCAGGAAACATTGCACACCACGCTGATTGTGGCGGCTGTGACTGCCGTCATGTCACTGATCCTGTGGGGACTGGATGGTATTCTGGTTCGCCTGGTCTCCTTTATCACTGGCCTGAGGTTCTGAGATGTCTGAAGCTCCTAAAAAGCGCTGGTACGTCGTTCAGGCGTTTTCCGGTTTTGAGGGCCGCGTAGCGACTTCCCTGCGCGAGCATATCAAATTACACAACATGGAAGAGCTGTTTGGCGAAGTAATGGTGCCGACCGAAGAAGTTGTTGAAATTCGCGGTGGCCAGCGTCGTAAAAGCGAGCGCAAATTCTTCCCAGGTTATGTTCTGGTGCAGATGGTCATGAACGACGCAAGCTGGCACCTGGTGCGCAGTGTTCCGCGTGTCATGGGCTTTATCGGCGGCACGTCAGACCGTCCGGCACCTATCAGCGACAAAGAAGTTGACGCCATCATGAACCGCCTGCAGCAGGTTGGCGACAAACCGCGTCCGAAGACGCTGTTCGAGCCAGGCGAGATGGTTCGCGTCAACGATGGTCCTTTTGCCGACTTTAACGGTGTGGTAGAAGAAGTGGATTACGAGAAAAGCCGCCTGAAAGTGTCTGTTTCCATCTTTGGCCGTGCAACACCGGTTGAACTGGACTTCAGTCAGGTCGAGAAAGCGTAATTCAGTTTACAAAATAACCGACATCGTCGGCTTGCATGGGGCGCGGGATTGGCATACAATTTCGCGCCTTTTGTTTTTATGGGCATCAGTCCGTAAAAAACGTATTTATCACGGGGAGCTTCTCTGAAGCGTTATTACCCAATAGAGGAAATTTTCAATGGCCAAGAAAGTACAAGCCTACGTGAAGCTGCAGGTTGCAGCTGGTATGGCTAACCCGAGCCCGCCGGTTGGTCCAGCTCTGGGTCAGCAGGGTGTGAACATCATGGAATTCTGTAAAGCGTTTAACGCCAAAACTGATTCCATGGAAAAAGGTCTGCCGATTCCGGTTGTTATCACCGTATACGCTGACCGTTCTTTCACCTTCGTTACCAAAACGCCTCCGGCAGCTGTACTGCTGAAGAAAGCAGCGGGTATCAAGTCTGGTTCTGGTAAGCCGAACAAAGACAAAGTGGGTAAACTTTCCCGCGCTCAGCTGCAGGAAATCGCGCAGACTAAAGCCGCGGACATGACGGGTTCTGACATTGAAGCGATGACTCGCTCCATTGAAGGTACTGCTCGTTCCATGGGCCTGGTAGTGGAGGACTAAGACAATGGCTAAACTGACCAAGCGCATGCGCGTGATCCGTGACAAAGTTGATGCAACTAAACAGTACGACATCAACGAAGCCGTTGCCCTGCTTAAAGAGCTGGCCACTGCTAAATTCGTAGAAAGCGTGGACGTTGCTGTTAACCTCGGCATCGATGCACGTAAATCTGACCAGAACGTACGTGGCGCAACCGTACTGCCGCACGGCACCGGTCGTTCCGTTCGCGTAGCTGTATTTACCCAAGGCCCGAACGCTGAAGCTGCAAAAGCAGCTGGCGCAGAGCTGGTAGGTATGGAAGATCTGGCAGAGCAGATCAAGAAAGGCGAAATGAACTTTGACGTTGTTATTGCTTCTCCGGATGCAATGCGCGTTGTTGGCCAGCTTGGCCAGGTTCTGGGCCCGCGCGGTCTGATGCCGAACCCGAAAGTGGGTACTGTTACGCCGAACGTTGCTGAAGCGGTTAAAAACGCGAAAGCAGGCCAGGTTCGCTATCGTAACGACAAAAACGGCATCATCCACACCACCATCGGTAAAGTGGACTTCGACGCTGACAAACTGAAAGAAAACCTGGAAGCACTGCTGGTTGCGCTGAAAAAAGCAAAACCGACCGCTGCTAAAGGCGTGTACATCAAGAAAGTTAGCCTCTCCACCACCATGGGTGCGGGCGTTGCTGTAGACCAGTCTGGTCTGAGCGCAACAGCGAACTAATATTCGCTGCTTTACGTGGGCGGTGGATTTGTCTACAATCTTCGCCCACGTTTCTGCTAACGCAGAGTACTGTTCGAGATATTCAGGATGTAGCAAGGCGGCAACTGAGTGAATCGGCAGGAGCATAGTGAACTATGTGACTGCTGTAAACGAAGGCAGCCAACGCCGCTATGGCCTGAGGAGCGAAGGACAGAAAGAATTTGTTCGTTGGAGCCTGGCCTATCCAGGCCTCCGTCGAAGACCGCAGGTGTTTCGTAAGAAGCTTAATTGCCTGCGTAGACGGTGACAGAACGCTAAGATTATTTTTTATACTCTTTGGCTTGTTTCTGCTCACCGTATTAAGACGCTCTTCTCGTTGAGATGAGTGAAGTGAGTTCCGGGGAATTTTCCCCGGCAAACATCCAGGAGCAAAGCTAATGGCTTTAAATCTTCAAGACAAACAAGCGATTGTTGCTGAAGTCAGCGAAGTAGCCAAAGGCGCGCTGTCTGCAGTAGTCGCGGATTCCCGTGGCGTAACTGTAGGCAAAATGACTGAACTGCGTAAAGCAGGTCGTGAAGCTGGCGTATACATGCGTGTTGTTCGTAACACCCTGCTGCGCCGCGTCGTTGAAGGTACTCCGTTCGAGTGCCTGAAAGACACGTTTGTTGGTCCGACCCTGATTGCATACTCTATGGAACACCCGGGCGCAGCTGCTCGTCTGTTCAAAGAGTTCGCGAAAGCGAATGCAAAATTTGAGGTCAAAGCCGCAGCCTTTGAAGGTGAGCTGATCCCGGCGTCGCAAATCGACCGCCTGGCAACGCTGCCGACCTACGAAGAAGCACTGGCACGTCTGATGTCGACCATGAAAGAAGCCGCTGCCGGCAAACTGGTTCGTACTCTGGCTGCCGTACGCGACGCAAAAGAAGCTGCTTAATCGCACTTCTCGTTGCAGCGTACTCGCTACCGTATAAACTTAATTCTGATTTTCAGGAACAATTTAAATGTCTATCACTAAAGATCAAATCATCGAAGCAGTTGCCGCTATGTCTGTAATGGATGTTGTAGAGCTGGTATCTGCAATGGAAGAAAAATTCGGCGTTTCTGCTGCTGCCGCTGTAGCTGTTGCTGCTGGCCCGGCTGCTGCCGCTGAAGAAGAAAAAACTGAGTTCGACGTTATTCTGAAAGCTGCTGGCGCTAACAAAGTTGCTGTTATCAAAGCAGTACGTGGCGCAACTGGTCTGGGTCTGAAAGAAGCTAAAGACCTGGTAGAGTCTGCTCCGGCAGCTCTGAAAGAAGGCGTGAGCAAAGATGACGCTGAAGCTCTGAAGAAAGCTCTGGAAGAAGCTGGCGCTGAAGTTGAAGTTAAATAAGCCAACCCTTCCGGTTGCAGCCTGAGAAATCAGGCTGATGGCTGGTGACTTTTTGGTCACCAGCCTTTTTGCGCTGTAAGGCGCCAGTAGCATTTCACACTGTTTGACTGCTGGTCGCCGGACAATGCTTGTTTCTATCGACGACTTAATATACTGCGCCAGAGCGCGTGCTCTGGGAAAAGCGCAATGAAATGATTTAAGAGTGATAGAAACAGGTATTGCGGAAAGTGTTCCATTTTCCGGTCAACAAAATAGTGTTGCATAAACTGCCTCCTTCTTATGGGCAGCGTGGGTCGACTTGTCAGCGAGCTGAGGAACCCTATGGTTTACTCCTATACCGAGAAAAAACGTATTCGTAAGGATTTTGGTAAACGTCCGCAGGTGCTGGATGTCCCATATCTCCTTTCTATCCAGCTTGACTCGTTTCAGAAGTTTATCGAGCAAGATCCGGAAGGTCAGTACGGTCTGGAAGCGGCATTCCGCTCCGTATTCCCAATCGCAAGCTATAGCGGTAATTCTGAGCTGCAATACGTCAGCTACCGCCTTGGTGAGCCTGTATTTGATGTTAAAGAGTGCCAGATTCGTGGCGTGACGTATTCCGCACCGCTGCGTGTGAAGCTGCGTCTGGTTATCTACGAGCGCGAAGCGCCGGAAGGTACCGTTAAAGACATCAAAGAGCAGGAAGTGTACATGGGCGAAATTCCGCTCATGACCGATAACGGTACGTTCGTTATCAACGGTACCGAGCGTGTTATCGTTTCTCAGCTGCACCGTAGCCCGGGCGTCTTCTTTGACAGCGATAAGGGTAAAACCCACTCTTCAGGTAAGGTGCTGTATAACGCACGCATCATTCCTTACCGTGGTTCCTGGCTGGACTTCGAATTCGATCCGAAAGACAACCTGTTTGTCCGTATCGACCGCCGCCGTAAGCTGCCTGCGTCCATCATCCTGCGCGCGCTGAACTACACCACTGACCAGATTCTGGATCTGTTCTTTGAGAAAGTGGTGTTTGAAATTCGCGACAACAAGCTGCAGATGGAGCTGGTGCCGGAGCGTCTGCGCGGTGAAACCGCCTCCTTCGATATCGAAGCCGACGGCAAAATCTACGTTGAGAAAGGCCGCCGCATTACAGCGCGCCACATTCGTCAGCTTGAAAAAGACGACGTTAAGCTCATCGAAGTGCCGGTTGAGTACATTGCGGGTAAAGTTGCTGCGAAGGACTATGTTGATGAGTCCACCGGTGAACTGATTTGCCCGGCGAACATGGAGCTGTCGCTCGACCTGCTGGCTAAACTGAGTCAGTCTGGCCACAAGCGCATTGAAACCCTGTTCACCAACGACCTCGACCACGGTCCGTACATTTCTGAGACCCTGCGCGTAGACCCGACCAACGATCGCCTGAGCGCGCTGGTTGAAATCTACCGCATGATGCGCCCTGGCGAGCCGCCGACGCGTGAAGCCGCTGAAAGCCTGTTCGAAAACCTGTTCTTCTCTGAAGACCGTTACGACCTGTCTGCGGTTGGCCGCATGAAGTTCAACCGTTCGCTGCTGCGTGACGAAGTTGAAGGTTCCGGTATCCTGAGCAAAGAAGACATCATTGATGTCATGAGAAAGCTCATCGATATTCGTAACGGCAAAGGCGAAGTGGACGATATCGACCACCTCGGCAACCGTCGTATCCGTTCCGTAGGCGAAATGGCGGAAAACCAGTTCCGTGTTGGCCTGGTGCGCGTAGAGCGTGCGGTGAAAGAGCGTCTGTCTCTGGGCGATCTGGATACTCTGATGCCGCAGGACATGATCAACGCCAAGCCGATTTCTGCTGCGGTGAAAGAGTTCTTCGGTTCCAGCCAGCTGTCTCAGTTTATGGACCAGAACAACCCGCTGTCTGAAATCACGCATAAGCGTCGTATTTCTGCACTCGGCCCGGGCGGTCTGACCCGCGAGCGTGCGGGCTTTGAAGTTCGAGACGTTCACCCGACCCACTATGGTCGCGTATGTCCTATCGAAACGCCGGAAGGCCCGAACATCGGTCTGATTAACTCACTGTCTGTGTATGCACAGACCAACGAATATGGCTTCCTTGAGACGCCGTACCGTAAAGTGACCGATGGCGCAGTAACTGACGAGATTCATTACCTCTCCGCAATTGAAGAAGGTAACTATGTTATCGCGCAGGCGAACTCCAACCTGGACGACAACGGCCGTTTCGTTGAAGACCTGGTAACCTGCCGTAACAAGGGCGAATCGAGCCTGTTCAGTGCCGATCAGGTTGACTATATGGACGTTTCCACCCAGCAGGTGGTTTCTGTCGGTGCGTCCCTGATCCCGTTCCTTGAGCACGATGACGCAAACCGTGCACTGATGGGTGCAAACATGCAACGTCAGGCGGTTCCGACCCTGCGCGCTGATAAGCCGCTGGTAGGTACCGGTATGGAGCGTGCTGTAGCGGTTGACTCCGGCGTAACCGCCGTTGCCAAACGCGGCGGTACTGTTCAGTACGTTGATGCCTCACGTATCGTGATTAAGGTTAACGAAGATGAGATGTATCCGGGCGAAGCCGGCATCGACATCTACAACCTGACCAAATATACCCGTTCAAACCAGAACACCTGCATCAATCAGATGCCGTGTGTGTCTCTGGGTGAGCCGGTTGAGCGCGGCGACGTGCTGGCAGATGGCCCGTCCACCGATCTGGGTGAACTGGCGCTGGGCCAGAACATGCGCGTAGCGTTCATGCCGTGGAACGGCTACAACTTCGAAGACTCCATCCTCGTTTCCGAGCGTGTTGTTCAGGAAGACCGTTTCACCACCATCCACATTCAGGAACTGGCGTGTGTGTCTCGTGACACCAAGCTGGGGCCGGAAGAGATTACCGCTGACATCCCGAACGTGGGTGAGGCTGCACTCTCTAAACTGGATGAATCCGGTATCGTGTACATCGGTGCTGAAGTGACCGGTGGCGACATCCTCGTTGGTAAGGTAACGCCGAAAGGTGAAACCCAGCTGACGCCGGAAGAGAAGCTGCTGCGTGCCATCTTTGGTGAGAAAGCGTCTGACGTTAAAGACTCTTCTCTGCGCGTGCCTAACGGCGTGTCTGGTACCGTTATCGACGTACAGGTCTTCACCCGCGACGGCGTAGAGAAAGACAAGCGTGCACTGGAAATCGAAGAGATGCAGCTTAAGCAGGCTAAAAAAGACCTGTCTGAAGAGCTGAAAATCCTCGAAGCCGGTCTGTTTAGTCGTATCCACGCGGTGCTGGTCTCCGGCGGAGTTGAAGCTGAGAAGCTCGACAAACTGCCGCGCGATCGCTGGCTGGAACTGGGCCTGACCGACGAAGATAAGCAGAATCAGCTGGAGCAGCTGGCCGAGCAGTACGACGAACTCAAGCATGAGTTTGAGAAGAAGCTCGAAGCCAAGCGCCGCAAAATCACCCAGGGCGATGACCTGGCACCAGGCGTGCTGAAAATCGTTAAGGTGTATCTGGCCGTTAAGCGTCAGATTCAGCCGGGCGATAAGATGGCAGGCCGCCACGGTAACAAAGGTGTTATCTCCAAGATAAACCCGATCGAGGATATGCCGCACGATGCTAACGGTACGCCGGTAGATATCGTACTGAACCCGCTGGGCGTACCGTCGCGTATGAACATCGGTCAGATCCTGGAAACTCACCTGGGCATGGCTGCCAAAGGTATTGGCGAAAAAATCAACGCCATGCTGAAACAGCAGCAGGAAGTCGCCAAACTGCGCGAGTTTATCCAGCGTGCTTACGATCTGGGCACCGACGTGCGTCAGAAAGTCGACCTGAACACCTTCAGTGATGAAGAAGTGCTGCGTCTGGCAGAGAACCTGAAAAAAGGTATGCCAATCGCAACGCCGGTGTTTGACGGTGCGAAAGAAGCTGAGATCAAAGAGCTGCTGAAGCTGGGTGACCTGCCGACCTCCGGTCAGATTACTTTGTTCGACGGCCGTACAGGTGAGCAGTTCGAGCGTCCGGTAACCGTAGGTTACATGTACATGCTCAAACTGAACCACCTGGTCGACGATAAGATGCACGCGCGTTCCACCGGTTCGTACAGCCTCGTTACTCAGCAGCCGCTGGGTGGTAAGGCGCAGTTCGGTGGTCAGCGCTTCGGGGAGATGGAAGTGTGGGCGCTGGAAGCTTACGGCGCCGCCTATACTCTGCAGGAAATGCTGACTGTGAAGTCTGATGACGTGAATGGTCGTACCAAGATGTATAAAAACATCGTGGACGGCAACCATCAGATGGAGCCGGGCATGCCGGAGTCCTTCAACGTACTGTTGAAAGAGATTCGTTCGCTGGGTATCAACATCGAACTGGAAGACGAGTAATTCTCGCTCAAACAGGTTGCTGGCACCGGGTGAAAGCCCGGTGCCAGAAGTGCTAACTCCGACGGGAGCCAATCCGTGAAAGACTTATTAAAGTTTCTGAAAGCGCAAACTAAAACCGAAGAGTTTGATGCGATCAAAATTGCTCTGGCTTCGCCAGACATGATCCGTTCCTGGTCTTTCGGTGAAGTTAAGAAGCCGGAAACCATCAACTACCGTACGTTCAAACCTGAGCGTGACGGCCTTTTCTGCGCCCGTATCTTCGGGCCGGTAAAAGACTACGAGTGCCTGTGCGGTAAGTACAAGCGCCTCAAGCACCGCGGTGTTATCTGCGAGAAGTGCGGCGTTGAAGTGACCCAGACTAAAGTGCGCCGTGAGCGTATGGGCCACATCGAGCTGGCTTGCCCGACTGCGCATATCTGGTTTTTGAAATCACTGCCGTCCCGTATCGGCCTGCTGCTGGATATGCCGCTGCGTGATATCGAACGCGTGCTGTACTTCGAATCTTATGTGGTTATCGAAGGTGGCATGACCAACCTCGAGCGCAACCAGATTCTGACCGAAGAGCAGTATCTTGATGCGCTGGAAGAGTTCGGTGACGAATTCGACGCGAAGATGGGTGCTGAAGCTATTCAGGCGCTGCTGAAAAGCATGGATCTTGAGCAGGAGTGCGAGCAGCTGCGTGAAGAGCTGAACGAAACCAACTCCGAGACCAAGCGTAAGAAGCTGACCAAGCGTATCAAGCTGCTGGAAGCCTTCGTTCAGTCTGGTAACAAGCCAGAGTGGATGATCCTGACCGTGCTGCCGGTACTGCCGCCGGATCTGCGTCCGCTGGTACCGCTGGACGGTGGCCGTTTCGCGACCTCTGATCTCAACGATCTGTATCGTCGCGTGATCAACCGTAACAACCGTCTCAAGCGCCTGCTGGATCTGGCTGCACCTGATATCATCGTACGCAACGAAAAACGTATGCTGCAGGAAGCGGTTGACGCCCTGCTGGATAACGGTCGTCGCGGTCGTGCGATCACCGGCTCCAACAAGCGTCCGCTGAAATCTCTGGCTGACATGATCAAAGGTAAACAGGGTCGTTTCCGTCAGAACCTGCTTGGTAAGCGTGTTGACTACTCCGGTCGTTCTGTAATCACCGTAGGTCCGTACCTGCGTCTGCATCAGTGCGGTCTGCCGAAGAAAATGGCGCTGGAGCTGTTCAAACCGTTCATCTACGGCAAACTTGAGCTGCGTGGCCTTGCCACTACCATCAAAGCCGCCAAGAAAATGGTTGAGCGCGAAGAAGCCGTGGTCTGGGATATCCTGGACGAAGTTATCCGCGAACACCCGGTACTGCTTAACCGTGCACCAACTCTGCACCGTCTGGGTATCCAGGCATTTGAGCCGGTACTGATCGAAGGTAAAGCTATCCAGCTGCACCCGCTGGTGTGTGCGGCGTATAACGCCGACTTCGATGGTGACCAGATGGCTGTTCACGTACCGCTGACGCTGGAAGCCCAGCTTGAAGCGCGTGCGCTGATGATGTCTACCAACAACATCCTGTCTCCTGCGAACGGTGAGCCGATTATCGTTCCGTCTCAGGACGTTGTACTGGGTCTGTACTACATGACCCGTGACTGTGTTAACGCCAAAGGCGAAGGCATGGTGCTGACTGGCCCGAAAGAAGCTGAGCGTATCTATCGCGCAGGTCTGGCCTCTCTGCATGCGCGCGTTAAAGTGCGTATCACCGAATACGAAAAAGACGCTAACGGCGAATTCGTTGCGCAGACCAGCCTGAAAGACACGACCGTTGGCCGTGCCATTCTGTGGATGATCGTACCGAAAGGCCTGCCTTTTTCCATCGTCAACCAGGCGCTGGGTAAGAAAGCTATCTCCAAAATGCTGAACACCTGTTATCGCATTCTGGGCCTGAAGCCGACCGTTATTTTTGCTGACCAGACCATGTACACCGGCTTTGCGTATGCAGCGCGTTCTGGTGCATCGGTTGGTATCGACGACATGGTGATCCCGGAGAAAAAACACGAGATCATCAGCGAAGCCGAAGCAGAAGTGGCTGAGATTCAGGAGCAGTTCCAGTCCGGTCTTGTGACGGCGGGCGAGCGCTACAACAAAGTTATCGATATCTGGGCAGCGGCGAATGACCGCGTATCCCGCGCGATGATGGAAAACCTGCAAACTGAAACCGTTATTAACCGTGACGGTGAAGAAGAGCAGCAGGTTTCCTTCAACAGCATCTACATGATGGCCGACTCAGGTGCGCGTGGTTCTGCAGCCCAGATTCGTCAGCTTGCAGGTATGCGTGGTCTGATGGCGAAGCCGGATGGCTCCATCATCGAAACGCCAATCACCGCGAACTTCCGTGAAGGTCTGAACGTACTCCAGTACTTCATCTCCACGCACGGTGCGCGTAAAGGTCTGGCGGATACCGCACTGAAAACCGCGAACTCCGGTTACCTGACGCGTCGTCTGGTTGACGTGGCGCAGGACCTGGTTGTGACCGAAGACGATTGTGGCACGCTGGAAGGTATCACCATGACCCCGGTTATCGAGGGTGGTGATGTTAAAGAGCCGCTGCGCGATCGCGTACTGGGCCGTGTGGCAGCAGAAGACATTCTGAAGCCGGGTACTGCCGATATTCTGGTGCCGCGTAATACGCTGCTTCACGAACACTGGTGTGACCTGCTGGAAGAAAACTCTGTCGACAGCGTGAAAGTGCGTTCCGTCGTATCCTGTGACACCGACTTTGGTGTTTGTGCGCACTGCTATGGTCGTGATCTGGCGCGTGGCCACATCATCAACAAAGGTGAGGCTATCGGCGTTATCGCGGCACAGTCCATCGGTGAGCCGGGTACACAGCTGACCATGCGTACGTTCCACATCGGTGGTGCGGCATCGCGTGCGGCGGCTGAGTCCAGCATCCAGGTGAAAAACAAAGGTAGCATCCGTCTGAGCAACGCGAAGTCGGTTGTGAACTCCAGCGGTAAACTGGTTATCACCTCACGTAACACCGAGCTGAAGCTCATCGACGAATTCGGTCGTACCAAAGAAAGCTATAAAGTGCCTTACGGTTCTGTGATGGCTAAAGGTGACGGCGAGCAGGTTGCTGGCGGTGAAACCGTTGCAAACTGGGACCCGCATACCATGCCGGTTATCACCGAAGTGGCAGGTTTCATTCGCTTCACCGATATGATCGACGGTCAGACCATTACGCGTCAGACCGACGAACTGACCGGTCTGTCCTCGCTGGTGGTTCTGGATTCTGCAGAGCGTACCGCTGGTGGTAAAGACCTGCGTCCGGCACTGAAAATCGTGGATGCCAACGGTGATGATGTCATGATCCCGGGCTCCGATATGCCGGCTCAGTACTTCCTGCCGGGTAAAGCGATTGTTCAGCTGGAAGACGGTGTGCAGATTAGCTCCGGTGATACGCTGGCGCGTATTCCGCAGGAATCTGGCGGTACCAAGGACATCACCGGTGGTCTGCCGCGCGTTGCTGACCTGTTCGAAGCTCGTCGTCCGAAAGAGCCGGCAATCCTTGCTGAAATCAGCGGTATCATTTCCTTCGGTAAAGAAACCAAAGGCAAGCGCCGTCTGGTCATCACGCCGATTGACGGTAGCGATCCGTACGAAGAGATGATTCCGAAGTGGCGTCAGCTTAACGTGTTTGAAGGTGAGCGTGTTGAGCGCGGTGACGTAGTTTCCGACGGTCCGGAAGCGCCGCACGACATCCTGCGTCTGCGTGGCGTTCACGCGGTGACTCGCTACATCGTTAACGAAGTGCAGGACGTTTACCGTCTGCAGGGCGTTAAGATTAACGATAAGCACATCGAAGTTATCGTTCGTCAGATGCTGCGTAAAGCCACCATCATGAACGCAGGTAGCTCTGAGTTCCTGGAAGGCGAGCAGGTGGAATACTCTCGCGTTAAGATTGCGAACCGCGATCTTGAGGCGGATGGCAAAATCAGCGCAACCTACGCGCGCGATCTGCTGGGTATCACCAAAGCGTCTCTGGCGACCGAGTCCTTCATCTCTGCAGCCTCGTTCCAGGAGACCACGCGTGTCCTGACCGAAGCAGCCGTTGCGGGTAAACGCGACGAACTGCGTGGCCTGAAGGAGAACGTCATCGTGGGTCGTCTGATCCCGGCCGGTACCGGTTATGCGTACCACCAGGACAGAATGCGTCGTCGTGCCGCGGGCGAAATCCCGGCTGCACCGCAGGTCAGCGCCGAAGAGGCTTCCGCCTCTCTGGCAGAGCTGCTGAACGCAGGCCTGGGCGGCTCAGACAACGAGTAATCGTTCCTGGCGCAAGTCATAAAACCGCTTCCCCTCGGGGAGGCGGTTTTTTTTCGCCAGGAGTATTCTGCTTCTGTGCTATTGAGCATGAATTATGCAGTTTTCAGGAAGGTCGTTTGCTCTGCGTTAAGATTTATCTATGCGGCTTTCGGTATATTGGCACACCTGAAACTTTAGGTTTCTGCGGTTTGGCAGGTTACTGCTCACCGCGATATTCCGGCAAATTATCTCTCTGAGGGAATCAGTACTCACATGCAGCAACGTTCTTTTTATCGCGTTAGTGTTCCGCATGGCGCCGCGGGCTTTTGTGCGCTTATCGTCCAGGACGGTAAAAAGGTCAATCTGGCTATTCAGAACATCTCTCTGGGCGGTGTGTGTTTATACGGTAGTGACCCACTCATTGATACGTTTCAGGTGAATCAAATCATTGAGGACGCCGTTTTTTCCCTGGGTGAGTACCTGGAATTTGAGGCAGATATTTTTATTGTCGCGAAAAGCATGCAGAAAATGCAAAGGGGCCTTATGGACGGCGATGTGATGAAGCTTCACGTCCGCTTTGACAATCTGCCGCCGGCGATGAGCGTTGAGCTTCAGCGCACCATTTATCAGATGGAAATGAGCGCACAGCATCCGGGCGCAGCAGCGGTTCCGCGCGTCATCGTTATCAAGCGCTAGATGAGAACTTGCCCGTTGTGCTGCTACAGCGGGCCAAAAAACAACGTCAGCGTCTCAAAAGCACATTTTTTGTCATATCCTGCGACAGATTTTTCTCAGGCTCTGGAATCAATGTGTTCTCTCCGGAATGGTCAGTTATTAATAATGATGCCGGGTGTTTAGAGTAGTATGTCCCTGTTGCTTAATAAGAAACTCTCATGAGACTGCACACATTTTTTGTGGCTTCAGAAATTATTATTATAGATTTGTCTTAAGTCCACTTTAATTTGATAGGCAATAACGATCGGCTATCGTCAATCGATCGTTATTGCCTTCTTGTTTGTGCTAAATGCTTAAACTATTATGCAAAATCTTGTGGGTTTATTCTTAATTTATACAAGGATGTCAGCGGTATGTCTTTTTTAAAAATATTTATTGTTAGGTAAATCAATGCGTAAATTAATTTCCTCTGTAAATGTGTCTTATATCAGTCCGTGTGATACATAAATATTTATGAATAAAACTTTTGGTTTGTCAAAAAAGATATACTTTAGTCTGGTTTCTGCTTTTATGGCTATTATTGTCACGGCTTACTTTGTTATCGATAGCCAGAAAAAGACAATTCATAAGTCGTATTCAGATATCGCCAGTAACTTTATCGACAGCGTTGCGATATTGTATATCGATCACTTTATTAATTTACTTGAAAGCAAAATAACATTAACAAGTCGTGAGTTTGGTCAGAATCATGTTTTCAACCGCTATTTTTATGATGAGGGGAAAACGACGCTGTCGCATATGATGACGGTGATTTCTAACTCACCGGAGTTGAACGCGATCATTCTTGCGGATACACAAGGTGATTACATCCGCGTGCCTGAAAAGGCAAGCTACAAGAAGAAAATGCCAGAGGAGATAATCAAGCGCCCCTGGTTTATTGAAGAGCCTAACTCTCCACATCGAATTAAATTTACGGAACCCTATCAGGATAGTGTGACCGGGGTCTCTACTGTCACTGTCTCTGCGCCCATAATTAACACCAAAGGCCGTTTTAACGGCGTGTTAGCTTTTGATATTAACCTTTCACAAATGAATAAAAGCATGGAGCGCCTGCTACCACCGATTGCAGGTAATATCGTCTTGCTCTCTGACGATGGCCAGGTCATTGCTGACGACATGACTGATGCTGAACCCGAAACGGATGGATATCGCGATATCATGCCGGCATTAAAGAAGAGCAACGGCGTCTGGTATGACGATGAGCGCAAGTTATGGTTCTTTTCCCACCGTTTCGACGGACCGCGCTGGATGCTGGTTTATAGTGTCGATGCTCGCCTGCTTACGGCGCTAACCTGGAATGAATCCCAAAAAGTGATTTATGGTTTTGCCATTTCATTACTGATTCTTTTGTTTTTTGGCTTCTATTTAAAAAGTAACTGGGATAAGGCGCTGATCAAAATTATTGGCCATATCAAAACGGGAGCCCCCAACGGTTGGGGAAACCTCGAAAACATGCTTTCAGAGGAAATCAATAACACCCGCAAGCGTCAGGATGCACTCAGGGTGGAGTCGATGCACGATCCGCTAACTGGTGCATCAAACCGCCGTGCTTTTGATATGGCGTTGGCAGATAAACTCAGCACCCATAAACACTTTTCGTTGGCGCTGATGGATATTGATAACTTCAAACGCATCAATGATACCTTCGGCCACGTTGTGGGCGATGAGGTCCTTAAAGGCCTGGTGTCTGAGTGCCGCAGCATTTTCGACCTGGCTGGTTGTGAAATCTACCGCTATGGCGGCGAAGAATTTGCCATTATCTTCAACAATATGCCACCTGAACACGCCTGGACATTGCTGGAGAAATGTCGGCTCAGTATCAGGAACCGTATATGGCGTGAAGACATTAAGCGTGTCACGTTCAGTGCGGGTCTGGGCAGCCGGGTTGAGGATGAAGAAAGCGAGAGACTGGTAGAGCGCATCGACAAGCTACTCTATCGTGCCAAACAGACGGGCAAAGATAAAATCGTTGTTTCCGACAGCGTATAACGATACACGACGGGGGATGTTACAGTCCCCCGTTCAGATCGCTGACAAAGAAGGAAAAAACGTGTTTTTTTCCTTCTTTGTGGTTAGCAGGCGAAAATCAATGAATTGATTTTCCTTATTTTTTGGTGCCATCCATCCTGTCTGCACCAGGATGAGGTTTGTCATCAGTTTCAACGGGGGGCTTTATAGTCCCCCGTTTTGCATCAGGCGGGCGATATTTTCTTCGACGGCACGCAACGTGCGCGGATCGGTACTTTGATGCAGCGCTTCGGTGGCTGTCGTGCCTGTCCACACGCTGTCGCAGGCTGGGTAATAGCGTGCACGCAGTGCGGGAGGTATAGCTCCGAACAGCGCACGCGTGGGCACGCCAAAACCGGCGGCAATATGCAACGCGGATGAGTCTGCGGCATATAAAAAGCGTGCCCGGGCGATAGCCGCGATAAAACTCAGCGTGTCCCGACAGTAGGGGGTGATATTATGGTAATGCGGATGGTCCACATTGCCAAAACCCAGCACCGGCAGTCCAAAGCGCTGGTGGAGGCGCTCAACCAGTGCCTGATGAAAGCGCTGTGGAATAGCGCGCAGCGCGGTGCTGGCTCCCGGGCAAAACAGCACATAATCTGCTGCCAGGCGCTCACAGGCGCTGATATCGATACGGCGTAGCCAGCGGTTTTGCTTTGCCGCATCTGCCACTGTCTTCTCATCAATGCCGGTATGGCGATAAAAAAAGTCGTGCATGTCGAGCGTGGCGAAATCGGCGCGAAACAGTGGGTTTCCCATGTCGATATACACATCATGAGGCTCTGGCTCAGGAAGTGGTTGTGGCAGACAGGCCAGCGTGTCGATGATGCCACTGTCCAGTGCGAGGTGATAAAGCTGTTCTACAAAATCGGCGCAGCGTGAGGGGCGCAGTACGCGCACGTGCAAACCTGGACGGCGCTGGCGCAGATAATGCAGCACCTCAATCCCGATAACCGAGTCGCCAAGCGTCACGCCCATACCGTTCACAAGGGTTAATGTGCGCAGGTTGGAAAACGCCAGTTGAAATGGCTGGTGGGCGTAATTCAGCACCGCTGCGTGTATCAGAGGCGAGAGAGAAGGGTAAGTGCAGCCCTGTTCAATGTCGTAGCTGGCGACCATGTGATGCCCGCTCAGCAGGCTACCGGGGAAATGAAGAAGGGTGTCCATCGTTCGCTAATCAGATAACCAGGTCGCCTGAGCATAGAAGCCGCCGCCGGACAGCACAAGGTCATTGTACCTGTCCGGTGGCGTATTTGTGCGCTAAATCTGGCGTCCAAGAAAACTATCCCAGTCCTTCCACACTGGCTGTAAACCTGCCTGGCTCAGCACCTGTGCCACCTGCTCCGGACGGCGGTTGTCGTGCGGGGCGAACTGCTCCAGTTCCGGTTGGTTATCGGCATAACCGCCCGGCTGAGTTTTGGAAAACGCGCTGACATTATTAATGGCAATCGGTACGACGCTGTCGCGAAACGCCGGTGATTCGCGGGTCGACAGCGTTAACTCCACCTCTGGCGACAGCAGGCGAAAAGCGCAAATCACCTGTACCAACTGGCGTTCGTCCATAATCGATGCCGGTTCCACGCCGCCTGTGCACGGACGTAGACGCGGGAATGCCACCGAATAGCGGCTTTGCCAGTAGCGCTTTTGCAGCCACAGCAGGTGCTCTGCCATCATAAAGCAGTCGGTACGCCAGCTGTCGGAAAGACCGGTCAGTGAACCGAGACCGATTTTATCGATTCCCGCGCGTCCAAGCCGGTCCGGTGTTTCCAGCCGCCAGAAGAAATCCTGCTTGTTGCCGCGCAGGTGGTGGCGCGCGTAGGTGCCCTCGTGATACGTCTCCTGGTACACCAACACGCCGTCCAGCCCAAGGGTTTTCAGCTCGGCATACTCCGCCTGTGAAAGCGGCTGCACCTCCATTTGCAGCGAGCTGAAGCGGGCGCGAATGGCAGGCAGATGTTCACGAAAGTAGTCCATCCCGACTTTACTTTGATGCTCGCCGGTGACCAGCAGCAGGTGCTGAAAACCCATTTCACGCAGTGCGTCGCATTCACGGACGATTTCCCTGGCATCCAGCGTTTTGCGCCTGATGCGGTTGCTCATGGAAAAGCCGCAGTAGGTACAGTCATTGGCACACAGGTTGGAGAGATAGAGCGGCACGTACAGGCCCACCGCATTGCCAAAGCGCTGGCGCGTCAGGCGCTGGGCTTTCTGCGCCATCGGCTCAAGGTAATCTGCCGCTGAGGGTGACAGGAGCGCCATCATGTCGTCTGCTGTGGGTCTGGCAGAGGCCAGCGCGCGCTCAACGTCGTGTGCACGTTTGCTGTTAATGGCAAGTGTGATGTGGTGCCAGTCCAGCTCGCGCCAGCGGTCGGTGAAAGTATTCACGGTGCTGACTCCAGAAACTGGGTGAGTGGGCTGGAGGCCACGGCGTGATTAACGCGTGTGCTTTGTCCTGCCAGGGCGGCCATATGGCCTGCCTCGACCGCCAGCCTGAACGCCTGGGCCATGCTCACCGGGTTACCTGCAACCGCAATGGCGGTATTCACCAGCACCGCGTCAGCGCCCATTTCCAGCGCCTCGGCGGCGTGGCTGGGCGCGCCAATCCCGGCATCCACTACCACTGGCACGTTTGCCTGCTCAATAATGATTTCCAGAAACGCCCGGGTTTGCAGCCCCTGGCTGGAGCCAATCGGCGCGCCCAGCGGCATCACTGCGGCGCAGCCCACCTCCTCCAGCCGTTTGCACAGCACCGGATCGGCGCCGCAGTACGGCAGCACCACAAAGCCTTTCTGGACCAGAATTTCTGCGGCCTTGAGCGTTTCTATCGGGTCTGGCAGCAGCCAGCGTGCGTCCGGGTGGATCTCAAGTTTTACCCAGTGTGTACCCAACGCCTCACGCGCCAGGTGGGCGGCAAAAATGGCTTCGTCGGCACAGCGCGCGCCTGAGGTGTTGGGCAACAGTGAGACGCCCAGCGCGCGCAGCGGCTTGAGAATGGCATCGTGACGGTTATTCAGATCGACGCGCTTCATCGCCATCGTCACCAGCTGAGAGGCGGACGCACGTAGCGCACTGGTCATCATCTCCGACGAAGCGAACTTGCCGGTGCCTGTAAACAGGCGCGAAGTAAATGTTTTGTCTGCAATCTGTAGCATGTCAGCCTCCGGCAATCGCCTGGAACAGCAACAGGGCGTCGCCGTCCTGCACGGTGTGATGCTCCCATTGTTCGCGCGGGAGAATGGTCTGGTTGAGCGCCAGCGCGCTGCCGGGGCAGTCTAGCTTCAGCCTTATCAGCAACTGCTGGACGGTCTCGCCTGGCTTGCACGTGTGCGGTACATCGTTAAGCAGAATCTGCACTGGCACCTCCGCAGACCGGGCAGTTTGCCGCGCGCTGGCGGGCGAGGGCGCGCCACTGGTGGGCGCGGGCGTCAAACAGATGCAGGCAGTCGCTGCGTACTTCCATCCCACACAACAGCTTAATGGCCTCCAGCGCCTGTAACGTGCCCATCACGCCCACTACCGGACCGAGCACGCCCGCGTTACGACAGTTGCGCTCGGGTTCGCTTTCTTCCGGCCACAGGCAGCGATAGCAGCCGTGCTGCCACGGCGGCGTCAGCACCATCATCTGGCCACCAAAGCCAACCGCGCTGGCGCTGATTAACGGCGTAGACTGCGCCACACAGGCGGCATTGATGGCATGGCGGGTTGCCATGTTATCGGTACAGTCCAGTACCAGGTCCGCTTCACTCACGGCCTGATTGAGCGCCTCGCCAGCCAGCCGTTGAGGGAGCGCCACCAGCCGCACGCCGGGATTGAGCTGTTTAAGCCGCTGTTTTGCCGCGCTGGCTTTTGGGGTATCAATATCGTCGGTGGTAAACAGAATCTGGCGTTGCAGGTTGCTGATATGCACGCTGTCGTCATCGGCAAGTACCAGCGTGCCGATACCCGCACCCGCAAGCCACAGCGCCGCCGGAGAGCCAAGCCCGCCGAGGCCGACTATCAGCACCCGGCTTTGCATCAGCCGCAGCTGGCCATCGCGGGCGATATCCTCCAGCAGCAGCTGGCGGCTGTAGCGCATAAAATCTGCATCATTCATCGCCCGCTCCTGCCAGTGTGAGCAGCTGCTTCGTAGCGGCGCGCCAGCCTGCTGCCTGAGTGATGGCGCTCACGACGGCAATACTGCCAACGCCGGTTGCCAGTACCGACGGCGCACGCTCAAGGCTGATGCCACCGATAGCCACCGTTGGGTAATCGCCCAGTCGTTCGACGTGTGCGGCTAACTGGGCCAGCCCCTGCGGTGAGGACGGCATCTGTTTCGTCTGGGTAGGAAAGACGTGGCCGAGCGCGATATAGGACGGACGCACCGCCAGCGCGACGTCGATTTCCATATCGTCGTGCGTCGACACGCCCAGGCGCAGCCCGGCGCTGCGGATAGCGTCGAGATCGGTGGTTTCCAGGTCTTCCTGACCCAGATGCACGCCCCAGGCGCCGTGCTTTATCGCCAGTTGCCAGTAATCATTAATAAACAGCCGCGCGCTGTAGCGCTGGCCGAGCGCAATGGCGGCGATAACGTCATCTTCCACCTCGCTGTCCTGTTTATCCTTAATGCGTAGCTGGATAGTGCGCACACCCGCTTCCAGCAGGCGCGCAATCCATTCCACGCTGTCCACCACCGGATACAGGCCGAGACGGACCGGCACCGGCGGGAAAAGAGGCTGGTACGTGCTCATGCTTCCTCCTGCTGCGACGGCGCGGCATCTGTGCTGGTCTGCACGTAAATTTCACCGCCTTTGGCGCGAAATGCGCGCGACATATCCTGCATCCCGGCATCGACGTTTTGTGCTGCCGCGTAATCGCGTACTTCCTGGGAGATTTTCATTGAGCAAAATTTCGGGCCGCACATGGAGCAAAAGTGTGCCACTTTGCCGGATTCCTGCGGCAGCGTTTCGTCGTGGTAGGCGCGCGCGGTGAATGGATCGAGTGCCAGGTTAAACTGGTCTTCCCAGCGGAACTCGAAGCGCGCCTTCGACATGGCGTTATCGCGAATCTGCGCGCCGGGGTGGCCTTTCGCCAGGTCGGCGGCGTGGGCGGCGATTTTGTAGGTGATAAGCCCTTGTTTTACATCGTCCTTGTTCGGCAGGCCAAGGTGCTCTTTGGGGGTGACGTAGCACAGCATCGCGCAGCCGAACCAGCCAATCATTGCCGCACCAATGCCGGAGGTGAAGTGGTCGTAGCCTGGCGCAATGTCGGTTGTCAGCGGCCCGAGGGTATAAAACGGCGCTTCATGGCAGTGCTCCAGTTCCTCGGTCATGTTGCGGCGAATCATCTGCATCGGCACGTGTCCAGGGCCTTCAATCATCACCTGCACGTCGTATTCCCAGGCGATTTTGGTCAGTTCGCCCAGCGTATGCAGCTCGGCAAACTGTGCTTCGTCGTTGGCGTCCTGAATGGAGCCAGGGCGCAGGCCATCGCCCAGCGACAACGAGACATCATAAGCAGCGCAAATTTCGCAGATCTCGCGAAAGTGCTCATACAGGAAGTTTTCCTGATGGTGCGACAAGCACCACTTCGCCATGATTGAACCGCCGCGTGAAACGATGCCGGTCAGGCGCGAGGCGGTCATCGGCACATAGCGCAGCAGCACGCCTGCGTGAATAGTGAAGTAATCCACGCCCTGCTCGGCCTGCTCCAGCAACGTGTCGCGAAACGCTTCCCAGGTCAGGTCTTCCGCAATGCCGTTGACCTTCTCCAGCGCCTGATAGATGGGCACCGTACCAATCGGCACCGGGCTGTTGCGTAAAATCCACTCGCGGGTTTCGTGAATGTAGCGGCCAGTCGAGAGATCCATCACCGTGTCCGCGCCCCAGCGTGTGGACCACACCAGCTTTTCTACTTCTTCTTCAATGGAAGAGGTCACCGCAGAGTTGCCGATATTGGCGTTCACTTTCACCAGGAAGTTACGACCAATGATCATCGGCTCGGATTCCGGGTGGTTGATATTCGCCGGGATGATGGCGCGACCGGCAGCCACTTCATCACGAACGAATTCTGGCGTGATGTTCTGTGGCAGGCGTGCGCCAAAGCCCTCTCCAGGGTGTTGCTGGCGCAATACCTGGGTGCGAATACGCTCGCGGCCCATATTTTCGCGCAGGGCGATAAACTCCATCTCCGGTGTGACCATGCCCTGGCGCGCATAGTGCAGTTGGGTTACGCACTTGCCGGGTTTGGCGCGTTGCGGCGTCAGCAGGCCGCTAAAGCGCAGGTCGTCGAGTCCGTCGTCGGCAAGGCGTTCGCGCGTGTATGCAGAGCTACGGCTGCTGAGGTTCTCCGTGTCGTTGCGCTCGGCAATCCAGGCGCTGCGCAGCTTTTCCAGCCCGGCGTGGACATCAATTGTGATTTGCGGGTCGCCATATGGACCGGAGGTGTCGTACACCGGCACCGGTTCGTTGTCTTCGTACTGCGGATTGGTTTTGTTCGTACCGATGAGCGTTGGGCTGAGCTGGATTTCGCGCATCGGCACGCGAATGTCGCTGCGTGAGCCGGTGAGGTAGATGCGGCGAGAATTGGGGAAGCTGGTGCCTTCCAGCGTGTCGATAAACTGCTGTGCGGCAGCGCGCTGTTCGCGGCGGCCTGGTGTAGTTGTAGATGCAGACATAGCTCGTTCCAGTTGTGTGACGGGAAGTGGCTTGTCAGAACGACGGAGGGAGTAACGAATACGGCTTACCCTGAGCGGGGGCCTGTATGGCGTGATTACTCTTGTTCCCTTCGCAGGTTTTAACCTGATCAGGTTCCGCGGATCCCGAATTAACGGTCTCAGCCCGTGCTGCGCACTGGGCACTCCGACAAGATGGCGCGCTGCCCGCAGGCAGCGCAATATGTAAACTACGCGTTAACAGCGAAGAACTCAAGCCGGGCGAGCGAAAGTGTCCGTGTCATTGGCGCCGCCGCGCAGGCCTTTTTCCAGCACCAGCACAATGAGCCGGTCTTCGAACGTGAAGCGTGAGGCCAGCGTCTCGCCAATTTCTGACAGCGCCTGCTGGAATTCGAGATAATCATCATGATCGATGGCGTTTTCGAGATGGGTATCGTAGTACGCCATCAGCTGTTCCGTGTTGGCCTCAAGCTGCGCCCAGAGCGGATTGGCCGCCGTAGCCCCTTCCATTTCGAGTATGATGCGTTCATAAATACTGAAGTGACCGCTGGAAAGGTAATCCACCAGCTTCTGGCAAAAATTATCCAGGGCTTCTTCGTCCAGCACGCTGTGAGTTTCCTTGCCAGGCTTAATACCGACCAGATTGTAATACGCAACCAGCAGTTGCTTTCTGTCGTGGAGCCATCGGTCTATTAACTCATTACAGCCGCCAACGCGTTCGGTGAGACTTTTTAGTTGGTTTAGCATGATTGTCTCCATGAGTTATATGATAAACAACGCAAAACAACGCGATATGTAAAAATAATGTTACGAGATTGCCAGTGAAGTTGGAGCCGCGCAAGCGCTATGGAACATATATCTGAAAAGTTAGACCATGGTTGGTGGATAGTCAGTCATCAACACAAATTATGGCTGCCGCGTGGTGAATTGCCACATGGTAATGCCGCAGATTTTGGACTCGATGGGTTGCCTGCGTCACAGATTGGTGTATGGCAGGATGAGCCGGTGTGGCTGGTGGCGCAAAACCGCACGCAGGATATGGGCTCGGTGCGCCAGCTAATTGACCAGGATACGGCGCTGTTTCAACTGGCCGGGCGCGGCGTTCAGCTGGCCGAATTCTGGCGCTCGCATCAATACTGCGGCTACTGCGGCCATGAAATGCACCACAGCCAGCGCGAGTGGGCCATGCTGTGCAGCCACTGCCGCGAGCGTTACTATCCGCAAATCGCGCCCTGCATCATTGTGGCTATTCGCCGTGAAGATAAAATCCTGCTTGCCCAGCACAACCGCCACCGCAACGGTATTTACACCGTGCTGGCCGGGTTTGTGGAAGTCGGTGAGACGCTGGAGCAGGCGGTAGCGCGTGAAGTGATGGAAGAGAGCAGCATCACCGTGAAAAACCTGCGCTATATCTCCTCCCAGCCGTGGCCGTTCCCGCAGTCGTTGATGACCGCGTTTATGGCCGATTATCACGGCGGCGAGTTAAAAATTGACACCTCAGAGCTGGTGGATGCGGGCTGGTATCGCTATGACCAGCTGCCGCTGTTGCCACCGCCGGGCACCGTGGCGCGCCGTCTGATTGAAGATACCGTTGCCCTGTGCCGGGCAGAGTATGAATGACGTGGTACACTGGCGCTCTGTAGCCGAAGGAAATGCAAAATGACCGAATTAAAAAACGATCGCTATCTGCGCGCGCTGCTACGCCAGCCGGTGGATGTTACGCCGGTATGGATGATGAGGCAGGCAGGCCGCTATTTGCCGGAATACAAAGCCACTCGCGCTGAGGCGGGTGATTTTATGGCGCTGTGTAAAAACGCCGAGCTGGCGTGCGAAGTGACGTTACAGCCGCTGCGCCGTTATGACCTCGATGCCGCCATCCTGTTCTCTGATATTCTGACCGTGCCGGATGCGATGGGCCTTGGCCTGTATTTTGAAGCCGGCGAAGGGCCGCGCTTTAGCCACCCGATTACCTGTAAAGCGGACGTTGATAAGCTGCCGGTGCCAGACCCGGAGCAGGAATTAGGGTATGTGATGAACGCGGTGCGCACCATTCGCCGTGGTCTGGACGGCAAAGTGCCGCTGATTGGTTTTTCCGGCAGCCCGTGGACCCTTGCGACTTACATGGTGGAAGGCGGCAGTAGTAAAGCCTTCACACGTATCAAGAAAATGATGTACGCCGAGCCGCAGACGCTGCACGCGCTGCTCGATAAGCTTGCGCAAAGCGTGGTGCTGTACCTTAACGCCCAGATTCTCGCCGGTGCCCAGGCGGTAATGATTTTTGACACCTGGGGCGGCGTGTTGACCGGGCGTGACTATCAGCAGTTCTCGCTTTACTACATGCACAAAATTGTTGATGGCCTGCTGCGTGAAAACGACGGTAAGCGCGTACCGGTGACGTTATTTACCAAGGGCGGCGGCCAGTGGCTGGAAGCTATGGCCGCAACCGGTTGTGACGCGCTGGGCCTCGACTGGACCACCGACATTGCCGATGCGCGCCGCCGCGTGGGCGACAAAGTGGCACTTCAGGGCAATATGGACCCGTCCATGCTGTACGCGCCGCCGGCACGCATTGAAGAGGAAGTCGCCACCATTCTGGCGGGCTTTGGCAAAGGTGAAGGCCACGTGTTTAACCTTGGTCACGGCATTCACCAGGATGTGCCGCCGGAGCACGCGGGCGCATTTGTGGAAGCGGTGCACCGTCTCTCGCCGGCGTATCACCGCTAAGGAGAGCGCAATGGATCTTGGCGCGCTGCGCGCAAAGCAGCTTGAACTGGCATCGGAGGTGGTCCGTGAGGACCGCCTTGATATCGACCCGCCGCGGCTTATCGCCGGGGCGGATGTCGGGTTTGAGCAGGGCGGCGACGTCACGCGTGCGGCCCTTGTGCTGCTCACCTGGCCCGAACTGGAAATGGTCGAATACCAGGTCGCCCGTATTCCTACGCAAATGCCATATATTCCTGGCTTCCTCTCTTTTCGCGAGTATCCGGCGCTGTTGCATGCATGGGACCAGCTGTCACAAAAGCCGGACCTGATTTTTGTCGACGGGCACGGCATTTCCCATCCCAGGCGCCTCGGTGTGGCCAGCCACTTTGGTTTGCTGGTGGACACACCCACTATTGGCGTGGCAAAAAAACGCCTGTGCGGCAAGTTTGATGAGTTGAGCGAGGCGCCAGGCAGCGCGGTGCCGTTACTGGATAAAGGCGAGCAGCTTGCCTGGGTCTGGCGCAGCAAAAAGCGCTGCAATCCGCTATTTATCTCCACCGGTCATCGCGTCAGTACCGACAGCGCGCTGGCGTGGGTGCAGCGCTGCATGAAAGGTTACCGTCTGCCGGAGCCAACGCGTTGGGCTGATGCCGTGGCTTCAGGTCGTCCGGCCTTCATGCGGCTGACGGGAAATTAAGCGCGGCTTAGGTTACACTGCCGCCAGTCCTGATTAATGAGATTCAGAAATGCTACAAAACCCAATCCACCTGCGCCTGGAAAAGCTGGAAAGCTGGCAGCATGTGACCTTTATGGCCTCGCTTTGCGAGCGTATGTATCCTAACTACGCGATGTTTTGCACGCAGACTGGCTTTGGTGATGCCCAGCTTTACCGCCGCATTCTCGACCTGGTCTGGGAAACGTTGACGGTCAAAGATGCTAAAGTGAACTTCGACAGTCAGCTTGAGAAGCTCGAAGAGGCAATTCCGTCGGCGGACGACTACGATATGTACGGCGTTTATCCCGCTATCGACGCCTGTGTGGCGTTAAGCGAGTTGCTGCATTCGCGTCTGAGTGGTGAAACGCTTGAGCACGCCATTGAGGTCAGCAAGACGTCCATCACGACGGTCGCGATGCTGGAAATGACCCAGGCTGGACGTGAAATGACCGACGAAGAGTTGAAGCTCAACCCGGCGGTTGAAGAGGAATGGGACATTCAGTGGGAGATCCACCGCCTGCTGGCCGCCTGCGAAGAACGGGATATTGAACTGATAAAAGGGCTGCGTGCCGACCTGCGCGAAGCCGGAATCAGTAATATCGGTATAAATTTGCAGCAAGAAGACAACAAAACGTGATTTATAGCCTGTTTTGTCATACCTGAAGGCTTCCAATTAACCCCCCGTCTGGTCTACATTTGTGGGGCGAAAAAAAGTGGCTATCGGTGCGTGTATGCAGGAGAGTGCTCTTATAGCATTTCCGTCGCACTCGATGCTTAGCAAGCGATAAACACATTGTAAGGATAACTTATGAACAAGACTCAACTGATTGATGTAATTGCGGACAAGGCTGATCTGTCTAAAACGCAAGCTAAAGCAGCTCTGGAAGCTACCCTGGCTGCCATTACTGAGTCTCTGAAAGATGGTGATGCTGTTCAGCTGGTTGGTTTCGGTACTTTCAAAGTGAACCATCGCGCAGAGCGCACTGGTCGCAACCCGCAGACTGGCAAAGAAATCAAAATCGCTGCTGCTAACGTACCGGCATTCGTTTCTGGTAAAGCACTGAAAGACGCTGTTAAGTAAGACCAGCGTGGCAGTCGACAGTTTTAACAGAGGGGCGGAAACGCCCCTTTCGTCTTTCTGGGGCCGTATCCCGGTGCTGGCAGGCGTGCTACTGCTCACCGCCTGTGGAACCCATTCTTCTCTGCCCCCGTTTACCGCCAGCGGCTATGTGGCCGATGACGGTGTGGTGCGCATCTGGCGTAAGGATGATGCCAGCGGTGGTGTCCATCTCTTCACCGCCTTCAGTCCCTGGTATAGCGGCGAGACCGCAACAGGGGAATACCGCTGGCAGGGCGAACGCCTGACGCTGGTGGAACAAACCATCTTTGGCAAAAGCCAACAGCACGTGAAAGTCCGTTTTGATGACCGCGGTGGCCTGAGTTTTATGCAGCGGGAAGTGAAGGGACAAAAACAACAGATGTCAGATGACAGCATTGCGCTGTGGCGCTACCGCGCGGAACAGGTGCGCCAGACCAGCGATGCACTGCGCAATGGCCGCGTGGTGCTGCGTCAGGGCCGCTGGCAGCCAGATGGCACGGTTATTAACTGTGAAGGCCAGCGCCTCACTCCAGCACTGGACGGTGCCGCACTGGCACGTATTCGCCATCGTCAGGCCAACTCTTCGCTGGCTGTGAGCGTTGCCTGGCTCGAAGCCCCGGAAGGCGCACAGCTTCTTCTGGTGGCCAATGAAGACTACTGCCGCTGGCAGCCCGATCCGAAAACGTTTTAATCTGTCGCCAACCTGCACGCCATCCCGCTTTTAAACCTGGGTTCACTTAACTGCCTGTTGCTCTGCTTCCCTCACGCCTGACGGACGTTGCCCGGATTGCTGCCGTGCGTTGAGTCGTTGTGTGCGCAAAATGGCTGAAAAACCGACACACGGTGCCTGAGTGTGGGTTAAGAAGCGTGCTTGCGAAGTGGCGCAGTGTGAAACCGGGAAGAGGGGGGGTTATTGAAGATGCCAGGCATTTGCAGTGAAACGCCTGGCATTGTAATGAGAGGCTTATGTGGTGGCTACGCCTTAGCGCAGTTTCTCACGCTCAATGGCGCGCCAGCCGATGTCGCTGCGGCTAAAGCCGCCGTCCCAGCGGATACTTTCCATCAGCGCGTAGGCACGCTGCTGGGCTTCACCGACGCTGTGCCCCAGTGCTGTAGCGCACAGTACGCGCCCGCCGCTGGTGACCACATCGCCTGCGCCATTGAGTGCAGTACCGGCATGGAACACTTTGCCTTCGTCGCTTGCCTGTGTCGGCAGACCGAGGATCACATCACCGCTGCGGTAGTTACCAGGGTAACCGCCTGCGGCCATGACCACACCCAGTGCGGCGCGCTCGTCCCACTGCGAGGTTTTTTCATCAAGCTTACCTTCACAGGCGGCAAGACACAGAGAGACCAGATCCGACTGCATACGCAGCATGATCGGCTGCGTTTCTGGATCGCCAAAGCGGCAGTTAAATTCAATCACTTTCGGATTGCCTTCTTTGTCGATCATCAGGCCTGCGTACAGAAAGCCAGTGTAGGTATTGCCTTCTGCTGCCATGCCGCGCACGGTTGGCCAAATGATGCGCTCCATCGTGCGCTGGTGGACAACGTCGGTGACCACCGGTGCTGGTGAGTAAGCGCCCATGCCGCCAGTGTTAGGACCGGTGTCTTTGTCACCCACGCGCTTGTGATCCTGGCTGGTTGCCATTGGCAGCACGTGTTCACCGTCCACCATGACAATAAAGCTAGCCTCTTCGCCGTCGAGAAACTCTTCAACCACCACACGATGACCCGCGTCGCCAAAAGCGTTGCCTGCCAGCATATCGTTGATGGCATCTTCGGCTTCTTTGAGCGTCATCGCCACGATAACGCCTTTGCCTGCGGCCAGACCGTCGGCTTTGATGACAATCGGTGCGCCTTTTTCACGCACGTAAGCCAGCGCGGGCTCCACCTCGGTAAAGTTCTGGTATTCCGCGGTAGGAATATTGTGGCGCGCCAGGAAATCCTTGGTGAAGGCTTTGGAGCCCTCCAGCTGGGCAGCGGCTTTGGTTGGGCCAAAAATGGTCAGCCCGGCATCACGAAACGCATCCACGACACCAATAACCAACGGAGCCTCCGGCCCGACAATCGTCAGGTCGATTTTTTCACGTTGTGCAAAATCCAGCAGTGCCGGAATGTCGGTCACGCTGATATTCACGTTTTGCAACGCAGGCTCCAGCGCGGTGCCTGCATTACCAGGTGCAACATAGACGGTGTGTACCTGCGCTGACTGCGCCGCTTTCCAGGCAAGCGCATGCTCGCGCCCGCCATTACCAATCACTAATACTTTCATTATCAGGCTCTCTGTTAGTGGCGGAAGTGGCGCATGTCGGTGAAGATCATCGCAATGCCGTGTTCATCGGCGGCGGCAATCACCTCTTCATCGCGAATTGAGCCGCCAGGCTGAATGACACAGCTCACGCCAACGGCGGCCGCGGCATCAATACCATCACGGAACGGGAAGAACGCATCGGACGCCATTGCCGAGCCTTTTACTTCCAGCCCTTCGTCACCGGCTTTGATACCGGCAATTTTGGCGGAGTAAACGCGGCTCATCTGGCCTGCACCAATGCCGATGGTCATGTTGTCGCGGGCATAGACGATAGCGTTGGACTTCACGAACTTCGCCACTTTCCAGCAGAACAGCGCATCGCGCAGCTCCTGTTCGGTGGGCTGGCGCTGAGTAACCACGCGTAACTCATCCGTACCCACCATGCCGAGATCCCGGTCCTGAACCAGCAGACCACCGTTGACGCGTTTGAAATCAAGGCCCGGTACACGCTGGCTCCATTCGCCGCAGGTCAGCACGCGTACGTTCTGTTTCGCAGCCGTTATCTTGAGCGCCTCTTCTGAAGCCGACGGCGCGATGATCACTTCCACGAACTGACGTGACACGATGGCCTGTGCGGTTTCGGCATCTAGTTCACGGTTAAAGGCAATAATGCCGCCAAAGGCTGAGGTTGGATCGGTTTTGTAAGCGCGATCGTAGGCATTAAGGATGGAGCTATCTACCGCCACGCCGCATGGGTTAGCGTGCTTAACAATGACGCACGCTGGTTCGGCGAATTCTTTCACGCATTCCAGTGCAGCATCGGTATCGGCGATATTGTTATAAGAGAGCGCTTTACCCTGACGCTGGGTGGCGGTGGCAACCGAGGCTTCTTTCACGCCTTCTTCTATATAGAAAGCTGCCTGCTGGTGACTGTTCTCACCGTAGCGCATGTCCTGCTTCTTAATGAAGTTCAGATTCAAGGTGCGCGGGAAGCGGCCAGACGGCTCAGTCGTTTCACCGTGATAGGCCGGCACCAGGCTGCCAAAGTAGTTGGCAATCATGCTGTCATAGGCTGCGGTGTGTTCAAAGGCTTTGATAGCCAGGTCAAAACGGGTCGCGAGCGTCAGTGAGCCGTCGTTGGCATCCATCTCATTAATAATGGCGGTGTAGTCGCTGCTCTTTACCACAATGGCGACATCGTTATGGTTCTTGGCGGCAGAACGCACCATGGTCGGGCCGCCGATGTCGATATTCTCTACGGCATCTTCCAGCGAGCAGCCTTCGCGCGCGACGGTCTGTGCAAAGGGATAAAGGTTGACGACCACCATATCAATAGGAGAGATAGCGTGCGTTGCCATGACCTCATCGTCCTGGCCACGACGCCCAAGAATGCCGCCGTGCACTTTCGGGTGCAGGGTTTTTACGCGTCCGTCCATCATTTCCGGGAAGCCGGTGTAGTCAGAGACTTCGGTTACCGGCAAACCCGCGTCTGCCAGCAGGCGAGCAGTGCCGCCGGTGGAGAGCAACTCTACGTTACGTGAAGAGAGCGCCTGAGCGAATTCGATGATGCCGGCTTTGTCAGAGACGCTGAGCAGCGCGCGGCGTACAGGACGACGTTGTTGCATGATGATAAATCCCCAGGATTTGAACATTACAGAGAGCGTTAGCTGAGTTTTCGTTAAAAAAACTCAGCTAACGCACCTGGCGGGGGTGCTTTTATTACAGCGCGGCATTGTAACGAAAACGTTTGCGCAACGCTCGCGAATTTTCAATTTTTGCGGCTCTGTGGATAACTCTGTGCGCAACTGCGTATAAAATGGGGTTTTGCTGGGGAATGCAGCAGTCAGTCATTTTTCTGCAATTTTCCTGTTGCGGCCCGGCGGGAAGTCCCTATAATGCGCCTCCATCGACACGGCAACTGACAAACAGAACGCCGGGTTGACGGAGAAAAACCCTGAAAAAACGGGTTGACTCTGAAAGAGGAAAGCGTAATATACGCCACCTCGCGACAGCAGGCCCAGCGCCGTGTCGCACTGCTCTTTAACAATTTATCAGACAATCTGTGTGGGCACTCGAGGCACTGATATCTCAACGTCGAAAGACGCTAAATGAATATCAAGTCTCAAGAGTGAACAACAGTTAATTCATTACGAACTAACAGTTTAATTCTTTGAGCATCAAACTTTAATTGAAGAGTTTGATCATGGCTCAGATTGAACGCTGGCGGCAGGCCTAACACATGCAAGTCGAGCGGCAGCGGGAAGAAGCTTGCTTCTTTGCCGGCGAGCGGCGGACGGGTGAGTAATGTCTGGGAAACTGCCTGATGGAGGGGGATAACTACTGGAAACGGTAGCTAATACCGCATAACGTCGCAAGACCAAAGAGGGGGACCTTCGGGCCTCTTGCCATCGGATGTGCCCAGATGGGATTAGCTAGTAGGTGAGGTAATGGCTCACCTAGGCGACGATCCCTAGCTGGTCTGAGAGGATGACCAGCCACACTGGAACTGAGACACGGTCCAGACTCCTACGGGAGGCAGCAGTGGGGAATATTGCACAATGGGCGCAAGCCTGATGCAGCCATGCCGCGTGTATGAAGAAGGCCTTCGGGTTGTAAAGTACTTTCAGCGGGGAGGAAGGTGTTGAGGTTAATAACCTCAGCAATTGACGTTACCCGCAGAAGAAGCACCGGCTAACTCCGTGCCAGCAGCCGCGGTAATACGGAGGGTGCAAGCGTTAATCGGAATTACTGGGCGTAAAGCGCACGCAGGCGGTCTGTCAAGTCGGATGTGAAATCCCCGGGCTCAACCCGGGAACTGCATTCGAAACTGTCAGGCTAGAGTCTTGTAGAGGGGGGTAGAATTCCAGGTGTAGCGGTGAAATGCGTAGAGATCTGGAGGAATACCGGTGGCGAAGGCGGCCCCCTGGACAAAGACTGACGCTCAGGTGCGAAAGCGTGGGGAGCAAACAGGATTAGATACCCTGGTAGTCCACGCCGTAAACGATGTCGATTTGGAGGTTGTTCCCTTGAGGAGTGGCTTCCGGAGCTAACGCGTTAAATCGACCGCCTGGGGAGTACGGCCGCAAGGTTAAAACTCAAATGAATTGACGGGGGCCCGCACAAGCGGTGGAGCATGTGGTTTAATTCGATGCAACGCGAAGAACCTTACCTGGTCTTGACATCCATAGAACTTGGCAGAGATGCCTTGGTGCCTTCGGGAGCTATGAGACAGGTGCTGCATGGCTGTCGTCAGCTCGTGTTGTGAAATGTTGGGTTAAGTCCCGCAACGAGCGCAACCCTTATCCTTTGTTGCCAGCGATTCGGTCGGGAACTCAAAGGAGACTGCCGGTGATAAACCGGAGGAAGGTGGGGATGACGTCAAGTCATCATGGCCCTTACGACCAGGGCTACACACGTGCTACAATGGCGCATACAAAGAGAAGCGACCTCGCGAGAGCAAGCGGACCTCATAAAGTGCGTCGTAGTCCGGATTGGAGTCTGCAACTCGACTCCATGAAGTCGGAATCGCTAGTAATCGTGAATCAGAATGTCACGGTGAATACGTTCCCGGGCCTTGTACACACCGCCCGTCACACCATGGGAGTGGGTTGCAAAAGAAGTAGGTAGCTTAACCTTCGGGAGGGCGCTTACCACTTTGTGATTCATGACTGGGGTGAAGTCGTAACAAGGTAACCGTAGGGGAACCTGCGGTTGGATCACCTCCTTACCTTAAAGATACAGTCTTCGCAGTGTCCACACAGATTGTCTGATAGAAAAAAATGAGCAAGGCGTCTTACGAACGAGACTTCAGTGTCCCCTTCGTCTAGAGGCCCAGGACACCGCCCTTTCACGGCGGTAACAGGGGTTCGAATCCCCTAGGGGACGCCACTTGCTGGCCACGTAAGTGAAAGATACGTCGCCCGAAATACTTCAGAGTGCATCAATAGATGTACTGCGAAGTATTTGCTCTTTAACAATCCGGAACAAGCTGAAAATTGAAAATCCATAGACGGTTTAACCGTTTATATGGGTCTCTCAAGCTCACACACGATGATGTTTTGAAACATCTTCGGGTTGTGAGGTTAAGCGAATAAGCGTACACGGTGGATGCCCTGGCAGTCAGAGGCGATGAAGGACGTGCTAATCTGCGAAAAGCGTCGGTGAGGTGATATGAACCGTTATAACCGACGATGTCCGAATGGGGAAACCCAGTGTGACCTGTCACACTATCATTAACTGAATCCATAGGTTAATGAGGCGAACCGGGGGAACTGAAACATCTAAGTACCCCGAGGAAAAGAAATCAACCGAGATTCCCCCAGTAGCGGCGAGCGAACGGGGAAGAGCCCAGAGTCTGAATCAGTTTGTGTGTTAGTGGAAGCGTCTGGAAAGTCGCAGGGTACAGGGTGATACTCCCGTACACGAAAATGCACAGACTGTGAGCTCGATGAGTAGGGCGGGACACGTGGTATCCTGTCTGAATATGGGGGGACCATCCTCCAAGGCTAAATACTCCTGACTGACCGATAGTGAACCAGTACCGTGAGGGAAAGGCGAAAAGAACCCCGGCGAGGGGAGTGAAAAAGAACCTGAAACCGTGTACGTACAAGCAGTGGGAGCCTACTTGTTAGGTGACTGCGTACCTTTTGTATAATGGGTCAGCGACTTATATTCTGTAGCAAGGTTAACCGTTTAGGGGAGCCGCAGGGAAACCGAGTCTTAATTGGGCGTTAAGTTGCAGGGTATAGACCCGAAACCCGGTGATCTAGCCATGGGCAGGTTGAAGGTTGGGTAACACTAACTGGAGGACCGAACCGACTAATGTTGAAAAATTAGCGGATGACCTGTGGCTGGGGGTGAAAGGCCAATCAAACCGGGAGATAGCTGGTTCTCCCCGAAAGCTATTTAGGTAGCGCCTCGTGAACTCATCTTCGGGGGTAGAGCACTGTTTCGGCTAGGGGGTCATCCCGACTTACCAACCCGATGCAAACTGCGAATACCGAAGAATGTTATCACGGGAGACACACGGCGGGTGCTAACGTCCGTCGTGAAGAGGGAAACAACCCAGACCGCCAGCTAAGGTCCCAAAGTCATGGTTAAGTGGGAAACGATGTGGGAAGGCACAGACAGCCAGGATGTTGGCTTAGAAGCAGCCATCATTTAAAGAAAGCGTAATAGCTCACTGGTCGAGTCGGCCTGCGCGGAAGATGTAACGGGGCTAAACCATGCACCGAAGCTGCGGCAGCGACACTTAGGTGTTGTTGGGTAGGGGAGCGTTCTGTAAGCCGTCGAAGGTGGCCTGTGAGGGTTGCTGGAGGTATCAGAAGTGCGAATGCTGACATAAGTAACGATAATGCGGGTGAAAAACCCGCACGCCGGAAGACCAAGGGTTCCTGTCCAACGTTAATCGGGGCAGGGTGAGTCGACCCCTAAGGCGAGGCCGAAAGGCGTAGTCGATGGGAAACGGGTTAATATTCCCGTACTCGGTGTTACTGCGATGGGGGGACGGAGAAGGCTATGTCATCCGGGCGACGGTCGTCCCGGTTTAAGCGTGTAGGTGTGCATTCCAGGTAAATCCGGTTTGCTCTAACACTGAGGCGTGATGACGAGGCACTACGGTGCTGAAGTGACAGATGCCCCGCTTCCAGGAAAAGCCTCTAAGCTTCAGGTAACAACGAATCGTACCCCAAACCGACACAGGTGGTCAGGTAGAGAATACCAAGGCGCTTGAGAGAACCCGGGTGAAGGAACTAGGCAAAATGGTGCCGTAACTTCGGGAGAAGGCACGCTGATGTGTAAGTGAAGCCCCTGCGGGTGGAGCTGAAGTCAGTCGAAGATACCAGCTGGCTGCAACTGTTTATTAAAAACACAGCACTGTGCAAACACGAAAGTGGACGTATACGGTGTGACGCCTGCCCGGTGCCGGAAGGTTAATTGATGGGGTTATCCGTAAGGAGAAGCTCTTGATCGAAGCCCCGGTAAACGGCGGCCGTAACTATAACGGTCCTAAGGTAGCGAAATTCCTTGTCGGGTAAGTTCCGACCTGCACGAATGGCGTAATGATGGCCAGGCTGTCTCCACCCGGGACTCAGTGAAATTGAACTCGCTGTGAAGATGCAGTGTACCCGCGGCAAGACGGAAAGACCCCGTGAACCTTTACTATAGCTTGACACTGAACACTGGTCCTTGATGTGTAGGATAGGTGGGAGGCTTTGAAGCGTGGACGCCAGTCTGCGTGGAGCCAACCTTGAAATACCACCCTTTAATGGCTGGTGTTCTAACGTAGACCCCTTATCGGGGTTGCGGACAGTGTCTGGTGGGTAGTTTGACTGGGGCGGTCTCCTCCCAAAGAGTAACGGAGGAGCACGAAGGTTGGCTAATCCTGGTCGGACATCAGGAGGTTAGTGCAATGGCATAAGCCAGCTTGACTGCGAGCGTGACGGCGCGAGCAGGTGCGAAAGCAGGTCATAGTGATCCGGTGGTTCTGAATGGAAGGGCCATCGCTCAACGGATAAAAGGTACTCCGGGGATAACAGGCTGATACCGCCCAAGAGTTCATATCGACGGCGGTGTTTGGCACCTCGATGTCGGCTCATCACATCCTGGGGCTGAAGTAGGTCCCAAGGGTATGGCTGTTCGCCATTTAAAGTGGTACGCGAGCTGGGTTTAGAACGTCGTGAGACAGTTCGGTCCCTATCTGCCGTGGGCGCTGGAGAATTGAGGGGGGCTGCTCCTAGTACGAGAGGACCGGAGTGGACGCATCACTGGTGTTCGGGTTGTCATGCCAATGGCATTGCCCGGTAGCTACATGCGGAAGAGATAAGTGCTGAAAGCATCTAAGCACGAAACTTGCCCCGAGATGAGTTCTCCCTTGGACCTTGAGTCCACTGAAGGAACGTTGAAGACTACGACGTTGATAGGCCGGGTGTGTAAGCGCAGCGATGCGTTGAGCTAACCGGTACTAATGAACCGTGAGGCTTAACCTTACAACGCCGAAGGTGTTTTGGGTTTGAGAGAAAGATGATTTTCAGCTTTGTTCATGGATTAGCGCTTATGGTTGTGCGAAAGGCACAACGGTAAGTGAAACAGAATTTGCCTGGCGGCGACAGCGCGGTGGTCCCACCTGACCCCATGCCGAACTCAGAAGTGAAACGCCGTAGCGCCGATGGTAGTGTGGGGTCTCCCCATGCGAGAGTAGGGAACTGCCAGGCATCAAATAACGCGAAGGCCCAGTCGAAAGACTGGGCTTTTTGCTGTATGTCGTCCGGGAAACGGGCCGTGGTAAGGGTGACAGGGACAGGTGGTAACAGGCTGCCGGGCTATACCGCACTGTGGCCGGAAACCGGGAGCCCTGTCTGCCATAACCGTTACATCGGCTACGGCTGGCTGAGTATGTGAACCTGATATTAAGCACTGGCCGTCCATGCCGGATAGCCACATCGCAGGCTAATGCAACACATCAGTTCGTATCGGGCTGAGAGCATTTCCTCTGTCAGCCTGGAATAGCAGAATCTTCGTCCCCGCCCCATTTTGCCAGCATGTTGTATGCAGCCTTTCACCGTAGTTCCTCCTGGCTTCCTGAAACTTTCTCACCTTCCACATGCAGACTCGACATTTTGTTCATTGCGGGTTATCGTCGGCTATCTGGATGTCTAAACGTTTAAACGTATGCAGTGAGGATAGAAGGTTATGCCGATCAGGGTGCCCGATGAATTGCCAGCCGTAAATTTCCTGCGTCAGGAGAACGTCTTTGTTATGACGAGCTCCCGCGCCAGCAATCAGGAAATTCGTCCGCTTAAGGTGCTGATCCTGAACCTGATGCCAAAGAAAATAGAAACGGAAAATCAATTTCTGCGGCTCCTGTCCAACTCACCGCTACAGGTTGATATCCAGCTACTGCGCATTGATAACCGAGAATCGCGCAACACACCTGAAGAGCATCTGAATAACTTCTACTGTAACTTTGAAGACATTCAGCACCAGAACTATGACGGGCTTATCGTTACCGGCGCACCGCTGGGGCTGGTTGAATTTAACGATGTTGCGTACTGGCCGCAGATTCAGTGCGTACTGGAATGGGCACGTGAGCACGTGACTTCCACACTGTTTGTTTGTTGGGCTGTGCAGGCTGCACTTAATATCCTGTATGGCATCCCCAAGCAAACTCGCAGCGATAAGCTTTCTGGCGTTTATGAGCATTTCCTGACTTATCCTCATGCTCTGCTGACCCGCGGCTTTGACGATCGCTTCCTGGCGCCGCATTCGCGCTATGCTGATTTCCCGGCAGCGCTGATTCGTGATTACACGGATCTTGAGATTCTGGCGGAATCAGAGGGGAAAGACGCTTACCTGTTTGCCAGCAAAGATAAACGCATTGCGTTTGTAACGGGTCATCCTGAATACGATGCCGGTACGCTGGCAGGTGAATACTTCCGCGATGTTGAGGCAGGAATCGATCCACTGGTGCCTTATAATTACTTCCCAAATAACGATCCGACCCAGCCCCCACGCGCGACCTGGCGCAGTCACGGCAACCTGTTGTTCACCAACTGGCTCAACTACTACGTGTACCAGATAACGCCTTTCGATCTACGCCGCATGAACCCCACGCTGGATTAAACGATTCAGTTTCACGATTCAGGCACCTTCGGGTGCCTTTTTTGTTTCTGAAAACCGCTTCTCTCTAAAATAAAAATTTAAACAAATTAAAATCAATTACTTAACATTTATTTCATTAAAAAATGGAAATTGTTTTTGATTTTATGAATCACGTCAGGATTTGATTCAATGTAATTTGAGGGAAAGAAATCTGGACCGTTCTTTTGCGTTTAGGTGTGGTGCTCGGGAGGCGGGAGGGGGGAGAGGAGGGAAGTTGGAGTGTAATTATGGGAGAGGTAAAGTTGGGTAAATGATGGAATATACGGTAATAATGGCGTATAATAGAAGGGTGGGAGGGTGAATGGGTGATAAATTGAAGTATAAAATGAGGGGAAATGGGAAAGGGAGGTTAATGGGAGGAAGTGGTTTAAAGATGAAGGGTTATAAGAGGGATGATTGTTGATATGGATGATGTGTTGGTATAGATTTAGAAAATGGGTGGGAAGTTGTAATAGTAATTGAGGGGTTTGAGTAGTGAAGGTGGAAAAAGATGTTGGTAGTATGTTTTGTTTAAGGATGTTTAAATTTTGTTTGATTTAAGTTGAATAGTGTTGTTGGATTAGTTGGGTTTAGAGATAAAGTATATGTTTTTGTAAGAGTAGATTTGGTTATGAAAGAAGAATTTGGATAATTTATGATTTTAATAAGATAGGGTAATTTTATATATTGTAATTAAAGATGTAATGGGTGAAAGTGAGAGGATGAATAGAAGGTGTTTATTGTGAAGTGAATTTGATAATTTAATGAAACATTTTGGTTTTTGATCATAATTTTTAAACTTATTATGATAAGAGGGATAAAGGCAGCGGTCCTTACTTTTATCTGCCGAAAACCCAGGCCTGGCAGGAGGCGGCATGGTGGAGTGATGTGTTCAGCTACACTGAAGACCGCTTCAATCTGCCGCGTGGCACCATCAAAGCCACACTGCTGATTGAAACGCTGCCTGCGGTGTTCCAGATGGATGAAATCCTGCACGCTCTGCGCGATCACATCGTCGGCCTTAACTGCGGGCGCTGGGATTACATCTTCAGCTACATCAAAACGCTGAAGAATCATCCGGATCGCGTGTTGCCAGACCGTCAGGTCGTCACAATGGATAAACCGTTCCTCAGCGCCTACTCACGCCTGCTTATCAAAACCTGCCATCGCCGCGGCGCGTTTGCGATGGGTGGCATGGCAGCCTTCATCCCCAGCAAAGACAGCGAGCGCAACACACAGGTACTCAATAAAGTACGTGCAGACAAAGAGCTTGAAGCACGCAACGGTCATGACGGCACCTGGATTGCGCACCCGGGTCTTGCGGATACCGCCATGGACGTCTTTAGCCATGTACTGGGCGAGCGTCAAAACCAGCTGGATGTGAGCCGCGCCAACGACGCGCCAATTACAGCTGCGCAACTGCTGGAGCCATGCGACGGAGAACGCACTGAAGCCGGTATGCGGGCTAACATCCGGGTCGCGGTGCAGTACATCGAGGCGTGGATTTCTGGCAACGGCTGCGTGCCGATTTACGGGCTGATGGAAGATGCCGCGACGGCAGAGATTTCCCGCACCTCGATCTGGCAGTGGATCCACCATCAAAAAAGCCTCAGCAGCGGTGAACCGGTCACCAAAGCACTGTTCCGCCAGTGGCTTGCCGAGGAGATGCAGGTTATCCAGGAGGAGCTTGGCGAGCATCGCTTCAGCCATGGCCGTTTTGATGATGCCGCCCGTCTGATGGAGCACATCACCACGTCTGACGACTTAATCGATTTCCTGACTCTGCCGGGTTACCGCCTGCTGGCGTAATAGCTCTGGCTATTTTGTTCACTCTTGTGGTTGCGGCCCGCACTCTGCGTCCTGCGTGTGCTGGGCGCAACCAGACCGCCTCTAATAACGCCTGGGAAGCCAGGATAAAAATATGGAGCACCTGAACATGAAAACGCGTACCCAACAAATCGAAGCATTACAGAAAGAATGGACGCAGCCGCGCTGGGAAGGCATCCGTCGCCCCTACAGCGCCGAAGAAGTGGTAAAACTGCGCGGCTCGGTGAATCCGGAGTGCACGCTGGCGCAGCTGGGTGCGGCTAAAATGTGGCGACTACTGCACGGTGAGTCAAAAAAAGGCTATATCAACAGCCTCGGCGCGCTGACCGGCGGTCAGGCTTTACAACAGGCGAAGGCGGGCATTGAGGCAATTTATCTCTCCGGCTGGCAGGTTGCGGCAGATGCCAACCTGGCATCCAGCATGTATCCGGATCAGTCGCTCTACCCGGTAAACTCGGTGCCCTCGGTGGTAGAGCGGATCAACAACACTTTTCGTCGTGCCGATCAGATCCAGTGGGCTGCTGGCATAGAGCCAGGGGATCCGCGTTTTGTGGATTATTTCCTGCCGATCGTGGCCGACGCGGAAGCGGGCTTTGGCGGTGTGCTCAATGCCTTTGAGTTGATGAAATCGATGATTGAGGCGGGCGCGGCGGCGGTTCACTTTGAAGATCAGCTGGCATCAGTGAAAAAATGCGGTCACATGGGCGGCAAAGTGCTGGTACCGACCCAGGAAGCGGTACAAAAACTGGTGGCAGCACGCCTGGCGGCTGATGTGCTCGGTGTACCGACGCTGCTGGTTGCCCGTACTGACGCTGATGCCGCTGACCTAATCACGTCTGACTGCGATGAGTACGACAGCGCGTTCATCACCGGTGAGCGCACCAGCGAAGGCTTCTACCGCACTCGCGCGGGCATTGAACAGGCCATCAGCCGTGGGCTGGCCTATGCGCCGTATGCTGACCTTGTGTGGTGTGAAACCTCAACGCCGGATCTCGACCTGGCGCGCCGCTTTGCTGAGGCCATCCACGCACAATATCCCGGCAAACTGCTGGCGTATAACTGCTCGCCGTCGTTCAACTGGAAGAAAAACCTCGACGACAACACCATCGCGCGCTTCCAGGAAGAGTTGTCGGCGATGGGCTACAAGTTCCAGTTCATCACGCTCGCGGGTATTCACAGCATGTGGTTCAACATGTTCGACCTGGCGCACGCGTATGCGCAGGGCGAAGGCATGCGCCACTACGTTGAGAAAGTGCAGCAGCCGGAATTTGCCGCAAGCAAAGAGGGCTACACCTTTGCTTCCCACCAGCAGGAAGTGGGCACCGGCTACTTTGACAATGTGACCACCATTATTCAGGGCGGTGCATCGTCAGTAACGGCGTTGACCGGCTCCACCGAAGAATCGCAGTTTTGACGTAAAAGCCCGTGCGCTGGTGCGCAGGGCCTGAATATCGGATAAAGCGCGCCCCGTTCAGGGGCGTTGCTTTCTTTGCAAGCCGGGCGAGAGGAATAAGCCATGCCGCGTGGGCTGGAACTGTTAATCGCACAAACCATCCTGCAGGGCTTCGATGCCCAGTACGGTCGTTTTCTGGAAGTCACCTCCGGTGCACAGCAGCGCTTTGAGCAGGCAGACTGGCACGCCGTGCAGCGGGCAATGAAAGAACGTATTCACCTTTACGATCACCATGTTGGCCTGGTGGTGGAGCAGTTGCGTTGCATCACGGAGGGGAAAAGCACCGATGCCGCTTTTCTGCTGCGGGTTAAGCAGCAATACATCGCGCTGCTGCCGGGCTATCCGCGTTTCGAAATTGCAGAAAGCTTTTTTAACTCGGTTTACTGTCGCCTGTTTGGTCACCGCACGCTCAAGCCCGAGCGGCTGTTTATCTACAGTTCGCAGCCTGCCACGAGGCTGTCGGCGCACCCGCGCCCGCTGGCGAAAGACCTGGAGCCAACGGAAAGCTGGAGCCAGCTTCTGAGCGGTATGCTCAGGGATTTACCGCTGCGCTTGCCATGGCAGGATCTGGCGCGCGATGTGCAGTATATCTTTCGCCATCTGCGTGAGCACTTCAGCGACGACACGTTACGCCAGAGTCGATTACAGGTCGCAAACGAGCTGTTTTATCGCAACAAGGCGGCGTGGCTGGTGGCAAAATTATTTACACCGCACGGCACACTGCCGTTTTTACTGCCGATTCACCGTAGCGACGACGGCGAGCTGTTCGTTGATACCTGCCTCACCACCAGCGCCGAGGCCAGCATTGTCTTTGGCTTTGCCCGCTCCTACTTCATGGTGTACGCGCCGCTGCCCGCCGCCCTGGTGGAGTGGCTGCGCGAACTCCTGCCTGGCAAGTCCACCGCCGAGCTTTACAGTGCTATTGGCTGCCAGAAGCACGCCAAAACCGAAAGCTACCGCGAATACCTGGATTACATCACCCACACCAGTGAGCAGTTTATCGAGGCGCCGGGCATTCGCGGCATGGTGATGCTGGTGTTCACCCTGCCGGGCTATGACCGGGTATTTAAAGTGATTAAAGACCGCTTTGCTCCGCAAAAGGAGATGAGTGCCGACCACGTGCGTGCCTGCTACCAGTTAGTGAAAGAGCACGATCGCGTCGGGCGCATGGCCGATACCCAGGAATTTGAAAACTTTGTGCTGGAGAAACACCAGATAAGCCCGGAACTGATGGCGCTGCTGCGCGAAGAGGTACCAGAAAAAATCATCGATCTGGGTGAGCGCATTGTGCTGCGTCATCTGTACATTGAGCGGCGCATGGTGCCGCTTAATCTGTGGCTGGAAAAGGTGGATGGTCAGTCGCTGCGTGACGCGATAGAGGAATACGGCAACGCCATTCGCCAACTGGCGGCAGCCAACATCTTCCCCGGCGATATGCTGTTTAAAAATTTCGGTGTGACGCGCCACGGCCGGGTGGTGTTCTACGATTACGATGAAATTTGCTACATGACCGAAGTGAATTTTCGCGATATTCCGCCGCCGCGCTATCCGGAAGACGAGCTGGCGAGCGAGCCGTGGTACAGCGTGTCGCCGTCAGACGTTTTCCCTGAGGAGTTTCGCCACTGGCTGTGCGCTGACCCGCGCATTGGGCCGCTGTTTGAAGAGATGCATGCGGATTTATTCAGCGCCGCCTACTGGCGCGCCCTGCAAACGCGCATTCGCAACGGTCATGTGGAAGACGTGTACGCCTACCGACGACGCCAGCGCTTTGCCGTGCGCTTTGGCGCGCCTGAATACGTGAATTAGCGCCCGCCGCCCCAGGCCTGAGTCACCTCTTTGGCGGCTTTAATCGCCAGCGCACCCAGTTCGGTGACGCGGTCATCGGTGATGCGCGAAATAGGGCCAGAAATTGAAATAGCGGCAAACGGCTCGTGATGCTCGTTATAGATACAGGCCGCGACGCAGCGCAGTCCCAGCGCATGTTCCTCGTCGTCAAAGGCATAACCACGGCGGCGGGATTGCAGCAAATCCTCTTTGAGATGCAGCGGCGACACCAGCGTAGCGTGGGTATAAACGTGCAGCCCTTTGCGATGCAGCAGGTCAGTGACCTGTTGTTCCTCAAGCTGTGACAGAAAGGCTTTACCAGCACCGGAGGCGTGCATCGGCAGCTTGCCGCCGATGGGCGCTGACATGCGCATAAGCTGGGTGCACTGTACCTGGTCAATAATCACCGCCTGGTGATCGCTCTGGTCGAGTACCGCCAGGTTGACCGTTTCGCCAGAGTCTTCCATTAATTTGCGCAGCACCGGGTGCACAATCGCCAGCAGATTACGGCTTTGCAGAAAGCTACTGCCCACCACAAACGCGTGAGCGCCAATCGACCAGTGTCCCAGTTCACCGACCTGGCGCACAAAGCCCAGCTGCTGCATGGTGGTTAACAGGCGGTGCGTGGTGGAGTTAGGCAGCCCGGCCTGCTGGGCAAGCTCGGTGAGCGCCACACCGCTGTGCGATTCGGCAATCCATTCCAGCAGCTTCAGGCCACGGGTTAACGACTGTACTTGTCCGGTAGCCGGTGCGGGGGCAGCAGCGGTAGCGTTGCGGGGTTTCTTGCCACGTTTGACGGGAACGGCAGCGACCATGACAGACTCCTTTTTCTGTATCGTGGAAATAATTTTCGTTTTATTTGGCGATAATGCAACCTTTGCGGCACTCGTCGGAGCAGTGTCGTGAACTTCTCTCATGTTACAACCGTGTGGCTTTGCGCTGGTGCGGGTTTATGCCAGTATGGTCTGCTGGCCTTTTGGCCTGGTCTGTCATTGTCGGGAGTGAGCGTGAGCAGCAAAGTTGAGCAACTGCACCAGCAGTTAAAAGACCGCATTCTGGTACTGGA
The DNA here is from genome assembly GCA_010092695.1 of Enterobacteriaceae bacterium 4M9. Classification (GTDB taxonomy): domain Bacteria; phylum Pseudomonadota; class Gammaproteobacteria; order Enterobacterales; family Enterobacteriaceae; genus Tenebrionibacter. The sequence continues at coordinate 4,604,490 of JAADJJ010000001.1, read as the reverse complement.
CGGCGGCATGGGCACCATGATTCAGAGCTACCGCCTGGAAGAGAATGATTTTCGCGGCGAACGCTTCGCCGACTGGCCCAGCGATCTTAAGGGAAATAACGACCTGCTGGTCCTGACCCGGCCCGATGTCATCAGCGCCATCCATTACGCCTATTTTGAGGCGGGTGCGGACATCATCGAAACCAACACCTTTAACTCCACGACCATTGCGATGGCAGATTACCGCATGGAGTCGCTGTCGGCAGAAATTAACTTTGAAGCGGCGAAGCTTGCCCGCGCCTGTGCCGACGAATGGACGGCGCGCACGCCGCATAAGCCGCGTTACGTGGCGGGCGTGCTGGGGCCAACCAACCGCACCGCCTCCATCTCTCCCGATGTGAACGACCCGGCGTTTCGTAACGTCACCTTTGACCAGCTGGTGGCGGCCTATCGCGAATCCACCCGCGCGCTGGTGGAAGGTGGCTCAGATCTTATTCTGATTGAAACCGTGTTCGACACGCTTAATGCCAAGGCGGCGATTTTCGCCGTGAAGAGCGAGTTTGAGGCGCTGGGCGTTGAACTGCCGATAATGATTTCCGGCACCATCACCGATGCCTCCGGGCGCACGCTCTCCGGGCAGACCACCGAAGCCTTTTATAACTCGCTGCGCCACGCGGGCGCGCTGTCGTTTGGTCTTAACTGCGCGCTCGGCCCGGATGAGCTACGCCAGTACGTGGCGGAACTCTCGCGCATCGCCGAATGTTACGTCAGTGCGCACCCGAACGCCGGGCTGCCCAACGCCTTTGGCGAATACGATCTGGATGCCGACATCATGGCCACCCAGATTGGTGAATGGGCGAAAGCCGGTTTCCTGAATATTGTCGGCGGCTGCTGTGGCACCACGCCGGAACATATCGCAGCCATGTGCCGGGCGGTGGGAGGGGTTGCGCCGCGCCGCCTCCCGGAGATTCCCGTCGCCTGCCGCCTGGCAGGGCTTGAGCCGCTCAATATCGGCGCCGACAGCCTGTTTGTGAACGTCGGTGAGCGTACTAACGTCACCGGCTCGGCAAAATTCAAACGCCTGATTAAAGAAGAAAAATACGCCGAGGCGCTGGACGTGGCGCGCCAGCAGGTTGAAAACGGCGCGCAGATTATCGATATCAACATGGATGAGGGCATGCTCGACGCCGAAGCGGCGATGGTGCGCTTCCTCAACCTGATTGCCGGTGAGCCGGACATCGCCCGTGTGCCGATTATGATTGACTCCTCCAAATGGGACGTCATCGAAAAAGGCCTGAAGTGCATTCAGGGCAAAGGTATCGTGAACTCCATCTCCATGAAAGAGGGCGTGGAGGCCTTCACCGCGCATGCGAAGCTGGTGCGGCGCTACGGTGCCGCAATGGTGGTGATGGCATTTGATGAAACCGGTCAGGCCGACACCCGCGCGCGCAAAATTGAAATTTGCCGCCGCGCTTACCGCATCCTCACTGAAGAGGTGGGCTTCCCGCCGGAAGACATCATCTTCGACCCCAATATCTTCGCGGTGGCGACCGGTATTGAAGAGCATAACAACTACGCGATGGACTTCATCGGCGCCTGTGAAGACATCAAACGCGAGCTACCGCACGCACTGATCTCCGGCGGTGTGTCCAACGTCTCGTTCTCGTTTCGCGGCAACGACCCGGTGCGTGAGGCCATTCACGCGGTATTCCTGTACTACGCCATCCGCAACGGCATGGATATGGGCATTGTTAACGCCGGTCAGCTTGCTATTTACGACGACCTGCCCGCCGAGCTGCGCGATGCGGTAGAAGACGTGGTGCTGAACCGCCGCGACGATTCCACCGAGCGCCTGCTGGAACTGGCAGAAAAATACCGCGGTAGCAAAACCGATGAGGCCGCCAACACCCAGCAGGCCGAATGGCGCAGTTGGGACGTGAAAAAGCGCCTCGAATATTCGCTGGTAAAGGGCATTACCGAGTTTATCGAACAAGACACCGAAGAAGCGCGCCTGTTGTCTGCGCGCCCCATTGAGGTGATCGAAGGGCCGCTGATGGACGGCATGAACGTGGTTGGCGACCTGTTCGGCGAGGGCAAGATGTTCCTGCCGCAGGTGGTGAAGTCCGCGCGCGTCATGAAGCAGGCGGTGGCGTATCTGGAGCCGTTTATCGAGGCCAGCAAAGAGAAAGGCAAGAGCAACGGTAAAATCGTGCTGGCGACCGTGAAGGGCGACGTGCACGACATCGGCAAAAACATCGTTGGCGTGGTGCTCCAGTGCAACAACTACGAGATTATCGATCTCGGCGTCATGGTGCCATGCGACACCATTTTGAAAACCGCCAGAGAACACAACGCTGACATCATCGGCCTGTCGGGCCTGATTACGCCGTCGCTCGATGAAATGGTCAACGTCGCCAAAGAGATGGAGCGCCAGGGCTTTACTCTGCCGCTGCTGATTGGCGGCGCGACCACTTCAAAAGCACACACGGCCGTGAAGATTGAGCAGAACTACAGCGGGCCGACGGTGTACGTGCAGAACGCCTCGCGCACCGTGGGCGTGGTGTCGTCGCTGTTATCAGCCACGCAGTATGATGAGTTTGTGGCGCGCACGAAGCGCGAATACGAGGTAGTGCGTGAGCAGCACGGGCGTAAAAAACCGCGCACGCCGCCGGTCACGCTGCAGGCAGCCCGAGAAAACGATCTGGCCTTTGACTGGAGTCACTACACGCCGCCAGTGGCGCACCGCCTCGGCGTTGAAGAAGTACGTGCCAGTATCGAAACGCTGCGTAACTACATCGACTGGACGCCGTTTTTCATGACCTGGTCGCTGGCGGGCAAATACCCGCGCATCTTCTCTGATGAAGTGGTAGGCGAAGAAGCCCAGCGCCTGTTTAACGACGCCAACGCGATGCTCGATAAGCTCGCTGCCGACAAATCGCTGACGCCGCGCGGCGTGGTGGGGATTTTCCCGGCTAACCGTGTGGATGATGACATCGAAATCTATCGCGACGAATCGCGCAGCCACGTGCTGGCGGTCAGCCATCATCTGCGCCAGCAAACCGAAAAAGTCGGCTTCGCCAACTACTGCCTTGCGGATTTTGTCGCGCCTAAACTCAGCGGTAAGGCCGACTATCTCGGTGCGTTTGCCGTGACCGGCGGGCTTGAGGAAGACGCGCTGGCCGAGGCGTTCGACGCACAGCACGATGATTACAACAAAATCATGGTCAAAGCGGTGGCCGACCGTCTGGCAGAAGCCTTTGCCGAATATCTGCATGAACGGGTACGCAAAGTGCTGTGGGGCTACGCGCCCAATGAGAACCTCAGCAACGAAGAGTTGGTGCGCGAGAACTACCAGGGCATTCGCCCGGCGCCAGGTTATCCGGCCTGCCCGGAGCACACCGAAAAGGCCGCAATCTGGCAGTTGCTGGATGTCGAAAAACATACCGGGATGAAGCTCACTGAATCGTTCGCCATGTGGCCAGGTGCGTCGGTATCAGGCTGGTATTTCAGCCACCCTGACAGCAAATACTTCGCCGTGGCGCAGATTCAGCGCGATCAGGTGGAAGATTACGCCCAGCGCAAAGGCATGAGCGTGAGCGAGGTCGAGCGCTGGCTGGCGCCAAACCTGGGGTACGACGCCGACTAAACGTGCCCGGCATTGCCCTGCGCTGCGTGTATACCGCGATCTGCGTAGGCGGTTTTGCACAAACCGCTCGCGTTAGCGAAGCCCGGTGGGCGGGCATTAAGCGACAGGTTTCACAAAACTGTCATTTTTGTTTACACCCTGCAGGACGCCGTAATGGCGTCCTGTCTCTTTCTTACACGTAAACTCTTATACTTACCGATAAGATTCTATTATTGCCTTTTCCGGGTGTGGAAGGGCACTGGCGAGCCGAATTGCCCGCGCTTGTATTATTCCAGGGACAATAAAAAACGATAAGGAGAACCTGTGTTAACACTGTTGCACCTGCTTTCCGCAGTGTCGCTGCTGGTCTGGGGCACGCATATCGTGCGTACCGGCGTAATGCGCGTTTTCGGCGCACGGCTGCGCACTGTACTCAGCCGCAGCGTGGAGAAAAAGCCGCTCGCATTTTGCGCCGGTATTGGTGTTACCGCGTTAGTTCAGAGCAGTAATGCCACCACCATGCTGGTGACGTCGTTTGTGGCGCAGGACCTGGTCGCACTCACCCCTGCGCTGGTGATTGTACTGGGCGCAGACGTCGGGACCGCGTTAATGGCGCGTATCCTCACCTTCGACCTCTCCTGGCTGTCGCCGCTGCTGATTTTTATCGGCGTTATCTTCTTTCTTGGGCGTAAACAAAACCGTGCTGGCCAACTGGGGCGCGTGGGGATTGGTCTTGGCCTGATTCTGCTGGCGCTGGAGCTGATTGTGCAGGCGGTTACGCCGATTACTCAGGCCTCTGGCGTGAAGGTCATCTTTGCGTCGCTGACCGGCGACATCATGCTGGATGCGTTGATTGGCGCGGTATTCGCGATAATCAGTTATTCCAGCCTGGCGGCAGTGCTGCTGACCGCGACGCTCACCGCGACCGGTGTTATTGCCTTTGATGTGGCGCTGTGTCTGGTCATCGGGGCGAACCTTGGCTCCGGGCTGCTGGCGATGATCAACAACAGCGCCGCGAACGCCGCCGCACGCCGCGTGGCGCTGGGCAGCCTGCTGTTTAAGCTTGTCGGCAGTCTGCTGGTGCTACCGTTTGTCCACCTGCTGGCGCGTGCCATGCACCACCTGCCGTTGCCGGAATCGGAGTTGGTGATTTACTTCCACGTCTTCTACAACCTGATTCGCTGCCTGGCGATGGTGCCTTTTGCCGAGCCCATGGCGCGCCTGTGCCGGCGTTTTATACGCGAAACGCCGGAGCTGGAAACGCGCATGAAGCCCAAGCACCTCGACCCGAGCGCGCTGGATACTCCGGCGCTGGCGCTGGCGAACGCCGCACGCGAAACGCTGCGTATTGGTGATGCCATAGAAAACATGATGGATGGCCTGCGCAAGGTGATTCACGGTGAGCCACGTGAAGAGAAAGAGCTGCGCAAAATTGCAGACGACGTGAACGTACTCTATACCGCCATCAAACTCTATCTGGCGCGGATGCCGAAGGATGAACTGGCAGAGGAAGAGTCCCGACGCTGGGCGGAAATCATCGAAATGTCGCTTAACCTGGAGCAAGCGTCCGATATTGTCGAGCGCATGGGCAGTGAAATTGCCGACAAATCGTTCGCTGCGCGCCGTGCGTTTTCTGTGGAAGGGTTGAAAGAGTTGGATGCCCTGTACGATCAGCTGCTTAATAACCTGAAGCTGGCGATGTCGGTCTTTTTCTCCGGTGACATGGATAGCGCCCGCCGTCTGCGGCGCAGCAAGCATCGCTTTCGCATCATGAATCGTCGCTACTCACACGCGCACGTTGACCGGCTGCATCAGCAAAACGTGCAAAGTATCGAAACCAGTTCGCTGCACCTGGGATTACTCGGCGACATGAAGCGTCTTAACTCTCTGTTCTGCGCCGTGGCGTACAGCGTGATGGAGCAGCCGGACGAAGACGACGATCGCGACGATTATTAATCCTGCCGAGGGCTGTCAGGTATTTTTAAGCCTGGCAGCCTGCGATATAGTTCGCCTCTTACAGGAGAAACTATGCTGCCGAACTCATCTATCCGATTAAACAAATACATCAGCGAAAGCGGGATCTGCTCGCGCCGCGAGGCTGACCGCTACATCGAACAAGGAAATGTGTTTATCAACGGTAAACGCGCCACTGTGGGTGACCAGGTCAACGTGGGCGATGTCGTGAAGGTCAATGGCCAACTTATCGAACCGCGTCAGGAAGACGACCTGGTGTTAATCGCATTGAATAAGCCCGTCGGCATCGTCAGCACGACGGAAGGCAGTGAGAAAGACAACATCGTCGATTTCGTCAACCACAGCAGTCGCGTGTTCCCGATTGGCCGCCTCGATAAAGATTCCCAGGGGCTGATTTTCCTCACCAACCACGGTGACCTGGTGAACAAAATCCTACGCGCCGGGAACGATCACGAGAAAGAATATCTGGTGACGGTGAACAAACCGGTGACGGATGAATTCATTCTGGGCATGAGCCGCGGCGTGCCTATCCTTGGCACAGTAACCAAAAAGTGCAAGGTGAAGAGAGAGGCACCGTTTGTCTTTCGCATCACGCTGATTCAAGGGCTTAACCGCCAGATTCGCCGCATGTGCGAGCACTTCGGTTTTGAAGTCACTAAGCTTGAGCGCACGCGCATCATGAACGTGAGCCTGAAAGGCCTGCCGCCAGGCGAATGGCGAGATCTTACCGACGATGAGCTGGTTGAGTTGTTTAATCTTCTGGAGAAGTCATCGTCGGAAGATGCGTCCGCTAAAAACAAGGCGAAGCCGAAAGCGAAAGCCACCCCGGCGAAAAAGCCGGTCAGCAGCGGTGGAAAAAATATGGCGAAAACCCCGGCAGAGCTTGCGAACCGCAAGCGGTTTAGCGGGCCGGGGCGTAAGAAAAAGGGGCGTTAACGTTTAGTGGGCGTTCCGTTCAGTGGAATTTTTCGTGCAGTGGAATTTTCCGTTCACGTTACGTCCGGCAACTAATGACGTTTCATGCGCGGTGAACGGGTTAAGGGGGATTTTCGCATCCCCCTTAACAATCCCCGCGACCCCGCAAAGAAATCGCCGCCCGTTGGGCGGTACGCGCAGCTTATCCCGTCTGGCTTATCGGGGGCGGCGCGAGGCAACGTCCCTGTAAATCGCGCCTCGGGCCGCATCCCTGCGGCCCGCCCCGGCCAGCCGTGAATGCTTCGCCGATTTCAGCGGGGGTCAGCAACCCCACACTGTATGCCTGTGCGCGTTAAAAACGTATTCGTGCGCTGTTAGTGCGTAAAAAGAAAAGAGGTCCGATATTCGGACCTCAAAAGGATGTGTTTCTCAGCATGCATATGAATCACTATTCAAAACAGGCCTGAGCAACCAGCATTACGCTAACCCGTCGCTTTTTATCGCGTAAACATGCCGGGGTTTCCCGGCATTTTTTAGTTTCTCAGCCTAAGTATCAGCCAGCCTGGTGGTAACACCTGTTACGGCGAATCCGCGTAATCATCTTCTCCCACGCACGTGCGTACTGGCCGACCATGAAAACGTCGCTTCCTTATCGGTTTTATAAGCCTGTTTTTTCTTAATCTGACGCGCTTTCTTCGCTTCGGCTTCCCGTTCGGCCATCAGCTTGTCGATATACTCTTTTTTAAGGCGATTGTTTTCCGCATTGGTCAGCGGGCGTCCATGGGCAATACGGGCGCGGTCGAGGAGAGTTTTAAGTTCGCGTTGTTCTTTCTCAGTCATGTCCTGCTGGGTCAGACGGGCGATTGCCATGCTGTTTACCTCGAATAAAGAGTGACATCGTTAAGTATTCTTGATTGTCAGCGCAAAGCCCAGCGCTTTCATCACCATCAGCGTTGTTTTGAGGGTTGGAATGTCTTTATCGTGGTGACGCCGTTCGCACGAGCGCCTGGTCTTTGTGGCAATGGTGTTACTGTCATTCGCTCTGAAGAGCGCGCCAGGAAAACGGCATAGCTTGTCTACGGGATATCACTTATGACAATCACCCTGCACGCCCCATTTCCCAGCGCCGCGCTCTGGTAATAAATAACCTTTTTTCAACGTGATGGGCCGCTTTTTATATTTCTTACCGAGGTGATTTTCACAGAGGATAGCGCGGTGTTGGCGATTTTACTATTTCATAAACGGGGCCGGGGAGTGCAAAGAAAAAGACCAGCAGGAAGTGAAAAGAAGCGATGCAGGGCTTTACCTTGTTACGCCTGAACGCGGTACGCAACATCATGCAATGTGATTGTCTGTTGCGTCCAGAACCAACGGTCCGGGGCCGAGACATGGCTCCGTAACCGGAGCCATATCGCAGGACTTAACTCTCTTTCGCCACAGCAGCCTTCTCTTTTTTAACCGGCTTACCGGACCAGTAACCCGCCAGCAGCGAGCCAGAAAGATTGTGCCAGACCGAGAACAGCGCGCCGGGCAGGGCGGCGAGCGGTGAGAAATACATCTTGCCGAGTGCGGCGGCAAGCCCGGAGTTCTGCATTCCGACTTCGATTGCCAGCGTGCGGCAGGTGGACTCGTCAAAGCCAAACAGGCGCCCGCCCCAGTAGCCGCTAAGCAGGCCAATGGTGTTGTGCAGAATGACGGCTACAATCACCACGGCACCCACAGACGCGATGTGGTCAGCGCTGGCGGCAACCACTGCGCTGATAATCGCCAGAATGCATGCCATCGAAAACGCGGGTAAATAAGGCTCCACGGCTTTCACCACGCGTGGGAACAGGTGGTGCACAATCAAACCCAGGCCGATAGGGATCACTACAATCTTCAGAATGCTCAACAGCATGCCCATCACATCCACCTGAATGTGGGCGTCAACGTACAGGCGCGTCAGCAGCGGCGTGGCAAACACACCAACCAGCGTGGAAACCGCAGAAATCGTCACCGAGAGCGCCACATCCCCTTTCGCCAGGTAAATCATGACGTTGGACGCCGTACCGCTGGCGACACTGCCCACCAGCACCATGCCAGCGGAGAGATCCGGCGGCATATTAAACGCATGTGCCAGCAGCCAGGCCGCCAGCGGCATAATCAGATAGTGCAGGAAGGTACAGGCGGCCACCGGAGCCGGGCGCGACAGCACGCGTTTGAAATCGTCGATTTTCAGATGCACGCCCATGCCGAACATGACCAGCATCAGCAGCGTACTGACGTGCGGCGCAACGGGGGTGAAGTGGGCTGGTGTGTACCACGCAAGCCAGGAGAGCAGCAGTGCCCAGAGTGGGAACAGCCGCGTAATAACTGCGAGCATAAAGTGTCCTTGCAAAAAAACGGTTGTGTTGTTGTGGTTATTAAAAAGCCGGACTCAGTCCGGCTTTGGTATTAACACTACAGGTTTTTATCCAGCCAGAAAACGCGTAATTATGTGCCAGACTGCCTGAGCGTGACCTGAAATCCCCCTTCCGGGCGGTTACGCCAGTCGATAGTAAATTCATGCAGGCGCGCAATACGTTTCACAATCGACAGCCCAAGGCCGCTGCCGTTTTCCACCGCACCCGGCGGGCGGAAAAAGCGCTCACCCAGGCGCGCCAGGTGGCCTGGCATCACGCCGGGTCCGTTGTCCGTCACGCTCAGGCCGTTGTGGCGCAGCGTAACCTGTACCGCGCCGCCTTCCTGGGTATAACGCAGCGCGTTATTGACCAGGTTGCTCAGCAGCATTTTCAGCAGTAGCCGGTTGCCCTGCACTATCTGCGGTGGAGACTCAACAATCGTTTCCAGGGCAATATTTTTATGCTGCGCCACCGGCAGCGCCTCTTCCGTCACCTCGGCAGTGAGCAGGCGCCAGTCGATATGCTCAACGTCGCTCATCAGCGATGAGGTCCCGTCAAGGCGCGACAGCGCCAGCAGCTGATCGACCAGTCGAGAGGTGCGGTCAATGCCGATAATCAGGTTGTTGAGCGCCCGGTTGCGTGAGGTTTTATCTTCTTCTGCCAGCAGCGCCACCTCGCTTTGAATGCGCAGCGCCGTCAGCGGGCTGCGCAGTTCGTGGGCGGCATCGGCGGTGAACTGGCGCTCACGTTCCAGCGTGCCGCTGATGCGCACAAACAGCGCGTTAAGCGCGGTGACCAGCGGGCGGGCTTCTTTAGGGACACTGGTTTCTTCCAGCGGTGTGGCATCTTCCGGGCTGCGCGTTGTCAGTGTGGCCGCCGTGCGGCGCAGGGACATCAGTTCGCGGCGAATAATCCACACCGTAAGCGCCATCATCAGCGGAAGGCCAATGAACCACGGCCAGAGTTGGCCCAGAACAATATCGTTAACCACATCGTCGCGGTATTCGCGCTCCTGGCCGACGGCAATGGTATAGCGCCGGTCTGGCGTGGTGATGTAGAGAATGCGCCACTCTTCATCATCATCGCCTTCCAGTCTTTTATTGATAAAGCCGCTGTACATGCTGTGGCCGAACTCATTGCCGTGGTCGTTATCACTGAGCAACAGTTCACCGCGCTCGTTAAAAATGGCAAAACCCAGCGCGTCATCGTCCAGGCTGCCTTTGTCGCCATTTTTAATCAGGTTGCGGGTTTTAGGCAGTCTGCGGGCAGGGGCATCGTCAACGGTCAGTTCGCTCAGGTTGGCGGAGGCGAGACGTTTAGCAAACAGCAGTTGTTGGGTGTCAAACACTTCATCAATCGCTTCGCGGGTCTGTAGCCAGCCGATCCCGCTGGCCGCGCCCCAGATAAGCGTGGCAATCAGCAGAATATAAATCAGTAACCGACTGCTGAGGCTTAAATTATTCATCCGTGGTTCCCAGGTAATAGCCAAGACCGCGTTCAGTGCGGATAAAGTCGCTGCCGAGCTTGCGGCGCAGGTGGTGAATATGCACCTCTACGGCGTTGCTGCCGACGTCGTGCTCCCAGCTGTACAGCTTGTCCTCAAGCATCTGGCGCGACATCACCCGGTTCTTGTTCATTAAAAACAGCTCCAGCAGCGCCTGCTCACGCACGGTCAGAACAATGGCTTCGCCGTTGCAGGTGGCGATGCGGGTGTGGGGGTCGAAAGTGACGTGGCGGTGAGTAAGCTGCGGTGAACTGTGGGCATGGCTGCGACGAATCAGGGCGTTAAGGCGCGCAACCAGTTCCGAGAGCGCAAACGGCTTGCCCATGTAATCATCGGCACCGGCGTTAAGCCCGTCGAGGCGTTGATGCAGGGCATCGCGCGCGGTGAGTATCAGCACCGGGACACTCAACTGCTGGCGTCGCCACCAGGAGAGAATATCCATGCCGTCAAGACCGGGCAGCCCAAGGTCGAGCACCACCGCGTCAAACGGCGCTCTGAGGAGTGCCTGTTTACCCTGTTCACCGTCAGTGAACCAGTCGACGCAGAAGCCGCACTGCTCCAGACCATTTTTGATACCATCGCCAATCAGACGATCGTCTTCCAGTAACAGTATTCTCATTCCATAAGCCCGTATTCTGGGGGTGCTCCGTACCCTGTTTCAAACAGCGATTCGCTCATGCAGCCTGGTAAAAGGCCAGTCGCCGGTAACGCGACATGTGACATGAACAGCATCCCTGAGAATAACCTAACCTCTCATCGCCCCGGTATTCAATCCTCGTTTCTCTATGCATGTGGTTTTTTGTCACGAACGTGTCGTTGATACGGCATAAAGAGAGGAAGGATGGCTTATTAAACCTCCGTTGGCTTAACGCAGGCTTAAGAAGAGAAAAGCCGGGCGCGAGGCCCGGCGGCAGGGGTTATTCGAACAGATTGCTGTGCAGCTTGCTCACCACCTGCTCTGCTTCACTGCCTGGTACCAGGAAACACAGGTTGTGGCTGGAGGCGCCGTAACAAATCATGCGGATATTGAAGGATTCCAGCACGCCAAACACCTCTTTGCCCACGCCGCAGGCGCGGCTTAAGGCGTTACCAATGAGCGCGACCAGCGCCAGATCTTCTTCCACTTCCACGCGGCACAGAGAAGAAAGCTCGGTGAGCAGCGCCGTGGTCAGCAGCGTGTCGCCTGTTGATGTCGAGCCGGTGGTATCCAGCGTCAGTGCCACACTCACCTCTGAGGTGGTAATCAGGTCCACGGAGATATTGTGGCGCGCCAGGATGCTGAACACTTCTGCCAGGAAGCCGCGCGAATGCAGCATGTTCAGGCTGTGCAGCGTCAGCAGCGTCTGGCGACGGCGCAGAGCCAGCGCGCGGAACAGCGGTGGATCCTCGGTGCGATTGCACACCAGCGTGCCGCCCGCTTTAGGCTCTTTGCTGGAGCCGACAAACACCGGAATATCGCTGCGCACGGCGGGCAGCAGCGTGGCCGGGTGCAGCACTTTGGCACCAAAGGTCGCCATTTCGGCCGCTTCTTCAAAGGCGATTTTATCAATGCGGCGTGCGGCGGGCACAATGCGTGGGTCAGTGGTGTAAATGCCGGGCACATCGGTCCAGATATCGACACGTTCAGCGCTCAGCGCTTCGCCCAACAGAGCCGCCGTGTAGTCGCTGCCGCCGCGGCCAAGCGTGGTGGTGCGGCCTTTGGCTTCGCTGCCGATAAAGCCCTGGGTAATGACCAGCGATTCTGCCAGGCGCGGGCGCAACTGCTGCACAACCTGGTCGGCCAGCGCGCTCACGTCCGGCTCGGCTTTGCCAAAACGGTCGTTGGTGCGCATGACTTTGCGAACGTCAAACCACTGTACTTCTACCGCGCGCTCGCGCAGCACTTCAACAAACAGCAATGTGGACATCAGTTCGCCGTGGCTGACCAGTTCATCAGTCAGGGCCGCAGAGGTGGCAAGTGAGGCGGCTTCAGCAAGCGTAGTGATGTTTTCCAGCAGACGGTCAATTTCATCGCGGATAACGTCCGGTTGCCGCAGTCGCTCAAGAATGTCGTATTGAATTTTACGGATGGCGTCGAGCTTAACGAAGCGCTCGCTGGCTTCCAGCCCTTCAGCGAGGGCGACCAGCAGATTGGTAATGCCAGCAGAGGCCGAGAGCACCACCAGGCGCGCCTGGCTTTCGTTCAGTACCACATCGGCACTACGGTTCATCGCATCGAAATCGGCAACACTGGTGCCGCCAAATTTGGCAACGACAATGGAAGGTACGGCTTGTGTCATGAAAAACCTCGTGTCAGGGGGCCATCGGGATGGCAATAAAATGAACCCTGGTACAAGGGAAGAGCGGTAAACGGGGCAGACGTAGAGACGGAGCGTGCCAGAACTACGGTTTACCCAGAAGCCCTCCACCTTGCGAAACGACCTTCCCATGGTCGCTCCGGGTGACAACCCAGGGGATTCAGCCCCTGTAGTCGGTGGCCCACGCTGCCGCACGTGTTCCCCCTCGGCGTCGCTCCCCCTCCTGTGTCTTCTTCGGACTGGCTCCTCTGACACACTACCTGGACGACGCGCCTCTTCTGGCTTACGTCATACGACGTAAGTTGTGCTGTAGATTTAACCTGTTACGCCGCAGCTGTCAATGGGGTGTTGCGAAGGTGTGACTCGCACAAAACCCATAAAAAAACGCCCGCCTCATGAAGAGGAGGGCGCGGCAGGTCAGACGGCGTTTAGCGCAGGTTTTGTGCGATGGCGCTGAACATCAGCGAGGCTTCCAGCGGCTGGGCGTTGAAAGACGGCTCTGCCACAGGCCAGGTGGACCACTGCACAATTACCAGGTTTTCCGCACGGTTCACCATGATCATCTGGCCGTAAATGCCGAGCGCCCACAGCGAGCCTTTAAGCGACTGTTCAACCGACGGCGTCACGTTGGTGGCGTCGGCCGGTACGGAATTGTTCCACCACTGGTAGCCGTAGGTGCCATCCGGGTGGGCAGCGCTGACGGATTTTTTCGCCTGGGTCCAGGCCGAGGCATCGTTTACCCAGCCTTCAGGCAGCACCTGTTTGCCATCCGGCAGGCGGCCTTCGTTAAGAATAAATTCACCAAAGCGGCCCCAGTCTTCCAGCGTGGCGTTAAAGCCGTGCGCGCCCACGTCGTGTTTGCCGAGCGCGTAGGAGTGCCACACACCGTCGCTGGCCATGCCGTAAGGTTTCCAGATGGATTGTTCGAGATACGCGGCAATCGGCATGCCGGTTGCACGCTCAAGCACATCGCCCAGAAGCCACGCGCCGCCGGAAGAGTACGACCAGCTTTCACCGGCTGGGTGGATGCGTTTGAGGTTAGCGACCAGCTTGCGCACGCAGTCATACGCGCCAGGGTTAGCCTCACACTGGGTCAACGCAGAGAAATCAGAAGTCGGGTCGGTATAGCTTTCGTTCCAGGCCACGCCTGAAATGTGCTGCATAAGCTGGCGCACACTGGTGCCTTCCCAGGCGGTGCCTTTCAGGTCTGGCTCATAACGGGTGATGTCGTCATTCAGCGAGTGGATTTTGCCCTCTTTTACCGCCACGCCAATGAGCGTAGACACCACCGCCTTGCCTACCGAGCGCGAGGTCCAGAGCGTGGAGTCGGTATTACCGTCGCCCAGATATTTATACGCCACCTTACCGTCTTTGAGCACCAGCATACCGGCAACGTCCTGGCGTTTGAGGTAGTCCTTCAGCGTCCATGTTTTGCCGTTCACGCTGTAGCTGACTTCACCGAGTTGTTTTTGCGCACGTTCCAGCGGGCGCGCGTTGCCGTGCTGGAACACATCGCCACGGTAGTTGCGGTAATCGTTACGAAACCCAATGACGCGCTCGGACTGGCTCCAGGTCAGCATGTTTTTGGTGTCTGGCAGCGTTTTATCAAATGGCGTCGGGCAGGTGGTGAGCGCAACGCCGCCGCAGTCGGTAGTCTCTGCCGCCCAGGAAAGTGCGGGAATTGTCCACGCCGCCATTGCGCCCAGCACCGCGGCGGCCAGCGTCAGTTTCATCGGTAATTCAGCGTTTTTATTCATGTCAGTGCTCCGTAGTGACCCTGTTTGTCTGCATCCGTTAACGCACGGGAAACGACCTGAAACGGCAGGCGGCACCACTATAGAGTTTGCGAGGGGGCTCACAAAAATCAGTTAGTGAGGGGAAAACCCGCGCCGTGGCGGCACCTGGGCAGGACCTGGCACAGGCGTATCAGGTCTCTCTTCGTAGCAAACATACCGCGGGCAGAAACCGACGGTAATGGCATTAAAATCATCACAATTGACCGACACAGGCGCTACAATTGACCCCAGTCACAATTCTCAAATCAAAAGAGTATTGCTATGAAAAATATCAATCCAACGCAGACTGCCGCCTGGCAAGACCTGGCCTCCCACTACAACACCCTCAAAGACGTTACGCTCAGCGACCTGTTCGCCCAGGACGCCGATCGCTTCAGCAAATTCTCCGCGACGTTTGATGATTTGATGCTGGTGGATTACTCCAAAAACCGCATCACCTCAGAAACCATGACCAAACTGCTGGCGCTGGCGAAAGAAACCGATTTGGCGGGTGCAATCAAGTCCATGTTCTCCGGCGAGAAAATCAACCGCACCGAAGACCGCGCGGTACTGCACGTTGCCCTGCGTAACCGCAGCAACACGCCGATAATGGTCGATGGCAAAGACGTGATGCCGGAAGTGAACGCGGTGCTGGAAAAGATGAAGGCGTTCTCTGAGGCCATCATCAGCGGTGAGTGGAAGGGCTATACCGGTAAGGCTATCACCGACGTGGTGAACATTGGCATCGGCGGTTCCGACCTCGGGCCGTTCATGGTCACAGAAGCCCTGCGCCCGTACAAAAACCATCTCAACATGCACTTTGTGTCTAACGTTGATGGCACCCACATTGCCGAAGTGCTCAAGGGCGTGAACCCTGAAACCACGCTGTTCCTGGTGGCTTCCAAAACCTTCACCACTCAGGAAACCATGACTAACGCCCACAGCGCGCGCGACTGGTTCCTGAGCACTGCCGGTGATGACAAGCACGTGGCAAAACACTTTGCTGCACTGTCTACCAACGGCAAAGCCGTGGGCGAGTTCGGTATCGACACCGCCAACATGTTTGAGTTCTGGGACTGGGTCGGCGGGCGCTATTCGCTGTGGTCGGCCATTGGTCTGTCTATCATTCTGTCCGTTGGGTTTGAGAACTTTGTTGAGCTGTTGTCCGGCGCACACGCCATGGACAAGCACTTCTCAAGCACGGCACCGGAGCACAACCTGCCGGTACTGCTGGCGCTGATTGGCATCTGGTACAACAACTTTTTTGGCGCAGAAACTGAAGCGATTCTGCCATACGATCAGTACATGCACCGTTTTGCCGCTTACTTCCAGCAGGGCAACATGGAGTCCAACGGTAAATACGTTGACCGCACCGGCAAGCCGGTGAGCTACCAGACTGGCCCAATCATCTGGGGCGAGCCGGGCACCAACGGCCAGCATGCGTTTTACCAGCTGATTCACCAGGGCACTAAACTGGTGCCGTGTGACTTTATCGCACCGGCCATCAGCCATAACCCGCTGTCTGACCATCATCCGAAGCTGCTGTCTAACTTCTTCGCCCAGACCGAAGCGCTGGCGTTCGGTAAATCACGCGACGTGGTGGAGCAGGAATTCCGCGACCAGGGTAAAGACCCGGCACAGCTGGAAAACGTGGTGCCGTTTAAGGTGTTTGAAGGCAACCGCCCGACCAATTCCATTTTGCTGCGTGAAATCACGCCGTACAGCCTCGGTGCACTGATTGCGCTCTATGAGCACAAAATCTTCACTCAGGGTGCCATTCTGAATATCTTCACCTTCGACCAGTGGGGCGTTGAGCTGGGCAAACAGCTGGCAAACCGCATTCTGCCGGAATTGGCTGATAACCACGATATCGCCAGCCACGACAGTTCGACTAACGGCTTAATTAACCGTTATAAAGCGTGGCGCGCATAACGTCATAATGAATGAATATGCCGGCGCAATGCCGGCATATTTTTATCAGAACAATCCTGTTGCTGACCTTCTGCGTTAAATAATTAACACCTGAGGTAAATCCTAAATTGAAATGACGGTCAATCATATCTGCAAATCATTTTCAGACAATATGGAATTTGCTTTACATAAAAATAAATTAATATGTTGATTTTATTGTGATTTATTATTCAATGATAAATGCGTTGTTATTATTTATTACCACCATTCTTAAAATCATTCCTTATTTCCCTGCGCGGTAAATAACCTTATTGGGTTGTGTATACTCGGTAGCGCCTGATTGTTTCAGGCACATCTCCATTCATTCAATGAAGGGAAATTGTTATGAAGAAAGTCCTTTATGGTGCAATGACCATACTGGCGCTGGCAGCAGCCGGTACAGCCTCTGCGGGGCCGCTCTCATCGGGCGATGCAGCAGGCAGTGCAGCGACCTCCGTGTCCTCGGGTAGCTCAACGGCAAGCAGTTCCAGCACCGTTGGGTCTGCTGTGGGGGTTGCGCTTGCCGCAACCGGTGGTGGTAACGGTTCTAACACCGGTACCACCACAACCACCACAACCAGCACCGCGCCTCGTTAACGTTTGAGGCTTTTACCATAACCACACTGCGGTGTGGTTATTTTAACTTCGGGGAAATGTCGTGCAGCAACTCGCAATTGTGATGATGTGCCTGCTGCTTGCGGCCTGTTCGGCCAGCACCAAAGGCCTGGGCCAGTCTCTGCTAAACAGTGTCATGGGCGAAGACGGCGTGCAGCTTACCGACGATGAAATCCAGAACATGCCCTATGCCAGC
This sequence comes from Enterobacteriaceae bacterium 4M9, assembly GCA_010092695.1. Taxonomy (GTDB): domain Bacteria; phylum Pseudomonadota; class Gammaproteobacteria; order Enterobacterales; family Enterobacteriaceae; genus Tenebrionibacter. Next base: position 4,587,279 of record JAADJJ010000001.1, on the reverse strand, counting down.
CAGTACATCACGCTTAACCACGGCCCACAGCTTTTTGTAGCGCTGGCGTATTCAGAAAACGGCCAGCAGAAATGGGTCACGAACGACCGCGCCACGCTGATTACCCAGCACTCCCGGCTGGTCGAAACGCTGGGTCTTGGCGACAACTTACAAGAGACGGGCAACATTGAGAACGATCCGCTGGCCCGTGTAAACCAGATTACCGACGGCACAGGCTGGACGCGCCAGACGCGCTGGACTGAGCACGGACAGGTGCGTACCGCTGTACTGCGTTCAACGTTCCACTGGGGCGATGACGAGGAGCTAAAAGTGGGAAGTGACCGCACACCGGTACGCCTGCTTGAAGAAGACGTGGAGTCTGATGCAGGGCGTTGGCGCAATCGCTTCTGGGTGGATGAGGCCGGGCAAATCCGTAAAACCGAGCAGTATCTTGGCCCTGACTTTTATCCCATCACCACCATTGTGTTAAAGGCGGCGAAAGCATGAGAACGACGCGAACGCTCGCGGCACTGCTGCTGACATTTTCCACCACTGCACTGGCCGGCGGTAACGTCACGGTGTACTCCCGTGGCGCACAGCCGCTCCATGTTGAACAGGCGCCGCGCCTGTCTGACCTGGTGACACAGCCTGCGCTTGCCAACACCTGGTGGCCGGGTGCGGTCATAGCGCAAGATCAGGCAACGGCCGCTGCCGAGCGCCAGCACCAGGCTTTACTGGCTCGCCTGGACGCGCTTGGTGCACGAGAGGGTGGCGATGACGGGGCCGCCATTCGCAACTTGCGCCAACAGCTTGCTGGCGTGCGCGTGACCGGTCGCCTCGGGGTGAATCTCGACCCGGACTGGGTGCGGTTGCATCCGCAGGATAACCCACCGTTGCAGGGCGCCTATTCGCTGTGGGTTGGCCAGCAGCCTGCCAGCGTGACGCTGATGGGGCTTGTCAGCGCGCCTGGCAAAAAAACCTTTGCGCCAGGGCGCTCGGTGGATGAATACCTCAATGGCATCAGCACCCTTAGCGGCGGCGAGCGCAGCTATGCCTGGGTTATCTATCCCGATGGCAAAACGCTAAAAGCACCGGTGGCTTACTGGAACGCGCGCCACGTGGAACCCACGCCGGGTAGCGTGATTTTTGTCGGCTTTGCCAGCCACTTTTTCTCCCGTGCCTGGGACGGCCTCAATGAGCAGATTCTCCTCTCTCTGACCCACCGGATACCGGATTGATGAAGACACGTTACCTCTACAGTTTTTTGGCGCTGGCGGTGAGTGCTGCCTGCCAGGCGGAAAGCTATCCCGCACCGGTTGGGCCTTCGCAGTCCGATTTTGGCGGCGTGGGATTGATGCAGACCCCCACCGCGCGCATGGCGCGAGAAGGGGAGTTTAGCGTCAACTATCGCGACAACGATCAGTACCGTTTTTACTCTGCCTCGGTGCAGTTAATGCCGTGGCTCGAAACCACGCTGCGCTACACCGACGTGCGCACCCGGCGCTATTCCTCAGTAGATGCCTTTTCCGGCGATCAGACCTACAAAGATAAATCGTTCGATGTGAAGCTGCGCTTGTGGGAGGAAGGTTACTGGCGGCCGCAGGTGGCGCTGGGGCTGCGTGATATCAGCGGCACTGGCCTGTTTGACAGCGAATATCTGGTTGCCAGCAAAGCCTGGGGACCGTTTGATTTCTCACTCGGCCTGGGCTGGGGTTACCTCGGTACGGCGGGCAATGTGCGCAACCCGCTTTGCAGCTACAGCGACAAGTACTGCACGCGCGATAACAGCAACGGTGCCGCAGGCTCCTTTAGCGCCAGCAACATGTTCCACGGCCCGGCCTCGTTATTTGGCGGCGTGGAGTACCAGACGCCCTGGCAGCCGTTACGCCTGAAGCTCGAATACGAAGGCAACGACTACAGCGGCGACTACGCCGGTAAACTTGACCAGAAAAGTAAATTTAACGTGGGAGCTATTTATCGTGTGGCCGACTGGGCCGATGTTAACGTCGGTTACCAGCGTGGTAACACGTTTACGTTTGGTTTTACGCTGCGCACCAATTTCAACGACCTGAAGCCGTCTTATAACGACAATCGTCGTGCGGACTATCAGCCGCAGCCGCAGGACGCCATTTTGCAGCACAGCGTAACGGCGAATCAGCTAACAATGCTCAAATACAATGCCGGGCTGGACGCCGCGAAGATTCAGGTGAAGGGCGACACGCTGTATGTGACGGGTGAGCAGGTGAAATATCGTGATTCGCGTGAAGGCATTGAGCGCGCCAACCGAATCATCATGAACGACCTGCCGGACGGCATTCGCACCATTCGCGTCACGGAAAACCGCGTCAACCTGCCGCAGGTGACGACCGAAACCGACGTTGACAGCCTGCGCCGCCACCTCGAAGGCGAGCCGCTCGGTCACGAAACACCGCTGGTGCAAAAGCGCGTCGATCCGGTGGTGCCGCAGAGCACCGAGCAGGGTTGGTATATCGATAAATCGCGCTTTGGTTATTCCATTGATCCGGTGCTCAATCAGTCCGTCGGCGGCCCGGAAAACTTCTATATGTACCAGTTGGGGGTGATGGGCTCAGCCGACCTGTGGCTGACGGATCATTTGCTGACCTCGGGTAGCGTATTTGCCAATCTGACCAACAACTACGACAAATTTAATTACACCAACCCGCCGCAGGACACACACCTGCCGCGCGTGCGTACCCACGTGCGCGAGTATGTGCAAAACGACGTCTATGTGAACAACCTGCAAGCCAACTACTTTCAGTACTTCGGCAAAGGCTGGTACGGCCAGGCCTATGGCGGCTATCTGGAAACCATGTTTGGCGGCGTAGGTGCAGAAGTACTGTACCGCCCGCTCGACAGCAACTGGGCATTTGGCCTGAACGCCAACTACGTTAAACAGCGCGACTGGCGCAGCGCTCAGGATATGATGACATTCACCGATTACAGCGTGAAAACCGGTCATCTCACCGCGTACTGGACGCCGCCGTTTGTCGATGGCGTAACGGTGAAAGCGAGCGTCGGCCAGTACCTGGCCGGTGATAAGGGCGGCACGCTCGATATTTCTAAACACTTCGACAGCGGCGTGGTGGTGGGCGGTTACGCCACGCTCACTAACGTCTCAAAAAGCGAATACGGCGAAGGGGAATTCACCAAAGGCGTGTATATCTCGGTGCCGTTGGATCTCTTCTCCGCAGGGCCGACGCGCAGCCGTGCGCAGGTCGGATGGACGCCACTGACCCGCGACGGCGGCCAGATGCTCGGACGTAAGTACGAGCTTTATGGCATGACCAGCGACCGTAACATTCACTTCCGTTAATGCTTGCACGCATAATCCCTCACTGATTTGCAGTGGGGGATTTTTTATGAAAATCATCCTGATAAACATGAGATAATTATTATTGCCACAGCTAAGTGATAATTTGGCATCGTGCTTTAACCCTTACTGATGAACTGCTTATCAGATATTGTTCGAATAAGTAGTGGTATATAAGTATGAGCATATACTTTATTTTATGTATTACAGGCAAGCCTCAAATAAGGAATAAAGTAAACGAAATGGCAACAAAAAAACCATGGCTAAAATTAACATTTATATTACAACATCGCGTAACTCTCTATAATTGCTGGTAATACTATAATTTACAAGGCGGTTTTTGATGGTGGATTAAATATTTATATTTAGTGTTGTGAGGAAAAGTCCCAATATCCTGAAGGCCGATAATTATAAGTTGCCACGCTGGAAATCATAATTATAATTTATATTGTGTCTGGTGTTGGTTGAAATTAATTCATAGGTGTAATCTCGTTCTATTTATGGTTTTTGCCAGAAGTGGTTGTCGCCTTTATTTTTATCTTCGTCAGAAATAAACCATGGTCGGGAACTCATTGCAACGTCGTTATAATATAATGTCGTCTTCTTTTTTTCCTATATTTTTTAGGAAAAATCATCATTGTTATGGTTAGTTATGCCCATGAGTAAATTATTATTGCCGCCAGTCAATTCATTTCGTCTTGAACCTTGTATGGATATCAATAGCGGCTGTCTGTATGGTTATGAAGTGTTGCCAGTATTACCGTCGGGCTATATTGCTGATACGTGGTTCAGCCAGCAGGGAGCTGGTTACATGATCAATTTGCTAAGAATACAAATTGAGAGTGTGCGCAGCGTGGTCACGACTGAACGACTGTTTTTCAACCTGAGCATTGATGGGTTTGTGCATCTGAGCATAAACGACATTCGCTTCATTAGTGAGCAGTACAACATATGTCTTGAGGTCTCTGACTTCTCGCTACTCAAATATTTCTCTGCTGCCAGCCGTAGCCGTTTTATCTCACAGATGATGAAAGTTCGTCGTGGGGGAACAAATGTATGGGTGGATGGCTTTTGCCTTGAAGACCTGATGAGTATGGATGACATCCGAAATAACTTTGACGGGATCAAGCTGGCCCGTTCTGAGTTGTTGCAGGGATATTTAAACTATGAAGCTAAAATACTCATAAAGCATTTGCCGGATCTACCATTGCTGATAGAGGGAATAGAAAACAAGAAAGATTTGCAACAGGCCGCTAAGGCAGGTATTGGTTTAGGGCAGGGATATTACTGGCAGGAGAATAATCTTTTTGTGTCATAGCTATAGGGCTGTGAAGGATATTGTGTATTAATTAATAACAGGCATTTCAGACCATCCCCGGTGCGCTGCTGTTATTTTAATAATCTTCTTTCCTGAAGGAGTTATTCAATGCCGAGGTCCTATTGTATTCGTCTGGATACCCGAAACCGCTTTTTAGTTTTCGGTTTTATGATGGCCGTCAGAGATCTGAAACCGACGAATAGTGATGTTACGCTCTACTTTGATTATGGCGGACACAGCGAAGGGGCGGAAAGTGATTTTGTTCTCAAAGAGTCTTATTCTTACGCAGCAAAGAAGATGCGAGTAACGCTTGAAAGTGAACCGCGGGTTTTCCCTGTGGAGAATTTAATGAGTATAAGAGCTTTTTTGAATGATTTAATCGACAACAAGGGTGTTGTATTTAATAAAGGTTTTAAACATACGGTATGTTGTCGATTGTCAACACGGGATGCGCTGATTCTTAAATATCTGGCAGAAGGTAAAAGCACCCGAGAAATATCGCAAATGATAGATATCACGATAAAAAATATCAGCCAGATCAAGCGACGCTTGATGAGCCGACTGGGGCTGGAAAATAAACATGAGTTGCTGTTATGGGTGATGCACCATCCGCATGTGCTGGCTGACTCGGTACTTCCTGAAGACGTAGTGTATTGAAGTTGGCATTCGCTTCGCCTGATACACCTTTTACAGTACGTTGATAAACTTTAAAGTGTGATGATTGTCACGTTTTAGGTTATAACTGGCAACAATGATTCTATAAAAGGCGTTGTTGCGATGCATCCCACCCCCCATAAAACGGCCGAAACGGTTGCCAGAGTGCTCCAGACAGTACTTAACGCCGGACTGCTGAGTCTGGCGATAATACTGATGGTTTTTCTTGGCCGCGAAACCCTGCGTCTGGCGTATGTGCTTTTCACCCAGTCTGAGCCGATCACAAAGTATCAACTGGTTGGCGGGCTGCTGGTCTGGTTTCTTTACTTTGAGTTCATTGCGCTCATCGTGAAGTATTTCCAGTCCGGCTACCATTTTCCGCTGCGCTACTTTGTTTACATCGGCATCACTGCGATTGTGCGCCTGATCATTATCGATCACGAATCCGCATCGGACGTACTGTTGCACGCGGGCGCGATTTTGCTGCTGGTTATTACACTGTGGCTGTGTAACACCAGTCGGCTTAAGCGGGAGTGAAGGAGGGCGGGGCGTACATTTCAGCTTTTGAGTTGTGAGGCTGTACCGATCTTCAACAAACTTCATAATTGTAATTATCTGGAGTACGGCATGTTCCTCCAGGTAAAGACAATTTTCATTTTGATATTTTTAAAAGAGTAAACGATCCGGAAAAGCGAAATCCTTGTTGTTTGAACATGGATTAATCATCCCGGTAGAGCGACCGGGATCATATGTAGTTAATCAGTTTATTCCATTCATGATATATTTCTTGATGAAATATAAATAATCTCTTTTATATCATCTGGTAATAAAGCGAAGTTCAACGGTGTTTGAGGTTTTGATATTAACTTGTACTCACCATTCCGATAATCATAACTAAATAATCCTTTACGTGACATTTCGACGAATGACTTTAAGTAGCGGCATTGCTGTTTCTCATCTGAAAAGTCAGGAAGATTGTATTCAATCACTTCCACGTCAGATAAAGGTTTCAAAGAGTAAAAAAAATCATAAATTAATTCATAATTATCAATGGATTCTCTAATCTCTTCTGGGACTGGCCCCTTTCCCCCCGTTGCAAAGTGAGCTAAAAACCCGTCCTGACCGGATAAAAACCAGTCTAAATCATTTTCTAAAAAATCATCATCCATATACATGACTATTCAACACCAAATATGTTTTGACAGTTTTCACAACGAGGAACCACTTCTCCGGTTCTTGGTCGAATCGCAGGGGTGAACTGGATATCTTTAAGTTTTAAACTTGGGTTTGCCAATAAAAGCTCATTTGCCGCTCTAAATTCTGCACAACGGCCTAAGGTTTTTCCACATGCAGTTTTTACTCCCAATCCACCTAACTTATCAGCATAGGCCTGCAATTCTGGAGCAACGACGGTAGGTACAGCACCATTTGATGTGGTTACTATCTTACCTGTTATAGGATCGACAGCCCCTATTGCTGTCGCTGGTTTGTACTTGCTCCCAGCAAAAAGAGTTTACATATTTATCTAATTGCTTACTGGCATCATTAAGAAGCGCAGTTTCATTTTTTGCAAGGTTTTTCCCCGCCTGTTCACTGCCCTTAATGATACTATCAATAGCCGATGTACCAGACTTGCCCGACGTAGCAACTTCCTGAGACGTTTTTTTACCGCTTGATGATAGCCCTTCTCCAACCAGTGCCATGATGGCTCCGGCCAACCCTGAGCGAGTAATATTATACTGGTGTAGCTCTGTGCTGTTAGCTACCGGCTCCAGTTCAGAGATTGAATAAGCCACTAATTGCTGGCACTGAGCATTACAATCCGGTGATGCTTGCAGTGCTTTTAGGTTTGCTAGCTCTGCTTTCTGCTCCTTCACTGGTATACCTGTTGCGAGCGCCTTTGCCTGCTGTGCTGTATCCAGCTTTTTCAGGTCAGATAAGAGCTGTTCTCTCTCAGCATCTGTCTTCGCATTCGCATACTTTTCGGTGAAGGTGGTAATGTCCTTATTACTCAGATAGTTATTATCAACAATAACTTCGTTCGGCACTTCCTCCCGCACCGCTTCCGATTTTTCCCTTACTTTCCGTCAGTTAAAACCGCAGTTTCCTGATGCATTTCCGCACCGGCAACTTTTTTCCCCGACGCGCTTTTTTCGCCCGAGCACGCTACCGCACTGGTGAACACCACCAGACCAACAGCTCAAAATCGCTAACTGCATGCTTACGATAAATTGAGCTTTTGAAATGTATCTCCTCGGATTAAGCCAAGCTAAATCCGAGAAATGAGCATATTAAATCCCATTAGCTATATATATATAAATCAATATCTATTTCAGCACCAATATCACCAATAAACTTTAGCTTTTCTGGCGGGAAATTCATTGCAGGCTTCTCTCCATTTTCAATTTTCACAATAAATGAAAATGTAAAGTTTACACTCAAAGATAATTTGATATCACAAAGCTCATCCACTTTAGATTCTAACAATTCAACTATTCTTGAAAGTTGGGTATTCAGGTCCATAGACTCTTCATCTTTGGTGCTAATTTTCCAACTAGTTTCAATGCTCGGACGTTTTTTTCCATCCGGTACTATTCCTTTCACTTTAACTTCCGTAGGCACAATACCTAGGCGATGAGTAACATCCTCTGGTTCGAAAATGTCGCCGTAGATGGAAAAATACGCCATCACTGTGGTTTTATCCATGTCAATTACCTACTTAATAAATTCGCCAGTTGCAATACCATCACCTTTCCCACCTTTTCTGAAAATCCATAGCTCTCCGCTATCCTTATTTATATAAATATCATAATTAGAGTTTTTGCCATCCCCAAGAAATTCTTCTTTTAATTTATGCGCGTCAATTCCGTTTCTTTTCAGATACTTATCATCAGCCATTTTAATGTTTGAAGGCTTCTCTTCTTTCTGATTTTTTGGATCATTTTCTGGCGGTGGTGGGGTTCCTGTTCCCGAACCAGCGCCTCCCACTTCGGCTTTTTCATCATCCGTCAGGTTAGCGCCCACATTCGGCTGCGGCTCTGCATTTTCACTGTCCTTGTCATCCCCAAATATTTCCGCGATAACGGCTGCTAACCCAACACCGGCACCACCGCCAGTCATTCCGCCACCGACGCTACTGCCGCCACCGCCAATAACATCAACACCCTGCTTACACATCGTCGGGGAGCAGCCAGCGAGTGCATTATTGTCCACCGCGTTCTTACCTGCCTGCGCCCCCGTCGTCGCTGATGCGGTGCTGTCACCGGCCAGCCCGCCAGCCAATCCACCCGCCAGCGTCGCCAGCATGCTGATTTCCTGCTTTTGCTGCTCGCTCAGTTTACTGGCATCACCGCCATAATAATTATCAAGAATGTATCTTCCCGCCAGCTCAGAACTGAACACACCGGCAGCGCCTGCTGCCGCGTTGCCACCGGAGACTTGAGCTGCAACTGCGCCCCAGATAGCATGCGCCATCATATTGGCGGTGTCGTTACCTTCTGTTCCTGCCTTAATTGCCTGCGCTATCAGTGGGTTTAGCCCACCTGACAGCGCCTGGCCCAGGTTATCAGCGTTTAGCCCACCCAGTACACCTGCAATAGCCTGTACTGCCATTTGTGCCTGGCTGCCAATGCCGAAGGACTTCATCGTGTCCTGATATTCTTTTGTCTGGCGTATTTCTTGTATGGTTTTGCCTGCGTAATCTGGGTTTTTCTTCGCGGCTTCAAGCGCCTGAATATCACCGTACGTGCTGACAATATCTCGCATTTGTCCAGTTATCTGGCTTACCAGTTGTGCACCCTGGAGGCGTTTCTGCTCTTTCTCCTTGTCGAAAATCGGGCTGATGCTGTCGTTGGCGTTTTCAGCATCACGACTGAGCGTGGCGATATCTTGCTGCTGATTTTCTTTATCGCGGATGGTGATACTGCCGTCGCTGACTGCCGCCTGGGTGGTGCCGGACGCGCTGCCGCTGCCGTTCAGGTTCCCCAGCACGCCACCAGCCATGTTCGACAGTGCGTTACCAGCTATCTGAGAACCCAGGGAGCCGCCGCCTGAACCCATGCCGAAGCTGCCACCACTGTGGCTCACACTATACTGCGCGCTGTTATCGATATTGCTCCAGCCCAGCGTACCGGTATCGAGGTTGTTTTTGTCCGGCGTTGCCGTGGAGGCAATTACGCCACCATCCAGCTGCGTGTGGCTACCCACGGTGACATCAAACCCGCCATTGCCTGCATAGATGCCGCTTTGTTCAACCACACTGTCGTAGTTACTGTGCATCTTGTCCTTACTGATGCTGGCATAGCCGCTGCCGGTCATGCTGCCAAAGGTGAAGCTGCCACCCGCACCAAAATTACTCTGCTTCGAGTCGTAGCTATCGCTGTCCTGCAGGCTACTGATGGTCAGGTCGCGCCCAACATCGGCCTCCACCTTGTTGCCGCTGACCTGCGCGCCCGACAGGGTGGTGTCCCGTCCGCTGGTGAGGGAGACCGTACCGCCGCTGTCGAGGGTGGTTTCCGTCCAGACGGTGCCGTTACCTTTCTCGCTACCTTTGCCACTGTTGATGTTGGCAAAGACACTCAGTCCAGCCCCACCACTGCCGGCACCGAAACTCACGCCCACGCCGCCACCGCTGCTGCTGTTACTCCCTGTGGTCTGCTGCGTGTTTGCTGCGCCAGCCAGCACAATATCGTTTGCCGCGTTCAGCGACATATCGCCACCCGCTTTCAGCTGGCTGCCACCGATGGCAATATCACCGCTGTTCGCACCGTTACCCTGGCCCGTGGCGGTCACCGACAGGTTATTTCCGGCGTTCAGGGTGGAGCCGGAAACCATCGTGGATTCCTGATGCTGCTGTGATTTTGATTTCTGCGAACTCAGAGACAGGCTGACACCAACTGCGTTATTCGCATCACCTTCGGCGCTGGCCTGCTGGACGCCCAGCCCGGCCTGCACGCCTGACAGGGCCGATTTAGTCGCCTGGAGTGCCGCCAGTCGGCCATCGCTTTCCTGTTTTGCACTTTTTGCAGCAGATATCGCGTTGTTCACCTGGTCGCCCGCCACGCCGGAGAGTGCCACGGTCAGGCCGCTGGATTTCTGCTCAAAGGACTCATCGCGGGTGCGCTGGTCGCGGCCCGGCTCAATCACCACGCTGTCGCCGGTGATAGACAGGTCTTTATTTGCCACGAGATCAGCACCGCCGATGTGCGCCTGGCCGCCAGCGGTGATACTGACGTTACCGCCGGTACTCCCCACCGTGCTGAAACTCTGGCTCTGGGTGGTACCGTCCTCGTTCATTTCGCTGCGCGATTTGGCGCTACCGATAGTGACACCGATACCACCGGTCCCCATCAGGCCGCTTTTTTTAGTTTCTTTCAGGCGATACGTGGAGTCGGTGTTGGTCGCCGCCACGATATCAATCTTGTCGCCTGCACTGAGCGACACATCGCCGTCGCCCACCACCGCTGAGCCTTTCACCAGCAGGTTATTACCGGCACTGAGTGTGACGTTATCGCCGCTCAACAGTGTGCCCTGTTCGCGGGTCGCGCTGTCTTCCTCAATGGTGTGGGTGGTTTTTTTGCTCAGGAAGCCTTTTTTGGTCTTAGTTTCCTCAAAGTAGCGGTAATCGCTTTCTGTCGCGGTATCCAGGTTGATATCGCGCCCTGCGGCGACACCGATATCGCCCTGTGCAGTGACCTGGGCTGCCTGAGTGTTCACATCGCGTCCGGCGATAATCATGGTGTCGCCACCGCTGGCGATTTCCGTACCCTGCTGGCGCACGGATTCGTTGATTTCCACTTTCTTGCGGGCCTGGTAGCTGTCGCCTTCGCTGGTGGCCTCTGCCATCAGGTTAACGTCACGCCCGGCCTGTAATCCCACGTTACCTTCGGCGGCAAGGCCCGCAGCCTGCGAATTCAGGTCTCGTCCGGCCACCATAACCAGGTCATCGCCCGCTGTAACGGTGGTGCGGTCAACGCCGGTTGCGTGGGATTCACTGTTGCCACGGCTGCTGTTGGTCGCTGTCGCCGCGCTGTTGAGGTTCAGGTCATTGCCTGCGACCAACTGCGCTGTGCCGCCTGCGTTCACGTGGCTGGCGCTTAACGTCAGGTCGTTGCCCGCCTGCATCGCCAGGTTACCACCTGCGGTGATGTGGCTTGCCTGGTTGCTGGTTTCAGCATTACTCATATTGGCTGAACCACGCAAGCCGGAGCGGCTGTAACTGTCGGTAAGCTGATTTTCGCTAACGTTGATATCCCCGTCGGCCACCATCGCCAGGCTGCCACCTGCGCTGACATTTGCGCCAGTCACATTGATGTCCTGTCCGGCCTTCATCAGCAGACCATCACCTGCGTTAATGGAGGCGGTGTTACCGGTCAGTGTGGATTCCATACTGACCGTACCGTCACGATTGCTGGTCGCATAGAGACCCAACCGCTGCGTCAGCGTGGTGTTATTAATGCTGCCACCGATGCTTTCAAGCTGAACGGTTTTACCGCTGATGGTGGAGCTGACGTTGTTAATATCGCCCAGAGCACTCAGTTGCAGACCGTTACCGGCGCTGATAAGCCCGGCATTGAGGTTGCTGAGGCTATTCTGGCTGTTGGCAGTCAGGTTATTTTGCGCGGTCAGGGTGCCGCCGTTGTTAGTGATGTTGCCTGCGGTAAGCAGCACATCACTGCCGCTGATAACGCTGTCGTCATGCACAGTCACGTCTTTCGGTGACAGATAGACTTTCGGCACCATTACCGTCTGGCCGTTCACCACAGCGGCTTCCCACCAGATAATGCTGCTGTCGAGTGCCGCAATCTGGGTGGCTGTCAGGGCCACGCCAAACTTCAGCCCCAGCGCCTGCGAGGCGACTGCGGCGTTATCAACCAGCCTGCGCATTTGCTCCAGGTCAGAACCCACGCCGTTGATATAGCGGCTACCGGTCTGGTTAAGGATGTAATTGCTGGCATAGCGGGTGTCAAACGCGGCATCGCCCAGGAAGCGATAATCGTAGTCCGGGTTCAGGTTGAGACGGTCGAGGAAGTACGCCGAACCGATAAACTGGTTCTGGTCGGTATATTGACTTCCTGTTTCACGTGGTGCCTGGCCTGGCTGAATGCCAAGCAGGGCATACAAATCACCAAACAGGCTTTCATCAAGCTGGCCGAGACCGTCCAGTTTGGGGTTGACCGTGATGAGGTACGGACTGTCTGGATCGGTTGAGGTGACGAAATAACCGTTATTGCCAGACGGCAGTGGATACATGCTGGTATCTACATTACCGGGCACATTGCCATTCGAAGTATTGCCATCCAGGGGGCTGCCACCGCTGATTTGCTGGAGCGCACCGTTAAGTTGATCCTGCCACTGCGGGGAATCGACGGTCAGATTGTTTGCGCCTGCCAGGTTCTCGGCCTGCAGACCGCTGCTGATACTCCGGTTACTAAGAGTGTTTAGTGTGGGTTCATTGACACTATTAACAATTTTGCCATTGAGGACAGAGAAATCCCCGTTGTTGATATTATTATTAAAAGACGCACTTATTGTTCCGCCAGCTTGTATGACCGATCTAACAATTGTACCAAGAGTTTCAATTGTCTCGTTTTCTGAAAGGGTGTATTTAAAGTAAACATCTTCTGGTTTTGGAACCCAGTTAGAATTAAACCCATAATTTGTTAACTGATATGTTTTATATGTCTCAATGATTTTTGCCTGGTAGCTTTTATTATCAAGAATTTCCCCAGCCATAGTTAAATTGCGGTTAGCCAGTATTGAAGAAGCTTCATTGAGAAGATAACTGGAATTAATAAACAGATCTCGTCCAGAGGCGATTCTTCCTGATGTTCCTGAAATATTGACAGTCTCTGTTTTTCTTTCAACAAGGTATTTTATACTACTTGTGGACTCATCCGGATAAACCCATAGAACTGGAGCAGGTCCTTGGTTTCCACCTCCAACCAAAATTTGAAAATCAGGATGCCATGCCTCATCGCCCCAAATAGTGATAGTTTCACCATCGATTGAAGGCAATTGGTCATAAAATGTTTCTTCTTTTATAGAGTTTGAAAGCCCATCGCTTTTATTTTCCAGACTAGCCGTCTTAATCGTGATATCGCCGTTCTGCGTTTCAATCGTCCCGGATGTATTGACGACTTCCCGGTTAGCCGTACCCGCCGCATCTTTCTGCATCCACAGGCTGTTACCCGCAAGGATATCCCCGCGCAGGTTCTGAATACTGTCTGCCAGCAGCATCAGGTTGTTACCCGCATACAGCAGCGCAGTGTTGATAATGGAAGCCGTGGCGTTCAGCGTCAGACTGCCCGCGGCACCGGTAAAGCCGTCCAGCAGGATGTCGCTGCGGCTGGTGAGCGTCACATCGCCGCCGGCCTGGAGCGTACCGTCACCAGTCAGGGCAATGTGCGAGCCGCTCAGGCTGCTGGCAGCACTGCCGGTGGTAATTTGCCCTTTGTTAATCAGCTTGCCGCCTGCCGTCAGCGTTACGCCGTTGCCCTGCACGGTGCTGACGTTGGTGATATCCCCGCCGCTTTCAATAGTCAGCTGTTTGCCCGCCGCAATCACGTTCTGCGCGCTAAAGGCGTTAGTCAGTTTCAGCGTCAGGTTGCCGAGCGCGACCAGCTGACCCAGTGAGGTGAGGGCGGTACTATTGAGCAACAGGTCGCCGCCGCTGAACAGTTTGCCGTTTGCCTGCTGGTCAACGTTTCTGGCCGTCACACTCAGGCTATTGTTGCCGAGCAGGGTTCCGGCGTTATTCAGGGTCTGGTGGTTAACTGTTAGTGTTGAAGCCTGGGTTGTGCCGGAGTTGGTGAACTGTGTGCCGGTAAGCGTGGCGTTCTGTTGCGCCAGCAGGGTGCCGCTGTTGTTAAGCGTGGCAGCATTCAGCAACAGCTCTGTGGCCTGTAGCCAGCTATTGTTGGTAAATACGGGTGTCTCCAGCGTCAGTGTGCCGCCGGAGAGAATTTTGCCGTCGTTTTGTGCTTTTTGCGTCGCCGTCAGGCGGGTTGCGCCTGCGCCCTGAATCACACCGTAGTTAAGTAACGCCGGGGTGCTCAGCGTCAGCGTGCCCTGGCTCAGCAACGTGTCGTTATTGGTGAGTTTGCCGTTCAGCGACAGGGTGAGTGCGCTGTCGCCCTGAATGCGACCATCGTTAGTCAGGCTGCCAGCGGTAATGTTGGTTTCACTACCCTGAATACGCCCGTTCTGGTTTATGTTTGCTGCATTCAGCGTCAGCCTGCCCGCACTCAGCATCTCACCAGTCTGTGCCAGGTCGCCGGTGAGTGCCACGGTAAGGCCGTTCACACCAGTAATATCACCACGGTTATCCAGCGTGGCACCTTTTACCGTCAGGTTACCCGCAATCCACTGCCCCTGATTCATCATGGCGAGAGCGTTCAGCGCCGCTGTGCCGTTGGCACTGATTTTGCTGCCCGTGCCGGTGCTCAGATTGCCGCTCAGGGTAAAGGTCAGCGCATCCGCACTCTGAATGGTGCCATCATGCGTCAGACTCTGTGCGTCCAGCAGTATCTGTTGCCCCTGCCAGTTGCCGGTGTTGTGGATATCCCCACCGGTAATGTTTAACGTGCCCTGGGTCAGCAGGGAACCCCCGTTAACCAGTGTCAGCAGCGGTTGTGCCATGTCCAGGCGAGATGCCAGCGTCAGCGCCTGTAAACCAATGGCGGTGCCGGTGTTGTCGATACGCGTCTGAGAGAGCGTCAGGCTGTTGCCCTGGAGCGCGCCACTGTTGGTTAACTGGTTGCCGGTGAGTTGCATATCACCGTCACTCAGCAGGCTGCCCTGGTTGTCGAGCGTCTGCGTGGTGATATTCACATCACCCTGACTCAGCAGGTCTCCCTTGTTCACCAGCGTGCCGTTCACGGTGGTGGTAAGGCCACGGGTGCCGAGCAGTGAACCACTGTGCTGCCAGTTGTCTGCCTGCACCTGCGCAGACTGGCCCTGGAGGGCACCGTCGGTCGTGAGCGTGGTGGCAGTCAGGTCGAGCGCGCCACCGGTGAGCGCACGGCCTGCGGTGCTCTGCGTGAAGGACTCTGCGCTGACAGTCAGGCCGGTGCCACCCTGTAACAACCCACTGTTGGTAAGCCGGGTGCCGGTTAACGCCAGCTGTGTATCACTGGCAATCGTTCCGGCGTTGTGCAGTTCCGGCAGGTTAAGCGCCAGGTCTGCGGCGCTGTAGACCATGCCGCCTGCCTGGTTATCAAGACTGTTTACGAGCAGGCTCAGCGCCTGGCTGGCCTGGATCTGCCCGCTGTTGGTGAGCGTTTGGCTCTCAATGCCCAGCAGTGGGGCCGATATTTCACCGGCATTAGTGAGCGTCGGGGTTTTCAGTGCCAGTCGTGCACCGCTGTACAGCACGCCGTCTGCCAGGTTATCCAGCCGCGTTGCCTGAATGTTCAGCGCCTTGGTGCCCTGCAGCAGGCCGCTGTTGGTCATTGCGGTACTGCTTAACGTCAGCTGACCGTCGCTGGCGACAGTCCCCGCATTGCGCCATTCCGGCAGGTTCAGTGTGAAATCACCTGCGCTATAGAGAACGCCCTGTGCCTGATTATCAAATGAATTTGCCAGCAGGCTCAGCGTCTGACGACCCTGTATCAGCCCGCTGTTGGCTACAGTCTGACTGTCAACAGCAAGTAACGGCGCTGAAATCGTTCCGGCGTTAGAGAGTACGGGTGTGGTCAGTGCCAGGCTGGCCTCACTGTACAGTACGCCCTGCGCCTGGTTTGCCAGCTGGTCGGCAAAAAGTGAGAAAGTCTGTTTGCCGTACAGCGTGCCGCTGTTGGTGATGTTTTTCGCGTTAACCGTCAGTGCCGGAGTTTCGACAATGCCGCTGTTGGTCAGCGTGCCAGCCTTCAGGTTTACCGTGCTGCCGGTGCTGTTACCGCTGTGAGACAGGCTGTCGCTGGCCGTTACTGTCAATGCGCCTTTTGCTGCCTGAGTGCCGTTAAGCGTGGTTTTCGCCGCTTCCAGTGTCATGCCCGCGCCGCTTTGCAGCTGTGCGCCGGTCTGCGTTGTCAGCGTCTGGCCTTTGACGGCAAGGGTGGTTCCGGCACTGGTTTCGCCGTTGAGCGTGGCCGTCTGTGCGTTCAGCGTCACGGCGCCGTCGCTGTGGGTGACAGACTTCGCGCCGCTGGTGAGCGTAGACGCGGTGACGTTCAGGCCTTTAGCGCCAGACAGAGTGCCGTCCTGCGTAAGCGTGGAAGCGTTCACCGTCAGCGCATCATCGCTTACCGTGCTGCCACTGTGGGTGAATTTCTGCGTGGCGCTGAGCGTGGTTTTGCCTTTCGCGCCCACGCTCCCCTGCTGGGTGAGGTTCTGTGCAGTAATATCCAGCGTGCCGCCGCTTGCCAGGCTGCCGGTGTTGGTAACGGATGTGCTGTTAACGGCAACGGCACCGCCCTGGAGCGTACCGCTGTTGGTCAGGCTGGTAGACTTCACCGTCGCCGCGCCGCCTGCCGCCAGTTGTCCGCTGTTACTGAGCGTGTCTGCGGAAAGCGCCAGCTGTTGTGCCGCGGTCGTTTTGCCCGCCAGCGTGGCACTGTCGCGGGCGGTAAGCGCAATGTTGCGTGCCGCGTCGGCCTGTGCGGCTGCATTCTGCGTCAGTGTTTTTGCATTAAGAGCAATATCCTGTCCGGCGGTGAGTTTGCCGCCGCTCTGTGCCAGCTTATCGTCAGCGGTGAGTTGCAGGTTGCTGTCAGCGGTAAGTGCAGCGCTATTCAGCGCGATATCCTGGCCGCTCACGTTGAGCGTGTTGCCTGCACGGTGAGTACCGGAAAGCGCCACGCTCTGGCCCTTCAGCGTGCTGTTGCCCGCCGCCAGGCTGTTGCTGAGCGTCAGCGCGCCGCCTGCGTTCAGCGTTACGTTTTTATCGCTGTTGAGCGTGCCCTTGCCCTGAGTGATATCGGTGCTGCTGGTAACGGCGAGGTTCCCACCCGCCTTATGGTCGCCATTCAGCGCCACGCTCTGCGCGTTAACAGTGGTATTACCGCTGGCCAGACTGTTGTTGAGCGTGATTTTACCGCTGGCATCAAGTCGGATATCACCCTGGCGCGCATTCAGGTTGCCAAGGTTAATCCCCACACCTTTTTCGCTGGAGACCAGCCGGATACGGTTGGCGTACATACCGCCGAGCGCGCCGGTGTCCACCGCCACCGCAGGGGCAGCACCTTCGCCCGCTATCGCCTGCGTGCTGCCGTCAGCATTCACGCGGTTGGCACCCACGGTCACGCTCAGGTCTTTTGCGTGAATCGCCGCGTTCACCTCAGTAGCGCGGGCGATGATAGACAGCGCATCACTGGCGCTGGCATCCAGCCCCTGGCCTTCAACAATAATTGAGCCTTTCGACACATCCAGCGCCAGCAGGTTACCGGCGGCGTCAAACTGCGGTTTACCGGTGGTGAGTGTGGCGTTCGGGGTGTTGATAAAGCCACAGCCGTTACAGGTGATGCCATAGGGGTTGGCCACCATCACATTCGCAGCCTTGCCCGCCACTTCGGTGTAACCCTGCAGCTGCGAGCGGTTCGCGCCGGTCACTTCGTTGATGATGCCTCTGGCTTCCTGGCCTGCCTTCAGGTTCGGGTTGCTCTGAATCAGGCCGCCAAGCTGGGTCTGGTTGAGTTTGCCGGTGGCGTTGTTGAGGATGAGGCCCTCTTTGCCCACGTTGTAGTCTTTGAACTGGTTATGGGACACGCCCGCGCCGTTTGGCGTGGCGATATTGACCACCGGCACGCCGTTAGCGGCCTGGTCCATCTTCGTGCTGCCGGTGGGCGTAATCGCGGCGGCCAGCGCCGGGGCCAGCGGCTGGCCTGCCAGCAGGGCGCTGATGAGGTAGCTCAGCAGGCGCTGAGAGAAACGAACGGTATTCGCGGAATTATTATTGTCCATAACCTGCCTCATCCCTTAAAACGCAAACGCAACGCGATAATAAATACTGACGTGGTCCGGCTTCAGCCAGTGCGGGTAAGCCACCGGCACACCCACGGTAAACTGGCTGGAGTACCAGCGGTTGGCGCTGGTTAAGCCAATGGCGCTGCCCCACAGCGTACCGCTGGCATACTGGTCCTGGTCGTCCTGCTTGAGCCAGCCGCCGTCGAGCGCCACAAACCCGCTCACCTGGCCGACAACCGGTAACGTGAACAGCGGGTAGCTCAGCTCGTTGCGCCAGTAGCCGCCGTTATCCCCGGAGAGGTACTGCTCCTTAAAGCCGCGCACCGAACTTTCACCGCCTAAAGTGAGGCGCTCGCTGCCGTAGAGCCGGTCCGGTGACCACTGGCCGTAGACGCTGCTGAGCCACCACAGGTCGCCCACCACCGGGCGCTGGAAGCTGGCGCTGAGGCTCCACTTACGGAACTCTGCCTTCGGGACATCGCCCACCTTATGGTTGTCATTCTCCGCACCGAACCACGGCACGCCCTGGGTGTACGCCGGGTTAAACGTCGCCACGCCACCGGCAATTTTCTGGGTGTGGTTCACACCGAGTTGCAGGCTGGTGAGCTTGCGGCTGCTGCTTTCAAGCTTCACGCCGTCGAGATAGTTGCGGCTGATGCGGTGATTCAGGCCCAGCGAGACACTGGTTTTGATATCGCTGTTACGGAACAGTACCCATGAGCCATTCAGGCGGTGCGCTTCGGTGTCGCCGGTGGATTCCCATGGCCAGCCGTTGTTATCAATGGTGCTCTGGTAGTTGCTCCAGCTGTAGCTGTAGTCCAGCAGACCGTACCCGTACGGCACGCTGACGCCTGCGGCAACGTTCTGCGCATCATGTGAGGTGGAAAAATCGCTGCTGCGCCCGCCGCTCACAAACCATTTGTCGGCAAGCCCCAGCAGGTTGTTGCCGGTGAGCGCACCGCTGAACTGGCCGGTGCCGGTACTTTTCTGGCCGCTGTTGTCAAAGCTCACTGAGCCGGTGAGTGGGAATTCCGGCGTGGCGGTGAGGTTAACGATGGAGTAACCGGCTTTATCGCCCGGCAGGATTTCAATCTGCACCGGTGTGCTTCGCAGGCGGTTAATCTGCTCCATGCCCTGCTCGATATCGCGCAGGTTAAGGATGCGCCCTTCGAGGCCGGGGAAGGCCATTTTAAGCTGACGTGCGGACTCACCGTCCAGGCGCACTGCCTGCAAACGGCCTTCCAGCACGGCGATGTGCAGCGTGCCGGACGACAAATCCTGTTCAGTGAGAAATGCGCGGCTGGTGATGTAGCCCCGGCTGATGTACCAGTCAGACACGGTATTCGTGAGCTGGGTGATGTGTGCCATATCCAGGCACTGACCGCGCCACTCAGACAATAACCGTTCCTGCGCGCGTGCGGAAATCAGCGTAGCGTTATCCAGCGTAATAGTGTGGATGGTGAAACAGGGGCCGAGGGTGGAGACTTCAGGTGCGGGCTGTGGCGGGCGCACCAGTGGTGTGGCGCGCTCAAGCTCGTCGCGTTGTTGCTGGCTCTGGTCCAGTAGTTGCTGCTGTTGCTGGCGAATGGTATCGCGGTCGGCGGGTGACAGCGGTGCAGCCGCTGCAGCATAGGTGGCGAGGCCTGCCACCAGAAATATGGCGGTACGATAAATCTTCATCCTTGAGATCCCTGATTAAGCGGCCCGGCGTAATGCTAGCCAAAATACAATCTATGCACAGCAGTTTAAGGTTTAACTATGTTTCCAATTAATCACAAATACTTCACAAAAGAAAGAGGCGCCCTATATAAGGGGGTTAGAGAAAATCTGTGTCTGGCGGCATTTAAAAGAAATAAATAACGCTAAGGATGACTGCGACTACATAAAAGTCTACTTTTATGCATAATGGCGCGCTTAAATTTTTAAGTAGAATCTTATGTCAGGTAACCTGGGTCCACAAAAGCAAACTGGAGTTTTCGCAATGCACATTTTCATACCCGTGAAAAATACTGAAGTAAGCCTGACAAAGTAAGCCATGTAACGGGCCGCCTGAATATGCTTAAAACCCGGATGGCAGATGCTATGGGATAACACAGGCAACGCTGATGTGTTTACCCATTTTACAGTAAAAAGCATGCGTGGAGTAATACGCCCTTATCGTTATCACGTAAGGGCGTTGATATTCATTACGGCAATGAATTCAGCATGATAGTATTTCTCATTTAATTATGCTGATGGTGTTCTTTCTTTATGCCTGCCATCCATTTTCATCAAGGCTGAGCGTCATCGACATAAAATCTTCCTGCATCCAGTTAGGGTAGTCAGGATTGTAGATAAGAATCTCCAGTGACAGCACTGGCTCATTCGCTCCCGGTACCTGGAACTGGATTGAATTTGTTTGCGGATTTCCCGTGGTTTTCATCCGCTGCACAAATTCACCGACGGTCTCAGGCAGTGATGGGTATGCATAGTTGGGGAGCAGTTTTTTGCCGTTGTTATTGAGATTGCGTTTAGGACTCGGCCACAAATAACTTGGGGAATCATCGATCGCAAACCCAAGGTTATAGCGTGAATATACACCATACTCGACCTCTTCCGGGTTTAACTCAAATGTCAAATAGTAATATCCTGCTTCCTCGATATATGTATAAGTGATTTTATTAAAGATTTGTTTTAACAAATAATCGTTCATTTTTACCTCGTAATATGAATGTATAGTGGCTATTTGTCTGCTGATAAATAAAGCGAGTCAAACGTTGCCTTTGTAGATGTCAGATTGCCTGTAGTAATCTGATGATATTCCTGGTTGCTACTTGTAACGGATGTTAACTCAGCACAGCTGATGATTGGCCGAAAGTAAGCGATAAAAATTTAATGATACTCTTTCATTTTATAGCTTTGCGGAATTTTTCTTTCACATAAGGTTATTTTCTTTGAGATAACATTATTTATGTGTATTTATTTATCATTCCGGCAGTAAGTGCCAACTATCACAACACTGACTACTTTTACCGATAAAATGATTCTGGGTTTATTACCGGTCTCAATAAGATGTTTTAGTAGGCATAAATCTCATAGTGCATACGAACACGAAGATCCTTACCATGAATCTCCACGTTACTGTTACCGGTACCAGAAATGCGTAGTCTTACGGGAGTTTCCATTAGGCCTGAGACTGTTCCGTGCAAACTCCTACCCAGAATGTGTAGGTATCCGGTATTGATACCCATGCCAGAAGAAGTGCCAGACGCATCTGCAAGAAACCCTGATGCTACTCCACCAACATTCGCACCCCAGAGTATAGCCTCAACAGGTACCAGTGCAGGAGTTTGCAGGGGTAGTGCCGCACAAACGCCAGCGTTAATGATAACCTCGGTTAAGTCGCCAAATTCAGCACGATCAATTTCCGGGATATAAAGTTGAGCGGTTGAGTTGTGATTAATATTAACAACTTGATCAACAATGCCACGCTTAATAAAATGAATCGGTTTATTATGAGCCATGAATTTTTCCTTACAGGATTTATATGGTGTTTGTATGTAAGATATTCATCACTTGGATGTGATAGACTATCTAAATTATTTTTTAAAATATTTTAATATATAGGCGATTACTTCCCTATGTAATGAGCGTTAGTTTTTCTCGTTACCTTAGGATGTGATTTAGATTCGCCATTATTAACATTGGTTACAGATATCGCTTAATGCCAGATGGATATGATCTGCATTGAGAATGCGATAGCTCAGCCCTGAATACCTTTAAAAGGCATTATCCTCTGGTCATTTTTTCTAATGACCTGAAGTAGGTTGGAGTAATGTTTTTTAAATTTTCTGGAACATCGCGCCTCCTTTTTATCGTGATCGGCAGTGAGAATATAAAACCTGAAACCATGTTGCCATGAAAGATGAATTTTCTCATCATTAAAAATTATTAAAAGCAAGCCAAAGGTTAATATTTTCTTATTTTTAACAGGTTAAATAAATAAAACATAAGCTCTGACATTGTAGTTTTTTATTTTATTGAGAGTGTGAAATGATTTTCAGTAAAATAAATGTCTCCAGATCGCCGTTGGAAGCTATACGCTGAGAAATAAATAATATGAAGATGCTATCTTGTTATATTTATTTGTTGCGCATATTTTTTATTACCTCAACACTCAGCGCTGTCCTCCATGAACATAATAATATATAAAACCCACACCGGAAGATAGATGCTGTTAGCTTATTTTTAAAAAATAAACCATTACTTTTCAATTGCTTATGATGTGTTGTGCGGTCCGCATTTTAAGATGTGCGGTCCGCATGGCGTAAAAGTTTATTTTGGCGATATTTTTTAGTTGTGAAAATGCCTTGTCATCCACTTTCAGGTGTCATGCCTGAGTTTGGGGAAAACTGTTGCCTCTGTATACCGTGTCTTCCTGAAACGTTACATTAATTATGTTGTGTGAACAGAACCTGATAGGGTGATGATAATGAATAAAGGGTATCACTCAGGTACTCGGCATTGGGCATAGATATAAATCATTGTTTACGGTATTTCTTTCTTGCCAAAAGGGTCATTAATGGGGACTAAGCCAGTATAGAAGCGCGCGACTGTCGCATCGCTGTTGGTGTCAGGGGGATTGACAACCGCGTGGGCAGTTATTGGAATGATACTGCCGTTACCAAACCGCTTAGATGAAAAGCTGGATCACGATGTGTGGCGCAAGCACCTCGCTTTTTAATCTCAGAATTACTGGAAACCTCATGTAAATACGTCGAATGTTTTGTACCCACCTTCCAACGCGCTGGCGAAGTCAGGATGGTCAGAAACAGATATTTCAGGCGATGGGTGAGACTTTTGAATGGTGGGTATTGTTGCCAGTGTGAGTGTTGGTGTTTGGCTATGTGCGGGAGAAAAAACGTAGTGGCAGTGAGATAGGCAAATCCAGTCATATCTCTTGCCAGGAAAAAGATATCGAAAGAATATAACTCAGGTCTGCAAAAAGTCCCGATCTTCGATTTGGCCTTGTCTTAATACAGCCTCGTAAGCATATCGTACGTTTATTCTTCTTAAACCAGGGTTCGCTTTCCTGAGCAAAGCCCGGTGGCTAACAGCGTTCCTCATTTCCATAAAAAAAGCGGCCATCTGGCCGCTAAATTACGTCATAAATAAGAACAATTGAGGGTTGCAGTGGCATTGCCGCTGCGCTGGCGCAATCCAGCGCAGCGGGTAAAACTAACCTTTCACACCGCCCGCCGTCAGGCCGCTCACCAGCCAGCGTTGCGCGAGCAGGAACACCACGGTAATCGGGATGGCAGACAGCACCGCCGCCGCCGCGAAGTCGCCCCACAGGTAGTTCTGCGGGTTGAGATACTGTTGCATACCCACCGCCAGCGTGTAGCTGTTCACATCGCGCAGCAGCAGCGAGGCGACGGGTACTTCGGTAATCGCAGCAATAAACGACAGAATAAATACCACCGCCAGAATCGGTACCGACAGCGGCAGCAGCACCAGGCGGAAGGCCTGCCACGGCGTGGCACCGTCCAGCGCGGCGGCTTCTTCCAGCGAGTTGTCGATGGTTTCGAAGTAGCCTTTAATCGTCCACACGTGCAGCGCAATGCCACCGAGGTAGGCAAAAACCACCCCGCCGTGGGTATTAAGCCCAATAAACGGAATGTACTGGCCGAGGCGGTCAAACAATGCATACAACGCTACCAGCGACAGCACCGCCGGGAACATCTGGAAAATCAGCATCCCTTTGAGCAGCGTGGCTTTGCCCGGAAAGCGCATACGGGCAAAGGCGTAGGCGCAGGTCGTGGAGAGTGTCACAATGCCGAGTGCGGTAATGCCCGCCACTTTGATGGAGTTCCACAGCCACAGCAGCACCGGGAACGGTGGCGGCGTAATGCGCCCGTCGGTGTGCTCCACGCTAAAGCCCAGTGCCAGCTTCCAGTGCTCCCAGGAAATCTGGTCTGGGATGAGGCTGCCCGTTGCAAAGTTACCGGGGCGCAGCGAGATGGCAATCACCATCAGCAGCGGGAACATAATGGCCGCAATAAACAGCAGCAGTAGCAGATGAGTTGCGAACAGTCGCAGCTTTTGAGATTTGGGTTGCACCATAGCCATTGTCGTCGCCCTCCTTAGTCAAATTTCATGCGCGTGGCTTTCAGGTTAACGATGGCGAGCGCACCTACCAGCAGGAAGATAAGCGTCGCGATAGCGGCCGCAAGGCCAAAGTCCTGGCCACCGCCGCCTTCAAAGGCGATACGGTAGGTATAGCTCACCAGCAGGTCGGTATAGCCCGCAGGCGTGGTGGTGCCAAGCCTGTCCGGGCCGCCGTTGGTCAGAAGCTGAATCAGCACGAAGTTGTTAAAGTTAAAGGCAAAGCTTGCGATCATCAGCGGCGTTAGCGGCTTAATCAGCAGCGGCAGGGTGATGCGAAAGAAGTTCTGGAATGGGCCTGCGCCGTCCATTGCCGAGGCTTCGTACAGATCGTCCGGGATCGCTTTTAGCAGCCCCATGCACAGGATCATCATGTACGGGTAGCCAAGCCAGGTGTTGACGATGATTATCATTGAGCGTGCGGTAGTCGGGTCACTAAACCAGGCTGGTTTAATGCCAAACAGCGCGCTCAGCATCATGTTTATCTCCCCGAAGCTCTGGTTGAACAGCCCCTTGAAAATAAGAATTGAGATAAACGACGGCACGGCGTAAGGCAGAATCAGCAGCACGCGGTAAATCGCTTTGCCCTTGAGTGACTCCCACTGCACTACGCACGCCAGCACCATGCCGACGGCCACGGTCAGAATCACTGTCAGGATAGAGAACACCACGGTCCAGACAAAGATGGCGAAGAACGGCTTCTGGATGCCCTCATCGGTAAATACGCGGGTGAAGTTGTCCCAGCCGATGGTCACGGTATAGCCGGGGCTGAGTTGCTCGCCGGTAAAGGCGTTGTTCGCATCCACCGCTTCGTAAAAGCCAATGGTGTCGTTCGGGCGATAGCGGTTGCCGTTCTGGTTATTAGTGAGCAGGCCGTCATCCGCCAGCGTATACAGCGGGCGTGTGCCTGAGAACTGGCGCAGCGAGCTCATTATCAGCTTGCTTTCATCAGGCATTACGGCGGTGATATCGCTCAGCGCCTGGCGGTTCTGAGTGATAACGCGCAGCGTGGCGCGCTCGCCCTGCGGCAGCGCCGGGGCCGCTTTCATGTCCAGCGTTTGTGTGCCGCCGAAAGAAAACGGCTCGGAAACATAGTGGCTGTCGCCTTCGCTCAGCGCCAGCAGCCATTTATCCTCTGCCGGATACAGGCCAAAGTTCAGCGCTTTGCCTGCCTGATACTGGCGGTCCATCAGCACCTGCTGCGCGCGCTCAAAGGTGAGCTGGTTGGTGCTGCTGTAGTTAGTAAAGGCGATAGCGATGGTGGCGACCAGCGGGAACAGGACAAACAGCCCCATCCCGGCAAGACCCGGATAAACGTAGCGCCAGGCGTAGGCACGACGGTTAGCAAAAATGTACAGACCAACCGAGCTTAATATCAGCGTCAGGATGGCGAACAGGTACTCCCCCTGGGCGTACATTAAAACGACAAGATAACCAACCAGCAGTCCCAGCGCGGCAATGGCTGACCATTTCAGCGCATCACTTTGCCACCAGCGGCTCTTTTTCATTGCATCCATGGGGTCGTTCCTCTTACAGCATGGGGCTTAACGCCCCCGCGACCTCACGGCACGGGGGCGATACTCAGGTTACTTGGTGATACGGCCCTGTGCGTCTTTCAGGGCGGCGTCAACGGTCTGGCGACCGGTGGCGGCGTTAATGACCGCCGTGCGCACGGCATACCAGAAGGCAGACATCTGCGGGATGTTCGGCATGATTTCGCCGTTCTGCGCGTTCTGCATGGTGGCGGCAATGCGTGGGTCTTTCTCAAGCTGCTCCTGGAAGGATTTCAGCGCTACCGCGCCAAGCGGCTTGTCTTTGTTGACCGCGTCCAAACCGTCGTTGGTCATCAGGTAGTTTTCAAGGAACTCTTTTGCCAGTTCTTTGTTCGGGCTGGCGGCGTTAATACCGGCGCTCAGTACGCCTACAAACGGTTTAGACGCTTTGCCTTTAAAGGATGGCAGCAGGGTCACGCCGTAGTTAACCTTACTCTTATCAATGTTAGCCCACGCCCACGGCCCGTTGATGGTCATGGCGGTGTCGCCTTTGTTAAAGGCGGCTTCAGCGATGGAGTAATCGGTATCGCCGTTCATGTGCTTGTTCTTGATAAGGTCAACCAGGAAGCCCAGGCCCGCTTTGGCACCCGCGCTGTCTACGCCCACGTCTTTCACGTCGTACTTGCCGTTTTCCATCTTGAACGCATAACCACCGTCAGCGGCAATCAGCGGCCAGGTGAAGTACGGCTCCTGGAGGTTAAACATCAGCGCGCTCTTGCCTTTGGCCTTGAGTTCTTTGTCGAGCGCCGGGATCTCTTCCCAGGTCTTAGGCGGGGTTGGCACCAGGTCTTTGTTGTAGATAAGCGACAGCGCTTCAACGGCAACCGGGTAGGCAATCAGCTTGCCGTTATAGCGCACGGCGTCCCAGGTAAACGGATACACTTTGTCCTGGAAGGCCTGGTCAGGAGTGATTTCGGCCAGCAGGCCAGACTGTGCATAACCGCCAAAACGGTCGTGGGCCCAGAAAATGATGTCAGGGCCGTCGCCGGTTGCGGCAACCTGCGGGAATTTCTCTTCCAGCTTATCAGGATGTTCAACACTGACTTTAATGCCGGTGTCTTTCTCGAACTTTTTACCGACCTCAGCCAGGCCGTTGTAGCCTTTATCGCCGTTTATCCAGATAACCAGTTTGCCTTCTTCAATTTTGGCAAATGCCGAGGCAGAGAACAGCATTGCTGATACCGCTGACAGCGTGAAGAGGCGGGCGCCGGTTTTCATATTCATAATCCCATCCTTTAAGCGTTATACACAGAGTACAAGGTGAGTGATTTAACGCTGCTCAGTCTGCGTTGATGGCAAGTGCTTCTCATCCTCCTTCCCCCTACGCCCCACCCCTGTTATGTGTGATCTGCGTTACATAACTGGCAGTTATGTGTGCTGGCGCACATAAAAAAGCCCCCGGTTTTGGCGCCAGGATCACGAAAATACCCTTTTGGACCGCTGACTTGCCGCGACGTCTACCTACTCATCCTCCCGTCTCCTCCCCCATAAAAAAGCGTAAGGGTGGAGGATTGCCCCTGGTAAACAATCCGTCATAGTCCGACACAGCTTGTTTCACCTGTCTGCGGACAGAACGTCGTAATGAAGGGAGATGTGCATGTCGAGCGTACAGCTGCGCAATGTCACCAAAGCCTGGGGCGAAGTGGTGGTGTCTAAGGACATCAACCTGGATATTACCGAAGGCGAATTTGTGGTTTTTGTCGGGCCGTCGGGCTGCGGCAAATCAACGCTGCTGCGCATGATTGCCGGGCTGGAGACGATTACCAGCGGTGATTTGTTTATCGGCGAGACCCGCATGAACGATATTCCGCCCGCTGAACGCGGCGTGGGGATGGTGTTTCAGTCCTACGCGCTCTATCCGCACTTAAGCGTGGCTGAAAACATGTCCTTTGGCCTGAAGCTGGCAGGGGCGAAAAAAGAACTGATTAACCAGCGCGTTACCCAGGTGGCCGAAGTGCTGCAACTGGCACACCTGCTGGACCGCCGCCCGAAAGCACTGTCTGGCGGTCAGCGCCAGCGCGTAGCCATTGGCCGCACGCTTGTCGCCGAGCCAAATGTCTTCCTGCTTGATGAACCGCTTTCTAACCTCGACGCCGCGCTGCGCGTGCAGATGCGTATTGAAATCTCCCGTCTGCATAAGCGCCTTAAGCGCACCATGATTTACGTCACCCACGACCAGGTCGAAGCCATGACGCTTGCCGACAAAATCGTGGTGCTCGACGCCGGACGCGTCGCGCAGGTGGGCAAACCGCTGGAGCTGTATCACTACCCGGCAGACCGCTTTGTCGCGGGCTTTATCGGCTCACCCAAGATGAACTTCCTGCCGGTGAAAGTCACGGCCACCGCCATTGACCAGGTGCAGGTGGAGTTGCCCAACCGCCAGCAGGTCTGGCTACCGGTAGACAGCGCGGGCGTGCAGGCAGGCGCGAACATGTCTTTAGGCATTCGCCCTGAGCACCTGCTGCCCAGCGACATCGCTGACGCCACGCTTGAAGGCGTGGTGCAGGTCGTCGAACAACTCGGTCACGAAACACAAATACATATCCAGATCCCCGCAATACGTCAAAACCTGGTGTACCGCCAGAATGACGTGGTGCTGGTAGAAGAGGGCGCTGTATTCGCCATTGGTTTGCCGCCGGAGCGTTGCCATCTGTTCCGGGAGGACGGCACCGCCTGTCGTCGGCTGCACAAAGAGCCGGGCGTTTAAGCACCCCATAATAATATCCATCTCAGGAGAAAAATGATGATTACTCTGCGCAAACTTCCGCTGGCAGTGGCTGTCGCGGCAGGCGTGATGTCCGTCCAGGCGCTGGCGGTTGATTTCCACGGTTACGCTCGTTCCGGCATTGGCTGGACTGGTAGCGGCGGCGAACAGCAGTGCTTCCAGGCAACTGGTGCACAGAGCAAATACCGTCTGGGTAACGAGTGCGAAACCTACGCGGAACTCAAACTGGGCCAGGAAGTGTGGAAAGAAGGTGACAAGAGCTTCTATTTTGACACCAACGTTGCGTACTCCGTAGCGCAGCAGAACGACTGGGAAGCAACCGACCCGGCGTTCCGTGAAGCTAACGTGCAGGGTAAAAACCTGATTGAATGGCTGCCAGGCTCCACTATCTGGGCCGGTAAGCGCTTCTATCAGCGTCATGATGTTCACATGATTGACTTCTACTACTGGGATATCTCCGGTCCGGGTGCGGGTCTGGAAAACATCGACCTGGGCTTCGGTAAGCTGTCTCTGGCGGCGACCCGCTCTTCAGAAGCTGGTGGCTCCTCTGCATTCAGCAGCCAGGACGTTCGTGACTATTCAACCCGTACCGCCAACGACGTGTTCGACGTGCGTTTAGCGGAGCTGCAAACTAACCCGGACGGCATGCTGGAGCTGGGCGTGGACTACGGTCGTGCGAACCCGCGTGATGATTACCGCCTGGTTGACGGCGCGTCTAAAGATGGCTGGATGTTCACCGCTGAACACACCCAGAGCATGCTCAAGGGCTATAACAAGCTTGTGCTCCAGTATGCGACCGACTCTATGACCTCTCATGGTAAAGGTCTGTCTCAGGGTTCTGGCATTGGCGTGAGCGATGATATCCCTTACGACATCAACAACAACGGCCGTATGTGGCGCGTGCTGGACCACGGTGCGGTTTCCCTGTCTGACGACTGGGACATGATGTACGTGGCGATGTACCAGGACATCAACTGGGACAACAACAACGGCACCAAATGGTGGACCGTGGGTGTGCGCCCGATGTACAAGTGGACGCCTATCATGAGCACCCTGCTGGAAGTCGGTTACGACAACGTCAAGTCTCAGCAGACCGGCGATCGCAACAGCCAGTACAAAATCACCCTGGCGCAGCAGTGGCAGGCGGGCGACAGCATCTGGTCCCGTCCGGCAATCCGCGTTTTCGCGACCTACGCCAAGTGGGATGAGAAGTGGGGTTATGCACCGGCGGGTAACAACAGCGTTGCAGGCTTTGCACCGGGTGTAGCGTACAAAGACACGGCATTTAACTCCTTCAGCCGCGGCAAGGATGACGAAGTCACCTTCGGCGCGCAGATGGAAATCTGGTGGTAACACACCAGTAAAAAAAAGGGGGCTTAGCCCCCTTTTTAAATCCGGAGTTTCCCTGCTGGCGTAGAGCGCCTTTGCCTGGCTACCTTTGCGCCGCTTTTCTTTAAGGTGACAACAATGAAAATGAAAAAAAGTCTCGTTGCCCTGTGCCTGAGCGCAGGCCTGTTCGCCAGTCTGCCCGCGGTAAGCCTGGCTGAGGTTAACGTTGTACCGCAGAACACCTCCGCGGCACCGTCTATCCCGGCCGATGCGCTCGCACGCCTGACCTGGACGCCAGTCGATCAGTCAAAAACCCAGACCACCACATTAGCGAGCGCCGGTCAGACGCTGAACGCCGGTGATATCAGCGGGCCAGTTGCAGCCTGGAGCGTGCCTGCCAACATTGGCGAGCTAACCCTTACGCTGACCAGCGAAGTGAATAAAACGCAGGTATTTGCGCCAAACGTGCTGATTCTTGACCAGAATATGACGCCGGCGGCGTTTTTCCCGAACAGTTACTTTACCTACCAGGCGCCGGGCGTGATGTCTGCCGACCGTCTGGAAGGCGTGATGAAGCTGACCCCGGCGCTGGGCCAGCAGAAGATTTATGTGCTGGTGTTCACTACCGGCAAAGATTTGCAGCAAACTACCCAGCTTCTTGACCCGGCCAAAGCCTACGCCAAAGGCGTCGGCAATGCCGTGCCGAACATTCCAGACCCGGTGGCCCGCCATGTGACTGACGGTACTCTGAAGCTCAAAGTGCGCACCAACACCAGCTCCAGCGTGTTGGTCGGCCCGCTGTTTGGCTCATCCGGCCCAGGCCCGGTCACCGTGGGCAACACCGCAGCACCGGCGTATAGCGCCCCGGTGGCAAGCAGTGCACCAGCCGCAGCCCCGGCGGCGGTTGCCGCACCAGCGCCTGCACCAGCGGCGAAAAGTGAGCCGGTGCTGTCTGATACCGAAAGCTATTTCAACCAGGCCATCAAACAGGCTGTGGCGAAAGGCGATGTTGATAAAGCGCTGAAACTGCTGGATGAAGCCGAGCGACTGGGATCTACCTCCGCGCGAACCACCTTTATCAGCAGTGTAAAAGGCAAGGGGTAACGTTCCCGCAGTGCTGATGTTTGAAGTAACTGGTGCGCCACGGCGCACCTTTTTTTCGGCCTGCCGGTGTTGCACCATTGTTGCTGTTTTGATCGCCATTCGGCGCTTTCTCGCGCATCCTCCGGCTGTTCTGCGCTACAATGTCCGCAGATTTTGTTCCGGAGAAGGCCGCATGTCCCATCCCGCGCTTACGCAGCTGCGCGACATTGACTACCACCATGTTCTTCCTGCAATGAGCCAGACTCTGCGCGAGTGGCTGTTGCTGGAGGACTCAATGACAAAACGTTTTGAAAACCACTGCGAGCGCGTGAGCGTAACGCTGCTGTTCGAAGGTTTCGTCGCGCCGGATGCCCTGCTGGCACAGGAGCACACGCTGCTGCCCGCTGATGAGCGCTACTGGTTACGGGAAATTCTCTTGTGCGGCGACGGCGAACCCTGGCTTGCCGGGCGCACGGTGGTGCCACAATCTACCCTGAACGGCCCGGAACTGGCATTACAAAAGCTTGGAACGACGCCGCTTGGGCGCTATCTTTTTACATCATCGGCTCTGACGCGTGATTTTATCGAAACCGGGCGCAGCGATGCCTTGTGGGGGCGACGTTCGCGCCTGCGGCTTGCTGATAAACCGCTGCTGTTGACGGAACTTTTTTTGCCGCAATCGCCGCTGTATCAAGAGGAAGAATAATGGAGTGGAGCCTGAAACAGGATAAGCTGCTCGCCTATCACCGCCTGATGCGAACTGATAAGCCTATTGGTGCGCTGTTGCTGCTGTGGCCCACACTATGGGCGCTGTGGCTGGCGACGCCGGGTGCGCCGCCGTTAACCATTCTGCTGGTGTTTGTGGCGGGCGTCTGGCTGATGCGCGCAGCGGGCTGCGTGATTAACGACTACGCCGACCGCAAGTTTGATGGCCACGTTAAGCGTACTGCCAATCGCCCGCTGCCTGGCGGCGCGGTTAGCGAACGCGAGGCGTTGGCGCTGTTCGCCTTGCTGGTCGTGACCGCCTTCCTGCTGGTGTTGACGCTTAACACCATGACCATCCTGCTGTCGGTGGCGGGGCTGGCGCTGGCGTGGGTGTATCCGTTTATGAAGCGCTATACCCACCTGCCGCAGGTGGTGCTGGGCGCGGCGTTTGGCTGGGCTATCCCAATGGCCTTTGCCGCCGTCAGTGAGTCGCTGCCGCTGTCCTGCTGGCTGATGTTCCTTGCCAATATTCTGTGGGCCGTGGCGTATGACACCCAGTACGCCATGGTCGACCGGGACGATGATGTAAAGATTGGCGTGAAATCAACGGCGATTTTGTTTGGCCGCTACGACAAACTGATTATCGGCATTTTGCAGGCAGGCGTTGTGGCGCTGATGGTCGCTATCGGTGTCCTTAACAGTCTTGGTGGTGCATGGTACTGGGCGATACTGCTGGCGGCGGCGTTGTTTGTGTTCCAGCAAAAGCTGATTGCCGGGCGTGAGCGCGACGCCTGTTTCCGGGCGTTTATGAACAATAACTACGTTGGGCTGGTGCTGTTTCTTGGCCTGATGTTAAGTTTGATGCCGCTGTAAGTGTCATTGCGGCAAATAAAAACGCCCGTCGGTTTCCCGGCGGGCGTTTTTTTTGGCCTGGTCGCTGCTTAGTCGGCGGCGGCGGGCGCTGCGGCTTCTTCTACTGCAACCGGTAACGCACTGGCGCTTTCGATGGTCAGGCGCACATCAGAGGTCATCAGTTCAGACAGCAACTGGTAGATTTCCAGCGTCCGTGAGGCGTCGGCATCACCGCTGTCGCTGATATAGCCTTCCTCACGCAGCGTTTGCGCCAGCGTGGCAAACACCGCCTTATCAAAGAACTCCGGCGCATTAATACCGTGCAGCATCGACAGGCGCTGCGCCACGGTGCGGCTTTCTTTTTCAAGCGTGCCGCGGTTAATGGCCGGGTTGGTGCTGAGTAGCCAGAAGGTAATGGCGTAACGCTGGATGGTTTCACGTGCACCGGCTGCCAGCAGCTGAAGCGTGCGTGAATGCGTTGGGTTCACCTGCGCGGTGTCGCCGTTGATAATCAGCAGCCCCTGACGTTGCATTTCGGCAAGCTGGGCATCCACCTGCTCGCTGAGCGCGCTGCTGTCCCAGTGCAGGAACAGTTCGGCTTTCAGCATCGGATACAGCATGGTGACCTGGCTCAGGAGTGCCTGGCGCGTAATGTGACGGCTCTGGGTAATCATCAGCGCCAGTAGCGACGGCAGGATAAGCATGTGCATGATGTTATTACGATAATAGGTCATCAGCACCGCCTGCTCGCGCGGCAGAATGATAATGTCGCCGATGGTATCTTTCTCCACCTCGAATTTGTTCATCTGCAATGCGTGGTCAATCAGCGCGCTGGCGCTGGTGTCAGGCGCTGTGGAATACGGCGAGTAAGGCACGTTGCGCATCAGTTCAAGGTAGCACTCAAGTTGCTGGGTCAACTGCTCGCGGGTGAGCGAGCGCTGGCGCGAAGCAAGCAGGGCGGTGCAGCACAGGTTCATGGCGTTGGCCGCACCGGCATTGTTGATATGCACCATCAATTTGGCGGCAATCTCGTTGACCGTTGGCGTCAGCCATGCCGGGCGCACGGCCTCGATGGGGTCGATATCATCACGCCACTGCGGCACATGGTGATTAAGCCAGTTGTTGAGCGCAATTGGCTCACCAAAGTTCACATAGCCCTGGCCCAGGTTGCGCAGCTTGCTCAGACCGCGCACCATCTGCGGCAGGCTCTCTTTCTCTTTGGTGGCACCGCGCAGCTCTTTGGCGTAAGTGCCCACTTCCATCACGTGCTCATAGCCGATGTAAATCGGCACCAGCGTGATAGGACGCGTACCGCCGCGCAGCATCGCCTGTAGCGTCATCGACAGCGTGCCGGTTTTCGGGTCGAGCAGGCGGCCGGTGCGCGAGCGGCCACCTTCCACGAAGTACTCTACCGAGTAACCACGGCTGAACAGTTCGCCCAGGTATTCGCGAAATACCGTGGAATACAGCTTGTTGCCACGGAAGGTGCGGCGGATGAAGAACGCGCCGAGGCGGCGGAAAATCGGGCCAGCAGGCCAGAAGTTCAGGTTAATCCCGGCGGCGATATGCGGCGGCACCAGCCCCTGGTGGTACAGCACGTAGGAGAGTAGCAGGTAGTCCATGTGGCTGCGGTGGCACGGTACATACACCAGTTCGTGGCCTTCATGCGCCAGCTGGCGCACGCGCTCGGCGTTGTGGACGTTGATGCCCTGATAAAGCCGGTTCCAGGTAAAGCCCAGCACACGGTCGGTAATGCGAATCGCTTCATAAGAGAAGTGGGCCGCAATCTCTTCCATCAGTGCAATGGCGTTCTGCTGGGCTTTCTCGTGAGAAATTTTCTTGGTACGCGCTTCGTCTTCAACCGCGCGGGCAATGGCTTTAGACGCCAGCAGCTTGTTAAACAAGTCCTGGCGTGCTGGCAGACGCGGGCCAACGGCGGCAAGACGCAGGCGCGAGAAGTGCATACGCGCTACGCGCAGCAGCTTCTGGGCGATGCTCTTGTCGGTGCCGTGCTCGGTCGCCATCCAGCGCAGCGAAACCGGCGGTGAGAAGCGCACAAAGCTGTCGCGCCCGAGCCAGATAACGGCAAAGAATTTTTGAATGCCGTTGAGCATACGCAGCGGCGGGTTGGCTTCGCCTTTTTCACGACCCGGCGCACGGCCGAACATCACCGACACCGGCACCATTTGCACATCCAGCTGCGGATTGTTGCGGTGCAGGTCGAGATAATCGTGAAACAGCTTAATCGAGCCTTCTTTGGGCGTGTAGTAGGTGAAAACGCGCGGGCCGCTGTGGGCAAAAACATAACGCGGGAGCACGGTGCCGTCGATATCGAGCGGCTCCAGCGGGTCTGGCAAATCATGCGCCAGGCAGCGGTTACGCAGCGTCAGCAAATCTGCCTTCGAATTGTAAGGCAGAACGTACATAATAGGGCGCGAGGTATCCAGACCCAGCTCCGCGCACGGATCGGCCGGAATGGATTTGCTCTTGACCAGGATGCTTAATGGTAAATTAAGCAGTGTGTATAAAAATCGGGACCAGCCTGACATAAATGATGTAAAGCCTCTGGTTAATCATCCAAATGCACTGCAAGAATATCAGATGCAGCGCGGAATTTCTGTGGTGCCACTATAATCGAAGCGCTCTGGCATTGACGCTTATTTTTTAAAAAGGTTTCCTTTCATGGCTAATAATAACACCGGGTTTATCCGAATCATCAAAGCCGCAGGCTACTCCTGGAAGGGGTTTACCGCTGCCTGGCGTAACGAAGCGGCTTTTCGCCAGGAAGGCATTGCGGCGGTTATCGCTATTATTATCGCCTGTTGGCTGGATGTGGATACCGTCACCCGCGTACTGCTCATTGGCTCTGTGGTGCTGGTGATGATTGTCGAAATTTTAAACAGCGCCATTGAAGCAGTGGTTGACCGCATCGGCAGCGACTTCCACGAACTGTCAGGGCGCGCCAAGGATATGGGCTCTGCCGCGGTGCTGCTGTCTATTATGCTTGCCGTATTCGTCTGGGTGGCGCTGCTCTGGCAGCATATTTTCTGATTTCTTTCTGATTTCTCAGGCAGGCCTGCACGGCCTGGCCTGCTTCACACTTCGCGATTTGCCTTCCTGTTACTCTTTTTTTGTGGCTGTTTTAGCACCTGCTTTTGCGATCAAGCTCGATAAGCTGCTGGTTTTTTATCTTTTTGTGATTCCAAAATCGCCTTGTGCTGTATATACTCACAGCATGATTGTATATACACCCAGGGGGCGGGAATGAAAGCGTTAACAGCCAGGCAGCAGGAGGTGTTTGACCTCATCCGGGATCACATCAGCCAGACAGGCATGCCTCCCACGCGTGCAGAAATTGCGCAGCGTCTGGGCTTTCGTTCACCCAACGCCGCTGAGGAGCACCTGAAGGCGCTGGCGCGTAAAGGCGTGATTGAAATTGTCTCTGGTGCATCACGCGGCATTCGCCTGCTGGTGGAAGAAGAAGAGGGTTTGCCGCTGGTTGGCCGTGTCGCCGCAGGCGAGCCGCTGCTGGCACAGCAGCATATTGAAGGCCATTACCAGGTTGACCCTTCTTTGTTTAAGCCGAATGCGGATTTTCTGCTGCGCGTCAGCGGCATGTCGATGCGCGATATCGGTATTCTTGATGGCGACCTGCTGGCCGTGCATAAAACTCAGGAAGCACGCAATGGTCAGGTGATTGTGGCGCGCATTGAAGACGAAGTGACCGTTAAGCGCCTCAAGAAGCAGGGCAACATCGTTTACCTGCTGCCAGAAAACAGCGAATTTGAGCCTATCGAAGTGGATCTGCGGGATCAAAACTTCTCTATTGAAGGCCTTGCCGTCGGTGTGATCCGCAACGGTGAGTGGCTCTAAGCCCATTATCGTTTCCCCTTTTTCGTGACGCGCATCTGCGCGTCGCGTCTTTTCTGATGCTGTTAACTTTTTCACCCGCTGGCGGATAAGCCAATGTTCATGCTACGCAAAACAGACAAAGCGCTCTGGCGGCTGGCGCTGCCGATGATCTTCTCTAACATCACCGTGCCGCTGCTCGGACTGGTGGATACGGCGGTGATTGGCCATCTGGACTCTCCTGACTATCTCGGCGGTGTGGCGATAGGTGCTACCGCAACCAGTTTTCTGTTTATGCTGTTGCTGTTCTTGCGAATGAGCACCACCGGGTTAACCGCACAGGCCTATGGTGCCAAAGACCCGCTGGCATTGGCCCGCGCACTGGTGCAGCCGTTATTGCTGGCGCTGGGAGCGGGGCTGCTGATTGCCGTGCTGCGTACACCGCTTATTGAGCTGGCGCTGCATGTGGTGGGCGGCAATGAACAGGTGTTGCACCAGGCACGGCGCTTTCTGGAAATCCGCTGGTTGAGCGCCCCGGCATCGCTGGCAAACCTTGTGTTGCTGGGCTGGCTTTTGGGCGTGCAATACGCCAGAGCGCCGGTGATTCTGCTGGTGGTGGGCAACCTGCTCAACATTGTGCTGGATCTGTGGCTGGTGATGGGCCTGCACATGAACGTGCAGGGCGCGGCGCTGGCGACGGTCGTGGCTGAATACGGCACGCTGTTGATTGGTCTGGTGATGGTGCGCAAGGTGCTGCGCCTGCGTGACATTCCTTTCAGCCTGCTCAGGCAGGCGGTGCACGGCAATATTCGCCGCCTGCTGGCGCTGAACCGCGACATCATGCTGCGCTCGCTGCTGCTGCAAATCTGCTTTGCTTCCATCACCATTTTTGGCGCACGACTCGGCGGTGAAATCGTGGCGGTGAACGCCGTGCTGATGACGCTGCTCACCTTTACCGCCTACGCGCTGGATGGTTTTGCCTATGCGGTAGAAGCGCACTCGGGCCGTGCCTTTGGTGCCCGTAACGGCGGGCAACTGCTGGAGGTATGGCACGCAGCCTGTCGCCAGGCAGGCATTGTTGCACTGTGTTTTGCCGCCATTTACGCCGTGGCGGGTCAGTATATTGTGGCGCTACTGACCTCGCTGCCTGAACTGCGCGCGCTGGCGAGCCACTACCTGCCCTGGCAGGCGATTTTGCCGGTGGTTGGCGTCTGGTGCTATTTGCTCGATGGCATGTTTATTGGCGCCACTCGCGGGGCAGAGATGCGCAACAGCATGGCGGTAGCGGCACTGGGCTTTGTCCTGACGTTGCTCACGCTCCCCAGGCTTGGCAATCATGGTTTATGGCTGGCGCTGGCGGTTTTTCTGGCACTGCGGGGGCTGTCGCTTGGTTTTATCTGGCGGCGACACTGGCGCAACGGCACCTGGTTTAGCGCCAACAGCGCGCGCTGACGCGGCGCAATAGCGGCTTTGCAATCGGCGGTGTTATGGTTGTTATCTGGTGTAGTATGTCGGGTTTTGCGCCTGGGAATGGTTAAACATTCTTAAAAAAAATCAGAGTACGAAATCCTTGTCTAAAATTTAGTTCAGAAACACGCGTTATGAATGCCTGATGACAGGCATCTGCTAGTCACACCACACTGACAAGGAGCCTTATGATGAATAAAGACGAAATCAGCGGTAACTGGAAACAGTTTAAAGGAACAGTGAAAGAAAAATGGGGCAAGCTCACCGATGATGACATGACAGTTATCGAAGGTAAGCGTGACCAGCTGGTCGGTAAAATCCAGGAAAGGTACGGATACCAGAAAGATCAGGCAGAAAAGGAAGTCAGTGACTGGGAAACCCGTAACGACTATCGCTGGTAACCCTCACCCACCCTCAAGTGTGTAGACCTTCGGGTCATATGCCGGGTACAGGGATGTACCGAATATCTCCCCTCAGCGTCCGCGCTTTTTTACCGTAATGCTATGGTCGTGCTCGCAGGCATCCGGTGAGTTGCAGGTTTCCACCTCGGAGCAGGGCTGACATAAGCCGTGGGCTTCAATCACATTATGATGCAGCGCAAAGCCATTTTTCGCCGCCAGCAGATGCATTATCTCTTCAACGCCTTCAGCCGTTTCTTCACGCACCAGACCACAGCGGTCGCAAATGAACATGGCTGAGGTGTGGGTCGCTTCATCAAAATGATGGCACAGCACGTAGCTGTTGGTGGACTCCACCTTGTGAACGAACCCTTGCTCCAGCAGGAAATCCAGCGCGCGGTAAACCGTGGGCGGTTTGGCCTGTGGCTCGCTTTCTTTCAGCAAATCAAGCAAGTCGTAAGCGCTGATAGCGCCAACGTGTTGCGACATCAGGCGCAATACTTCCAGGCGCTGTGGTGTGAGGCGCACACTACGCTGCGTACACAGCTTCTCGGCGCGTGCTAACACATCATCGGTACTCGTCATGGCGATTGGCCCTCGCAAATAAACCGCTACTTTACCACGAACGCCAAAAAACGTGCGACTGCCAACGGCTTATCGTTTGTAAGGATTAACAACGTTTTTTTACATTTCTTCGGCGTTCACTTCACGTAATCACATCTGTCATCTATAAATACTGTGGATCATCATTGAATTAACACAACAGGGAAGAATAAGACGTGCAGTCAGGGGCTTAACAGCCCTTTTTTTATGCCCTTTTCACAGCAATAAGCGCCCTCCGTTACCTGGCTGGAGGGAGTGACACAACACTTGTATTAAAAGAGATAACTGTGAAAAAAATCCTTACACCTTTGGCTGTTCTTATTCCCTCTTCATTGTTTATGGCACAGGCAAGTGCAGCAAATACCTGGGCGGAAGCCCGAAGCGATGCGATGGGAGGCACCGGTGTGGCGTCGGCACGCTACGGCAGCGCACCTATGATCAACCCTGCGTTACTGGCGAGAGCAAAGCCGGAAGATAACGTGACCGTCATTTTGCCGTCGGCTGGCATTCAGGTGACGGACAAAGACAACCTTCAGGATGAAATCGACTCCATCAACGACAAAATCAACTATTACAAGGATGTGATTGATGACATTACCGGTGGTGGTCCGCTCGGCTACCTGGAAGCATTACCGCAATTCCAGAGTGCTGCGGGCGATCTGGCTGACGAGCTGGAATTTCTCGACGGCAAAACCGCCCACGCCAGCGCGGGGGCGGGCATTACGGTGGCGATACCCAACGATGTACTGTCGGTGGCATTTGTGGCAAAAGGCTATGCCCATGCGCGGGTTAGCTCTTATATTGACCCGAATGACATCACCTATCTGCGTGGTATAGAGGGCAACGGCGTCACGGCAGCGATTGAGGCGGCAAAAGCGCTGGTGGGCGGTTCAGATGAAATCACCGATAACCTTAAATCTACGGCCTTTGGTCGCGCGGCGATTGTGTCGGACTACGGCGTTTCCGTGGCGCGCCAGTTCCAGTTTGGCGATGTGCCGGTCTCTTTTGGCATCACGCCCAAGCTGCAAAAAACCTGGCTCTACAACTACACCGCGTCTATCTACAACTACGACAGCAGCGACTTTAAAAACAGCCGCTACCGCAACGACGACACCGGTTTCAACATGGATGCCGGTGTGGCCGCGGATTTTGGCGACAATGTGACGGTAGGCTTAAGCGGGCAGAACCTGTTCTCGCGCGATATCGATACCAAAGAGATTAACGGCTATAAGGACACGTACCAGATTCGCCCGCTGGTGACTGCCGGAGCGGCCTGGCATAACGACTGGCTGACGCTAAGCGCCGACGGCGACCTGACCGAAACCAAAGGTTTTAAAAGCGAGGAACCGTCCCAGTATGCAGGCGTCGGTGCCGAAGTGACGCCGCTTAGCTGGCTTGCGGTGCGCGTCGGTTTTCGCGGTGACATGAAAGGTAACGATGTGAACGTGTTTACCGGCGGCCTGGGTTTTGCGCCGTTTAACCGCGTGCGCCTTGATTTGACCGGCATCGTCGGGGAAGACGAGACCTGGGGGGCTGGCGCGCAGTTGAGTATGACATTCTGACGCGCGAGGGGCGCTATGCTATAGTAGCGCCCCTTTTTTCCGGACCGTATCGCCACTATGCAGCCACAATCCACCGCAAAGACTTTCCCCGCACTTCGCTTCTCCGTGGCGCCGATGCTCGACTGGACCGACCGCCACTGCCGCTATTTCCTGCGTAAGCTGTCGCGCAACGCGCTGCTGTACACAGAAATGGTCACGACGGGCGCGATTATCCACGGTAAAGGCGACTATCTGGCTTACAGCGAAGAAGAGCACCCGGTGGCGTTACAGCTTGGCGGCAGTGATCCGGCGGCGCTGGCGCAGTGCGCGAAGTTGGCCCAGGCGCGCGGTTATGACGAAATTAACCTCAACGTCGGTTGCCCGTCCGATCGCGTGCAGAACGGCCGCTTTGGTGCCTGCCTGATGGGTGAGGCGCAACTGGTGGCAGATTGTGTAAAAGCGATGCGCGACGTGGTATCGGTGCCGGTCACGGTGAAAACCCGTATCGGTATCGACGACCAGGACAGCTACGAATTTCTGTGTGACTTTATCGATACCGTTGCTAACCGCGGCGGTTGCGACACCTTTATCATTCACGCACGTAAGGCGTGGCTGTCTGGCCTTAGCCCGAAAGAGAACCGCGAAATCCCGCCGCTGGATTATCCGCGCGTGTACCAGCTGAAGCGCGATTTCCCGCAGCTGACGCTCTCGCTCAACGGCGGCATTAAAACACTGGAAGAAGCGCAGCAGCATCTCCAGCATCTCGACGGCGTAATGGTGGGGCGCGAGGCCTACCAGAATCCGGGGATCATGGCGGCAGTCGATCGCGTCATTTTTGGCTGCGACACACCCGATCCCGATCCGGTTGCCGTAGTGAGATCCATGTATCCCTACATTGAAAATGAACTCAGCAACGGCACTTATCTCGGCCACATTACGCGCCATATGCTGGGCCTGTTTCAGGGCATACCGGGCGCGCGCCAGTGGCGTCGTTACTTAAGCGAGAATGCGCACAAAGCCGGGGCCGATATCGCCGTGGTTGAGCAGGCGCTACAGCTGGTTGCTGAACGGCGTTAATTTCACTACTTCCTGGCGAAATTCACTCAATCCCGGCTCGCTCGCCGGGATTTTTGCTTACAGGTCAGTGCATTAACATTGGCACGCTTCTTGTATTGTCTTCTGGGTATTTGATAAGGAGTAAAACCATGCTGGAACTGATTTTTGTGCTGGGGTTCTTTTTTATGCTG
Organism: Enterobacteriaceae bacterium 4M9; assembly: GCA_010092695.1. Lineage (GTDB taxonomy): Bacteria > Pseudomonadota > Gammaproteobacteria > Enterobacterales > Enterobacteriaceae > Tenebrionibacter. The sequence goes on along the minus strand of JAADJJ010000001.1, from coordinate 4,545,598 downwards.
CTGCTGACCGGCGTGTCGGTACTCGGTGTGATGGCGGCACTGTTTGTCGCCACGATATTGATGTTCGCAGGCGGCGTGTTTGCGCTGATGATTAAGCTCCTGCCGTGGCTGCTGCTGGCCGTTGCTGGCGTGTGGCTCATCCGCACCCTGAAAGAGAAAAAAGACCCGTATGCGCGCTATGGCCTGGTGCGCGAGCGCAATAGCCGTCGCGATTATCGTCGTTACAGCCGCAGCCGTTACTGAGTTGCAACCATCTGCGCAGTGGATCACAGACTCAACGTTTAGCCTGGTCTGAGCGTAGGATTCGCCAGTGGGATCTGTCACTATGCAGCGGCTGTTTACAGAATTCATTGCGCTGTACCCTACAGGCAGACGCGAACAAAAAAAAGAATGGGCTTCCCTCGGGAAGCCCAAATTCTTTGTAGCATATCTGTTATGGAATCAGTAGGCTGGAGCCGCTGGTGGCCCGGCTTTCCAGCGTCTGGTGCGCGCGGGCTGCATCATGCAGCGGGAATTTTTGACTCTCCGGCACCTCAACTTTAATCACGCCGCTGGCAATCAGTGAGAACAGTTCGTTGCTGGCTTCTTCCAGCTCTGCACGGTTGGTGACATAGCCAAACAGGGAAGGGCGCGTCACGTACAGCGAGCCTTTCTGGTTCAGGATGCCGAGATTGACGCCAGTGACCGGCCCGGAGGCGTTACCAAAGCTCACCATCAGCCCGCGGCGTTGCAGGCAGTCGAGCGAGGCTTCCCAGGTGGATTTACCCACCGAGTCGTACACCACCGCCACTTTTTTGCCGTCAGTCAGTTCGCGCACGCGTTCGGCAATGTTTTCTTCCTGGTAGTGAATGGTTTGCCACGCCCCGGCACGTTTTGCTTTCTCGGCTTTCTCTGCGGAGCCAACGGTGCCAATCAGCCTTGCGCCCAGCGCTTTGGCCCACTGGCAGGCAATCAGCCCCACACCGCCTGCCGCCGCGTGAAACAGGAATACTTCGTTAGGCTTAATTTCATAGGTTTTGCGCAGCAGATAGAACACCGTCAGCCCCTTGAGGAACGACGCCGCCGCCTGCTCAAAGGAAATGGCGTCCGGCAGACGCGCTACTTTATCGGCAATCACATTATGCACCGTGCTGTAGGCACCCAGTCCGGCCTGTGCATAGACCACGCGATCGCCAGCTTTGAGGTGCGTGACGCCGCTGCCCGCCTTAATCACCACGCCCGACGCCTCAGTGCCCAGGCCGCTCGGCATGGCGGCAGGCGGGTACAGTCCACTTCGCACATACGTGTCGATGTAGTTGATACCGATAGCTTTGTTTTCTATCTGCACTTCGTTGGCTGCCGGGAAGGCTGGGGTGAATTCCACCGCGTTGAGGACCTCTGGTCCACCGTGCTGGTTGAATTCGATGCGCGTTGCCATGTGAACTCCTTTTGTCGTTGAGCCAGGAGAAGGTATACTTCCCCGTCTCTCTAATGAATTTGGCACTCCATTCACTATGGCAGGAAATAAACCCTTCAACAAACCCACTGAGCCCCGCGACCCGCAGGTTGCCGCGCTGAAAATGCCGCCCCATTCGCTGGAAGCAGAGCAGTCGGTGTTGGGCGGTTTAATGCTGGATAACGAGCGCTGGGACGATGTGGCCGAGCGTGTGGTGTCGGAAGATTTCTACACTCGCCAGCACCGGCTTATCTTTACCGAGATGCACCGCCTACAGGAAACCGGCCGTCCCCTTGATTTGATTACCATTTCGGAATCACTGGAGCGCCAGGGCGAACTGGAAAGCGTGGGCGGCTTTGCTTACCTGGCAGAACTTTCTAAAAATACGCCAAGTGCAGCGAACATTAACGCTTACGCCGACATCGTTCGCGAACGTGCGGTAGTGCGTGAAATGATCGCCGTCGCCAATGAAATCGCTGACGCCGGTTTCGATCCACAGGGGCGCACCAGTGAAGATCTGCTGGATCTGGCAGAATCACGCGTTTTTCAGATAGCCGAAAACCGCGCTAACAAAGACGAAGGGCCAAAGAGCATCGATCAGATCCTCGAAGCCACCGTCTCGCGTATTGAAACCCTTTACCAGCAACCGCACGACGGCGTAACCGGCGTCGATACCGGTTATCAGGATCTGAATAAAAAGACCGCCGGTTTGCAGCGCTCGGATCTGATAATTGTTGCGGCGCGTCCGTCGATGGGTAAAACCACCTTTGCGATGAACCTGTGTGAAAACGCCGCCATGTTGCAGGACAAGCCGGTGCTTATCTTTTCACTGGAGATGCCCGCCGAGCAGATAATGATGCGTATGCTGGCGTCGCTGTCGCGCGTGGATCAGACCCGTATCCGTACCGGCCAGCTTGACGACGAAGACTGGGCGCGCATTTCCGGCACCATGGGCATTCTGCTTGAAAAGCGCAACATGTATATCGACGATTCGTCCGGCCTGACGCCAACCGAAGTGCGCTCGCGCGCCCGTCGTATCTACCGTGAACACGGCGGCATCAGCCTTATCATGGTGGACTACCTGCAGCTTATGCGCGTGCCGTCGCTCTCTGACAACCGTACGCTGGAAATCGCTGAAATCTCCCGCTCGCTTAAGGCGCTGGCTAAAGAGCTACAGGTGCCGGTGGTGGCGCTGTCGCAGCTTAACCGCTCGCTGGAGCAGCGCGCCGACAAACGCCCGGTCAACTCCGACCTGCGTGAATCTGGCTCTATCGAGCAGGACGCCGACCTCATCATGTTTATCTATCGCGATGAGGTGTATCACGAGAACAGTGACCTGAAAGGCATTGCCGAAATCATTCTCGGTAAGCAGCGTAACGGCCCCATTGGCACCGTGCGCCTGACCTTTAACGGCCAGTGGTCACGCTTTGATAACTACGCGGGTCCGCAGTACGACGACGAATAATCACCTTCCGATTTTGCTGGCTACGCGGCGCTGTCAGGACGATGCGCCGCCTGGCCTGGCGGCAATCACCACGCGACTGATAACAACAAGGAATACACATGCAAGCGGCTACTGTCGTCATTAACCGCCGCGCTCTGCGCCACAATTTGCAACGCCTGCGCCAGCTTGCTCCGGCAAGCCGTATTGTCGCTGTCGTTAAGGCTAACGCTTACGGCCACGGCCTGCTGGAAACCGCGCGCACGCTGGACAGTGCTGACGTGTTTGGCGTGGCGCGTCTTGAAGAAGCCCTGCGCCTACGTGCAGGCGGCATTACGCAGCCGATTTTGCTGCTGGAAGGTTTTTTTAACGCCGCCGACCTGCCGATACTGCAGCGCGAGAACTTCCAGACGGCGGTACACAGCCCGGAGCAGTTGGCGGCGCTGGAAGCGGCAGAGCTTGCTGCACCCATCACCGTGTGGATGAAACTGGATACCGGTATGCACCGCCTGGGCGTGCGCCCGGACGAAGCAGATGACTGCTACGCGCGCCTGTCGCGTTGCAAAAATGTGCGCCAGCCGGTCAATATCGTCAGCCACTTTGCCCGCGCTGATGAACTGGAAAGTGACGCCACACCGCGCCAGCTTGAGATTTTTAACCGCTTCTGCGCCGGTAAGCCGGGCGAGCGTTCTATTGCTGCCTCCGGCGGTCTGTTGTTCTGGCCGGATTCGCATTTTGAGCAAGTGCGCCCTGGCATCATTCTTTACGGCGTGTCGCCGCTTGAGGGCAAGCCCTGGGGCGCAGAGCTGGGCTTTGAACCTGCTATGTCGCTGACCTCATCACTGATTGCCGTGCGCCCGCACAAGGCAGGCGAGCCGGTGGGTTACGGTGGTACCTGGGTGAGTGAGCGCGATACGTGCCTGGGCGTGGTGGCGATGGGCTACGGCGATGGCTACCCGCGCTGTGCGCCGTCTGGTACGCCGGTGCTGGTCAATGGCCGCGAAGTGCCTGTTGTCGGGCGCGTGGCGATGGACATGATTTGTGTCGATTTGGGGCCAGATACCCAGGAAAAAACGGGCGATACGGTGGTGATGTGGGGCGAAGGGTTACCGGTAGAGCGCATTGCTGAAATAACGAAAGTGAGTGCTTACGAACTTATCACGCGCCTGACCTCAAGGGTTGCTATGTCTTACCTCGATTAAATTCTTCTGGGTTAACGCAGGAATTGCCTGCGTTAACCTCTCTGTCATCTCTTTGCTCGATCTCGTGGCGTATCCGGTTTATTGTGGTTGTCCACAACCTACTCTGACTCAGGAGAAAACGGCGTGTTTCAGAATGTTGACGCCTACGCGGGCGACCCCATCCTCTCCCTCATGGAGCGCTTCAAGGAAGACCCGCGCGAGGGCAAAGTTAACCTCAGCATCGGGCTTTATTACAACGAAGACGGCATTATTCCGCAGCTTAAGGCCATCGCGAGTGCTGAGGCGCGTATCAATGCGCAGCCGCACGGCGCATCGGTGTATCTGCCGATGGAAGGGCTGGGCAGCTATCGTCACACGATTGCGCCGCTGCTGTTTGGCGCAGACCATCCTGCGCTGCGCGAAGGGCGCATTGCCACTATTCAGACGCTCGGTGGCTCTGGCGCGCTCAAGGTCGGTGCCGACTTCCTCAAACGTTACTTTCCTGAGTCGAAAGTGTGGGTCAGCGACCCGACGTGGGAGAACCACGTTGCCATATTCTCCGGCGCTGGCTTCGAAGTGAACACTTACCCCTGGTTTGATGATGAAACCAAAGGCGTGCGCGTTGCCGCCCTGCTGGATGCGCTGGGCGCGCTGCCGCCGCGCAGCATTGTGCTACTGCATCCGTGCTGCCATAACCCGACCGGCTCCGACCTGACTCATGCCGAATGGGATGAAGTGATTAAGGTACTGAAAGCGCGTGAGTTAATTCCGTTCATGGACATCGCCTATCAGGGTTTTGGTGCCGGAATGGAAGACGATGCCTACGCCATTCGTGCCGCCACTGATGCGGGCCTGCCGGTGTTTGTCAGCAACTCATTCTCGAAGATTTTCTCGCTCTATGGCGAGCGCGTGGGCGGGCTTTCGGTGGTGTGTGAAGATGCCGATGCCGCCGCGCGCGTGCTGGGCCAGCTTAAGGCAACCGTGCGCCGCAACTATTCCAGCCCGCCAAACTTTGGCGCACAGCTGGTTTCCACCGTGCTTAATGACGATGCACTGCGTGCAAGCTGGCTTGCAGAAGTGGAAGAGATGCGCTTGCGTATTATCGCCATGCGTAAAGTGTTGGTTGAAGTACTGAGCCGTGAAGTGCCAGGGCGCGATTTCAGCTACTTCCTGCGCCAGCGCGGCATGTTTACCTACACCGGCCTGAGTGCCGCCCAGGTCGACCGCCTGCGCGATGAGTTTGGCGTTTACCTTATCGCCAGCGGCCGTATGTGCGTGGCCGGGCTAAACACCCGCAATGTGGAATACGTCGCCCGTTCGTTTGCCGCAGTAATGTAAGTATTCACTTACGTCATCAGGCCCGCTTGTCTGGTTACCCAGCCGCGGGCTTTTTGTTATTTGCGCATTAATCAGAAATTTTCCCCACGCGGGTTTTACCTTTTCCCGGCTTGCTGCACACTTAACAGGATTGTGTTTAAAAAGGAGCAGCAGTTATGTGGTTTCAGCAAACCCTGACGTTAAGCGCAAAATCGCGCGGTTTTCATCTGGTTACCGATGAGGTGCTGGAGCAGATTGGTGATTTGCCGGAAATTCGCGTTGGCCTGCTGCATTTGCTGCTGCTTCACACCTCGGCGTCCCTGACGCTCAACGAGAACTGCGATCCCACGGTGCGCCAGGACATGGAGCGCCATTTCTTACGCACTGTGCCAGACAATGCACCTTATGAGCACGACTACGAAGGCGCAGACGATATGCCTGCCCACATTAAGTCGTCGCTGCTGGGGGCGTCGCTAACGCTGCCGGTCAAAAACGGGCGCGTGGCGCTGGGAACGTGGCAGGGAATATGGCTGGGGGAGCATCGCATCCACGGCGGTTCGCGAAAAATCATCGCCACGCTACAGGGGGAATAACAATGACCAATTCGGAGCTGTTGCAATACTGCATGAATAAACCGGGCGCGGAACAGAGTGTTCACAGCGACTGGAAGGCCACACAGATTAAAGTGGCCGATGTGCTGTTCGCTATGGTGCATGAGGTGGACGCCCACCCGGCGGTGTCGTTAAAAACCAGCCCAGGGCTGGCCGAACTGCTGCGTGAAGCGCACCAGGATGTGAAGCCGAGCGAGCATCTTAACAAAGCGCACTGGAGCACGCTGTATCTTGACGGCACGCTTGCGGACTCACGGATTTATTACCTGGTGGATGCCTCATACCAGCTGGCGCTGGAACTGGTGCCGGAGCAGACGCGTAAGCTGCTAGTCACTTAGGGTTTAGAGTGTGTTCCGTTCACCTGAAGCCCGATGATTAACTGAGCTACATTTGCGGTGAACGGGCAAAGAGGGCCACCGCGGCCCTATGCAATCTCCGGCGGCCCCGCAAAGAAATCGCCGCCCGTTGGGCGGTACGCGCAGCTTATCCCGTCTGGCTTATCGGGGGCGGCGCGAGGCAACGTCCCTGTAAATCGCGCCTCGGGCCGCATTCATGCGGCCCGCCCCGGCCAGCCGTGAACGCTTTGCCGATTTCAGCGGGGGTCAGCAACCCCACACTGTATGCCTGGGCGCGTTAAATACACATTCGTGCGCTGTTCATCTGCAAAAGAAAAAAGGCCCGACAAGTCGGGCCTCAGAAAGAGCATTTAAGCATTAACATGAATTTATATTCATAAAATTGCTTAAGTGACTGGCACTGCCCTCGTTGAGGGGCTTGTGGCATTACTTCTTCTTCAGCATCGGCTTTAGGAAGCGGGCGGTATGTGAGGCTTCGCACTCGGCCACCGTTTCCGGCGTACCGGAGACGAGAATTTCCCCGCCGCCGCTGCCGCCTTCCGGACCCAGGTCAACAATCCAGTCGGCGGTTTTAATCACGTCGAGGTTATGCTCAATCACCACGATAGTGTTGCCCTGGTCGCGCAGCTGGTGCAGCACTTCCAGCAACTGCTGGATGTCGGCAAAATGCAGGCCGGTGGTCGGTTCGTCGAGAATATACAGCGTCTGGCCGGTGCCGCGTTTTGACAGCTCGCGCGCCAGCTTCACACGTTGTGCCTCACCGCCGGAGAGCGTCGTGGCCGACTGGCCCAGGCGAATGTAAGACAGACCCACGTCGATAAGCGTCTGAAGTTTGCGTGCGAGCGCAGGCACGGCGTCAAAGAACTCGCGCGCCTCTTCAATGGTCATATCCAGCACTTCGTGGATGCTTTTGCCTTTGTATTTAATCTCCAGCGTTTCGCGGTTGTAGCGCTTGCCTTTGCACTGATCGCAGGAGACATACACATCTGGCAGGAAGTGCATTTCAACTTTAATCACGCCGTCGCCCTGGCAGGCCTCGCAGCGTCCACCGCGCACGTTAAAGCTAAAGCGCCCCGGCGTATAGCCGCGCGAGCGCGCTTCCGGCACGCCCGCAAACAGTTCACGCACGGGCGTAAACACGCCGGTGTAGGTGGCGGGGTTTGAGCGCGGCGTGCGGCCAATGGGGCTCTGGTCGATATCGATAACCTTATCGAAGTTCTCCAGCCCCTGGATTTCACGATACGGTGCCGGTTCGCCGCTGGTGGCGCCGTTAAGCTGGCGCTGGGCAATCGGGAACAGCGTGTCGTTAATCAGCGTGGATTTGCCAGAGCCGGATACGCCGGTAATACAAGTAAACAGCCCAACCGGCAGCGTCAGCGTCACGTTCTTCAGGTTATTGCCGCGTGCGCCACTGAGTTTGAGCACTTTCGACGGATCGGCCTTCACGCGCTGTTTGGGTATTTCAATCTGGCGCTTGCCGCTCATAAACTGGCCGGTAAGCGACTCCGGCACCGCCATAATCGCCTCCAGCGGGCCTTCGGCCACTACCTGGCCGCCGTGCACGCCAGCACCTGGGCCGATATCAATCACGTGGTCGGCGGCGCGGATGGCGTCTTCGTCGTGCTCCACCACAATCACGGTGTTGCCAAGGTTGCGCAGGTGAATAAGCGTGCCGAGCAGGCGCTCGTTATCGCGCTGGTGCAGGCCAATGGACGGTTCATCGAGCACGTACATCACGCCTACCAGCCCTGCACCAATCTGGCTTGCCAGGCGGATGCGCTGCGCTTCGCCGCCGGAGAGCGTTTCCGCCGAGCGCGACAGCGTGAGGTAGTTCAGGCCGACGTTCACCAGGAATTTCAGGCGATCGCCAATCTCTTTAAGCACTTTTTCCGCGATTTTAGCGCGTTGGCCGGACAGCTTCATGTTGGTGAAAAAGTCCATCGCATGGCCGATGCTCATATCTGAGATAGTCGGCAGCGAGGTGTTCTCAACAAACACGTGGCGCGCTTCGCGGTTAAGGCGCGTGCCTTCGCAACTGATGCACGGGCGGTTGCTGATGTATTTAGACAGTTCCTCACGCACCGCGTTGGATTCCGTCTCTTTGTAGCGCCGCTCCATATTGTGCAGCACGCCTTCAAACGGATGGCGGCGCACCGAGGTATCACCACGGTCGTTGATGTATTTGAACTCGATAGTTTCTTTGCCGGAGCCGTTAAGGATAACCTCGCGCACCTTGTCGCTCAGGCTGTCCCAGGAGGCTTCCACGTCGAACTTATAGTGATCGGCAAGCGAGCGCAGCATCTGGAAGTAATAGAAGTTGCGGCGATCCCAGCCGCGGATCGCACCACCGGCCAGTGACAATTCTTTGTTCTGCACCACGCGATCGGGATCGAAATACTGCTGCACGCCCAGGCCGTCGCAGGTTGGGCAGGCACCGGCCGGGTTGTTAAAGGAGAACAGGCGCGGTTCAAGCTCGCGCATGCTGTAGCCGCAAATCGGGCAGGCAAAGTTAGCCGAGAACAGCAGTTCTTCGGCCTTTGCATCGTCCATGTCCGCGACAATGGCCGAGCCGCCGGACAGCTCCAGCGCGGTTTCAAAGGATTCCGCAAGGCGTGTTGCCAGATCCTCGCGTACCTTGAAGCGGTCAATCACCACCTCGATCGTGTGTTTTTTCTGTAGCTCCAGCTTTGGTGGATCTGACAGATCGCACACTTCGCCGTCGATGCGCGCGCGGATGTAGCCCTGGCTTGCCAGGTTCTCCAACGTTTTAGTGTGCTCGCCTTTACGCTCTTTGATAATGGGCGCGAGCAGCATCAGGCGCTTGCCTTCGGGCTGGCTCAGCACATTGTCCACCATCTGGCTCACGGTTTGCGCCGCCAGCGTCACGTCGTGATCCGGGCAGCGCGGCTCGCCCACGCGGGCAAACAGCAGGCGCAGGTAGTCGTGGATTTCGGTAATGGTGCCTACGGTAGAGCGCGGGTTGTGCGAGGTAGATTTTTGTTCGATGGAAATGGCAGGCGACAGACCTTCAATATGGTCAACATCGGGCTTTTCCATCAGCGACAGGAACTGACGTGCATAGGCTGACAGCGATTCAACGTAGCGGCGCTGGCCTTCTGCATAGAGCGTGTCAAACGCCAGCGACGACTTGCCGGAGCCGGACAGGCCGGTGATAACGATAAGTTTGTCGCGAGGAATGACGAGATTAATGTTCTTGAGATTGTGGGTGCGTACACCCCTGACTTCTATCTTATCCATTCACCTTTCCCGGAAGTAACGCCTGTGCCGGGCTGTGACCGGCGGCCAGAAACGGCTAATTATGACACAATTTAACCTGAATGAATATCCAGTGTTCTTTCGCAAATTGCATTCGATGTGATAGATTTCTGGAAGACAGGCCGCAGGTGTAATCTCTTCGACTGGCGTGATAGAATCACGCGTTTTACACTATTTTGAAACCATCTCAGGAGACACGAACATGGCCAGCAGAGGCGTAAACAAGGTGATTCTCGTCGGGAACCTGGGTCAGGACCCGGAAATACGCTATTTGCCAAGTGGCGGCGCAGTTGCCAACATGACGCTGGCTACCTCTGAATCCTGGCGCGACAAGCAGACCGGTGAGATGAAAGAGCAGACCGAATGGCACCGCGTGGTGATGTTCGGCAAGCTGGCGGAAGTGGCTGGCGAATATCTGCGTAAAGGTTCTCAGGTTTATATTGAAGGCCAGCTGCGTACCCGCAAATGGACCGATCAGAGTGGTCAGGAGCGTTACACGACCGAGATCAACGTGCCGCAGATTGGTGGCGTGATGCAGATGCTGGGCGGTCGCCAGGGCGGCGGCGCAGGTGGTGGCATGGGCGGCGGTGCTGGCGGTGGTCAGCAGCAGGGCGGTTGGGGTCAGCCTCAGCAGCCGCAGGGCGGCGGCCAGCAGTTCAGCGGCGGCGCGCAGTCTCGCCCGCAGCAGCAGCCACAGAGTGCACCGGCACCGTCTAACGAACCGCCGATGGATTTTGACGACGATATCCCGTTCTGATTGCTATCTGAATCCGGATATAAAAAGCCCCGCGGGCGTACTGGCGTGGATACCAGTCCGGTCAGCACGGGGCATCTGAACAAGGCCTGATGGATAATCAGGCCTTGTTTGTTTTCTGCGACGGCCATTGTCCTGCACATCTCTTTCATTTCTTCCCGTTCAGTCGCCGGTAATGCCCGCTTGTGGAACAAAACGAAACGTGAAATCGCAATCAATCCCGCTGATATCACGGGTTGCTGTCGGTTCCGTTATCTTTCACTGCCTGCTGTTGCCAACAAAATGGCTGCGAATGGGCGGTTTTGTTGCATCAGTTAGAATCATTACGGTGCCTGTTGCCCCTTAATGATTTTCCCGGCTTCATCAATCACGACTTCTCCATCTTCTTTTGTGAAAGCGCCTTTCTGTGGTTCGGGCAGGATCTCCAGCACCACTTCCGATGGCCTGCACAGGCGCGTTCCTCGCTCTGTAACGACAATCGGGCGGTTTATCAGCAGCGGATACTGCAACATAAACGTAATGAGTTGTTCGTCCGAAAAGCCGTCTTTATCCAGACCCAGTTGCGCATAAGGCTCTACGTTCTTGCGTAGCAGCTGCCGCGCGCTAATGCCCATATCAGCAATGAGTTTCACCAGCTCTTCACGCGAAGGTGGCGTTTCCAGGTAATGGATAACAACAGGTTCGGCTCCGCTGTTACGAATAATCGCCAGCGTATTGCGCGACGTGCCGCAGGCTGGATTGTGGTAGAGCGTAATCTGGCTCATTGTGTTATACCGTTAAAGAGAAAAAGTCAGCCGCAGCGCCAGCGCGCTCAGCGTTACCAGCAGCACCGGCAGCGTCATGATGATGCCGGTGCGCAAATAATATCCCCAGCTGATGGTCACATTTTTCTGAGCAAGCACATGCAGCCAGAGAAGCGTTGCCAGACTGCCTATTGGCGTGATTTTAGGCCCTAAATCACAACCAATCACATTGGCATAAATCATGGCCTCTTTGATGGGGCCGGATGCCGCGCTGGCGTCAATGGAGAGGGCGCCAATCAGCACCGTCGGCATGTTATTCATGACAGAAGACAAAAAGGCGCTCAGGAAACCGGTGCCGAGCGTGGCAACCCACAAACCCTGTTCTGCCAGCCCGTTTAACAGGCCAGAGAGATACCCGGTCAGGCCTGCATTTCGTAATCCATAGACCACAAGGTACATTCCGAGCGAGAAAATCACGATTTGCCACGGCGCGCCTTTGAGCACCTTGCCGGTGTTGATGACCCGGCTTTTTCGGGCGACCACAAACAAAATCAACGCGCCCACAGCCGCAATGGCACTTACCGGGATACCGAGCGGCTCCAGCAGGAAGAACCCTGCCAGCAAAAGAAGCAGTACGACCCAGCCGGCTTTAAACGTCGCACCGTCCTTAATGGCGCTGGCGGGGGCGTTAAGCCGGGAAAGCGCATAGACCGGCGGGATATCTTTGCGAAAGAAAAGATGCAGGGTGACCAGTGTGGCGATAATGGCCGCGATATCCACAGGCACCATAACGCTGGCGTAGCGGGTGAATCCCAGGCTGAAAAAGTCAGCGGAGACGATATTGACCAGGTTCGAGACTATCAGCGGTAAACTCGCCGTATCCGCAATGAAGCCTGCGGCCATGACAAAGGCCAGCGTGGCGCGTTGACTGAACCCCAGCGCCAGCAGCATGGCAATGACGATGGGCGTCAGGATGAGGGCGGCGCCATCGTTGGCAAATAAAGCCGCGACGGCGGCACCCAGCAACACAATCCAGGTGAACAGCAGGCGACCGCGCCCGTTTCCCCAGCGCGCAACGTGCAGTGCTGCCCATTCAAAAAAACCGGATTCATCCAGCAGCAGGCTAATAATGATGACGGCAATGAATGCCGCTGTCGCATTCCAGACAATATTCCAGACAACGGGAATATCGCCAACGTGAATGACGCCTGAAATGAGCGCCAGCACAGCGCCGATGCTCGCGCTCCATCCAATGCTTAATCCCCTGGGCTGCCAGATAACAAGGATAAGCGTGAACAAAAAGAGGGGCCCTGCCAGTAACATGTTTGACTCCATCAAATATGTTTTTGTGAATGTGATTAGCGGTCAGCACAAACCAGCCGTTTTGTTTTCCAGCGTTTCCCGCACCGTTTCCCGCACCGTTTCCCGCTGGCAATTCCATACCGTGGTGATGGTATCTGCCGCCCAGGCAGGCATATGAGAAGAAAGCCGATAGTAGATCCACTTGCCTTCCCGGCGGTCGATGACCAGCCCGGCATCGCGCAAAATAGCCATATGCCTTGACACCTTAGGCTGCGGTTGCGCCGTTGCAGTGCAGATATCACAAACGCAGAGCTCACCGGCTTCTCTTAGCAGTAACACAACAGCCAACCGGGTTTCGTCACAAAGAATTTTGAAGAGCTGAACAGGCTGTAGCATTGTGTGCCTCAATTTACTTACACAAACACATATGCTAAATCATATATGTTTGCTTTGAAACCCTCCATGGAGATTAAGGAACGGCCTGTGGAAAATTTACCTGCTATTGACCCTCACTTTTTTGACGACAGCATTGCCGAGCGCCTTCACGCTAACGCCGCACCGCGAATACTGGTGTTGTATGGTTCAGTGCGCGAGCGCTCATACAGCCGTTTTGCCGCTGAAGAAGCGGGTCGCCTTCTGGTCAGGATGGGGGCCGAAGTAAAAATGTTTAACCCGTCGGGTCTCCCTCTGCCGGACGACGCGCCGCAAACCCATCCGAAGGTAGTGGAGCTACGCGAGTTGGTGAGGTGGTGTGACGGCATGGTCTGGAGTTCGCCGGAGCGTCACGGAGCCATGAGTTCGGTGATGAAGGCGCAGATAGACTGGATCCCTTTAAACGAAGGCGCGATTCGCCCTTCACAGGGTAAAACGCTGGCGCTTATGCAGGTCTGCGGCGGCTCGCAGTCTTTTAATGCCGTCAACCAGATGCGGATCCTGGGGCGCTGGATGAGGATGTTCACCATTCCAAACCAGTCTTCGGTTGCCAAAGCATGGCAGGAATTTGATGAAAATGGCCGTATGAAGCCGTCGTCCTGGTATGAGCGGATTGTGGATGTCACGGAGGAGCTGTTCAAGATAACGCTGTTGCTAAAAGGCCATACCGACTACCTTGCAGACCGCTACAGCGAGCGTAAGGAGACACATCAGGCGCTGTCTGAGAGGGTGAGCCAGGCAAAGATTTAATTCTGTCCGGTGCCCTCTGCTGCAAACCATGAGCACGCACAGACACCGTTGTGAGTACAGGCCTTTGTATTCACCCTGTCTTGCGCCGGGTCAGGCCGTTATATCGGCGGCGCGGTTTCATTCTTCGCAGGCCTGGTCCGGATAATATCATTACTATGTGCATGGTTATTGTCGGGCAAATTACGCGAAGCCGTTTAATAAGCGTCAGTAAGAATTAGACTTTGCCAGATAAGTCCGGCGGGAAAAATAGGCGTGAATTAAGGCGACGGGTGATATGGAATCACCACTGTGTAGCAAGCTGGCGCTGCTATGCGGTAAATCCAGGCAAAGCAATAAATAGCCCATTTCCCCGCGAGATAAGGTATGGAAAAATAATAAAAAATAATGTTAACAGCACACCTCAATTATTAATTCGGCATTAATGATTGAGGTGTATTTCGTTAAGTAAACACCCATCGGGCAGATGAGGCTGTCAAAACACCATGTCATGCCCGCAGCGGGATGTATCGTTTCTATCAATGAATAAGATAGTTCTGTTATCGAATAAATTTGATACAATTGAATTGTGATTTGAATGAGAAATGATAAGCTGTGCACGATTTTGAGGTGCTGAAATCCATCCCTACAAACAAGCTCATTTCTTTATATTTAACACAAACAATAATTAACAAAGCATAGCCGCTTGTTGCAGTTCAGGCGTATTCATCATTTTTACTGGACGCAAACCGCTCCCTCAAAGGAGAGTTGCCTGTATTTATTCGTTGGTTGTGCTCCCCTGATGTTTACCTTTGAGGATGTGAAAAGCCGCAAGCCCCGCTGAATACGGGATTAAAACAGACTCTGGCGCGCAGAGCGCGTTCTGTTATATGCACTTTTCAGCAATTCGCATGGACGCAGTGATAAAACATTTTTGCCGAACGTAGTGCCGGTAGTGACCGCCCGGTCGGCTTAAGCGTTCTGAAGTCGTGCTCCACAACGCACGCTTTCAGAATGTTTTTCCTGGAGTTTATGCAGTGAATGCGATTGAGTCCGAACAGATGATCAGTGAGAGTCGGTTATCCCGCCTTGATTCAAAAATATTTGTTATTGCCGTGACGCTGACCGGTTTTTTGCTGGTCACCGCAATGCTGGGGTTTTTCTCGTACCAGCGCCAGCTGTCCATTGCCGAATCTGCCGCTAACGAACTGGCCCGGGCGATTGAAAGCGATCTGCACCACAACGAAAGCTTTGCCGACGCCGTATCGGTGCTGTACATGCGCCTCAAGCGTGATGAAACCCGCAGCGCTGATAGCCATCAGGAGTACGATCGCGACCATAATATTTACGGCGTGAATCTGTATGAGAGCCAACCTAACAGCACGCTGCGCGGAACGCTGCAGTCCGTGCGCCCGCTGACGCAGGATACGCTGCGGCTGGCTCAGGCTATTGATATGGCAACAGAGATTGAAAGCAAAGATTCGCGCTACAGCAAAATGGAGCGCCGCTATTTCTTCTCGCGCGATAATCAATTCATGTATATCGCCAACAAAATGCCGCTGTCACAGTTTGTGTTCCAGCCCGACAGCAGCAAACACTATGGCATTTTTACCATGCCACAATACGGTATGTGGCTTAACCAGAAACTGCGCACTGAGCCTGCCGCGCGCTCGGAAGAAGTCTCGCCGGTGTATATTGACTCCATCTCTGGCTCGCCGGTAATTACCGTGCAGCACGCGGTGCTGGATCAAAACCGCGACGACATTGTGCTGGGCTGGCTGTGTTTTGACTATCAGCAGAGCGAACTGCAGGGGATTGTGCAGAGTCTCGGTATCCATAAAAAGAACCGCTTTCTTAATGTCTTCCTGCTGGATAAACAAACTAATACCGAATTTCGTGTTGTCGGCGAAAGTAGCGATGCCAAAGAAATGCGCGCCTCTATCAACGAACGCTACGAGGTTATCGTGTCGATTAGCCCGCTGCGCTATTACCTGACCCAGAGCGGGCGCACTGACTTAATCATCCTGGCGCTCATCATGCTGTGTTTCATTGCCATCTACCTGATTTACAGCAGCACGGCGCGCGTGGCGCGCGAGCGCGCGCTGCGCGATCCGCTAACGGGGTTGTATAACCGCAGCCTGCTCCAGCGGCTGGAAAACCAGAAAGCCGTTACGCCGGGGGCGCTGGTCATGATTGACTGCGATGAGTTTAAATTCATCAACGATACCCACGGTCACCCGACCGGCGACAGCGCGCTCAGGCATATCGGGCAATCCATTATTGGGCGCATTAACCGCGAAACCGATTATGCTATTCGCATGGGTGGCGATGAGTTTCTCATTGTGTTTGAAAATGCCAGCGTGTCCCAGGCGCAGGCCTGCATGGAACGGATTGAATATGATATTTCTCTGTTCAGCACCCAGATGAAACTTTCTATTAGCTATGGCGTGACGGAGATTGCGCGCGGTATGGCAATGAATGAGGCTATCGCCCATGCCGACAGCCTGATGTATAACGCCAAAAGAGGCGCCTCCTGAACCCCTCTTCAGCCCGCTGACTGGCGGGCGATACCTTTCCCTCATTACCCCTCGCAAGGATGTGGCGAATTGCTCCATCGGCCAGAATGGCGTGTGTTACGCTATTTATAAATCCTAAATAAGGAACCGAGATGGAATTCGTTACGTTGAGCCGGAGGCCGCGCCGGTGAAGAAAAAGACCTTATTCACGCTACTGTTGGTTGTGGTCGCCGTCTCGCTTGCAGTGTTATTTCGCGCTCAGAACCAGAGCCTGCTGTTGCAGGGCGAAGTGGATGCACCGGAAGTGATTGTCACGTCAAAAGCCAAAGGGCGCGTGGTGGAGCGACTGGTGGAACGCGGTGACGATGTTAAAGCAGGCCAGCTATTAATGAAGCTGGAGGCGCCCGAGTTGGTGGCACAACTTCAGGCCGCGCAGGCCAGCCGCGACCAGGCTGAGGCTCAACTTAGTCTGTCCATGAACGGCACCCGCGAAGAAAGCATTCGTAATCTGAAGGCAACGCTTGCACAGGCTCAGGCCGATTACCGCAACGCGCAGGATATTTACGCACGTAACCAGAGCGTCGCGGCGAAAGGCTATGTGTCGGCCCAGGAGCTTGAGCAGTCGCGCAGTACGCGCGATGCGGCCTGGGAGAAAGTGCAGGCGGCAAAAGCCAATCTTGATGAAGGCATCAACGGCGACCGCGTTGAGCAGCGTGCTATGTATGCCGCCCAGTTGCGCCAGGCCGAGCAGCAGTTGCTGGAGATAAAAGTTCAGACTGACGATCTCAACGTGCGCTCGCCAGTGGACGGTGAAGTCGGGCCTATTCCTGCCGAAGTGGGTGAGTTGCTCAACGCCTCCAGTCCATTACTTACGCTGGTGCGCCAGCCGCAGGCGTATTTTGTTTTTAACCTGCGTGAAGACATTCTCGCTCACGTGCGTAAAGGCGATAAAGTGAACCTGCGGGTGCCAGGCCTTGATAACCAGATTATTGAGGCCGAGGTGCACTATATTGCGCCGCTTGGCGATTACGCCACTCGCCGTGCCACGCGGGCAACCGGTGATTTTGATTTAAAAACTTTTGAGGTCCGCCTGTGGCCGACCCAGCCGGTTGACGGACTACGACAGGGAATGAGTGCGCTATGGCAATGGAAGGTCTGAGGGTTGGCTGGAACTGCTTCAGCCTCGCCTTTCGCCGGGAAGTCCGCGCCGCGTTTCGTAAACCCGTCATGCACTGGCTTGGCTGGTGCTTCCCGCTGCTGTTGTTTGGACTGATTGGCAGTAACTTCTCCGAAGGTACGCTGATGGAACTGCCGGTGTCGGTGGTGGATAACGACAACAGCCAGCTTTCGCGCCAACTGGTGCGCAAGCTCGATGCCGGTTCGCACGCTCGTCTGGCACCGGTATCGGGCGGGCTGGAGGAGGCAAAAGAGCGGCTACGCAGCGCGCAGGATTACGGTGTGCTGTATATTCCGCTTAATTTTGAAGCCGATGTGCTGGCAGGGCGCCAGCCCAGCGTCATCTTCTACTATAACGCGCTGTTTTATGGCGCCGGGCTGTATTCCACCCAGGACTTCAGCGCCCTCATCACCGACCTGAATACCCAATTCCGCCCGATAGTTGCCGCCAGTATCGGTAAAACGCTGCCGACGCTTGCCCAGGTGAGCATGTCCTACGACAGCCTGTTTAACGCCAGCGGCAGCTACGTCTATTACCAGCAGTTTGCTGCCACTATCCATCTGCTACAGCTTTTTGTCGTCACCTGCATGATTTACGTGCTGGCGCGCAGCAAGCCGCTTATCTATTCAAGCTCGTTCAGCATGTCGCTTTTAGGCAAAATTGCGCCCTATACGCTGTGCTATACCGCGTTGTTAATGGTGGAACTGGCGTTGCTGGTGTGGGTGTTTGATGCCCGTGTGGTAGGCAACCCGGTGTATATGCTGCTGGTAGGCTTCTTTTACGTTATGGCGGCACAAAGCATCGGCCTGCTGCTGTTTACTTTCACCGGCAGCGCCATTACCGCTTATACGTTGATGGGGATTCTGGTGGGCATTGCGCTTACGTTTTCCGGCACCGTTATTCCAACGCTCTCCATGCCGCCGATTGCACAACTTATTTCCAATATTGAACCGCTTACCCACGCGCTGTCTGCCATGTTTGACATCTTCCTGCGCCAGGTACCGGGGCGGCCTGTTATCAGCGTTTGCGCCATGCTGCTTCTCTATCCGCTGGTGGCCGGGCTGCTGGTGCGAAAACGTCTGCCTGCGCGCCTGCGTAAGCAGGAGGTGGTAGTGTGAGTCGCTACTGGGCTACTTTCACCAAAGTGCTGATGGGCATGCTTGAGCGCCCAATGTGGCTGATGCTGCTGGTGTCACTGTGCATTATGAGCACCGTTTATGCACACCGCACGGTGTGGGATCTGCCTGTGGCGGTGGTGGACCAGGACCACAGCCCGGCGAGCCGCCTGCTGATTCGCAACCTCGACGCGACCTCCAAAATTAGCATGCGCAGTTACGACAACCTGGACGAGGCGATTCACGATCTGGGTTGGCGCAAATTGTTTGCTGTGATCATTATGCCAACAGACCTGGAGAAAAAACTGCTTAGTGGCAAAGCGGTGACTATCCCGGTGTATGGCGATGCCACCAACCGCCTGGCAAACGGCCAGATCCAGCAGGATGTTGTGGCGGCGTATCAGGAGATGCTCAACCACTACGATATGGCGCTGATGCTCGGCAGTGGCTTTAGTGAACGCCAGGCGACGGTCATCCTCTCACCCATTGTCGGCCAGGCGGTGGATGTGTTTAACCCCGGCATCAGCTTTGCGGCCATTGTTTTTCCGGGCCTGCTGGTGATGCTACTGCAACACTCGCTGATGATTGCCAGCGTGCGCGTCAGCATCGTTTTGCGGGCACAGGGTAAGCCGCCGCTGCCGGTCTATCTCGGCGGGCTGTCGGCGCTGCTGCCTATCTGGCTATTTCTGTCTATTGTGTTGTTTGTGCTCTGGCCGTGGGTGCTGGGCTATCGCCAGACGGCGTCAATCCCGGAGATTTTGCTGCTGACGTTCCCGTTTCTGCTGGCGGTGCTGGGGCTGGGTAAATTGCTAACGGAGTGCCTGCGCAGTGTGGAAATGATTTACCTGACGCTGTCGTTCATTACGATGCCGGTGTTTTATCTGTCGGGAACCATCTGGCCGCTCCAGGCCATGCCGGACTGGGTGCGCGTGGTGTCGTCCTTTTTGCCGTCTACCTGGGCTACCAAAGCGATAGCGGGCGTGAACCAGATGGGATTGTCCTGGCACTCGGCGCTGCATGATGTGTTGATTTTGCTACTGCTGGGGGCGTTTTACGCCGCGCTGGGCGTGGGCGTGGGACTGGTGCGCGATAGTGGACGCCTGCGTATGTTGCTCAGGCGCAAATAACCGCCCCGGTTTTGGGGCGGCGGGCGGCCTTTACGGCAGCATCATCGGCCATTCCGGCGGTGCCTGGCTTATCACTTCCATCGTTACATCTTTTACGTGGGCCCAGATAAGCGGTAAATCAGCACTCAGGCCGAGCAGGCCAGTGGCAAACCAGCAGGAGGCGGCAATGCCAAGTCCGCTGGAAACCACCGCGAGAAACGGATAATCCGCTTTACGAAACCGGACATTAAGTGTGCTGGCAAAGAACATAAGTACCGCGCTGATTAACTGCCAGCGCATTAAGACCACGCCAGTGGTGATGGTAGCCATGAAACCGAATCCTCAAAGCAAACTTATTACGCAGCACAGCACGCACGCAGTTGCGTTGGCAGGGAAAAAGGCCGCAGGGAATAAGTTGTCGCAGAAAATGTAAATTCACATCCTGTTGCACAGGACTTGTGAAGTCTATCACGCTTGGCGATAAATTCACCAGTGTGCTGTGCGTTTTTTAGCGGCTTTTTGTGGCATAACGCGATGAAAAAGGGCAGCGACTTTAGCGTAATGCGCTGTCGGGTGCCCTGATGGCGGCAGAATAAAGGGGCAGGTTCATCGCTCAGGCGTGCTGACGATAGTTGGTTGGCGTCTGGTCAAATTCGCGGCGGAACACGCGGGAAAAGGTCTGCTGCGACACGTAACCGTAATCCATCGCAATATCAAAGATCGGGCGTTGCGTGTTGCGCAACTCGCGTGCGGCCATTTCCAGGCGGCGCTGGCGAATATAGTCACCCAGCGTCTTGTGCTTCACGGTGCGGAACATCCGCTGAAGATACCATTTGGAGTAGCCGGATTTCTTTGCCACGACATCAATGTTGAGCGGCTGATCGATATGCTCATCAATCCATTGCGTCAGGGTTTCAATAATCTCCTGATGGGCCATGATTTTCCTCTCTTGTTTTCCAGTTCGAAGTCTTTGCTAAGCCGGAGTATAATTCCTCAAGTTAACTTGAGGTAAAGTCTATTGTGGAAAAGAGATCTCCCCGAATAAAAATGCTGCTCTCTGTGGGGGAAGTGGCAAAGCGTAGCGGTGTGGCGGTGTCGGCCCTGCACTTTTACGAAAGCAAAGGGCTGATAAAAAGCCGCCGTAACGCCGGTAACCAGCGGCGATATACGCGTGATGTGCTGCGTTATGTGGCGATCATCAAGATTGCCCAGCGCATTGGCATTCCGCTGGCGACCATCAGCGAGGCGTTCAGCGTGCTGCCAGAAGGCCACACGCTCAGTGCTAAAGAGTGGAAGCAGCTATCGTCCCGCTGGCGGGAGGAGCTGGACCGGCGCATTAATACCCTGACGGCGCTTCGCGACGAGCTGAACGGCTGCATTGGCTGTGGCTGCCTGTCGCGCAGCGACTGCCCGCTGCGTAACCCCAACGACCAGCTGGGCGCACAGGGTACAGGCGCGCGGCTGCTTGGTGACCTCGACGAGCCGTAATCTCGTTTTCGCCAGATGTGGCGTGCTTCTCTATAGTGTATGCAACGCCATTGCTGAGGAGACGCCTGTGCTGATTGTCCACCATTTAGACCATTCCCGTTCCAGCCGCATCATCTGGATGCTGGAAGAACTGCACGTGCCTTACGAGATAGTGCACTATCCGCGTGAGAAAACGCTGCTGGCACCCCCTGCGCTTAAGCGCATACATCCGCTTGGCAAAGCACCGGTGCTGGAGGACGACGGGCAGGTGATTGCCGAATCAGGCGCTATCCTGGAGTATTTACAGGAAACGTACGACGCCGACGACCATCTGCGCCCGGCGACAGGGGAGGCGCGCCAGCAATGCCGTTTCTGGCTGCACTACGCCGAGGGTTCGCTGATGCCGCCACTGCTGATTGCGCTGGTGCTGTCGCGGTTGGGGAAAGCGCCGGTGCCCTGGCTGTTGCGCCCGGTGGGTCGGGCGCTGGGCGCAGGGGTACAGCGCGGCTGGCTTAATGGACAACTGGCGACGCACGTCGCTTTTATCAATGACCACCTTGCTACGCATGCATATTTCGCCGGAGATAGCTTCAGTATTGCCGATATTCAGATGAGTTATCCCATTGTCGCGCTGCTGGCGCGTACCAGACATGACGATCTGGTGCACGTGCGCGACTGGTGGCAGCGTATGCAGCAACGTCCGGCGTATCAGCAGGCGGTGAAGCAGGGCGGGCCGTTTGATGTGCCGGGCGCATCCTGAGGTTTGTTAACTTTTTGCGCATCGACGGTAACGGTTGCGCATCCACTGGCGAGAAAATGTGCTGGCAGCATGCTTTTGGCTGTAAATCGTCAAAGTTATGTTGAAAAGCCCACTCTGAAGGCCGGATAATCGTTTGCCTGATATTGCCGGTCGCACTGTATATGCGGAGCTAAACGTTTGCGTCTGTTCGTTGATGCGCAAATGCATAACAAAACAGACTCTGCTGCGACCGGTTCACTATCGATTACGACACATATCAAAAATCTCAGGGGATTGTTCTATGTCTACTCCATCTGCGCGCACCGGCGGCTCTATTGACGCCTGGTTTAAAATTTCTGCGCGCGGCAGCACCGTGCGCAAAGAGGTTCTCGCCGGTCTGACGACCTTTCTGGCCATGGTGTACTCGGTTATCGTAGTGCCGAGTATGCTGGGCAAAGCAGGCTTCCCGCCTGCGGCCGTGTTCGTTGCCACCTGCCTGGTGGCGGGTTTTGGCTCTATCGTCATGGGGCTGTGGGCTAACCTGCCGCTGGCTATCGGCTGTGCTATTTCGCTGACGGCGTTTACCGCCTTTAGCCTGGTGCTGGGCCAGCAAATCAGCGTGCCGGTGGCACTCGGCGCGGTATTCCTGATGGGTGTGCTGTTCACGCTTATTTCCGCAACTGGTATCCGTAGCTGGATATTACGCAACCTGCCGATGGGCGTGGCGCATGGTACTGGCATTGGTATTGGCCTGTTTCTGCTCATCATTGCCGCCAACGGCGTAGGCCTGGTGGTGAAAAACCCGCTCGATGGTCTGCCGGTGGCGTTAGGGCAGTTCACCAGCTTCCCGGTACTGATGTCGCTGTTAGGTCTGGCGGTGATTATCGGTCTGGAAAAACTCAAAGTGCCTGGTGGCATCCTGCTGACCATTATCGGTATCTCAATTGTCGGGCTGATTTTTGACCCGGCGGTGCACTTTAGCGGTGTTTTTGCCATGCCGTCTCTGAGTGATGAGAACGGTCACTCGCTGATTGGCAGCCTGGATATTATGGGCGCGCTCAACCCGGTGGTCCTGCCAAGTGTGCTGGCACTGGTGATGACGGCGGTGTTCGACGCCACCGGCACCATTCGCGCCGTGGCCGGTCAGGCAAAGCTGCTCGATAAAGACGGCCAGATTATTGATGGTGGTAAAGCGCTGACCACTGACTCTGTGAGCAGCGTCTTTTCAAGCCTGGTGGGGGCATCTCCGGCAGCGGTGTACATTGAATCTGCCGCTGGCACGGCGGCAGGCGGTAAGACCGGCCTGACGGCTATTGTGGTGGGCGTGCTGTTTCTGCTGATTCTGTTCCTCTCGCCGCTGTCTTACCTTGTGCCAGTCTATGCGACTGCGCCAGCGCTGATGTACGTGGGTCTGCTGATGCTCAGCAACGTCGCGAAAATCGATTTTGAGGACTTTGTTGATGCGATGGCAGGGCTGATTACCGCCGTGTTTATCGTCTTCACCTGCAACATTGTTACCGGCATCATGATTGGTTTTGCCTCGCTGGTGGTGGGGCGTCTGGTGTCCGGCGAGTGGCGCAAGCTGAACGTTGGCACGGTGATTATTGCTGTGGCGCTGGTGGCATTTTATGCTGGCGGCTGGGCTATCTGACCTGCCTGACGGGCCGGGAAACCGGCCCTTTTCCGACTTTTCCCTTTTTCGTCTGTTTTAAGGCTCTTCTTGTTTCCTTTGGTTGAAAAAAGTTGTTCTATTATCTTGGTAGTTATCTTTGATAGTAGAAAAATCGCGACAAGGACAGCATGGAAATCTTCTTTACCATTTTGATTTTGACCTTTGTAGTGTCTCTCTCAGGGGTCGTCACACGCATACTTCCATTCCAGATACCGCTGCCGCTGATGCAAATTGCCATCGGTGCCCTGCTGGCGTGGCCAACGTTTGGTTTGCACGTTGACTTCGATCCAGAGCTGTTTCTGGTTCTGTTTATTCCTCCGCTGCTGTTTGCCGATGGCTGGAAAACGCCGACACGCGAATTTATTCAGCATGGCCGCGAAATTATTGGCCTGGCGCTGGCGCTGGTGCTCGTTACCGTAGTGGGTATCGGTTTCCTGATTTACTGGATGGTGCCGGGCATTCCTCTGATACCGGCGCTGGCGCTGGCGGCGGTACTGTCGCCGACCGACGCCGTGGCGCTGTCGGGCATTGTGGGTGAAGGCCGTATCCCGAAAAAGATCATGGGTATTTTGCAGGGCGAAGCGCTGATGAACGACGCCTCCGGCCTGGTATCGCTGAAGTTTGCCGTCGCCGTGGCGATGGGCACAATGGTCTTTACCGTCGGCGGGGCGTCGCTGGAGTTTATGAAGGTCGCTATCGGCGGCCTGCTGGCGGGTATCGCGGTAAGCTGGTTGTATGGCCGTTCGCTGCGTCTGATGAGCCGCTGGAGCGGTGATGAACCGGCGACCCAGATTGTGCTGCTGTTCCTGCTGCCGTTTGCTTCTTACCTGATTGCAGAACACATCGGTGTGTCCGGCATCCTGGCGGCAGTGGCGGCGGGCATGACCATCACTCGCTCCGGCGTGATGCGCACTGCGCCGCTGGCGATGCGCCTGCGCGCAAACAGCGTGTGGTCGATGCTGGAGTTTGTGTTTAACGGCATGGTGTTCCTGATGTTGGGCCTGCAGCTGCCGGACATTCTGGAAACCTCGCTGGTGGCTGCTGAGGCTGACCCGAACGTTGAAGTCTGGATGCTGTTCCTGGATATCGTGCTGATTTACTTTGCGCTTATTCTGGTGCGTTTCCTGTGGCTGTGGTGCATGAAGAATTTCAGCAAGCGCTTCCTGAAGAAAAAACCGATGGAATTTGGCTCCTGGAGCATGCGCGAGATTCTGATTGCGTCGTTTGCTGGTGTGCGCGGTGCGATTACGCTTGCGGGTGTGCTGTCTATCCCGCTGCTGTTGCCCAGCGGAGATGTCTTCCCGGCGCGTTACGAGCTTATCTTCCTTGCCGCAGGCGTGATTCTGTTCTCGCTGTTTGTGGGCGTTATTATGCTGCCGATTCTGCTGCGTCACCTTGAAGTCGCCGACAAGTCGCAGTCGCATCAGGAAGAACGTCTGGCAAAATCAGCGACAGCAGAAGTGGCCATCGTCGCTATCCAGAAAATGGAAGAGCGTCTGGCGAGCAACATGGATGAGAACATCGACAACCAGCTGCTTAAAGAGGTCAGTTCACGCGTTATTGGTAACCTGCGCCGCCGTGCCGACGGGCGCAACGACGTGGAGAACTCAGAGCTTGAAGAGAACCTGGAGCGCCGCTTCCGCCTGACGGCGCTGCGCTCGGAGCGTGCAGAGTTGTACCACCTGCGCGCCACCCAGCAGATCAGTAACGAGACGCTGAACAAGATGCTTTACGATCTGGATTTGCTGGAAACGCTGCTGATGGAAAAAGAGTAACGGTGACGTAAAAGACAAGACGGCCAGGTGAGTTAACCTGGCCGTTTTTTTATGGTGGTGGGGCAGTGACCAGACTGGGAGCGCAGCATGAAACTATGTGCATTGCCACACAAGCAAGGGGTCAATAAGGAGCCTGTCTGGTCGATGGTAACCACTGACATAAAACCATTATGAGGAATCTGAAAAGGTGATTGTTAAAAAAAATAGTTAGCATAGCTGATAGATTCTATGGATAAATATCCAGGTGGCAGCCGCTTGCAGGGAGTGCAATTCAGAATGCTAACGTTGGATGAGATAGGCCAGGTCGTAAGAAATAGTATTCAGCTTATTCTGGATAGTGCGAAGGTGCCATTAGCCGTAGGGCCGATATCTTCTGAGGATTTCACTTTGCTAAGCCGCGGATATGGCGAGCTGGAGTGGGATTACGCGCTGACTAAGCATTGTAATAGCGATAGCTGTTATGATTTTTGCATAAAGCTTGTCGAGCAAGGTGTTGTTCAGGCTATTCCTTCAGGGGCCGCGTTGTGCACCTTTGACAGCAACGAAAATATCTTCAAAATTCATATGATTGAAAGCTTCGTTTATGACGACGCAGGGCATCCACTGAAAGGAAAGATGACTGCCATTACCCTGATGAGTGCTTTTATTTTCTCAAAGGCTGTGGGATGCACGCGTATTCAAATTATTGAGCCTGTGAGAGAACTCAAAAGCTACTACGCAGGCTTTGGATTTATCGAAATTTCTTGCGGCTACATCATGGAAGCTTCGCTTTCAGACATCGGTGGAATCTTCAATAATTTCGCATAGATTGCATAGACGATTTTAACCATTGGTTGTAATCTGTTAGCTTAAATATCGGTAGTGATTTAAAATCACGCATCATTTTTAGCTCTTTAAAAACCACACTTTATTTCTGTAGAGTTAGCATCTATGGAACGATGTGGTTTGTGCTCGGCATAACGCTGTTGTGTCGTAAGTCACCAGGACTATCAGTTAACAAGGAAACGTTCCGGGTATTGCCCGGCCTGCGGTTGAAGGGCTTAAGCCGCCATGAGGCGCTAAGGTTTGATAATGAAAGATCATAAAGCATCTACATCACAGGAAAAGTACGATACCACCAAAGCATTTGCTGAGATGGGCGCGGCTGTTGAAATCCTGATGAAAGCTGCTCCTGCGCTGTTTGCTAAGGCCGCAGTTAAAGGGAAAGAGCAGCAAGGCAAAAAGCGCAATCGCAAAGCAGCCTGACCTCCTACTCACATGCTTTATGAAACCCGGCTTACGCCGGGTTTTTTATGCAATATTTTCAAGATGTTAATCTTATCGCCGTCGTCCCGAAAGATGCAGCCTAAGTAACCGGGCATTGGTATCGTAAAGGGAACACTCATCCGCTTTCCCGTTAGAATTTCTCACCCCGCAATCCCCCACAGCCACTTACAGCAGTCAATCCACGCGCGTGCGCTGTTTGAAAGGTAATTCTCCTTGCGCCAGATCATGCCAAGCTGCCACTGGAGCGGACTGTGCAACGGCAGCCACATCAACACATTTTTATCCAGACGCTGGCAAACCGGCTCCGGCAGAATGGCGATGCCGACCCCGGCCTGCACCATCGCCGCCAGGAAATCCCACTGGCCACTGCGTACCGCGATGCGCGGCTTGACGTTATGTGCTTCAAAAAGCCGCATCAGCTGGCGGCTGAGCGCAAAATCTTCGTTGTAAATCACCAGAGGATGATCGCCCAGTTCACCGGGTTCCACGTACTCGCGGTTAAGCCACGGTTCACTTCGTGGCGTGAGCACGCAAAGTGGGTGGCTAAAAAGCGGCAGCGTGGCGAGGTTCAGTTCGTCTTCGACCGGGAGCGCCGTCATCGCCAGGTCCAGTTCGCCGTGCATCACCGCCTGCTGTACCGTCAGGCCACCAAATTCAGCGATTTTTAGCTCCACGCCAGGATAACGCTGGCGGTAAACGCTGATAGGCTTCGCCATCAGCATCCCCACCATCGGAGGAATGCCGAGCCTGAGCACGCCCTTATTGAGGTGATTGATATCGATAAGCTCGGCTTCCAGTTGGCGAAACTCGTCGAGGATCGCCAGCCCGCGCTCGTAAACCGCGCGCCCGGTGTCGGTGAGCAGGAGCCTGCGCCCGTCGCGAATCAGTAGCGTGCAGTTCAACTCTTCTTCCAGATTGCGCAGCATTTTGCTGATGGTGGGCTGTGTGACAAACAGTTTCTGCGCCGCGCGGGTAAAGCTTTGTTGGCGCACCACCTCAACGAAATAGCGCAGCGTGCGGATATCCATAACTATTCCCGTAGCCTATCGTAGCGATGATTTTAATTCATTTCTGGCACGTATGCGGCCTCTCTATACTGGGTCTCCCGTCTCTTTTCTCAGGAAGTATTTATGGCCACGGTTTCTGGCCCCTCTGCGCCCGCTGCGTTAAGCCGTCTCGCCGTGCCGTTACAGGTGCTGTTGTACGCCGGATTATTTCTGTTTGCCCAATGGCTGGTGAGTTGGCTGCATGTGCCGCTGCCGGCCAACGTGGTGGGGCTACTGCTTATGCTGACGCTGATTATTACCCGCGTGCTGCCGCTCAAATGGGTGCGAACCGGGGCGGCGTGGCTGCTGGCTGAGATGCTGCTGTTCTTTGTGCCTGCGGTGGTGGCGGTGGTGAACTACGGCGACCTGCTGCTGGCAGAAGGCTGGCGCATCCTGCTGGTGATTGTACTTAGCACACTGATGGTGCTGGGGTCGACGGCGTGGGTGGTGGAGAAAGTGTGGCGCTTTGAACTGGCGCGTGCATCGCGCAGGCAGGCAGAACATGAATAGCGCACTACTGAGCGTTTTCTGTCTGGCGCTGACGCTGGGCCTGTATTACGTCAATAAGCGCCTGTGGCGGCGCTGGCGCAGGTTGGCATTGATGCCGCTGGTGTTCACGCCGCTGTTGCTGGTGGCGGTACTGGTGTTTGGGCACATTTCTTATCAAAACTACATTGCTGAAAGCCACTGGTTAATGTGGCTGCTGGGCCCGGCAACCATCGCGTTTGCCGTTCCGGTTTACGATAATCTGCCGCTGATTCGCCGCCACTGGATGTCGCTGTGCGCGGGCGTGATGACCGCAACGGTGGTGGCCGTTACCAGTTCGGTATGGCTGGCGCGGTTGCTGATGCTCTCTGATTCCGTGCAGCGCAGCCTGGCGGTGCGCTCCGTCACTACGCCCTTTGCGCTGGCAGCGGCGCAACCCATGGGCGGACAGGCCGACCTGGTGGCGCTGTTTGTGGTGGTGACCGGGGTGTTTGGCATGGCGGTGGGCGACGCGCTGTTTCTGCGCCTGGCTATCCGCGAAGGCGTGGCAAAGGGCGCGGCACTGGGTGCGGCTTCCCACGGTGCAGGCACGGCACGCTCTTACGAAATGGGGCCACAGGAAGGCATGGTGGCAAGCCTGGTGATGATGCTTTCCGGCGTGGTGATGGTGCTGGTCGCGCCGCTGGTGGCAAAGGTGATGTTTTAGCACTGTGGAGGATGAGGGCGCGAAACGGGTTGGCGCTGAACTCAGGCCAGGTGCGCGGTCTTTTAGCGGTACGCTCACATAACATCGCCGCCAGCACCCGGCCAGCGGCGGTGATGTTCACAAGCCTTCAAACCCGGCCCTGCGGGCCGGGTCAGCTTCATTAATGCCCTTGTCCCTGCTCAATGCCGATGCCGGTTTGAGAGCGGATAAACTGGGCGCGGAACAGGTCGCGCTCGCGGGCGCCTTCTTCACTGTTATCCGTTACCGAGAACAGCCAGATACCGACAAACGCCACCAGAATGGAGAACAGTGCCGGGTACTCATACGGGAACACCGGAGCGGCGTGGCCGAGGATTTGTACCCAGATTGTCGGGCCGAGGATCATCAATACTACTGCCGTCAACAGCCCCAGCCAGCCGCCTATCATCGCGCCGCGCGTGGTCAGCTTCGACCAGTACATGGAGAGCAGGATAATCGGGAAGTTGCAGCTTGCGGCAATCGAGAATGCCAGTCCGACCATAAAGGCGATGTTCTGGTTCTCAAACGCAATCCCCAGCAAAATCGCCACAATGCCGAGCACCAGCACCGTAATCTTTGAGACTTTCAGCTCCTGGCGCTCAGTGGCCCCTTTGCGAAATACGTTCGCGTAAAGGTCGTGCGAGACCGCTGAGGCGCCTGCCAGCGTCAGCCCGGCTACCACGGCAAGGATAGTGGCGAAAGCCACCGCCGAGATAAAGCCGAGGAACAGGTTGCCGCCCACGGCATCGGCCAGGTGCACCGCCGCCATGTTATTACCGCCAATTAGCGCGCCGGCGGCATCTTTAAACGCCGGATTCGCGCCCACCAGCATGATAGCGCCAAAGCCGATGATAAAGGTCAGGATATAGAAGTAGCCCATAAAGCCGGTGGCGTAGAACACGCTCTTGCGCGCCTCGCGGGCATCGCTCACGGTGAAAAAGCGCATCAGGATATGCGGCAGCCCGGCGGTACCAAACATCAGCCCAAGCCCCAGCGACAGCGCCGAAATCGGGTCTTTCACAAGGC
Organism: Enterobacteriaceae bacterium 4M9; assembly: GCA_010092695.1. Lineage (GTDB taxonomy): Bacteria > Pseudomonadota > Gammaproteobacteria > Enterobacterales > Enterobacteriaceae > Tenebrionibacter. Next base: position 4,515,909 of record JAADJJ010000001.1, on the reverse strand, counting down.
CTCCGGGGCGCATAATCGCCTCGCCGTTCGGGTGCACCGCCATGGCCTCGGTAAAGAGATTATTAAAGCTAAAGCCGACGTGGCGCATCACCATAAACGCCATAAAGCTTGCGCCAAACAGCAGCAGCACTGCTTTAATAATCTGTACCCAGGTAGTCGCGAGCATGCCGCCAAAGAGCACGTACATCACCATCAGCACGCCCACCAGCACTACCGCCACGTGGTAATTGAGACCAAACAGCAGCTGAATAAGCTTACCGGCACCCACCATCTGGGCAATCAGATACAGCGCCACCACCACCAGCGAGCCACAGGCAGAAAGCACGCGAATCGGCCCTTGCTTGAGGCGGTAAGAGGCCACGTCGGCGAAGGTATAACGCCCGAGGTTACGCAGGCGTTCGGCAATCAGAAACAGAATAATTGGCCAGCCGACGAGAAAGCCCAGCGAGTAAATTAGCCCGTCGTAGCCGGAGGTGTATACCAGCGCTGAGATGCCGAGAAACGAGGCGGCAGACATAAAGTCGCCCGCAATCGCCAGCCCGTTTTGCAGCCCGGTGATATTGCCGCCCGCCGTGTAGTAGTCACTGCGCGAGCGCGTGCGTTTGGAGGCCCAGTACGTGATGCCAAGCGTCAGCGCCACGAACACGAGAAACATAATAATCGCCTGCCAGTTGGTTGGCTGGCGTTGAACCGCGCCGGTTATGGCATCGGCGGCCAGCAGCGTGCCGGGCATAGTCAGCAGTGCCAGCAACGCGAGAGTTGAGAAGCGTTTCATGGTGCTTTGGCCTCCTCAATCACGCATTTTGTCAGACGATCGTACTCGCCGTTAGCACGCCAGACATACAGCCCGGTCAGCAAGAACGAGATAACGATAACGCCAATACCAAGAGGAATGCCGCGTGTGACGGTGGTGCCCGCGTGTAGCGGTGTGCCAAGCCAGGCGGGCGCAAACGCAATGAGCAGAATAAAGCCGACGTAAATCACCAGCATAATCAGAGAGAGGATGGCGGCAAAACGTTGGCGTTTTTCGACCAGTTCCCTGAAATGCGCACTTCCTTCTATCCGCTGACAAATGAGGTCATTCATCACAGAGTCTCCAGAGGTAGTTACGGTTTGTTGTTGTGTTTAGCGCACAGGACAGCAGGGAACCCCACCCGTGCTCGTCGCCTCCTGTTGACCGGAGAGCTGACGGTGACGTTGACGTGCGCAACCGCGCTATACAGGTTCTTCCGTGGGTACAGCAAACGGCGGGCCTGCGCCCGCCGGTGTGACAGCGTTAAGCCGGTCAGGACGGCATGGAGATGCCCTGTTTTTCTTCGAGCAGTTTTTCCACCACGCCCGGATCGGCAAGCGTTGAGGTATCGCCGAGGTTGCTGGTGTCCCCCGCGGCGATTTTGCGCAGGATGCGGCGCATAATCTTGCCGGAGCGGGTTTTTGGCAGCGAATCGGTCCAGTGCAGCACGTCCGGCGTTGCCAGCGGGCCAATCTCTTTACGTACCCAGTTGCGCACCTCTGTGTATAGTTCCGGCGTTGGGTCTTCGCCGTGATTGAGCGTGACGTAGGCGTAAATGGCCTGGCCTTTGATGCTGTGCGGAATGCCCACCACGGCGGCCTCGGCAATTTTGGGGTGCGATACCAGCGCGGATTCGATTTCTGCGGTGCCAAGACGGTGGCCGGAGACGTTAAGCACATCGTCCACGCGCCCGGTTATCCAGTAATAGCCGTCTTCGTCGCGTCGTGCGCCGTCGCCGCTGAAATACATGTTTTTAAAGGTAGAGAAGTACGTCTGCTCAAAACGTTCATGGTCGCCAAACAGCGTGCGCGCCTGGCCTGGCCAGGAGTCACGAATCGCCAGGTTGCCTTCGGTGGCGCCTTCGAGCGGGTGGCCTTCGTTATCCACCAGCACCGGTTGCACGCCAAAGAACGGACGCGTTGCCGAGCCAGCTTTGAGTTCAATCGCGCCGGGCAGCGGCGTAATCATGAAGCCGCCGGTCTCGGTCTGCCACCAGGTGTCCATCACCGGGCACTTCTCGTTGCCGATTTTCTTCCAGAACCATTCCCAGGCTTCCGGGTTAATCGGCTCGCCTACGGAGCCAAGAATGCGCAGCGACGAGCGGTGAGTGCCTTCAATTGCCTTGTCGCCTTCGGCCATCAGCGCGCGGATGGCGGTGGGGGCGGTGTAGAGAATGTTGACCTTGTGCTTGTCCACCACCTGCGCCATACGGTTTGGCTGCGGCCAGTTCGGCACGCCTTCAAACATCAGCGTCGTTGCGCCACAGGCGAGCGGGCCGTAGAGCAGGTAACTGTGGCCGGTGACCCAGCCTACGTCGGCGGTGCACCAGTACACTTCGCCCGGATGGTAATCGAACACGTATTTGAAGGTGGTGGCGGCATAAACCAGATAGCCACCGGTGGTGTGCAGCACGCCTTTGGGTTTGCCGGTAGACCCGGAGGTGTAGAGGATGAACAGCGGATCTTCAGCGTTCATTTCTACCGGCTGGTGCTCGGCGCTGACGTTAGCCATCAGGTTGTGCCACCACAGATCGCGCCCTTCCTGCCAGCCAATCTGGCCACCGGTGCGCTTGAGTGTCACAACGTGTTCAACGATTTTCACATTCGGGTTGTTCAGGGCGTCATCGACGTTTTTCTTAAGCGGGATGCTGCGCCCGGCGCGCACGCCTTCATCGGCGGTGATAATCAAACGGGCGCTTGAATCCACGACGCGGCCCGCAACCGCTTCTGGCGAGAAGCCACCAAAAATCACCGAATGAATAGCGCCGATGCGCGCGCAGGCGAGCATCGCCACTGCCGCTTCTGGCACCATCGGCATATAAATGGCCACCACATCACCTTTGTTAATGCCCAGATTGAGCAGCACATTGGCAAAGCGGCAGACGTCCTGGTGAAGCTCGCGGTAGGTAATGGTTTTACTCTGGCTGGCGTCATCGCCTTCCCAGATGATAGCGGGCTGGTCGCCGCGCGCGCTCAGGTGGCGGTCAAGGCAGTTAGCGGCAAGGTTCAGGGTGCCGTCTTCATACCATTTGATAGAGACATTGCCCGGTGCGAAAGAGGTGTTTTTGACCGTTGTGTAAGGTTTCATCCAGTCGAGAATTTTACCCTGTTCGCCCCAGAATGCATCGGGGTCACTCACCGACTGCTGGTACTTAGACACGTACTGCTCCGGAGTAATCAGGCAATGTTCTGCAATGCTGGCAGGAATGGGATGTTTATGTATTTGGCTCATAGCTTTTTTTCTCCTGTAAGATGTTAATAATATGTCAAATAAAGGTTAATTACAGAAGAAAAAGGGATAATGTTTACTTTTTGCGCGACAGATCACGCATTAAAAGATGACTGAAAAATAAGCAAACGAACTGCATCAGGGAAATAGTTTCGTTAGCAAACTATTTAAAAACGAGCAAGGTAAATTTATTAAGCAACAGTGAGTTACGTGTCATGAACGGTAAAAAAATCTTGTTATCTGTGTTAATTCTGTGAATGGCTTCAATTTTCAAGGGTTGCGTGGAATAGGGTGCAGATGATACTGATCATGGCGAACAAAAACTCCATAACATCACCCGACGTTCGCCTTACCCCTTTCAGTTAGCGGTGTTCTCTTCGACAGGGTTGAGAAGGCCGCCTGAGTTCAGGATGCAGAAACGCTATGAAGAAACAAAAATTTAGCCTTGCCTGGCAGATCTTGCTGGCGCTGGTGCTGGGTATTCTCCTTGGGAGCTACCTCCATTATCAGCCGGACACGCGCGGCTGGCTGGTGGATAACCTGCTGTCTCCGGCAGGGGATATCTTTATCCACCTGATCAAAATGATTGTGGTGCCTATCGTCATTTCAACGCTGGTGGTAGGGATTGCCGGGGTCGGTGACGCCAAACAGCTTGGCCGCATTGGTGTTAAGACCATCGTTTATTTCGAAGTGATTACCACCGTTGCCATCATTCTTGGCATCACGTTTGCCAATATCTTTCAGCCTGGCAGCGGCATCGATATGTCGCAGCTTGCGCAGGCGGATATCTCTAAATATCAGCGCACCACCGAAGACGTGGTGAGCCACTCCCACGGCCTGATGGGAACCATTCTGTCGCTGGTGCCGACCAACATCTTCGCCTCAATGGCGAAGGGCGATATGCTGCCGATCATCTTCTTCTCGGTGCTGTTTGGGCTGGGCCTCTCTTCGCTGCCGGCGAAGAATCGCGAACCGTTGGTTGCGGTGTTCCGCGGCATTTCTGAAACCATGTTCAAAGTCACCCACATGGTGATGCGCTATGCGCCGATCGGGGTGTTCGCACTCATCTCTGTGACCGTGGCGAACTTCGGTTTTGCCTCGCTGTGGCCGCTCGCCAAGCTGGTGATTCTGGTGTACATGGCCATTCTGTTTTTTGCGCTGGTGGTGCTGGGTGCCGTGGCGCGCATGTGCAAACTGAGCATCTGGACGCTGATTCGCATCCTTAAAGAGGAGCTGATTCTGGCGTACTCGACGGCCAGTTCTGAGACTGTGCTGCCGCGCATCATCCAGAAGATGGAAGCCTACGGTGCGCCGTCGTCTATCACCAGCTTCGTGGTGCCGACCGGTTATTCGTTTAACCTCGATGGCTCCACGCTCTACCAGAGCATCGCGGCTATCTTTATCGCCCAGCTTTACGGTATTGACCTGTCAATCTGGCAGGAAATCATTCTGGTGTTGACGCTGATGGTGACCTCAAAAGGCATTGCCGGCGTACCGGGCGTGTCGTTTGTGGTGCTGCTGGCAACGCTTGGCAGCGTCGGTATTCCGCTGGAAGGGCTGGCGTTTATCGCTGGTGTTGACCGTATTCTCGATATGGCGCGCACCGCGCTGAACGTGGTGGGCAACGCGCTGGCGGTGCTGGTTATCGCCAAGTGGGAGCACAAGTTCGATGCCAAAAAAGCGCGTGAATACGAGCGGGAAGTGCTCGGTAAATTCGATAAAACCGCGCAAGACTAAGCAACACATAACGTCGGATTTTCTGGCCCCCTTTGCCGCAAGGCGCAGGGGGCTTTTTTTATTCTCAATCCGTCATGTTATCCCGTCGCGCTCTCGCGCAGGCGGTCTTTAAGCCGCTGATACTCGTTTATCACGTACTGCTCTGCGGCCTGCTGGTCGGCAATGGGCTCCACGCGCACCGCGCTGTACTTGTACTCCGGCGTTTTGGTTATCGGGCTTAAGTGTTCGTGCACCAGTTCGTTGCAGGCGCCAATCCACCACTGGTAGGTCATGTACACCGCGCCCCGGTTCGGGCGCTCGCTGACCTGCGCGCGCGTCATCACCCGGCCTTTACGCGAGGTTATCCATACCAGCGCCTCGTCTTCAATGCCAAGGCGTGCAGCGTCGTCGGCATGAATTTGCGCGTAGCCCGGCTCGTCGGCGAGAGCCGCCAGGGCTGCACAGTTGCCGGTCATCGAGCGGCACGAGTAGTGACCCACTTCGCGCACGGTGGAGAGCACCATCGGGTACTCGTCGCTGAGCTTGTCCTGCGGTGCCACCCAGTCACAGGTGAAGAACTGGCCCAGCCCGTTGGCGCGGTCAAATTTGCCGTCGTAAAGCCACTGTGTGCCCTGGTCAGACGGCGATTCGTCGCGACACGGCCACTGGATGTAACCCATCTCGCCAATCTTCTCGTAGGTGGCCCCGAAAAAGTTTGGGCAAAGGTGGCGCATTTCGTCCCAGATTTCCTGGGTTGAGGTGTAGTCCATCGGGTAGCCCATGCGGGTGGCGATGTCGCTGATGATTTGCCAGTCGGTTTTAAGGTCCCATTGTGGTTCGATGGCCTTGAAGAAGCGCTGAAAGCCACGGTCAGCGGCGGTGTACGTGCCTTCGTGCTCGCCCCAGCTGGTTGACGGCAGCACCACGTCGGCGACGGCGGCGGTTTTGGTCATGAAGATGTCCTGCACCACCAGCAGTTCGAGGTTGTCCATCGCTTCGCGCACCGCAGAAAGCTCCGGGTCAGTCTGCATCGGGTCTTCACCCATAATGTAAGCGGCGCGTACCTCGCCGTGGGCCACGCGGTGCGGCAGTTCGCTGATGCGATAGCCGGGTTTTTCCGGCAGTTCTGGTACGCCCCAGGCGCGGGCAAATTTCTCACGGTGCGCGGCAACGCTGACTGACTGATAGCCCGGATAGGTATCCGGCAGCGCACCCATATCGCATGCGCCTTGTACGTTATTCTGGCCGCGCACCGGGTTCACGCCGGTGTTGGGCTTGCCGAGGTGGCCGGTCAGCAGCGCAAGGCTGGTGAGCGCACGCACGGTTTCCACGCCCTGATAAAACTGGGTCACGCCCATGCCCCACAGGATGGTGGCAGTTTTGGCTGTGGCATACAGTCGAGCGGCCTTGCGGATATCGGCAGCGGCAACGCCGGTAATCGCCTCAACGGATTGCGGCGTGTAGCCTTCCACTATCTTGCGATAGTCATCAAAACCTTCCGTGCGCGTGCTGATAAAGGCGCTGTTGCACAGCCCCTCCTCAATAATGACGTGTCCTATCGCGTTAAGTAGCGCAATGTTGGAGCCGTTATTGAGCTGTAAATGCATATCGGCGATGCGCGCCGTTTCAATGCGCCGTGGATCGCAGACAATAATTTTGGCCCCTTTCTCTTTGGCCCGAATGACGCGATTGGCGACAATAGGATGAGAATCTGCCGGGTTATAGCCAAAGATCAGCAGTAAATCGGTGTCTTCAATCTCAACCACCGAATTGCTCATTGCGCCGTTACCGACCGACTGGTGCAGACCTGCAACCGAAGGGCCGTGTCAGACGCGTGCGCAGCAGTCGACGTTGTTGGTGCCCACCACCGCGCGGGCAAATTTTTGCATCAGGTAGTTGGTTTCGTTGCCGGTGCCGCGTGAAGAACCGGTGGTCATGATGGCATCCGGGCCGTATTTGTCCTTTATCGCCAGCAGTTTTTGCGCCACAAAATCGAGCGCCTCGCTCCAGCTTACGGACTCAAGCTTTGCGCCGCGCGTGCGGCGGATCATGGGGCTTTTCAGGCGCGGGGTGAGGATTTGCGTGTCATTGAGAAAATCCCAGCCGTAATAGCCCTTCAGGCACAGCGTACCCTGGTTATTACGGCCCTGGGCGGCTTCTGCACCCACAACTTTATTGTCTTCAACCAGCAGGTTGATTTTGCAGCCAGAGGCGCAGTAAGGGCAGACGGTGATGACCTTTTTCATGGTGCATTGCTCCGTGCTCAGCAGATGTTGTCGTTGTTGTTCATGCCGTTTTATGCCATGCAATCACGGCCTTCATCGTGCATCATAACGGAGAGAAAACGGTCAATTCCCTGATAAAAAGCATGGAATACATTTTCAGGCAGATGCACAGCGCAAGGAGCAATAATGGAGACGTTTTTAACGCCGCAGCCGCTGGCGGTTGAAGGAGTTTGCAACGCCCGCGATTTGGGTGGTTACCGGGTTGAGGGCGGCACGATTCGCCACGGGCGGCTGATTCGCGGTGCGGATCTGAGCGCGCTCACGCCGCGGGGGCAGCACCGGCTGGCGCAGTTTCCGGTCAACAAAGTTATCGACCTGCGTACCGACGGCGAGCTAAAAGATCAGCCCAACCACCGCCCGGAAGGGGCAGAGATGGTGCAGCTTGATGTACTCAAAGTGGTGCTAAAAGCGCACAGCGCCAGCCCAAAAGAGATGATTGAGCTTATGGGCCAGCAGGACCCGGCGCAGGTGCTACTCGGTATTTATCACGCTTTTGTGGCAGAGCCTTCTTGCCGTGCAGTCTGGCGGCGCTGGCTTGACGAGCTACTGGCTTCGCCTGAGGGGGCCGTGTATTTCCACTGCTCCGCGGGGAAAGACCGCACCGGCTTTGCGGCGGCAGTGGTGCTGTTGGCGCTGGGCGCAGAGCGTGGGCTCATTATTGAAGACTACCTGCTCAGTAACCGCTATCGCGCCGAAGAGAATCAGCGCCTGCTGGCCCAGTTCCAGCCGCTGGTGCCAGACAAGCCTGCTGCCGATATTCTGACGCTGCTGGAAGTGCAGGAGCGCTATCTGCAAACCGCGTTTGCGGCAATGGATGCGCTGTATGGTGGGGCGGATGCCTTCCTGCGTGACGGGCTGGGCGTGACCGATGCTGAACGCGCACGGCTACGGGCCTTATTTGTGGCGTAACATCCGGCCGCCGACGGGCGGCTTTTTTGGCGGCTGACCGCACGCAGGTGCGTCACACTGCCGTCGGTGAGCACACCTTTTAACAGCCGGGGCTGGCGCCTGGCCTACCTTTTTTTCATGTCAATGATGGCCGCAGAAGGACTGTCTGCCAGTCAAAAATAACGTTTTTGTCCCCTTCAGGCTGGCATATTTGTCTGCTTATTTGTCTTTTTTTCCATTTTTATCAGGACGATGACTTTTTTTGTCGGGGGATGTTAGGGGTTATCGCTGCGGTGTTAAAAATTACCATGTCACGTGAATAACGGCGTTAATATGTTTTAAATAGGCTGTTATTTTATGATTTATCTTAACATACTGTTTTGTATCACATTTTTAAACGCTTTTGATTGTCATGCGTAATTATCATGACACATAATCAAATTGCTTTAATTAGTATGTTATCAGGAAAATCCAGGGGGGATTATGGGGCGTGTTATATATACAAAGCTGATTTTTTCGATATTTTCTTTTGCGCTTTTGTTTTCATTCTTAGCTATTAAGGATGCCCACTCATCAAGCGGTGGTGTTAGCTTTCATGGCAGAATAGTTGAGGACTCTGCTGCGGCAAGGAATAAATGCAGAAGCGATGCTATCGAACTCGGTATTAGCCAGAACTGTTCCGAGCACAGAGGGACTATCGTGCGGACTACCGTGATTGATTCTGCTTTGAACGCCAGTGTTTATCCGCATTCTGACGATGTGACAATCAGACGAATCGTCATGAATTATGATTGAAATATCATAATGCTGTAACAATTGATCTTATTTTATTCAATATAAATCATTCTATAGATGACTCCAGGTATTTGCGCTATAAGATTTTATCAATGAATAACTAAGGAATTATCTTCTTTGAATTTTTCGCAATGAGCGTATCTTTTTCCTCGGCACAGAGAATAGTGTCGGATGATAAAGTTTTACCCATTGCTAATTAGGCTATGTGCCTAAAAGGAAAATTCATTATGAGAAACAACTCAGGTTATCTTGAACTCAAAGACGGTACTCAGCTTTACTTCAAAGACTGGGGTGAAGGGCAACCAGTTGTGTTCAGTCACGGCTGGCCGTTGTCCTCCGATGCGTTCGAAGATCAGATGCTGTTTCTCGCCAACGCGGGCTACCGGGTTATTGCCCATGACCGCCGCGGCCACGGCCGTTCCTCCCAGTCCTGGGACAACAACAATATGGACCAGTACGCAGACGACCTGGCGCAACTGATGGCGCATCTGGATATTAACGATGCCGTCCATGTCGGTCACTCCACCGGTGGCGGCGAAGTCGCCCGCTATATTGGCCGTCACGGTACCTCTCGCGTGGCAAAAGCAGTATTGATTGGTGCAGTCCCCCCGCTGATGCTGAAAACTGACTTTAACCCGAACGGCCTGCCGCGTGAGGTGTTTGACGGCATCCGTGAAGGCGTGCGTAAAGACCGTTCGCAGTTCTTTAAAGACCTGTCTTTGCCGTTCTACGGTGCTAACCGTCCGGGCGCAAACGTATCTCAGGGCCTGCGCGACAGCTTCTGGATGCAGGGCATGATGGGCTCGATTAAATCCCTGTATGACTGTGTAGCCGCGTTCTCTGAAACCGACCAGCGTGAAGACCTGCGTAAAATGAGCGTGCCGACTCTGGTTATCTACGGTGATGACGACCAGATTGTACCGCCGGTCTCTTCGAGCGAAGCGGCGCTGAAACTGCTGCCCAACGGTCGCGGTATTGTGTACGAAGGCGCATCTCACGGTTTGTGCAGCACCCATAAAGACCGTATTAATCAGGATCTGCTGGACTTCATCCGCAGCTAATTACCTTTCCTGCCTGACATGCCGTACGCCGGGGCTTCCCCGGCGTTTTTACGTCTACGCCCCGCCAGCGCGGTGGTTATTCTGCGAGTGAAGGCGTCAGGTTCTCAATAAGCCAGTCGCGCAGGGCGCTAACCTTCGGCAGCCTGGCGCGGCCCTTAATCCAGGCGAGGCTGATGGGCATGCCTGAAATCGACAGTTCAGGTAGCACCTGTACCAGCGTTTTCTGCGCCAGATGCTGCGCGACAAGCCAGGTGGGAAGCTGGACGATGCCATGTCCCGCGACCGCCGCCATCACCATTCCTTCGGTATCACTCAGCGCCAGCACGCTGCGCTGATGCTTCAGTGCGCTACGCTGACCGGCAAGACGCAGCGGCGTCAGGTTACCGTCGTTGCGACAGTAAAGTACGCAGCGGTGTTGGCTTAGCGCCTGCTCGCTCTGCGGCATTCCATACTCGCTGAGATAATGGGGCGCGGCACAAAGGATCAGACGCTGAATGCCGAGCTGATGATGATCGACCGCACCTGGCCAGATCCCTGAGCCGCCGCTGCGCACCAGCAGATCGATACCTTCTTCCACCGGCTCAACAAACCTGTCGGAAAACGTAATCACCGGTTCTAACTGTGGGTGGCGCTCAAGAAAAGACAGCATCGCGGGCAGCACATGCATACGTCCATAGCTCACCGGCAAATCAATGCGGATGCGCCCCTGTAAAGTCTGGCTCTGGTGATGTAATGCCAGTTCCGCTTCCTCAAGCTGATTCAGCACACCGGTACAGGTCCGGTAAAACGCTTCTCCCTCTTCGCTTAACGCCAGGTGGCGCGTGGTGCGTAAGAACAGCCGAGTCTGGAGACGCTTTTCCAGCCGCGCCACGGCTTTACTGACCGCCGAGGTTGTCAGGTGCAGCCGCTGCGCCGCAGCGGTAAAACTGCCCGCTTCAGCGACGCAGACAAACACATCAATGCCTTTCAGGCGTTCAGAGGGAAACATAGCGCTCCAGATTATTGAAATAAATTCCACAATAAATGGAATATTTACCCGTAATGGGCGCAGGATTCCAGTATAGGATGGCAGTCTGATTAACAGGATGCTCTCAGGAACCACGATGCTGTCATTTGAAGAAACCGTTCGCCTGCGCCACTCGCCGCGCGCTTTTTTGCCCACGCCGCTGACTGACGCCCAGATTCACGAAGTGTTGCAGGACGCCCAGTGCGCGCCCTCCAACTGCAATACGCAGCCCTGGCATGTTCACATCGTTTCCGGCGAGACAAAACAGGCGCTGACCCAGGCCATGCTGAGGAATGATGAACTGGGCAAGATTAGCCCGGATTTCAGCTTTGATTACGCGGACTTCTACGGGGACTATTTTGCGCGCAGCCAGGAGCAGGCGAAGCAGTATTACGAGGTGTTAGGGATTGCCAGAGATGACAAGGCGCAGCGCCATGACGCGCTGTTGCGTAACTACGCCTTCTTTGGTGCGCCGCACGCGGCGTTTTTGTTTATGCCGTCGTTTGGCGACAACGTGCGTGTTGCGGGTGATATGGGCATGTATGGCCAAAACTTTTTGCTGTCGCTGGCTGCCCGCGGCTATGCCGGTATTCCACAAACTCTGTTAGGGTTCCATGCGGATACGGTGCGCGAGATGCTGGGTGTGAGCGATAACTATCGCCTGCTGTTCGGTATCTCTTTTGGTTATGAAGACGTGGATGCCAGGGCCAACAGGTTACGTATGGACAGGATCCCGGTTGAACAAAGCGTGGTGTTTCACCAATAACGCTACCGGGTACGTGCAACGTAAGTGAAGGCTTGCGCACGTTTTATTGCCTGTCCCTGCGCCCGCAAAAAGTGTGCCGCCATTCGCTGGGGCTGACGCCATAGCGCGCTTTGAAGTGCTGGCGAAAAGTCACCGGTGACGGGAACCCGCAGGCCTGCGCCACGGCTTCGATGCCGTGGCCGGTCTCTTCCAGCAGCCGCTGGCTGCGCTGCAAGCGTTCCGTCAGCAGCCAGTCGCCTACGCTCATGCCTGTCGCCCGTTGAAAATGGCGGGTGAAGGTACGCCTGCTCATCGCCACCCTGGCGGCCAGCGCGTCCAGCTCCTGCGGTTCATGAAGATTATCGCGCAAATGCGTCAGCAGCGTGTTGATGCGGGCGTCCTGCGTGGTGCGCGCCAGCGGCCTGTCTATAAACTGCGCCTGGCCACCTTCCCGGTGCGGTGGCGCCACCATGCGCCGCGCAATGCGGTTAGCGACCGCACTGCCATACCGCGCACGCACAATATACAAACTGCAGTCGATACCGGCGGCGGTGCCTGCCGAGGTGATGATGCCGCCTTCGTCAACGTACAGCGCGTTGGTGTCCAGCCGAATGTTGGGAAAGGTGCGGGTAAAATCCGCTTCGCACTCCCAGTGGGTTGCGGCCCGGCGGCCATCAAGCAGGCCAGTCCAGGCCAGTACCCAGGCGCCGAGGCACATGCCAACCAGCTGTGCGCCGCGCTGGTGGGCGTTGCGTAACGTTCTGAGGAGCGCCTCAGACGGGCGATGCGTTGGGTGCGGCCAGTGCGGAATGATAATGATATCTGCCGTCTCAAGCTGTGCCAGACCGCCGGTTGCCTCAATGCTCATTGCGTATTCACTGTGCACAGTGCCGGGCTGTTCGGCGCAGAAAGTGAGCGTAAACAGCGGCTGCGGCAGTATGTCACCGAAAATAATGGCGGGCGTTGAGAGGTGAAACGGGCTGAATCCCGGCATCACAAAAAGGGCAACGGACGGCAAAGACATGGTATTTCTCCAGGCACCAGATGGCGTTATTTAACCACGCCGTGGCTACAGTGTGCGCGTTTCACCATCCGCCGGGATCCACACGCTGTCGGCAATGCCCTGCTGCGTGACGTAATCATGCAGTTCAGCACGACTGAGCAGACAGTGGTTGAGAGCTTCCATGTGGCTTGCGATAAGCGTTGCGTGAGGTACGAGGCGATGCAGACGCGGGAAATCCTCCTTACCCATGATAATGGCACCGTAGCCATCAATCTGGGCAAACCCGGCATTAACGATAACCACCTCCGGCTGCCTGTTTTTCAGCGTCTGCTCGACGGCATTCACCCAAATGGTGTCACCAACCAGATACAGCGTTTTTTCCTGCGCATGACTGAACACCAGCCCGCAGGCATCACCGAGAAACGCGGCTATGCTGGGGTTAGCATAGGCATCGTCGCTGCCGTGCTGGCCGCCGGTTTTCTCGATATCGATTCCTTCAAAAGTGGTGTGCTGTGCCAGCACCTGCACCTGCTCAAAACCCTGCTGGCGCAGCGTGGCGCCATCCTGCTCGTTTTGCACAAATACCGGCACATGTTTGCCGATAAGCGCCTGGGCGGCCTCGTCCCAGTGGTCAGGATGGGTGTGGGTCACAATCACGGCATCGACATCAAGCAGCGTTGCTACCGCGCACGGCAGTTCGACTAACGGGTTGCGCAGGTGCGGGCGCGGCGTACCGGCAAAGCCTTCATAGCGGCCCTTTTCGCCAAGCATCGGGTCGATAAGAAATCTTTTACCGGCGTAGGTTAATAACAACGTGGCATTACGGGTTTGGGTGAGTTGCATGCTGGTGTCTCCTGACAGTGAAAATCTGTATTCAGTGTAGGGAAACAAACCGCAGGCCGTGAGTTGCCCGCAGGACATAATGCGATGACATTGGGCCACTGGGCGCGGTATGACTTTGAGAATCCTCCTGTGGCCCGCCTGCCAGCGCTTTTCTAAGGTCAGTAGCCCACTTTTGCATACAGGCCGCCTATGAAAAAGACTTCTGTTGTGCTGTTGCTGACGACACTTATGTTTGGCAGCGTTGCTCGTGCCGACAATCTGGACAACATCATCAACGACACCATTAATTCGGTAACCCAGGCGCTGAACCAGCAGGGCGATGATGAGCAGGCGTATGAGGACAATGACGACGGGCAGTGGCGCGAGGCGTTAAGCGATAACGAGCGCCAGCGCTATAACGACAGACGACGCCAGCTGGAGGAACGCCGTCGCCAGCTCAATGAACAGCAGCGCCAGCTTGATGAGCAGCGTCGCGAGCTTAACGACGAGGAGCGCCGCCTTGATAACGGCGACTAAGTTCAGGGCAGTTCAATCACCTGGCCGTCACTGGCGGCAGTAAAGCCTTGTGGCAGCAGGTTGTCCATCATCCAGACATCGAATTCATGGCCGATGTGCGTGAGCAGCACCTTTGGCGCCCGGATCTGGGCATTAAGCGCAATAACGGTATTCAGGTCGCTGTGGTTGCGCGGCGTGTGTGGGCGCGGCGCGTGGGCGCAGTCAATCACCATGACATCGGGGCGATGGTTGCTAAGAAACGCCAGCGTCGGCTCTGGCAGCCCGGCGGTGTCACACAGCCAGGCGAGCCGACTGTGGGCCGTATCCAACAGGTAGCCAAAGGTGAGCTTCGAGTGGTTGAGCGGCAGCGGCGTGACGCGGATTTGCTGGAGGTTGAACGCGGTAAACGGCGTGAGCCGATGGTTGAAATCAAGCAGGCCGGGGTGCTTAAACAGGTCATCGCAACCCTGCTCGTCCGGCGGGCCGTAGACCGGGATAGTCTCTCCCACGCCCCAGCGCAGCGGGAACAGGCCCTGTACGTGGTCCATGTGGTAATGGGTGAGTAAAATCTGGCGAAAGCTGCCTGGTGTAACGCGCGCCATCAGGTCCGGCAGGCCTGCGTCGAGCAGCGTTACCGCGCCGCCACACGCCAGCACCGCGCTGCACGGCCCGCGTTGCCGGGTGGCGTCTTCACGGGCGCGTTCGCAGGCGCGACAGCGGCAACCAAAGGCAGGCACCTGCTGGGCGCCGCCGGTGCCGGTAAAGGTTAGCGTCAGGCTCAATGTACCTCCATCAGTGCTTTGGTAAAGCGCAGGTGGCTTGGCAGATAGCCTTCACGCTGGTAAAAGCGGTGTGCATCCACGCGCCCGGTGCTGGTCGAAAGCTCAATCATTTCTGCTCCGGCGCGTTTCGCTTCATCTTCAGCCCATTCCAGCAGCCGTTTACCCACGCCCAGCCCGCGCGCCTGGGGCATCACCACCAGTTCCTGAATCTCGGCTATCCAGTTCACGTGATGCAGGTGGAACTGTAAGTGCAGCGTGATAAGCCCCAGCGGTTGAGCGTCGCGCAGCGCCAGTTGGCAGTGAAAGTTTGTGTCTTGCAGGTTCGCGGCAAATCCCTTCGTGAACGCCTCGCGATCGAACTCTTTTTGCTTGAGTTCGCAGATTAACCCGTAAACGGCGTTAGCGTCGTTCAGCGTGGCGCGGCGTAATTCAACAGACATGATGATTCTCCTGTGCACCGTGAGGCGCAGGCTCGCGGATAAGCGCCAGCAGCTGGCTGACGGACTGCTGCAAACTGCCGTCGTTATTGAGCACGCGGCAGTGGCAGGTGGCATTATCATAGCGTGCCGCGCGCGCCAGGCGCTGGGCTATCTGTTCGCTATTTTCACGCCCGCGGGCTATCAGGCGCTGCTCCAGCACCTGCGCCGACACCTGAATCACAATGGGCACCAGCCGTGGGCCGTAGCGCTCCTGCGCCTGCGCCAGATGCGCCCGCGAGCCGTTGACCACCACGTCAAACCCCGAGGCCAGCCACAAATCCAGTTCAATGCCAATGGCGTAGCGCCAGCCGTTGGCCTCCCAGTCGAGCGCAAACAGCCCGCGCCGCGCGCGCTGGCTGAACTCGTCGTTGCTGAGGGCCACATGGTTCTCACCGCCCGCGTCGCACGGGCGAGTGATATAGCGGTGGGCCACCAGAAGTTGTTGCTCCTGCTGCTGGCGCAGCGCCGTCAGCAGGCTGTCTTTGCCTGACCCGGAAGGGCCGATTAGCCAGATAATCCGGTTCATCAGAACACCTGTCTCCCTTCACGCCAGACGCGGCCCACGTGCATGTGTTCACCGATCTTACGCGCCAGCACCAGGTCTGCGTGTTTACCCTCGGCCAGCACGCCACGGTCGCTAAGCCCCAGCGCGCGCGCCGGGTTGCGTGTGACCAGGTGAACCGCCTGCGGCAAGGTATAGCGGTTGCGCTCGTCAGCGGCGACGCGAAAGGCGGCATCCAGCAGGCTTGCCGGATAATAGTCGGACGACAGAATATCCAGCAGCCCGTCCTGCGCCAGGTGGTGTGCCGCTACGTTGCCTGAGTGTGAGCCGCCGCGCACGATATTGGGTGCGCCCATCAGCACGTGCAGCCCGCGCTCGCGCGAGGCTTTAGCAGCTTCAAAGGTGGTCGGGAATTCGGCAATCACGCTGCCGAGTTCGTGGGATTCTTCCACATGCCCGGCGGTGGCGTCGTCGTGGCTTGCCAGCGCAATGCCGCGCTCGCGGCACTCGGCGGCAATGGCCTGGCGATTAGGCTGCGACCAGCGGGCGGCCAGGGCAAGTTGTTCTTCTTCGTAGCGTGCCATGTCGGCATCACTCAACTGGTATTTGCCCTGGTAATAGATGCGGTACTGCTCAAGGTTGGCAAACTGGCGCTGGCCCGGCGAGTGGTCCATGAGTGAGACCAGCGACACGCGACCGCGCGCCACTAATTCGCGAAACAGCGGCAGCGTGGTGTGGTGCGGTAGCTCGCAGCGCAGGTGCAGGTGGTGCTCGGCGCGGTTCACGCCAAGGCGCTCACTGTGTTCAATGGCGCCAATCATTTTTTCGAGGTTTTCCAGCCGGTCACCGCCGTCACGCACGTCACCGAGCGCGACAGCATCCAGCACCGTGGTGATGCCGCTGGCGACCATCAGCGCGTCGTGGCTGCTCATGGCAGAATGGGCGGGCCAGTCTACCTTTGGGCGCGGGGTAAAAAACTTGTCCATGTTGTCGGTGTGAAGCTCAATCAGCCCCGGCAGCAGCCAGCCGTTTTCGCCGTCCAGCGCCTGCGGCAACTGGCTATGGGTGTTGGCAAAGCTGCGAATGATGCCGTCGGCCATCTCCAGCGAGCCGTGCACCACCTCATCTTCCAGCACCAGATTCACGTTATTGATAATCATGCGGTTTCCTCTATGGCCTGCATGTGGTGCAGGCGGTCGGCCACCTGGTTACGCACCGCTTCATCGTGGAAAATGCCTATCACCGCCGCGCCGCGCGCTTTGGCCTCGTTAATCAGTGCCACCACGGCGGCACTGTTGGCGGCATCCAGCGAGGCGGTGGGCTCATCGAGCAGCAGCACCGGGTAATCCACCACAAAACCACGGGCGATGTTTACGCGCTGCTGCTCGCCGCCGGAGAAGGTGGACGGCGCCAGGTGCCACAGGCGCTCGGGCACGTTCAGGCGCGTGAGCAGGGCGCTTGCGCGCTCAACGCACACCTCGCGCGCCACACCGAGGTCCAGCAGCGGTTGCATCACCACGTCGAGTGCCGAGATACGCGGGATGACGCGCAGGAACTGGCTCACCCAGCCCAGCGTGCTGCGGCGCACTGCCAGCACCTCGCGCGCCGGGGCAGTGGCGAGGTCTATCCACGTATCGTTATGTTTAATCCAGATATGGCCAACGTCTGGCAGATAGTTGGCGTATAGCGAGCGCAGCAGCGTTGATTTGCCGCTGCCGGAGTGGCCGTGCAGCACCACGCATTCGCCTGCCTGCACCTGGAGCGAGGCATTTTTCAGCACCGGCAGTTGCACACCGTTCTGGTGA
Organism: Enterobacteriaceae bacterium 4M9; assembly: GCA_010092695.1. Taxonomy (GTDB): domain Bacteria; phylum Pseudomonadota; class Gammaproteobacteria; order Enterobacterales; family Enterobacteriaceae; genus Tenebrionibacter. Next base: position 4,498,263 of record JAADJJ010000001.1, on the reverse strand, counting down.
TGCAGCACGAAGGTTTTACTCAGGTTTTCCACCCGTACAGAAATGGTCATAGCGCGCCCTTAATTTTGCAGAACCGAAGAAACCAGCAGTTGGGTATACGGATGATGCGGGTCGTCGAGCACCCGGTCAGTTAGCCCACTTTCCACCACCTGGCCCTGTTTCATCACCAGCAGCCGGTCAGCCAGCAGGCGCGCCACGCCCAAATCGTGGGTGACAATCACCACTGCCAGGTTCAGTTCCACCACCAGCCCGCGCAACAGGTCCAGCAGGCGCGCCTGTACCGACACATCCAGCCCGCCGGTTGGCTCGTCCATAAACACCAGCTTCGGGTGCGTGACCAGGTTACGGGCGATTTGCAGACGCTGCTGCATACCGCCGGAAAAGGTGATCGGCAGGTCGTCAATGCGTGAGGCCGGGATCTCCACCTGTTCCAGCCAGTGCTGCGCCGTGGTGCGGATGTTGCCGTAGTGGCGCGCGCCGGTTGCCATCAGGCGCTCACCGATGTTACCGCCTGCGGAGACTCGCGGGCGCAGGCCATCAAGCGGATGCTGGTGCACCACGCCCCACTCGGTGCGCAACAGGCGGCGGCGCTCGCCTTCGCTCATGGCATACAGCGAGTCGTCGCCATATATCACCTCGCCCTGCTGCGGTGCCAGGCGCGCGGAGATGGATTTGAGCAGCGTGGTTTTACCGGAACCGGATTCACCGACAATCCCCAGCACTTCGCCAGGCCACAGTTCAAAGCTGACGTCGCTGAAGCCTTTGCCCGGCGCGTACAGATGGGTCAGGTTGTTAACCGAAAGCAGGGGTTTCATGAATGGGCGGCCTCGCTGTTCTGGCGGCAAAAATCGGTGTCGGAGCAGACGAACATGCGGTTGCCCTGGTCGTCGAGCACCACTTCGTCGAGATAACTGTTGTGTGAGCCGCAGATGGCGCACGGTTCGTCCCACTGCTGGATCCGAAACGGATGGTCTTCAAAGTCGAGGCTTTCCACGCGGGTGTACGGCGGCACGGCGTAAATGCGCTTCTCACGCCCGGCGCCAAACAGCTGTAGCGCAGGCATGTTGTCCATTTTCGGGTTATCGAATTTCGGGATGGGCGACGGGTCCATCACGTAGCGCTCGTTGACCTTCACCGGGTAGGCGTAGGTGGTGGCAATGTGGCCGAAGCGGGCGATATCTTCGTACAGCTTCACCTGCATCACGCTGTACTCTTCCAGCGCGTGCATGGTGCGGGTTTCGGTTTCGCGCGGCTCGATAAAGCGTAGCGGCTCCGGGATGGGCACCTGGTAAATCAAAATCTGATCTTCACCGAGCGGCGTTTCCGGGATGCGGTGGCGGGTCTGAATCAGCGTGGCGTCGGCGGTGGATTCAGTGGTAGCGACACCGGTGACGCGCTGAAAGAAGCTACGAATGGAGACGGCGTTGGTGGTGTCGTCCGCGCCCTGGTCGATAACCTTCAGCACATCATGTGTGCCAATCACGCTTGCGGTAATCTGGATGCCGCCGGTGCCCCAGCCGTAGGGCATTGGCATTTCGCGCCCGCCAAAGGGCACCTGGTAGCCGGGAATGGCGACCGCCTTAAGAATGGCGCGGCGGATCATGCGTTTGGTCTGTTCGTCGAGATAGCCAAAGTTGTAGCCGGTGAGGGTGTCAGTCACGGTCATTCTCCCGTTCGTGCAGGCGTTTGAGCAGTTCCAGTTCGGCCTGGAAATCCACGTAGTGGGGCAGTTTGAGGTGCGAGACGAAGCCAGCGGCCTCGACGTTATCGGCGTGCGCCAGTACGAACTCTTCGTCCTGGGCCGGGCCGCTGACCGGCTCGTGGTAGTCCGGCGCCTGCAGCGCGCGGTCTACCAGCGCCATCGCCATGGCTTTGCGCTCGCTCATGCCGAAGGTGAGCCCGTAGCCGCGGGTAAAGTGTGCAGGTTCATCGGCAGGTGCCACAAAGCCGTTAACCATTTCGCACTCGGTTAGCAGCATTTCCCCGACGTTTACCGCAAAACCGACCTCTTCAGGTACGATTTCCACATCGACGTAGCCGCTGCGGATTTCCCCGGCAAATGGATGGTTACGGCCATAGCCGCGCTGGGTGGAGTAGGCGAGCGCTAACAGGTAGCCTTCGTCGCCGCGCACCAGCTGTTGCAGGCGCGAAGAACGCGAGCACGGGAAAACGGCGGGCTGGCGAGTGATGTCGTCCGGCGTGGTGCCGCTGTCTTCTTCACGCTTTGCCAGCCCCTGCTGGGCCAGCAGGCTGAACACGTGGGGCGCTACCTCGCGCCTGGCCTCGGCCTGCTCCAGTGTGGGCGCGCTGCCTTCGGCCAGCAGCGCAAAATCGAGCAGGCGGTGGCTGTAATCGTAAGTGGGGCCAAGCAACTGGCCGCCGGGGATGTCTTTGTATACCGCAGACACCCGGCGCTCCAGGCGCATGCTGGCGGTATCCAGCGGCTCGCTTACGGCAAATTTGGCAAGCGTGGTGCGGTAGGCGCGCAGCAGGAAGATGGCTTCCACGCTATCGCCGCTCGCCTGCTTGAGCGCCAGCGCCGCCAGTTCACGGTCGGCAATGCCGCCCTCGGTCATCACGCGGTCCACGGCCAGCCCCATTTGCTGCTCAATCTGGGCAACACTCAGTTCGGCAACGTCGGTATCGCCACGGCGCTTGTGGTGCTGGAGTTGATGGGCGGCGGCAATCGCTTTTTCGCCTCCTTTAACGGCAACGTACATCAGCACACCTCCACATGAGTGGTTCGCGGCACGGCCAGCAGGCGCTCGCCGCAGGTCAGAATGAGATCAATGCCGAGCGGGAACGGCTGCGGGCGGTCGGTGAGGTAATCCAGCACGCAGGCGGGTAGCTGCGGCGCTATCATGCGCGCCTCGGCAATGCCAGGGCCTGTCAGGCGCAGCATGCGCCCGCCGCTTAAAGAGGCGATCTGCACAATCAGCGTGGCGCTCTGCTCGGGCGAGGTGGCGCAGCCCTGCGCCAGGGCGTTGAGCTGTGCCGGTTCAATGGTGTGGTCGGCCACGGCGAACTGCGCATCCTGCGGTTGAGCGCACAGCGGCGCGCCGGTATGAAAGCGCAGGTTCTGGCGTACCAGGTCGTTATCGACCGCGGGGGCGAGCCACACGGAAGTGTCGCCGTCGGCAAGGGTGAGCAGCGTGCCGCTGGCGGCCACGCCGAGCGGCTGCCAGCCATGATTAAGCGGGTGCAGCGCCACAACAACGCCTGGCTCGCTCATGGCCTTCAGCAGGCGGCGAAAACAGGCCTGGGCATCCTGCACCGGCTGGGGAAAGGCGGTAGTTATTGTCATTCGTTATCTCCGCGAACCAGGGTAAAGAAGTCAACGCGGCTGGCGTTGACCTCGGCTTCGCGCTGGCTCAGGCGCGCCGCGCGGCAGGCCTCCAGCGGGTTAATCAGCGTTTCGAGTAGCGTCAGGTAATGCTGTTTTTCCTGCATCAGGGCATCAATCAGCGCGCAGCGTTCGCTGTGGGCTTTATCGCGCCCCAGTACCCAGCTGTAGCCGCACACGCCGCTTGCCAGGCGCACGGCGGCGCGGGTCAGCGTGGCATCACCGGCGAAAAAGGCCTCGCCGGTGGCGCCCGCACGCGCTTTTAACTGCACCAGCCCGGTTTCAGCCGCACGCAGGGTGTCGTATTGCGGTTTCAGGTTCAGCGCCTGCCAGCATTCGGCCAGCGCCTGCGGTTCGCTGTGGGCCAGGACGGCCATCCAGCGCTGTCTGTCGGCGGTCGTAAAATGGCTGTCCATCTCAGTGCTCCATGGTGAATTCAATCAGGTCGGCGCGGGTCAGGCTCACGGAGTACTCCGCCACCTGCTCACTGTCGGCCTGTCGGTTAAGGGTGCGCACACACAACAGCGGTGCCATGTTGGGTAACTCCAGCACCCGGCTCTCTTTGGCCTGGGCGCGGCGGGCGCTGATGCGCGTCTGGTGGCGGGTGAGCGCTACGCCGGTTTGTGCAAAAAGCCAGTCGTGCAGTGAACCGCTGGTGAACTCGCGCAGTACTGGCCACCACGCCAGCTCGGCAAAGTGGTGGTCGATAAGGCACAGCGGTACACCGTTCACCCGGCGCAGGGTGCGCAGATGAATCACGTTGTCGCCTTCCTGTACGCCGAGCGCCTCGGCCACGCCGCTGCTTGCCGGGCGCAGTACCGCCAGCAGGCGTTCGCTGGTGGGATGGCTGCCCTGGTCGAGCAGGTTCTGGCTAAAGCGCGTCTGTGCGCTGAGTGGGTAGTCGAACGGGCGCATCAGCACCAGCACGCCGACGCCCTGGCGGCGCTGAACCCAGCCGCGCTCGACCAGTTGGTCAATGGCGCGGCGCAGGGTGTGGCGGTTGACGGCATAGCGCGCGGCAAGCTGGTGCTCCGCGGGTAAGTAATCGCCGCAGCGGTAGTGGCGCAGCTCCAGTTCGAGCTTTGCTGCTATCTCTTCGTAGCGGGTCGGGAAACTGGTCAGATGTCTGGACAAATGCATGGCGCAAACTCCTCTCGGGCTTAGATAAATTGCTTACGCAGGCGCTGGGACAGGAAGTCCAGCAGGCTGACGGTGACAATCACCACAATCATCAGTGCGCAGGTCTGCTGGAACTGGAAACCGCGAATCGCCTCCCACAGCGTGACCCCGATACCGCCGGCACCGACCATGCCCACCACGGTGGCGGAGCGCACGTTCGACTCAAAGCGGTAGAGCGAGTAAGAGATTAAGAGCGGCATTATCTGCGGCAGTACGCCGTAGATAATTTCTTCCAGTTTGTTAGCACCGGTGGCGCGAATGCCTTCTACCGGGCCAGGCTCGATGGCTTCTATCGCCTCAGACAGCAGTTTGGAGAGCACGCCGGTGGTGTGGATAAACAGTGCCAGCACCCCGGCAAACGGGCCAAGGCCAACTGCCACCACAAACAGCATGGCGAACACCATTTCGTTGATGGCGCGGCAGGCATCCATCGCCCGGCGTACCGGCTGGTAAAGCCACCACGGCGCAATGTTCTCGGCACTCATCAGGCCAAACGGGATGGAAAGCACGACCGCAAGCGCAGTACCCCAGACCGCAATTTGCAGCGTGACCGACATCTCCTTGAGATACTGCGGCCACTGGCTGAAATCCGGCGGGAAGAAGTCGGCGGCAAACGTCGCCATATTGCCCGCATCGCGAAACAGCGTGAGCGGTGCCATTTCGGCACCGCGCCACGAGGCGGCAAGAATGGCCAGAACCAGCGCCCAGCCAATCAGCGAGAAGGTGCTGCGTTTGGGTGGGGCAACGGTGATGCTGTGCATATTTTTGCTCCGTTATCAGGGGCTTATTGTGCCTGGGCGGTTTGTTTTGCGGTGTTGTCCAGCGCGTCGAGTTGCGTCTGTAACGCGGCAACCTTGCTGTTGCGCTCCTGCTCGCTCAGGTTTTTGTTGTTCTTCACGCTCTGGATCTCTTTAAACAGCGTCAGCTGGCGAATGGGGACCAGTTGCTGGTCGCTTGAGGCACGAAACGGCGCCCACGACAGACCTTTGAGCACCTGCTGCTGCTCCGGGGTTTTGCCGTAGCTCAGGAAAAAGCTGCGCAGTTTTTCTTTGGTGGCATCCGGCAGGTTTTTGCGCCAGACAATCGGGTCAGCCGGGATAAGGGGGGATGTCCAGATAACGCGCAGTTGTGCGTATTTCTGCGGGGCGGTGACTTTGAGTCGGTCGAGGTTTTCAGTGTTGTTGGTTGCCACATCCACCTGCTTGTTGGCCACAGCCAGCGCGTTGGTTTCATGGTTGGCGTTTACCGAGCGCTTAAACTCACTGACCGCGGCGTTGTGTTTGGCAAACACGTAGTAGCCCGGCACCAGGAAGCCGGAGGTGGAGTTCGGGTCGCCGTTGCCGAAGGTCAGGTCTTTACGCTTTGCCAGCATGTCGTCGAGGTTTTTAATCGGGCTGTCTTTATTGACGATAAGCACGCTCCAGTAGCCCGGCGAGCCGTCTGCCGCCACGGTCTGGGCGAATACCTGGCCGCCTGCGCGGTCTACGGCTTCCATGGCCGACAGGTTGCCGTACCAGGCCAGATCCACTTTGTTAAAGCGCATCCCCTGGATTATTCCGGCGTAGTCCGGGGCGAAGAAGGCATTCACTTTCACACCCAGCTGTTTTTCCATGTCTTTGAGGAACGGGTCCCACTGCGGTTTGAGGTTTTGCTGTGATTCCGTGGAGATGATGCCGAAGTTCAGCGCAGTGGATTCTTCTGCCTGTGCGCTCATCATGCTGATGCTGAACATGCTGGTGAAGGCAAGGGCGGCAACCGCTTTGTGGCTCATTGAGTGTTCCTTTGAGTGGAAAGAAATCAGGCAGCGGCGGCGTCTGGCTCGACGCGGCTCATGCTGCGATAAAGATTGCCCAGCCGCTCGTTGTCGAACTCGCCGCTGGTGCCGTCGTAGAAAATGTGGCCCTGGCGCAGGGCAACAATGCGCTCGCAGTAGCGCAGGGCGTAGTCCACCTGGTGGAGCGTGACCACCACGGTGATGCCGTCGTTGCGGTTAATGTCGTGCAGGGTTTCCATGACGATGCGCGCCGATTCCGGGTCCAGCGAGGCGATGGGTTCGTCAGCGAGAATCACTTTGGCTTTTTGCATCAGGGCGCGGGCAATGGCGACGCGCTGCTGCTGGCCGCCAGAGAGCGTGGAGACGCGCTGGTGGGCGAACTGCGCCATGCCGACGCGGGTCAGGGCGTGCAGCGCCTGCTGTTTTTGTTCTGCGGAAAACCAGCGGCAGCAGGTACGCCAGAACGGCGTGCTGCCGAGTGCGCCAATCAGCACGTTGTCGAGCACCGACAGGCGGTTAACGAGGTTGAATTGCTGGAAGATGTAGCCGATGTCGGTACGGCTGCGGCGAATGTCGCGCGCCAGCTTGCCGCCGCGCTGCACCGTGCGGCCCAGCAGTTCGACGTGCGAGTGGCTTTCGCGATCGGCGCTCATCAGGCCGCTTAAGTGGCGCAGCAGCGTGGATTTGCCTGAACCAGACGGCCCCAGCAGGGCGACCATTTCCCCTTTGCCAACTTCAAGGCAGACGGCATTCAGCGCTGGGTTGCGGTGAAAGGTTTTGCTTAAGTTCTCGACGCGGATAATCGTTTGCATGTTCCGGCCTCCATAAAAAAGTGGCTTTATGGTGCCGGGGAAGTGTGACGGTTTGGTTAACGTCAGGTTTCGCTAAGATGAAGAATGGCGTGCAGCAACGTGAGGGCCGCCAGTGCGGCCCTGCGAAGATCAGGCTTTATGGGCGACGCCCACCATCCACGGAATGCCGAATTTATCCACCAGCATACCGAAGCCGGGCGTCCAGAAGGTAGCCTGCCAGGGCATGGTGATGCGCCCGTCCTGCGCCAGTGCCTCGAACCAGCGCTGCGCTTCATCGAGGGTATCGCCCGAGAGGCTGAGGGCATAGCCGTGATGGGCGGGTGCGGTATCGGGCGTGCCGTCGCTCATCATTAGCTCGCTGCCGCCAACGCGCACGGTCGCGTGCAGGATAGCGTCTGGCGGCATATTCATGGGCGCGCAGCCTTCCTGCTGCTCGCCGCTTTCCTGCGGTGGCATTTCAGCGAACGTCATGGAAAACAGGATTTCCGCGCCCAGCGTCTGCTGGTAAAACGCGATGGCCGCGTTGCAGGTGCCAGGAAAGAAGATATAGGGATTGAGTGCCATGGTGGTCACCTCGTAATGGGTACCACGTGAGCATGGCAAACGCCGCCGCTCTGAGCCAGGCGGTGCAGGGGATTTAATTGCGGATTTTAAATGCGAAAGTGTGTGCTGCGAATGAGTACTGTGTTGCTCTCGTTCAGGCTGGCGACAACCATAATGCCAGAACCGCCAGAACCGCCAGAACCGCCAGAACCGCCAGAACCGCCAGAACCGCCAGAACCGCCAGAACCGCCAGAACCGCCAGAATCGCCAGAACCACCAGAACCACCAGAACGTCCAGAACGTCCAGAACGTCCAGAACAGCCTGAAATGCCGAACGATTCCGTTTCGGTTTATCTACCGTTCTTACAGGGAACGCTTTCTTATTGAGAAGCACGGGCGTGCAGTGTGGGGTTGCTGACCCCCGCTGAAATCGGCGAACCGGAGGCGTGAAGACAAGGTCAGACCGCCAGGGATGGCGGGCTGAGGCGAAACGAGACAGGATGTCGAGTCGAGCCGGCCGCAGGCGCAGCGCCGGGAGGTGAGCGCACCGCGAAGCGGCGATTTCGTTGCGGGGCCGCCGGAGATTGCAAAGAGGGCCGCGGTGGCCCTCTTTGCCCGTTCACCGCAACTACAGTTCCGTTTTATGCCGGGCTAATAGTGAACGGAACATCAGCAGGCCATGAACTAAACATCCGCAAACCAGAACGGAACCTCAGCAGATCCCGAATGAAACATCCCCGTTGCCGATGGCATCGATAAACGCGGTAACGCTCCCCGCCTTAACCCAAAAATCAGTTCTTTTTCACAAACTCAGACTTCAGTTTCATCGGACCAAAACCGTCAATTTTGCAGTCAATGTTGTGATCGCCTTCAACGAGACGGATATTCTTCACTTTTGTGCCAATCTTCAGCATTGAAGAACTGCCTTTTACTTTTAAGTCTTTGATTACAGTGACACTATCGCCATCAACCAGCAGATTCCCGTTTGAGTCTTTTACCACCAGCGCATCGCTTTCCTCAGCGCCCGTGGCGTCGTTCCATTCGTACGCACATTCAGGGCAGATAAACATTCCGTTGTCTTCATACGTGTACTCTGAGTTGCATTTTGGGCAGTGTGGCAGAGACATGAGCATTCCTCGGTAATCATTAAAACGTAACAAAAAAAGCCATTCAGCATGACATAAGCCTGAAGGCGCTAATTGTTGGCAAGTATACCGCAAAACCTCATCGTTGTCGGGGCTACCGGCGCTTATTTGTCAACAACAGGGCGTTTGTGCCGCTGTGGTAAGACACGGTGGCGAGGGAGCCGGTCGCGTTAAGGCGCCGGTGAGCATGGATTATTAACGCAATACACCCTGGCTGTATGAGCGTTGAGCAACACGCGTATTCTCCATACCCGAGCCGTATTGCATCAGGGCAAATTATGCATTAGCGCGTTCATCACGGGCATTGCCGCTGGTGGAATTTCTGGTTTCTCCTTGTGCTCAGAGAATTTTTTCGCGTCACGGTTTTGATGAATAATTGCGCAGGTCGTTGTTACAGATTTTGTAAATATTAGTCCTGCGAATTAATTTGATGGCTCAGAATGATAAATAAATTGTAGAAAGATAAACCGTAACTAAAACACTCAATGAACGAGTTTATATTACAGCGGGCAAAGTCGCCCGTTCTTTGCGGTCGTCGTGTTTACCTGAAAGTGAAAATATGGCAGTCTACAGGCGTTCAGATAATGGTCAGGAGTGGCCATGAGCCTGCCAGGCAGAGGCGGGAGAGCTGACAAAACAGCGAACAGGGAGTCCTGTCAGGCACCAGGAGTGTGGATATCAATGGCGAATAAAAAATCAAAAATTTACTGGTTTCTCAATGCTGGCCTAATATGCTGGGTTATCGCACTTTCTTGTTTCTGGCTTAAATATACTTCTGTCAGCATTGTTTTCGCTATTTTGTCAGTCATCTCTTTTATTTTTCATATAAAACAACAAAGGATTTTGTTTATGTTCAGAAAAAGTAAGTCTGATAGCCAGGAAAAGAAAGCGGCTATGCCCGAGCTGACCGAGCATGTGCTGCCCAATGAGAAGGAGCTTAATATGGAGAAAAATAAAATTTCAACGGTAAAAGATCTGGAACGCGAAGAGAAATCCACGAATACCGTGGTTGCCAGCGGCGTTCGCTTCGAAGGTAATATCTGCAGCAGCGGAATGATCTATATCTACGGTACTATCGTAGGAAATGTCGAATCTGAAAACGGCATCGTTAAAGTGATGCGCAGTGGTCAGGTTGACGGCAACATTTCCTGCCGTGAGCTGATTGTTGACGGCCTGGTCAAAGGTGAATGTAGCTGTGGCGCGATTGATGTTTATGAGAATGGACGCATCGAGGGCAATATTCGTTACGCGCATTTATCCATTAAGAAAGGCGGCGTGTTCTGTGGACAGGCACAGGTTGAAAGTAAGCTGATGAAGCAGGAAGAGCCAAAAGTTATCGAAATGAAAAAAGAGGTTCTGCCGCTCGCGAACTAATCACGAGTCCCCCGTTTTTTAGCTTGCGGCAACCGTGATGAAACCGGCTGCCGCAATGAGTATTGCCACTCGTCTTTCACGCCAGGCGGCATGACGCAGCTTTACCCTCCTTCGAATATCCCTTTCTGAATCTTCCTGACTGCCGCGCTATGGTGTTTAACGGCATCCTGCCATTACCTGTGCTGTGTATTAGCCCTGGCACCATGGTATACACCTGCTACCCGTACCTTGTGAAAGCGGCTGGCAGGCGGTGTTATTTCTGCTGCGCTTTTTGCACTGCGTCATCGGCTTTCCACAGGCGATAGCGCACTTCCGTACCCTGCGGGACGTAGACAACCAGCGGCAGGCGGCTGTTATAGCGCTGCATGGCGCTGTCGCCCAGGTTTGCCGTGACGAAGGTCAGTTCACGCGTGTTGTCCGGCAGGCCATCATCGTTGATACCGGGCCTGACACTTTATCAACCACCAGATAGTCGTATCCCCAGCCTTCCAGCGTTTTGGTTTCAAGTTTTGCGCCCAGCGACTGGCGGTTACAATCCGTTTCCCGCTCCTGGCCGATCAGCAGTTCTACTTTGTAGTTTTCTTCATTTTTCTGCTCCGGCAGCCAGATGACCTGGCGTGTCATGCCTTTTTCCGCAGCCGGATACGGCGCAACCTTTTCCAGCGGTTGTTGGCTTAGTACTTTCTGCTCAGAACCTGCGGCCTGGGCAGTGCCCGCCAGTAGTGCCACAAGACCTGCCATCATCAATGCTTTATTCTTCATTTCACACCCTTTATTGGTTAAAAATTCTGTTAATTTGTTATTAATTCATATTTGAATTTTTATGGCAACACGTTCTCAGTCTTATCTACTTTTTGCACGTTTTTTCAGCGCGCTGTGCTGGCGTGACGTTATTCGCGATGATGCCAGTTTGGGGGTGAAAAGTGCCATAAATGAATCCTTAACGGCCACAGAATGTTCATGGTTTGACGAACGGGGGCTGAGTATTTCTTACTGTGATTGACTGGGTTTTTCCTGGTGTTTTCTTAGGAGAAAATAAGTCATTAACGTTAAAAACGCATTTCCGCATTAACTGATAAATGGGGTTTTTCACCACGAAGTGACTATTTGCTATTAATTTTTATCGTAATTTCTAAGATTATTTCTTGTTAATCTCGCGTCTCCTAAGTAACCCTGTGTTGACATTGTTTTTATAAGATGGTCTTCTTAGTCACACAGGGTTTTAGGATATTTCTTGCCTAACAGGGCTGATTCCCAGGAGAGATCTGGGGTCAGGGTTAGCAAATCCTTTATCTACTTGAAAAATCTGGTTTTACCCATTTCGCAAGGAGGCGGATATGAAAATGTTATATATGGGTGTGGGTAATTTAAGCAGCAACGGTATCTTCTACATGCTGGAAATGTGCTTTCCTGCTGACCAGCTGACCCTTGCGAACATCCAGGATGGGCAGTCAGATTTACTTAAAAATAAGTATGATATCGTTATTCTCGATTGCGAAGCGATCGAGCCTTTCCTCGATACCTTGATCGGTGAACTCTCCTCGGTCGATGCCCCTGTCATGGCGCTGGCCGTGGATAAAAGCCAGCTAAGACGCCTGCATAATGAAATGCCTGGGCTGCGCGGCATGGTTAACCGCAATGGCAATGCCGATTTTCTTATCAAGGCTATTAGTGTGATTGCTGATGGCGGATATTGCTATTCGTGGAATGTCTTTGATTATAACGGGCTTGCCTGTGGTGGCCTGAGTGAAGACATGTATGAAAAAGCGGGGCTGACCCGCCGTGAACGAGAAATCCTCCAGTTTTGCCTTGCCGGCGAGACTAACAAATCTATTTCTTTGCGACTTTCTCGCAGTGAGAAAACCATTAGTGCGCATAAGTCCAATATTCTAAGAAAATTAGGAATGAAGGGTTGGCAGCTTAAGGCGAACTAATTTCAGACTGTTTTTACTTTCTGCATAATTCCTGGGGAATATTCTTCCTCATTAACTGCGTTGTTAAATGTCATTGTTTATACGATGCGGGATAGTTTTATGCTTAGTCTTAAGTAATTCTTAAAATGGATGATTCTGATGTCGGTTATTTAACGAAGGAGTGTTGCCGATATCGTTATCTATCAGTCGGTTACTGGCGAGTTTTGCCTGGTTATTCTCAGTGGATGCCTGGGTGCTAATTTCTGGCTGATATCTTTAAAACCCTTGGGAAAATAGAATATTTAAGGTTGGACTTGAAGGCTGGGGCGAACTCGCTCCAGTGCTTAGCTCGACAATCTTAGATTCAGGAGATTATATGAACGGGAAGAGCATCATCCTCGTCACAAGGACCATGGATGGCAAAAGTGAAAGTTTTACACCAGGTAAAAACAGCGCCAAAAAAGTCGCTGTAAAACCTGGTGCTTTATATTTATTAAAGAATGCGGCAGATAATTTTGCACCAGAAAATATTACATTAAAACGTGTAGGCAAAGACCTACAGATTTTTAATGAGGGTGACGATCAACCTTGCCTGGTTCTTACCGATTATTTTGCTGAAGTAGAAGGCGGCGAACGCGCGCCTGTACTGCTGGGCATGGCTGAAGACGGCCAGATTTATCAGTATATCCCTTTGTCCGGTGAAGGCTACGAGACGGGCTACCTGATGGCCGACGGCCAGATGTCACCTGTCGCGCTTGGCGGCCAGCCGATGGGCGCAGGCGAAGCGTTCTTTGCCGCACAGGAAAGCGACGACAACCTGTGGCCAATTTTCCTGGGGCTGTTTGCTCTGGCTGGCGCGGTGGGTGGCGGTATTGCCATTGCACACCACAACCGTGACAAGAATGACTCGCGTGAACCGCAGGACACCACTCCACCGACCAGCCAGGGTATCGGTGGTGCGCTGGATAATACCGGCAGCAAAACCGGCCCGCTAAATTCTGGCGATACGACCGATGAAATACGCCCACAGCTGAGCGGCAAAGGTGAGCCGGGCAGCACCATCACCATTTACGACAACGGCACCAAAATTGGCGAAACCAAGGTCGATGGCAATGGTAACTGGCTGTGGACGCCGGATAAGCCTCTGGGCGAAGGCAAGCATGAGTTGACCACTACTGAGACGGATAAAGCGGGCAACGTCAGCGATCCGTCTAAAGGTTTTGAAATCATTGTCGACACGACGGCGCCGGAAGGCTCCACCACGCCGCCGACCACTACCGATAACGTGGGCGATAAAAAAGGCCCGCTGACTGACGGTGACTATACCGATGACACCCGTCCGGAGCTATCCGGCAAAGGTGAGCCGGGCAATACCATCGACATTTGGGACAATGGCAAGATAATTGGTTCCACCACGGTTGATAAAGACGGTAACTGGAAATGGCAGCCGGAAGAGCCGCTGACTGAAGGCGACCACAAGCTGTCCACCACCGAGACCGATGGCGCAGGTAATACCTCGAAACCGTCCCCGGATATCAACATTGTTGTGGATACCACACCGCCGACCGGCTCTACCACCCCGCCGACCACCACCGATGACGTGGGTAACAAAACCGGTCCGTTGACCAGTGGCGAAGCGACCGATGATGCGAAACCGGAACTGTCCGGTAAAGGCGAGCCGGGCAACACCATTGATATCTGGGATAATGGCGAGAAAATTGGCTCCACCACCGTTGATAAAGACGGTAACTGGAAATGGGAGCCGGAAAAGCCGCTGCCTGATGGTGAACATAACCTCTCCACCACAGAGACCGATAAAGCGGGTAACACCTCTGAGCCGTCGCCGGGTATTGATATTGTTGTTGATACCACGCCGCCGACTGGCTCGACTACTCCGCCGATCACCACGGATGACGTGGGTGATAAAACCGGTCCGCTGAAAAATGGCGAAGCCACTGATGACACTAAACCGGAGCTTTCCGGTAAAGGCGATCCGGGCAACACCATTGATATCTGGGATAATGGCGAGAAAATTGGCTCCACCACGGTTGATAAAGACGGCAACTGGAAGTGGGAACCGGAAACACCGCTGACCGAAGGCGAGCACAAGCTGTCCACCACCGAAACCGATCCGGCGGGCAACACCTCTAAGCCGTCGCCTGATATCACCATCGTTGTGGACACGACGGCGCCGGAAGGCTCTACGACTCCGCCGACGGCTATTGATGATGTAGGCAATAAAACGGGTCCTCTTACCGATGGTGGCTACACCGATGACACCCAGCCGGAGCTGTCTGGTAAGGGCGAACCGGGCAATACCATTGATATCTGGGATAACGGCGAAAAAATCGGCTCTACTGTTGTTGATGAGAACGGCAACTGGACATGGGAACCGGAAACACCGCTGACCGAAGGTGAGCACAAGCTGTCCACCACCGAAACCGACGAAGCGGGTAATACCTCTAAGCCGTCTCCGGACCTGACCATTAACGTTGACACCACGCCGCCGGTAACCCCGTCGACGCCGGGTGCAACTGACAATGTCGGTGAAAAAACGGGCCCGATTACCGATGGCGAAGCGACCGACGATGCACAGCCAGAACTCAACGGTAAAGGTGAGCCGGGCAACGTTGTCGATATCTGGGATAACGGTGAAAAAATCGGCTCCACCGTGGTTGATGAAAACGGCAACTGGACATGGCAGCCAGAGGCGCCGCTGCCTGACGGTGAGCACAACATTTCCACCACCGAGACCGACCCGGCGGGTAACACCTCTGAGCCGTCTCCGGGCATCAACATTGTTGTAGATACCACGCCGCCGGATGCAGGTTCACTGGCGATTACCGGCGTGAACGACACCGTGGGTGAAATCACCGGTAACATCGCAAACGGCGGTAAAACCGACGACAGCCGTCCGACCCTTTCTGGTACCGGCACCGCAGGCGACACCATTGTGCTGTACACCACCGATGCCAGCGGTAAGCATGAAATCGGCCGCGCCACCGTGGATGCCAACGGCAACTGGTCTATTCAGCCGCAAAGCCCGCTGCTGGCCGGTGAGAACGTGTTCTCTGCCAAAGAAATCGACCCGGCAGGTAACAGCATCACTTCTGGTGATTATTCCGTTACGCTGTATGTGGTTGGCCCGGATGTGCCGAGCATTGGCGCTATTGTGGATAACGCTGGCCCTGAAACCGGTCCGCTGCAAAAAGGCGATGTGACTGACGATAACAGCCCGACCGTTACCGGCTCTGCTGGCGCGGGCGATACCGTGCGTATCTACGACAACGGTAAGCTTATCGGCAGCACCACCGCAGACAAAGACGGTAACTGGAGCTTCACGCCGGGTACGGCGCTGGCTGACGGTGAGCACAACATCACCGTGACCGCGACCGACAGCGTTGGCCAGACCAGCGATCACAGCGGTGAGTTTGGCTTTAATATCGACACCCAGGCACCGGAGACGGTGAAAGACCTGGTCGCTATCGATAACGAAGGCGACGTACAGGGTCCTATCGAAAACGGTAGCACCACTGACGACACCACGCCGACCCTGGGCGGCACTGCCGAACCGGGCAGCACCGTGAACATCTATGATGACGGTAAAAAAATTGGTGAAGCGCAGGTCGACGACAACGGTTCGTGGAGCTGGACGCCGGATGAAGCACTGGAAGATGGTTCACACAGCATCACCGTGACCGTCACCGACCCGGCTGGCAACGAATCAGGCCACTCAGACGAGCTGGTTATCAACGTTGACACCACCGATCCGACTGCACAGATAACTAACCTTGTCGACAGCGTGGGTGACGTGGTGGGTAACATCACCCCGAACGGCGTAACCGATGACACCAAACCGCAGATAAACGGTATTGCTAAAGCCAACAGCATCGTCAAGATTTACGACGGCGAAACCCTGCTGGGCAGCACCACCTCTGACGCTGACGGTAAGTGGAGCTTCAAACCTGAGACTGCACTGAGCGAAGGCAACCACAGCCTGACTGTGACCGCCACCGATCCGGCAGGCAACACCAGCCAGCAGTCTGGTGCTTTCGTGTTTGAGGTTGATATCACCTCTCCGACCATGCCGACTATCGACGGCGCCATTGACGATGTGGGTAGCGTGCGCGATGCGCTGGCAAACGGCGGCATGACCGACGACTCCACCCCGACCCTGCACGGTAGCGCAGAAGCGGGCAGCATTGTCACGCTCTATGACGGCGCAGCTGTACTGGGCAGCGTTAAGGCTGGCGCAGACGGCAAGTGGACGTTCACTCCGACCACTCCGCTCAGTGAAGGCGAGCACCGCTTCACCGTGACCGCGACGGATGACGCGGGCAACGTGAGCGACAAGTCTGCTGAGTTCGTGCTGAGCACCGATTACAGCGCACCGGATGCCTCTAAGCTTGCGATTACCGGCTTTGCTGACGACGTGGGCGAAGTTCAGGGCAATATCATCAGCGGTGGCAGCACCGACGACACCATGCCGGTCATTTCCGGTACCGGTACCGCGGGCGACACCATCACCCTGTACACTACCGTTAATGGCGTGAAAACCCTGCTGGGCAGCACCACAGTTGGGGCCGACGGCACCTGGAAACTGGCGCTGACTGAGAGCAATGCGCTCGCAGGCGGTGTGAACCAGATTAGCGCCGTTGAAACCGACCAGGTCGGTAACAGCACCAGCCCAACCCCGCCTTATGTGGTGACCGTGTACACCGCAGGCGACGGCCCGTCTACGCCGAGCATCAATACCGTATTTGATGACGCAGGCACCGTGACTGGCCCGCTGCAGAAAGGCAGCGTGACCGACGACAACACCCCGACGCTCAAAGGCAACGGCGAAGCGGGCAGCACTATTCGCATCTACGATAATGGCACGCTGATTGGCTCGACCACAGTGGCCAGCGATGGTAGCTGGACCTTCACACCGGGCAAAGCACTGGCCGACGGTAGCCACGCGTTTACCGCTGATGCGGTGAACAAAGTCGGTCAGGTGAGTGAGAAGAGCGGTGAATGGGCTATCTCCGTTGATACCGCAGCGCCAAACCCGGTTGATGACCTGAAGATTATCGACAACGTCGGTGACATCCAGGGCGAGATCAAGAACGGCGACACCACCGACGACTCCACCCCGTCCATCAGCGGCACCGCTGAGCCGGGCAGCACCGTAAACATCTACGACGGCAACGAGGTCATCGGCACCGCCACCGTGGATGAAAACGGCAACTGGAGCTGGACGCCGGACGAATCGCTGGGTGAAGGCGATCACAACCTGTCCGTCAGCGTCACCGACGAAGCGGGCAACGAGTCTGGCCGCACGCCGGGCGTCAACATCACCGTTGATACCAGCGAAGTGACCATTGCTATCACCAACGTGGTGGACGACATCGGTACGGTTACTGGCAACATCGCCCGTGACGGCGTGACCGATGACACGCAGCCGACCATTAACGGTACCGGCAAAGCAGGCAGCCTCGTCAAGGTTTACGACGGCAGCACCCTGCTGGGCAGCACTACCGTTGATGCGTCTGGTAAGTGGAGCTTTACGCCGGAAACGGCACTGAGCGAAGGGGCTCATAACCTGCACGCCAATGCCACCGATCTG
Organism: Enterobacteriaceae bacterium 4M9; assembly: GCA_010092695.1. Taxonomy (GTDB): domain Bacteria; phylum Pseudomonadota; class Gammaproteobacteria; order Enterobacterales; family Enterobacteriaceae; genus Tenebrionibacter. Next base: position 4,480,572 of record JAADJJ010000001.1, on the reverse strand, counting down.
GCGGGCAACGTGAGCGACGATGTGAGCTTCGGTTTCACTATCGACACCACGGCACCGACGCTGCCGACCATCGATAACGCACACGATGACGTAGGCTCAATCCAGGGCAGCGTGGCGCACAACGGTGTGACCGATGACCCGACCCCGACCCTGAGCGGCAGCGCAGAAGCGGGCAGCATCGTCACCATCTATGATGGCGCAACCAAGCTGGGCTCTGTGAAAGCAGGTGCAGACGGCAAGTGGACCTTTACGCCGACGACGAACCTGACGGAAGGCAGTCACAGCTTCACCGTGACCGCGACTGACAGCGCGGGCAACGTGAGCGGCAAGTCTAACGAGTTCACGCTGACCACCGACTACACCCTGCCGGATACCTCTAAACTGGCTATCACCGGTTTTGAAGACAACGTGGGTGAAGTTCAGGGCAATATCCTCAACGGCGGCAGCACCGACGACACCACGCCGGTTATCACCGGTACCGGTACCGCGGGCGACACCATCACCGTCTACACCACCGTTAATGGCGTGAAAACCCTGCTGGGTTCCACCCTGGTTGAGGCAAACGGCACCTGGAAACTGGCGCTGACCGAAAGCAATGCACTGTCTGGTGGCGTAAACCAGATTACCGCAGTAGAAAGCGATCCGGCCGGCAACAGCACCAGCCCGACGCCTGCCTACGTGGTGACCGTGTATACCTCTGGCGACGGCCCGTCCACGCCGAGCATCAACACCGTTTATGACGACGCGGGCACCGTGACCGGCCAGCTGCAGAAAGGCAGCGTGACCGATGACAACACCCCGACGCTTAAAGGTAACGGCGAAGCAGGCAGCACCGTTCGCATTTACGACAACGGCAAGCTGATTGGCTCAACTACCGTTGACAGCGACGGCAGCTGGACCTTCACTCCGTCCACGGCGCTTAAAGACGGCACGCACGCTTTCACCGCTGATTCAGTGAACAAAGTGGGTCAGGTGAGCGAGAAGAGCGGTGAATGGGCTATCTCCATTGATACTCAGGCACCGGATGCGATTGGCGATCTGATCATCACCGATAACGTGGGTGATGTGCAGGGCGAACTTAAGAACGGCGATACCACCGACGACTCCACTCCGACCATCAGCGGTACCGCTGAGCCGGGCAGCACCGTTAATATTTATGACGGTGAGCGCGTAATTGACCAGGTTGAAGTGGGCGAAAATGGTGAGTGGAGCTGGACCCCGGACGAAGCGCTGAGCGATGGCAAGCATAACCTGTCTGCCAGCGTCACCGACGAAGCGGGCAACGAAAGTGCACGCACGCCGGGCATCAACATTACTATTGATACCAGTGATGTGACCATCGCGATTACCAGCGTGGTCGATGATGTGGGCTCTGTCACCGGCAATATTGCCCGCGACGGCGTGACCGACGACACCACCCCGACCATTAACGGTACCGGTAAAGAAGGCAGCATCGTCAAGATTTACGATGGCAGCACCCTGCTGGGCAGCACTACCGTTGATGCCAGCGGCAAGTGGAGCTTCACGCCATCTACCGCGCTGGGCGAAGGCAAACATACCCTCACCGCGAATGCCACCGATCTGGCGGGCAACGTGAGTGACGATGTGAGCTTTGGCTTCACTATCGACACCATTGCACCGACGCTGCCGACCATCGACGGCGCGCAAGACGACGTGGGTTCGATTCAGGGCAGCGTGGCGCACAACGGTGTGACCGATGACCCGACCCCGACCCTGAGCGGTAGCGCAGAAGCGGGCAGCATCGTCACTATCTATGATGGCGCAACCAAACTGGGCTCTGTGAAAGCAGGTGCAGACGGCAAGTGGACCTTTACGCCGACGACGAACCTGACAGAAGGCAGTCACAGCTTCACCGTGACCGCGACCGACAGCGCAGGCAACGTGAGCGGCAAGTCCAACGAGTTCACGCTGACCACCGACTACAGCGCACCGGATGCTTCTAAGCTGGCTATCACCGGTTTTGAAGACAACGTGGGCGAAGTTCAGGGCAACGTGGCGAACGGCGGCAGCACCGACGATACCACGCCGGTTATCACTGGTACCGGTACCGCGGGCGACACCATCACCGTCTACACCACACTGAACGGCACGAAGATCCTGCTGGGCAGCACCACGGTTGGCGCAGATGGCAGCTGGAAACTGGCTATCACCGACAGCAATGCGCTGGCGGCAGGCACGCATACGCTGACCGCTGTAGAAAGCGATCCGGCGGGCAACAGCACGTCTCCGACGCCTGGCTACACCGTTACCGTGGTTACGGGTGTGCCGGATGCGCCGAGCATCAACACCGTGGTTGACGACGCAGGCTCCGTTACCGGCACGCTGCAAAAAGGTGCAGTGACTGATGACAGCACCCCGACGCTGAAAGGCTCGGCAGGCGCTGGCACTGTCGTGCGTATTTACGACAACGGCAAAGTCATTGGCAGCACCACTGCGGATAAAGACGGCAACTGGACCTTCACGCCTTCTACTGCACTCAAAGATGGCTCGCACGTATTCACGGCTGACGTGGTTACCAGCGTAGGCCAGAGCAGCGAGAAGAGCGGCGAGTGGAATCTCTCCATTGATACCGCAGCGCCAAACCCGGTTGATGACCTGAAAATTATCGACAACGTCGGTGACATCCAGGGCGAGATCAAGAACGGCGACACTACCGACGACTCCACCCCGTCTATCAGCGGCACCGCTGAGCCGGGCAGCACCGTAAACATCTACGACGGCAACGAGGTCATCGGCACCGCCACCGTGGACGAAAACGGTAACTGGAGCTGGACGCCGGATGAGTCTCTGGGTGAAGGCGATCACAACCTGTCCGTCAGCGTCACCGACGAAGCGGGCAACGAGTCTGGCCGCACGCCGGGCGTCAACATCACCGTTGATACCAGCGAAGTGACCATTGCTATCACCAACGTGGTGGACGACATCGGTACGGTTACTGGCAACATTGCCCGTGACGGCGTGACCGACGACACCATGCCGACCATTAACGGTACTGGCAAAGCAGGCAGCATCGTCAAGATTTACGACGGCAGCACCCTGCTGGGCAGCACCACCGTTGATAAGAACGGCAGCTGGAGCTTCACGCCATCCACGGCGCTGGGCGAAGGCAAACACACCCTCACCGCCAACGCCACCGATCTGGCCGGTAACGTGAGTGACGATGTGAGCTTCGGTTTCATCATCGACACCATTGCACCGACCGTGCCGACCATCGACGGCGCGCAAGACGACGTGGGTTCGATTCAGGGCAGCGTGGCGCACAACGGTGTGACCGATGACCCGACCCCGACCCTGAACGGCAGCGCCGAAGCGGGCAGCATTGTCACCATCTATGATGGCGCAACCAAGCTGGGCTCTGTGAAAGCGGGCGCAGACGGCAAGTGGGCGTTCACCCCGACCTCCACACTGGGCGAAGGTACGCATAACTTCACCGTGACCGCGACCGACAGCGCTGGCAACGTAAGTGGCAAGTCCAACGAGTTCACGCTGACCACCGACTACAGCGCACCGGATGCCTCTAAGCTTGCGATTACCGGCTTTGAAGACAACGTGGGCGAAGTTCAGGGCAACGTGGCGAACGGCGGCAGCACCGACGACACCACGCCGGTGATTTCCGGTACTGGTACCGCGGGCGACACCATCACCGTCTACACCACACTGAACGGCACGAAGATCCTGCTGGGCACGACTACGGTTGGCGCAGACGGCACCTGGAAACTGGCTATCACCGACAGCAACGCGCTGGCGGCGGGTCAGCATGCCCTGACGGCGGTGGAAACCGACCCGGCAGGCAACAGCACCAGCCCGACCCCGTCCTACACCGTGAACGTGGTAGGTGATGTTCCGGCAGCACCGAGCATAAACACCGTGCTTGACGATGCAGGCACCGTCACCGGCACCCTGCAGAAAGGCAGCGTGACCGACGACAGCACCCCGACCCTGAACGGTTCTGCGGGCGCGGGCATGACCATCCGCATCTACGACAATGGCGCGTTGATTGGCAGCACTACAGCTGATAGCAACGGTAACTGGACCTTCACGCCGGGCACGGCGCTGAAAGACGGTAAACATGCCTTTACCGCTGATGCTGTGGACAGCGTAGGTCAGGTAAGTAATAAGAGCGGTGAATGGAGCATCTCCGTTGACACCACGGCACCGAACCCGGTTGGCGACCTGAAGGTTACCGACAATGAAGGTGAAGTGCAGGGTGAACTTAAGGACGGCGACACTACCGACGACTCTACCCCGACCTTTGAAGGAACGGCTGAGCCGGGTAGCACCGTAAACATTTACGACGGCAACGATAAAATCGGCACCGCCACCGTGGATGAAAACGGCAACTGGAGCTGGACCCCGAATGAATCTCTGGGTGAAGGCGATCACAACCTGTCCGTCAGCGTCACCGACGAAGCAGGCAACGAGTCTGGCCGCACGCCGGGCATCAACATCACTGTTGATACCAGCGGTGTCACCATCGCCATTACTAATGTAGTGGATGATATCGGTACGGTTACTGGCAACATCGCCCGTGACGGCGTGACCGACGACACCATGCCGACCATTAACGGTACCGGCAAAGCAGGCAGCATCGTCAAGATTTACGACGGCGAAACCCTGCTGGGCAGCACCACCGTTGATGCAGGTGGTAAGTGGAGCTTCACGCCGACGACTGCGTTGAGCGAAGGCAAACACACCCTCACTGCCAACGCCACCGATCTGGCCGGTAACGTGAGTGACGATGTGAACTTTGGTTTCACCATCGACACCATCGCACCGACTGTGCCGACCATTGACGGCGCGCATGACGACGTGGGCTCGATTCAGGGCAACGTGGCACACAACGGTGTGACCGATGACCCGACGCCGACCCTGAGCGGCAGCGCAGAAGCGGGCAGCATTGTCACCATCTATGATGGCGCAACCAAGCTCGGTTCCGTGAAAGCAGGCGCAGACGGTAAGTGGGCGTTCACCCCGACCTCCACGCTGGGCGAAGGTACGCATAACTTCACCGTGACCGCGACCGACAGCGCTGGCAACGTGAGCGGCAAGTCCAACGAGTTCACGCTGACCACCGACTACAGCGCACCGGATGTTTCTAAACTGAGCATCACCGGCTTTGCTGATGACGTGGGTGAAGTAACGGGCAACGTGCAAAACGGCGGCAGCACCGACGACACCATGCCGGTGATTTCCGGTACCGGTACTGAAGGTGACACCATTACCGTGTCCACCACGATCAATGGCACCACCATTGTTCTGGGCAGCACCACCGTTGGCGCTGACGGTAAGTGGACCCTGCAGATTGATGCAGACCACGCCCTGTCTTCCGGCACCCATGCCCTGACGGCGGTGGAAACCGACCCGGCAGGCAACAGCACTAAACCGAGTGCCAGCTATACCGTGACGGTGGTGGCCGATGTTCCGGCAGCACCGAGCATCAACACCGTGGTTGACGATTACGGCTCTGTTACTGGCCAGCTGCAGAAAGGCGCGGTCACCGATGACAGCACCCCGACGCTGAAAGGCTCTGCGGGCGCGGGCATGACCATCCGTATCTACGACAACGGCGTGCTGATTGGCAGCACGGCGGCTGACAGCAACGGTAACTGGACCTTTACGCCTGGAACAGCCCTGAAAGACGGTAGCCACTCCTTCACTGCGGACGCTGTCGACAGCGTAGGCCAGGTGAGCGATAAGAGCGGCGACTGGGCTATCAGCATCGATACGCAGGCACCGGATGCCATTAAGGATCTGACCCTGACCGATGACGTGGGCGCGGTAACCGGCGTAATTAAGAACGGCGACACCACCGACGATGCGACACCGACTTTCAGCGGCAGCGCTGAGCCGGGCAGCACCGTTAACATCTACGACGGTAACAATAAGATTGGTTCTGTCACCGTGGGTGAAGACGGTAAGTGGAGCTGGACGCCGGAAACAGAACTGGCCGATGGCGACCACAGCCTCTCTGCCAGCGTCACTGACGAAGCGGGTAACGAAAGTGCACGTACGCCGTCTGTTGATATCAAGGTTGATACCGCCGATGTCAATATCTCCATCAGCTATCTGGTGGATGACGTTGGCAGCGTGACCGGCAACCTGGCAACCGGCAGTGTCACCGACGACGTCCAGCCGGAAATCGTGGGTAAAGGCAAAGCAGGCAGCATCGTTAAGATTTACGACGGTAACGTTCTGCTGGGCAGCACCACCGTGGGTGCCGATGGCACCTGGCGCTTCACGTCTGAGTCCGATCTGTCCGAAGGCGCGCATACCATCAAAGCCAGAGCGACCGATGGTGCGGGTAACGTGAGTGAAGATGCTGTCTTCACCATCACCATCGACACCAAAGCTCCGTCAGTTCCGACCATTGACGGCGCGCACGATGACGTGGGTTCGCTGCAGGGTAACGTGGCAAGCGGCGGCGTGACTGACGATCCGACCCCGACCCTGAGCGGTACGGCGGAAGCAGGCTCTCTGGTTTCCATCTACGATGGCACGACCAAAGTGGGCTCTGTGAAAGCAGACGCGAGCGGTAACTGGAGCTGGACACCAACGACAACGCTGGCTGAAGGCAGTCATAACTTCACCGTGACCGCGACGGATGCCGCAGGCAACGTGAGCGGTAAGTCCAACGAGTACAACCTGACCACGGACTACACTGCACCGGATGCCTCTAAACTGGCTATCACGGGCTTTGAAGACGACGTTGGCGTGGTAACGGGCAATATCGCCAGCGGCAGCAGCACCGACGACACCATGCCGGTGATTACCGGTACCGGTACGGCGGGCGACACCATCACCGTGTACAGCACGCTCAACGGCAACAAAGTTGTCCTGGGTACGGCCACGGTTGGCGCGGATGGTAAATGGAGCCTGGCTGTTGACGCAGACCACGCCCTGGCAACGGGAACGCATGCTCTGACGGCGGTAGAAACCGACCCGGCAGGCAACAGCACCAACCCGAGCGCTATCTACACCGTGACCGTGGTGGGCGATGTTCCGGCAGCACCGAGCATCAACACCGTCGTTGACGATTATGGCACCGTGACCGGCGAGCTGCAGAAAGGCGCCGTGACCGATGACAGCACCCCGACGCTGAAAGGCTCTGCGGGCGCAGGCATGACCATTCGTATCTACGACAATGGTGTAGAAATCGGCAGCACGACCGCTGACAACAACGGTAACTGGGCGTTTACGCCGAGCACCAAACTCCCGGACGGCAGCCATGCCTTCTCTGCGGATGCGGTGAACACCGTCGGTCAGGTGAGTGAGAAGAGTGGCGAGTGGAGCATTTCCATCGACACCGCCGCGCCGTCAGCGATTGCCGATATGGTTATCACTGATAACGTGGGCGAGGTCACGGGTCCAATCGCGAGCGGCGATACCACCGATGACAACACCCCGACCCTGAGCGGCAGCGCGGAAGCGAACAGCATCGTGACCATCTATGATGGCAGCACGAAGATTGGTTCGACGACCGCAGACAGCAACGGTAAGTGGAGCTGGACGCCGGAAACTATCCTGGCCGATGGCAAACACAGCCTGTCCGTGAGTGCGAAGGATGCTGCGGGTAACGAAAGTGACCGCACCGCTGTGGTTGATTTCACGGTAGATACGGCGAACGTGACGATTTCTATCACCTCTGTGGTGGATGATATCGGTAGCGTCACCGGCAACATTGCCGCGAACGGCGTGACCGACGACACCATGCCGACGATTAACGGTTCGGGTAAAGCGGGCAGCACCGTGAAGGTTTACGATGGCGACACGCTGCTGGGCAGCACCACCGTAACCGCAGGCGGTACCTGGAGCTTCACGCCGACCACGGCGCTGAAAGACGGCGCGCACACCATCAAGGTGAACGCGACCGATGCCGCAGGCAAAACCAGTGAAGATGTGAACTTCAGCTTCACGGTTGACACTGAAGCCCCGACGCTGCCGACCATCGACAACGTGGAAGATGACGTAGGTTCAATCCAGGGTCCGCTTGCGAACAACGGCGTAACCGACGATCCGACCCCGACGCTGAGCGGTAAAGCGGAAGCGGGCAGCCTCGTTACTGTCTATGACGGTGAGAAGGCCATCGGCTCCGTGAAGGCTGACAGCAATGGCAACTGGAACTGGACCACCCCGACGCTGAGCGCAGGTGAGCACAAGTTCACCGTGACGGCTACTGACTCGGCGGGCAACGTAAGCGGTAAGTCGGACGAATTCGTTCTGACCACCGACTACACCGCACCGGATGGCTCTAAGCTTGCTATCACAGGCTTTGAAGACTCCGAAGGGGCAGTGACCGGGAATATCGTCAGCGGCGGTTCGTCTGACGACAAACAGCCGGTGATTTCCGGTACCGGTACCGCGGGCGATACCATCACGCTTTACACCACGATTAACGGTGTGAAGACGCTGCTGGGGACCACGACGGTTGACGCCAACGGCACCTGGAAACTGGCGCTGGACAGCAGTAATGCCCTGTCTGAAGGCCTCAACAGCCTCAGCGCGGTAGAAAGCGATCCGGCCGGTAACGCAACCAGCCCAAGCCCGGCTTACGTGGTCACTATTGTGCCGACCTCGTTTGCGGCGCCGACCATCGACAACGTCGATGACAACGCGGGTAAGGTGACAGGTACGGTAACCAACGGTGCGTCTACCGATGACACCACGCCGACCCTGAGCGGTAGTGCAGAAGCCAACAGTACCATCATCATTTACAACGGTACGACGAAGCTCGGTCAGACGACCTCTGACAGCAACGGTAAGTGGAGCTGGACGGTTACGCCTGCCCTGGAGGAAGGTGACTACAGCTTTAACGCCAAAGCGCAGAGTTCTGCCGGGGTTATCAGTGACGCCAGTAACACCTGGAACGTCACTATCGATACCACGGCACCGAACCCGGTGGCTGACCTGACCATCACCGATAATGTGGGTGACTACACAGGTCCGTTGTTCAACGGTGACACCACCGACGACAGCACGCCGACCCTGAGTGGTACTGCGGAAGCGGGCAGCACCGTCACTATCTACAACGGCCAGAATATCCTCGATATTGTGACCGTGAAAGAAGACGGTAGCTGGAACTGGACGCCGAATACGGCACTGAAAGACGCGACCTATGCGTTCGCCGTCACCGTAACCGACGCCGCAGGCAACACCAGCGCATCAACACCGGTGGCGAACATCACCGTTGATACCCTGGCGCCGCAGGTCACGCTGGCGATTAACGGCTATCAGGACAATACCGGCACGAACACGGGTCTGATGACCAACAACAACGGAACCACGGATGAAGTTAATCCGATTCTGACCGGTAGCTGGACAGGCGATCTGCAGTCAAGCGAAGTGGTGCGCATTTACCAGGACGGCGTCCTGCTGGGTGTTGCCACGGTTGACCGCAACAACCACACCTGGACCTATGCTGTTAAAGGGCTGGAGAACACGCATAAGTACAGCTTCACTGCCACAGCAGTCGATGCCGCAGGCAACGAAACGGCGGTTTCGCCAGAGTTCTCGTTGACCATCGACCTCGATGCACCGACGCAGACCGTCACTATCGTCAGCTACACCGACGATGTGGGTGCCGAGACCGGCGATTTCGGTTCGAATACCACGACCGATGACCGTAACCCGGAACTCAACGGTAAAGTCAGTGGTGTACCGCTGGAAGAAGGTGAGGTGGTTCGTATTTATGATGCGACGACCAATACGCTGCTGGGTACAGCAACGGTAGACGCCAGCACCAGTACCTGGACGTTTAAACTGCCAGCGCTGGAAGATGACAAAACGTACACCTTCAAGGCGGTAGTGGCTGACGAAGCCGGTAACGAAGGGCCAGTCTCTAACGACTTTACGGTCTCTGTTGACCTGACAGTGGTGGTGAACGCCCAGACGACAGAAGACACCACGCCTATCATCTCCGGCTCCACCGGTTTTGAAATTGGCGAAGGTGAATATGTTGTCGTTGAAGTGAACGGCAAAACCTACAGCTCGAAAGACGGTAGTGTGGTTGTTGACCCGCGCAACAACACCTGGTATGTCCAGCTTCCGGATGCCGATGCGCTGAAGGTGGGGACTTATGACGTCAGGGCAACGCTGCACAGTGCAAACGGTGCTGCGATTACCTCTGATGACACGCTCAACGAGCTGGTGGTGGCTTCATCACCGAAAGTTACCGTCGGTACCGGCGCCAGTGACTCCAACCAGAAGGCGACAGCCGTAACGATTGGTGAAGATGGCGTATGGCGTATCCACAGTAACCAGGCAATGCTTGATGCCAGCGGTACGTCGTCATCAACGCTGGGCGACTTTACTGTGACTCAGCTTTACAGTAACACGAACTCGACGTCTAACCCGGGTTACACAGGTTCTGGCTACTCTGGTACCAGCTACGTACAGAACGCGACCTTTATTGACTACAACCGCGACGGCTATATGGACCTGTTTGCTGTTGATAGTGAATACAACGACGGTCAGCAGATGTTCTACTACAACGGCTCAACCTATAAGGGCTATCAGGTTGGTGGACCAACTAACTCGCCGCAATCCGGTGATTTCGCGGGTGACTGGAACACTGCCGATAGCGCCAACACCTGGAGCTGGTACGGCGGTATCGTCGCTATCGATAAAGACGGTGACGGCTATGTTGACCTTGTCTACGGGGACCAGACGCCAAACGACAGCGGTATTCGCGGCGGTTATGGCTCGCAGATAGTGCTCAACCACGACGGTACGGTTGTGGGGATGGATAAGGACGGCACGTTCGCAACTGACTATGCCACCGACGCCAGCCACCGTCCTATCGGACTGGATCAGTCGCAGCCGGATATGGAACTGTCGGGCGTTGATATTAACAACGACGGTATTGTTGACTTCGTGATGCACAGCCAGAACATCGTGGCTGATGGTTCACGCGTTGATAAGGACGGTGCGACAAACAGCTCGGCGGCAATCAGTACCAACCAGGCACGTCTGGTGGTAGTGACCGGCACCAATAACGGTACCTGGAATGTGACGCAGGTGGTCGACAACGTCTTCCAGCGCGGTAACGACAGTGACCCGAACATTGGTAACGGCGTTGCCATGACCTGGGCCGACTATAACGGCGACGGTTACATGGACCTGTTCCTTGGCAGGGGCAGTGCCAGTAACACGCAGGCCTCGGGTGCAGCCAACAGCGCCGGTGAATACGCCAGCCGTATTTACTTTAACGACGGCACCGGCAAGCTGGTGATGGACGACCCGAACAACGACGGTATCGGTAACCCGACGGCGTCTGGCATGTACACCTTCAACGATAACATTGCAGGTGGTGCATCGCTGGCCGTTGACTGGAACGGTGACGGTAAGATGGACGTCATCGAAATGCCGGGGATGTACAGCACGTCAGGTGGTGTGAGCGCGGCGGCGACCAAAGGCGCGGTTAACCTTTACACCAACACAACGACGGGATCGGCGGTCAGCTTTGATACCACTAACCTGTTGACGCAGGTTGGCATGCAGACCATCGGTAGCGGCACAACCGGCGGGACGCAAGTCACCGGCGGCCTGGCGATTGATATCGACTGGGATGGCGACCGTGACCTGCTGATATTCACCAATACCGGTAACACCACTTACATTGAGAACACCAATAAAGTGGACTACGGCACGTCAATTCATCTGCGTATTGTGGATGCCGAGGGTATCAACACCCTGTATGGCAACACGGTCCAGCTGATTGATGAGTCAACCGGTAAGGTGGTTTCTACCCAGAGCATCAACCCGCAGTCGGGTAACCAGACCAACGATAGCTCCGCGATTGTGGACTTCTACGGCCTGGATGCGACGAAGACGTATAGCGCAGTTATCCTGCGTTCTGCGAACAAAGTCAGTGCAGACGTGGGCGGTGTGGCAACGGTAGGTAGCAACACTATCGAAATCGTCAACAAAGCCTGGAGCGGTCTGAAGGCAGAGGAAGCGAACCACGCGTATGTCCTGACGACAGAGTCGGAAACCAACGTGGCGAACGCCAGCAGCAGCGGCGGCACCAACAGCACGGGGATTGTGGGTACCGGTTATAACGATACCTTCTTCGCAACCCTGGGTAACGACCTGTACAACGGCGGTGGCGGTACCACAACCATCTCTGGCGTGAAGTCATGGAGCAACACCGGCGGTCTGGATATCGTGGACTATAAGCTGGCGGGCAGCACGGCGCTGACCATCGATCTGAACAATAAGGGCATGCAGAGCACCGGCTTTGGCAGCGCGCAGTTTGTGAATATCGAAGGTATCGCAGGCGGCAACGGTGACGATAAGTTCACCGGCAACGCGGCTGATAACCAGTTCGAAGGCCGTGGTGGTAACGACACGTTTATCCTGCAGATTGGCGATGTAGCCGGTGGCCAGGATACGCTGATGTACAAAGTACTGGCTGCAACCAACAACGGTGGCAACGGTCAGGACACGGTACAAGGGTTCCATGTCGGTACTATCGAAGCGACGAAGAACGCCGATATCATTGATATCAGTGAGCTTCTGGTGGGATATCAGGCAGATGCAGACGGTGCTGCGCATTACATCAACGGTAAAGCGACGATGGATGCAGGTGAGACAATCAGCAAGTTCTTGCAGATTACTCACAGTGGCAGCGATACGATTCTGAGTATCGACCGTGATGGCACAGGCTCTGCGTATGGTATGACGGCGCTGGTAACGCTCAAGGACACGAACGTGGACCTCGAGACGCTGCTGGCTAACCATCAGATTACCCTGAGCTAAGAAAGCGGGAGGAGGCCTCGGCCTCCTCCTTTTCTTGCGATGTGTCAGGTAACCGAACCTGTCAGGTGGTTTTGACACTGTTCCTGGATTATTCTTATCCGCAGACATGGAAAACTACTCAAGGAGCTCTATATGTTGAATCTTCGCAATCCTTCACCGCAGCGTATTGTTGTGCTGGGAGGAGGAACCGCAGGCTGGTTTGCCGCTATTGCGTTGCGCCGAATTTTCAGCCCAAACGTGGAAATCAAAGTCATTGAATCGTCAACGATCGGCATTGTCGGCGTCGGCGAGGGCGGGCTTTTGAACTTCATGGGGGCGCTGAACCACAACAATATTGATGTTAATGAGTTTGTCCGGGAAACCGGTGCAGCCTGGAAGTGGGGATTTTCCTACGAAGGCTGGCGCACGGGGAAAGAGGACGACCGCTTCTTCCATCTGTTTGCCTCGCAGGAAACCCCGGTTTCGCGCTGGCACGAGCGGGGAACGTGGCCGTATCTGTCAGCCATGGTGAGCCAGAATGTTGACCTGGATAACTATGTGCAGGCAAGCTCGCTCATTAAAGGCAACGCTACCCAGGCGCAGGCCGCCGCACTGCTGGAAACCCAGAATGCGGGCATTATTCCGTCCTTCCATTTTGACAGCTACAAGCTTGCGACGTACCTCAAGAAAGTGGCGCTGTCGCGCGGGGTGACACACCTTGACGCGGTGGTGGACGAGGTGGTGTTTGATGAGAAAGGGTTTGCCCGCGAGCTGCGCACGAAGGACGAGCGCATCACGCTGGACTTCCTTATTGATGCCTCCGGGCTGTCGCGTAAGGTGATTGGTAAGAAAGGTATGGAGAGCGAGTGGGTGTCGTTTAAAGACTACCTGCTGATGGACTCCGCCATTCCGTTCTACATGCCGCACCCGCAGCAAAACCCGATGCTGGTCACGCGTGCCATTACCATGAACGCGGGCTGGATGTGGCAAATTCCGCTGATTGAGCGTGTGGGGGCAGGCTACGTCTTCAGTAGCAAGCACATCAGTGAAGAAGAGGCGATTAAAGAAGTGGAGCAGCGTCTGGGCTATGCCATTAAGCCGCATAAAACGCTGCGCTTTGACCCAGGCTGCCATAAAGAAGTCTGGAAAAACAACGTCATGGCGCTGGGGCTTTCCAGCGGCTTCGTTGAGCCACTGGAAGCCACTTCCATCGGGCAGATGCTGGAGCAACTGCTGAGCTTTGAGCGCGTGGTGGTCAGCAGCCAGGGCGTGGTCTCAGACAGCGCAATCCGCGAGTTTAACGAGGGTAACCTCCAGTCCTGGATTGGCATTCGTGACTTCCTGCGTATGCACTATGACTGCGCACGTAACGACACGCCGCTGTGGCAGGACGTGGCGAAATCGCCGTATCCGGAAAGCTACCGGGCGCTGCGCGAAGTGTGGCAGGAGCGAATGCCGCGCATGGTGGATGTGGAAAACTACGCCATTAACCACTGGCGTGGCATTTTCCATCCCATTAACTGGATGTTTGTGGCCGCACCGCTGGGTGTCGTGCCAGCCAGCGCCGGTGAGATGGATTTACGTCTGCTGGCCCCGGAAAAACGTGCAGAAGCGCTACGCTATGCCCAGGAAATGAAACAGTAATTAGCAGGACAAGGACGATTCAGCATTTTAATTAATAACACCGGGCCATGATAAATGGCTCGCGTGTTGTGCTGAATATCAGGACATATTCATTGGATGGAAAGACACAATGAAAGGATTTAAAAAAGTTAATAACGTAATGAAAAGCGCGCTGATTATTAGCGCAATGTTTGCTTCTGCCAGTCTTCAGGCGCAGGTTTTTCAGGGTGGTGAAAATAATACGGCGGCCCCGTCGCTAACCAGCCAGTATTTTTCCATGCCGCAGGTGGTGCCGGAGCAGGCGCAGCTTGTTTATTATTATCCGGCAAGCGTTAACGCCGGGCCGATTAATATTTATGTCGATAAAGAATTTCACACCGCGCTACTGCCGGGTGAATTCACCGCGCTGTGCGTGAACACCGGGCAGCACGTGCTGGCCGCCGCCGTCAACGACGCGCCGCTGTACCAGCAGAAAGCCACGGCAGGTGTGCATGCGAACTTTAACGGCGGCAAGACCTACTTTGTGCGCTCGGCCGTCGGTGATGGCGTCGTGAGCGAAGCCGTGCCGCGTCAGGAAGCAGAGAAAGAGCTGCTGGAGATGAACCGCAATACGCGCCTGATTAACCGCGCGTCAAGCGTGCAGAACTGCCGCTATGTGGGTTCCGGCAACGACGTCACGCTGATTATGGATGCGGTGCTGTTCCAGTTCGCCGGCAGCCGCTACGACCAGATGCTGCCAGAGTCGCAGGCGAAACTTGACCGCCTGGTGGAGTTCACGAAGCGTTCTAATAACGTGGGCAGCATCAACCTGGTTGGCTATACCGATGGTATTGGTAAGAACGAAAGCAACCGCCGCCTGTCGCAGGCGCGTGCAGAAACCGTGCGTCAGGCGCTGGTTAACGCGGGTATTGATGGCGCGATTATCAACGTTCAGGGCCAGGGTGTGGCACAGACCGCGGGTGGTTGCAGCAAGCGTCAGGACGATGGCTGTAACAAAATGAGCCGCCGTGTTGACGTTATGATCAATAGCCACTGATAGCCATTCAACCGTTTTATTTTTGATAAAAACTTCGTCCGATGATGTCGGGCGAAGTTTTTTTATGCGCCTTTCTTAAGACAAAAATAAGTATTTCCTGGGGAATTTCTTATTTTTGTTTTTTACGCTAACTCGTTGTTTTTATAAAAATGGCTGGGCTATTTATTTAGTGGATGACATTTTTTGTCATGCCCTGAAATATCAATCGCACAGTGACTAGAAAATTCCTAAGTGTAATTAAGTAAGGAATAAGTCTTAGGAATATTTATAAAAAAAACGGCTGTGCTATAACAGCGCTTCAGAAATTTATTCAAAGTGGAAAGAACGTTATGGACGATATTCAATCCGCTTCAACTCCGCCATCCGTGGCGCTGGACGAAGCAGTTGATCATGGAGTGCAGGATACACTTCTGTCAGCGGTCAAATGGCTCACCCGTTATTACGACAAGTACGTCAGCACAGCCGTGCTGTATTCCGACTTGCCGCGCGATCGCCTGCTTTCTCCCGATCTCGCCGTAAAAATGCTGGGGCAAACCGGCATTTCCTCGGGCTGGGTTAAGCGCGATCTGAAATCGTTCTCCGATTACCTGTTCCCGATAGTGCTGGCCAAAAACGATGGCAATTACTGCATCTTAACGTCGCGCCAGAAAGAAAAAAACCAGGTGAGCTACACCATTCTTCTGCCGGAAACCGGAACGGAAAAAACCGTCAGCGCGGACGCGCTGGAGAAGGACTTTACCGGCTATGCGCTGCTTGCCAGCCGTAAACCGGAGATGAAATCGGGGACCGACAGCATCCTGCCGGAGGTCAACCGCGAAGGCCACTGGCTGTTTGGCACGCTGTGGCGCTACCGCCACTTCTTCTACAGCGCCGCCATTGCTGCCCTGTTAGCGAACATCCTGATGCTGGCGACCACGTTCTTTACCATGAACGTGTATGACCGCGTGGTGCCAAACCAGGCGTATGCCACGCTGTGGTCGCTGGCTATCGGCGTGCTGATTGCGATTATTTTTGAATTTATCACCCGCCAGATTCGCTCGTGGTTGATTGATGTCGCCGGTAAAAAGGCGGACCTGATTTTAGGGACCACGCTGTTTCGCCAGATGATGTCGGTGCGTCTTGAGAACAAACCGCAGTCCGCGGGTTCGTTTGCCAACCAGCTGCGTGAGTTTGAGTCGGTGCGCGATTTTATGACCTCCGCGACGCTCGCCACGCTCTCCGATATCCCGTTTTGTATTCTGTTTTTGATGATTATCTACCTCATTGGCGGCCCGCTGGCGTTTGTGCCGATGATGGCTATCCCGGTGATTTTGATTTTCAGCATCCTGATTCAGCGTCCGCTGTCCAGCTACATGGGCGAAAACATGCGCGAGTCCTCGCTCAAGCATGGCCTGCTGATTGAAAGCATTGAAGGGATTGAAGCCCTGAAAGCCGCACGCGGCGAAGGCGTGATGCAAAAGCGTTGGGAAGACTTCAGCGCACTGTCTGCGGCAACGTCGATGAAGATTCGTCATCTGTCGAGCATGACGATGGGCTTTGCGTCCTTCATCCAGCAGATAACTACCGTGGTGATTGTAGTCTGGGGTGTGTACCTGATTCACGCCGGTGAGCTGACGATGGGCGCGATGATCGGGGTGGTTATCCTGACCGGACGTTGCCTGGCACCGCTGGCGGCGATGGTGGGGCTGGCTATTCGCTACCAGCAGGCTAAAACCGCGCTGAAATCGCTTAACCAGTTTATGGAAATGCCGGTTGACCGCGACCCGATGCGTGATTATCTGCCGTCACCGCGCTTTGAAGGCAACATTCGCCTGAGAAAGGTTAACTTTGAATACCCGATTCCGGGTCTGCAAAACACCATTAAGGTGATTGATAACGTCTCCTTCCAGGTGGGGCGCGGTGAGCGCGTGGCGATTATCGGCAACATTGGCAGCGGCAAATCCACGCTGTTAAAACTCATTGCGCGACTGTATCAGCCCAAGAGCGGCCAGATGTCGATTGATGGCGTGGACGTCGCCCAGGTTGACCCGGCCGACTGGCGCACGGCGGTAGGTTACGTCGGCCAGGACTGCCGCTTGTTTTTCGGCTCGCTGCGTGAAAACGTCATGATTGGCAACCCGTCAGCCACGACCGCGCATTTCCTGCGCATTGCCAAAATGACCGGCCTGGATCAGATAGCGGCTCAGCACCCCATGGGCTTTGATATGCCGGTGGGTGAAATGGGGCAGTTACTTTCCGGTGGCCAGCGTCAGCTGGTTGCGCTGGCGCGCTGCCTGCTGCTGGACCCGAAAATCATCCTGATGGATGAGCCGACCAGTTCGATGGATGCCCTGACGGAAGCGAAGTTTATCGACCAGCTTCAGAAAGCCATTACCGATCAGACGCTGATTATCGTGACGCACCGTTTCTCCCTGCTGCAACTGGTCAGCCGCCTGATGGTGCTCGTTGAAGGCCGTGTCACCCACGACGGCGAAAAAGATGCCGTCATCGCAGAACTGAACTCTGCCCATCACGTTGAGAAAAAGTAACAGACCGAGCCTGAGCAAGGATGAAGGGAAAGAATATGGAAATTAAATCGGACGCGCAGGTTGTCGATAAACGTTCTGCGGCGACGGGTCTGCAAAAAGCGCCGCCTAAAAAGGCCAGTGGCAAAGTGGACTCAGAAGACCTGAAGTTCATGCGCGATTTACAGGGCGCGCTGCTGGTACAAAAAACGCCGGTAACAACCGTGGTGCTGTGGCTGATTGCCGCGATTATGGTGATTGCGCTGACGTGGGCGCACTTCGCTATCGTGGAAGAGATAACCCAGGGGGAAGGTAAGGTCATTCCGGCCTCGCGCGAGCAGATAATCCAGAGCCTGGAAGGCGGTATTCTGGAAGAGCTGAACGTGAAAGAAGGCGATGTGGTGGAAAAGGGGCAGGTTCTGCTCAAGATTGACCCGACGCGCTCTAACGCCAGTTTCCAGGAAGCGCTGTCCCGCGTTCAGGGGCTGGAAGGCACCGTGGCGCGTCTGCGCTCAGAAGCGTACGGCACGCCGCTGGCGTTCCCGGACAGCATTCAGGGC
Organism: Enterobacteriaceae bacterium 4M9; assembly: GCA_010092695.1. Classification (GTDB taxonomy): domain Bacteria; phylum Pseudomonadota; class Gammaproteobacteria; order Enterobacterales; family Enterobacteriaceae; genus Tenebrionibacter. The sequence goes on along the minus strand of JAADJJ010000001.1, from coordinate 4,462,093 downwards.
ATCGACTCCATCATTAACGATGAAACCCAGGCGTGGAAATCGCGCCAGAAAACGCTCAATGAATCTGTTGCTGCACTCAAGCACAGCCAGAGTCTGGCGGAGGCTGAAGTGAAGCTGTCTGAGCCGCTGGCCCGCCAGGGACTGATTTCAGACGTGGAAATTCTGCGCCTTAAGCGCCAGGCCAACGAATTTCGCCTGCAAATTGCCGAGCGTACTAACCGCTTTCGGGCCGATGCGAACGGCGATTTGACCAAAGCCGAGAGTGAACTGGCACAGGCTCAACAGGTACTGGCCGGGCGTGAAGACGTGATGAATCGCACCACGCTCGTGGCACCGCTGCGCGGCACCATTAACAACATCAAAGTCACTACCCGCGGCGGCGTTATCCAGCAGGGTGCTGAGATTATGACGCTTATCCCGCTGGAAGACCGCCTGCTGGTGGAAGCTAAAATCAAGCCGTCTGACGTGGCGTTCTTGCGCCCTGGCATGTCTGCGACGGTGAAGATAACCGCCTATGACTACGCCATTTACGGTGGTCTGCATGGCAAGGTGGAGCACATCAGCCCGGATACCATTTATGACGAAGAGCGCGCCCGTACGGGCCGTGGTGACCCCAACTTCTACCGGGTCTACATCCGTACCGACAGCGCAGCACTGCATGTTAAAGATAAAGAATTTCCGATTATTCCCGGCATGGTGGCGACCGTAGAAATTCGCACCGGGGAAAAATCGATATTGTCGTATTTGCTCAAGCCGGTGCTCAAAGCCCGCGAAGCCTTCAGGGAGCGTTAATTTCATGGATAAGAAATTTGTAATAAGAACGGTTGCGCTGGCGCTGTCGCTGGCCCTCGTTCAGGGCAGCCAGGCGGCGGACGACGAGCTGTTATTTAGCGCACCGCAGCCGATAGGCGGGTCCAGATTCAAAATGGAGGCACCGCAGGGCAGCGAAAAAATTGCCGCCGTTGCACGCAACGAGGCGTCAAACAGCACGATGTACAGCCGCTTTGGTTTGACACCGAGCGCTAACACGCCCCTGAAATACCAGCAGGCGAAAGCGTCCACAACACGCATTATCGACATAGAAGAAGATAATGAGGTGACGCAGCGGGCAACCAGCGCCCAGCAACCGGCTTCGCAAAGGCAGAGCGAACCAGCGCTTGCGAGCGACATCGCTGACGAGCCGGTAGCGCAGGAAGACACCTCGGATGTTCTGGAATTCCATGACGGCGAAGGCCCGCGCACGCTCAATGCACCACCGGTAAACCGTATGCGCGATATTCCGCCGCGCCCTGTGGCACTGGCGCAGCCCGTTCAGTCAACGGCCGTTATTCACGCCTGGTTTAAGAAAATGGTGGGCATTGCGCTTGACCACAGCCCGGAAATCCGCGGCGCGCTGTCGGATATGGAAGCCTCAAGCTGGGGCGTGAAGCAGGTCCAGGGGCAGCGCTATCCGCAGGTCACCGTGGGCAGCAGCGCGCCATTTGGCTCCTTTGGCGGCGGTAACTCTACCCGTCATAACAACTCCATCAGCGACACCAGCGCGTCGGTCTCGGTAAATACCACGGTGTTTGACTGGGGGCGCATCAGCGCAGAACTCGACAGTGCGCGCGAGGGACTGAGCGCCTCTGAACTGCTGGTTAAAGAGACCCGTGAGCAGGTAGCGTCCAGCACCATGACCGAGTTGTTGAACCTGAGCCGCTATAAAGAAAGCATTCAGGTGGCAGAAGCGTACGTCAAACGTATGCAGGAACTGGTGACGATGCTGTCCGGCATTGCCAGCGTGGATAAAGGCCGTGCCAGTGAGCTGGTTCAGGCACGCGCGCGTCTGCTCTCTGCACAGGCGCAAAAGGAGCAGTTGCAGCACCAGTATGACAACACGCGCATCAAGCTGGTGCGCCTGATGGGGGTTGAGCCTCAGGCTCTGCCGGCCGTGCGCTGGAACAGCGACCAGGTTGCCCTGAACACCGCGCTGGGTGCGCTGACGGATCACCCAACGCTCAAGCGTGGCGAAGCTGAAGTGCGTGCCGCCGACGCGCAGGCAGAAGCCATTCGTGCAGGTGGCCTGCCGCAGGTGAACTGGGTGGTACAAAAGAGTACCGCCAAAGATCAGTATGGCGACACGGATGCCTGGTACACCGGCCTGAACGTGCAGTGGAGCGCGTTTAGTGGTGGCTCCGAGCGCGCCCAGCGCCAGGCCGCGCTGGCAAAAATGCGCTCGGCGCAGGAAAAGACCCAGACCTCGCGTTATGAGCTGGAATACCAGATTCGCAACATGGTGGAAACCCGCGACTCATCACTGATGCGTGCAGAAAGCTACATGCAACTGAGCGCCGAAACCGACCGCGTGCGCGATATGTTCTATCGCCAGTGGTATCACCTGGGTACGCGCACGCTGCTTGACGTGCTGAGTGCCGAAAGCGACCACTTTAACAACCAGATTTCGGCGATTAACAACCGTTACGATGGCTACAACAGCAACGTTGCGGTGATGTACAGCGCGGCCATTTTGCTGAACTGGCTGGCGAAGGCGTAATCAACAAGTAAGCACGGCGCTTAATGGCTGACGCAGGGAAATTGCGTAGCGTGGCTGCTGTGAATAAAGGGATTAATTTCAAGGAGATGAAATTATAATGGGTTTTTATCTCATAACCGATGATAGTTATTTCGCCGCAGGACTCAGTGAACTCTATCGGGAACAGGGCAAGGTGCTCGTCAATATTGCCCCGGAAATCGCCGACGTGCGGGCCATGAGCGAAAATATCGGGTCCAGTGACGTGGTGTTTCTTGCTGTGGATAATAACGCAAAAGCCGTTCCCATTATTCTGGAGCTACGACGCTGTCGCGCCAGAATCGTGCAGGTTTTTGAGCACGTGAATAAAAAACTGCGCCATTTTGGCGTGGGTTATCTGGTTAAGGGCTGCGACCCGGCCGACTTTCTTCACTGGGAGCGGCGCGGTAAAGCGCGGCGCATCTTTATCCCGGCGCGCTCCGTGTACTTTTTGTGTGGCATGCTTGATGGCACCGAAATTGTCGAACTGGCGAACGAACACCACGTGCAGCCACGTGCGGTCTACGGCAACATCCATTATGTGATGCGCAAATTTGGTCTCAAGCCTGGCGGCGCCTGGTCTTTATTGCTGCTGTACCGGCTGGTGCTGGTCAGTGAAACCGGGATGCTGCTCAATGATTACCGGCTGCGTGCTGCGTAATGTCTGATGACGCGCCGGCTGCCTCTGTGCAGCCGGCGTGTTTTGCGCGCCCCTTGCGCCTCGCCTGAACGCGTTTTTATGCCGTGATTCAAAGAAAGTTTTCGCTATTCGCGCTATGGTGCGGCAATTGCGAATTTGTGGTCTCTGGTATGTATTCCTTCGATTTGGTTTTACTGTTGTTGCAGCAGATGTGCGTGTTTCTGGTCATCGCCTGGCTTATGAGTAAAACCCGCCTGTTTATTCCGTTGATGCAGGTCAGCGTGCGGCTGCCGCACAAGCTGCTGTGCTACGTCACCTTCTCTATCTTTTGTATTCTGGGTACCTATCTCTCGCTACAGATTGAAGACTCGCTTGCTAACACGCGCGCCATTGGTGCGGTAATGGGCGGGCTGCTGGGCGGGCCGACGGTGGGAGCGCTGGTGGGCTTTACCGGTGGGCTACACCGCTACTCCATGGGCGGCATGACCGCGTTTGCCTGTATGGTGTCCACCATCACCGAAGGGCTGCTGGGCGGGTTGCTACACAGCATTTTGATTCGGCGCGGGCGGCCAGATAAAGTCTTTAATCCGCTAACGGCGGGCGGGATTACCTTTGTGGCTGAGGCCGCACAGATGGCCATCATCCTGCTGATTGCCCGCCCGTTTAGCGATGCCGCTAATCTTGTTTCCAGCATTGCCGCGCCGATGATGGTCACCAATACCGTGGGCGCGGCGCTGTTTATGCGCATTCTGCTCGACCAGCGGGCGATGTTTGAAAAGTACACCTCGGCGTTTTCTGCCACGGCGCTGAAGGTCGCCGCCTCCACCGAAGGCATACTGCGACGCGGCTTTAACGAAGAAAACAGCATGAAAGTGGCGCAGGTGCTGCACCAGGAACTGGATATTGGCGCAGTCGCCATTACCGACCGCGAAAAGCTGCTGGCGTTTACCGGCATTGGTGACGATCACCATCTGCCCGGCAAGCCTATCTCTTCGCGCCACACGTTGCGCGCCATTGAAACGGGCGACGTGGTCTACGCCGACGGCAACGAAGTGCCGTACCGCTGTTCGCTGCACCCGCAGTGCAAGCTTGGCTCGACGCTGGTCATTCCGCTGCGCGGTGAAAACGACAGAGTGATTGGCGCCATCAAACTGTATGAAGCCAGAAACCGGCTCTTTAGCTCCATTAACCGCACGCTCGGCGAAGGTATCGCGCAACTGCTGTCGGCGCAGATTCTGGCCGGGAAGTATGAGCACCAGAAAACGCTGCTGGCGCAGTCCGAAATCAAGCTACTGCACGCACAAGTGAATCCTCACTTTTTGTTTAACGCGCTCAATACGCTGAAGGCGGTGATTCGCCACGACAGCGAACGGGCGGGCAACCTGGTGCAGTACCTCTCAACCTTCTTTCGCAAAAACCTCAAGCGAGCGTCTGAGGTCGCGACGCTCGCCGATGAAATTGAGCACGTGAATGCCTATCTGCAAATTGAGCAGGCGCGCTTTCAGTCGCGCCTGAGAGTGCAGTTACTGGTGCCTGACGAACTGGCGCACCGCCAGTTGCCTGCGTTCACCCTACAGCCAATTGTGGAAAACGCCATCAAGCATGGCACCTCCCAGCTGCTGGGAGTGGGCGAAATCATTCTGCGCGCGCGCAGTGAAGAAAGGTTTCTGGTACTGGAGATTGAAGACAATGCCGGGTTGTACCAGCCGCAGGAAGACACGCGCGGGCTGGGCATGAACCTGGTGGATAAACGCCTGCGCGCACGTTTTGGTGACGGCTGTGGGATGACGGTCACCTGCGAGCCAGACCGCTTTACGCGGGTGACGCTACGACTGCCTCAGGAGGAGCTGGCATGTTAAAAGTGCTGATAGTCGACGACGAGCCGCTGGCGCGGGAAAACCTGCGCATCCTGCTACAGGATGAGAGCGATATTGAGGTAGTGGGCGAGTGTGCCAACGCCGTGGAAGCCATTGGTGCGGTGAACAAGCTGCACCCGGACGTGATTTTTCTCGATATTCAGATGCCACGCATCAGCGGTCTTGAAATGGTGGGCATGCTGGATGAAGCGCGCCGCCCGTGGATAGTCTTTTTGACGGCGTATGATGAGTATGCGGTGAAGGCGTTTGAGGAGCAGGCATTTGACTACCTGCTTAAGCCCATTGAAGCACCGCGCCTGCATAAAACCCTGACGCGGTTGCGCCAGCAACGCCAGCCGCAGGATATCTCCGTGCTTGCGGCAAACCAGCAGGCGCTGACGTTTATTCCCTGTACCGGCCACAGCCGCATCTACCTGCTAAAGATGGAAGAGGTTGCGTTTGTCAGTAGCCGCATGAGCGGCGTGTACGTGACCAGCCACGAAGGTAAAGAAGGCTTCACCGAGTTGACACTGCGCACGCTGGAAAGCCGCACGCCACTGATGCGCTGCCACCGTCAATACCTGGTGAATATGTCCCATCTTAAAGAGATTCGCCTGGAGGATAACGGCCAGGCGGAACTGCTGTTGTGCGATGGGATGAGCGTGCCGGTGAGTCGGCGCTATCTTAAGAGTTTGAAAGAGGCGCTGGGGCTGTAAGTGGGCGGGAAGGGTTGGCGTTAGCCTGGGTGCGCCTGTTGCCCGACTTTCCGGCCCCGTCGTGGTGGCTCGCGTCGCCTGGGCGTCAACATCGAACGGATAGCGCAGAGCCACAGGATCTTACGCGGCAGTTCGCCCGGTAGCAGCGCTATGCGGGCAGAAATCCAGTGTGCATCACAAAACCCTCACTCAACGGCCAGGTTTGCATGGTTGAAAGAAAGCGGCCATCGGCGCGACTGCGCCGTACCTGAACCCTCCGCTGGCGTGTTTCCAGGCGGGTGCGATGGCAACCGCCGAACTGTGCTATTACGCTAACCGCCACGCCTGCAACGAATTTATTTAACACACTCAGTGCCAACAAGCCGTGGCGCAGTCTACGGACGGTGCTGTCATCTGTCGGGAAACCCTCGCCCATCATCCCTTATAAATATCTTATAAAACAGCAATGTGCACCTGGTGCACGCTGGGCTGCATTTTTATTGTAGTTAACATCAGCAGCCCTATACTCGGCACACGACAAGATACTTTACAAGTAGTTAACAATTAAGGTTGCCAGGGGCAACGCGTGCGAACCGGACGTTGTTGAAGATGCAACGGCGAAGGGGTTATTCACCAGGTCGTGCCTGGAGGCGTCTCGTTTGTCAGGTACATCCTGTCACCACGCTCATTCTCACTGGTGTCCTGCCGTACGAATAACGTGAGAACCCACACCAAACCGTGAGCGTGAAGCGCCTGTTGGTTTGCGATTCGCGCTTAAGGATGAGAAAGCAACGCCATGAATCAGCGGGCCGTCTTCATACAGGATGGTGCGAGCGCTTAGGGCGCTCTCGCTGGTGCGGCAGATAACACAACCTGTGGCAGACAAAGTATTTGCCACCTTCCACCTGCTCAGATTGTTCGGATATGACAAAGGGAGGCTTATGGCCACAAACACCACCGCACACGCTTCTCGCCTGGTGCTTACCGTCGGACTTTGTTTTATGGTCGCCCTGATGGAGGGGCTGGATTTACAGGCGGCGGGCATCGCCGCTGTTGGCATGGAGAAGGCATTCGCCCTGGATAAAATGCAGATGGGGTGGATTTTCAGTGCTGGCATTTTCGGCCTGCTGCCCGGCGCGCTGGTGGGGGGCATGCTCTCGGATCGCTACGGGCGTAAGCGCATTCTTCTGGGGTCGGTCATCCTGTTTGGCCTGTTTTCTCTGGCTACCGCGCTGGCGTGGAACTTCTCAACGTTGCTGCTGGCGCGCCTGTTAACCGGTGTCGGCCTTGGGGCGGCACTGCCGAACCTGATTGCGCTAACCTCGGAAGCCGCAGGCTCCCGTTTTCGCGCCAGGGCGGTGAGTCTGATGTACTGCGGTGTGCCTATGGGGGCGGGGATGGCGGCGGCGCTGGGCTTTTTTGGCCTGACCCAGGACTGGCAGACCATATTCTGGGTTGGCGGCGTTGTACCGCTATTGCTGGTGTTGCCGTTAATGCTCTGGCTGCCCGAGTCGCAGGATTTCCAGCGCGCAAGCGAGCGTGTGCCGCTGCGCTCGCTGCTGGCAGCAGAAAATATCTCTGCCACGCTGCTGCTGTGGTTGTGCTATTTCTTCACTCTGCTGGTGGTTTATATGCTGATTAACTGGTTGCCAATGTTGTTGGTCGGCCAGGGATTCAGCGCCAGCGAGGCGGCGGGCGTGATGTTTGTCCTACAGTTTGGTGCAGTCAGCGGCACACTGCTGCTGGGAATGCTGATGGACAAACTAAGTCCGCTCGTGATGTCGCTTTTAATATACATCGGTATGCTGCTGTCGCTGCTGGCGCTGGGTTTTGCGTCATCATTAAACGCCATGTTGTTCTCGGGGTTTATCGCAGGTCTCTTTGCAACAGGAGGGCAAAGCGTGTTGTATGCCCTGGCACCGCTGTTCTACCGCACGGAGATCCGTGCGACGGGCGTAGGTACTGCCGTGGCTATTGGCCGCATTGGGGCAATAAGCGGCCCGTTGCTTGCGGGCAAGATGCTGGCGATGGGAACCGGTACGCTTGGCGTCATGTCAGCGTCGGCACCGGGGATCCTGTTGGCGGGTATTGCCGTGTTCTGGTTAATGAAAAAGCGTAACCATGACGATGAGGGCGCGAAAGGTGCAAGCGCCGGCATTATTCAGACGGCCGGTAAACCCTGAGCGATGCGCAAAAAATAAAAACCCCGCCGTGGCGGTAATACTGGTCACTTAAGCAGATGAACAGCGCACTCATTCGTTTTTAACGTGCTCGGGCATACAGTGTGGGGTTGCTGACCCCGCTGAAATCGGCAAAGCGTTCACGGCTGGCCGGGGCGGGCCGCATGGATGCGGCCCGAGGCGCGATTTACAGGGATGTTACCTCGCGCCGTCCCCGATAAGCCAGACGGGATAAGCTGCGCGTACCGCCCAAGGGGCGGCGATTTCCTGGCGGGGCCGCAGGAGATTGCAAAGAGGGCTGCGGTAGCCCTCTTTGCCCGTTCACCGCTGATGACGTCTCATTTGTTGCCGGGCTTCAGGTGAACGGAACATTCCCCCATCCTTAAATGACCAGCATTACGCCGTGGCGGGGTTTTTTTACAGCCTTAATCAGTGGCCGGAAGAGGTTTTAATCCCTTCTTTCGGCACCGGTACGTATGGCGTTTCTTTGTCCGTACGCTCGGTTGCGTTGCGTACTTTCAGCCAGGTGCGGATACCGTAGAAAATAATGCTGTACACCACCACCAGGAACAGAATGCTCAGGCCTGCGTTGGTGTAGTTATTCACCACGATATGGTTCATGTTGGCAACCTGCTGTGCAGTCAACTCGCCGCCTTCGGCGATGCGGGCTTTATACTCGCTTGCCATAAAGAAGAAGCCTTCCATCTGCGGGTTGGTGCTGAACAGTTTCATGCCCAGCGCCCAGGTGGTGCAGATAAGCAGCCATACGGCCGGGGCTACCGTCACCCAGATGTACTTCGTGCGCTTCATCTTAATCAGCACCACGGTGCACAGTACCAGCGCCACGGCGGCCAGCATCTGGTTAGAGATACCGAACAGCGGCCACAGGCTCTTCACGCCGCCCAGCGGGTCAACCACGCCCTGATACAGCAGGTAGCCCCACAGGCCTACGCAGCCCGCGGTGCCGATAATGCCGGCAACCAGAGAGTCGGTTTTCTTCAGGAACGGAATGAAGTTACCCAGCAGGTCCTGCAACATAAAGCGGCCTGCGCGGGTGCCTGCGTCCAGAGCCGTCAGAATGAACAGCGCTTCAAACAGAATACCGAAGTGATACCAGAAGCCCATGTCCGCGAACGGAATGATTTTGTGGAACACGTGGGCGATACCGACAGCCAGCGTGGGTGCACCACCTGCGCGGTTCAGTACGGACGGCTCGCCGATGTCTTTTGCGGTCTGCAAAATCTGCTCAGGCGTGATAACAAAGCCCCAGGAGCTGACGGTTGCTGCCGCGTGTATAGAAGCCTCTTTGAGCTGCGCCATAATCAGCGGCGCGTTTTCAGTGCCCAGCTCGTGCAGGTTCGGCATGGTGATGCCAAGGCCCGCAGGCGGCGTGTTCATCGCAAAATACAGGCCCGGCTCAATAATAGAAGCCGCAACCAGCGCCATGATGGCAACGAATGATTCCATCAGCATAGCGCCGTAGCCGATAAAGCGGGCGTCGGTTTCACAGGCGATAAGCTTCGGCGTGGTGCCAGAAGAAATCAGCGCGTGGAAGCCAGAAACCGCACCACAGGCGATGGTGATAAACAGGAACGGGAACAGTGCGCCTTTCCACAGCGGACCGGTGCCGTCAATGTACTGCGTTACCGCAGGCATTTTCAGATCCGGGTTCAGCAGCACGATACCGATAGCCAGGCCGACGATAACGCCAATCTTCAGGAAGGTGGCGAGGTAGTCACGCGGTGCCAGAATCAGCCACACCGGCAGCAGCGCTGAAATGAACGCATAGCCAATCAGGGTGTAGGTGATGGTGGTGTCTTTAAAGGTCAGCGCCGGGCCCCAGTACGGGTCGTGTGCGACAACGCCGCCAAACCAGATGGAGGCCACCAGCAGCACAATACCAATCACCGAGACTTCGCCCACACGACCGGGGCGCAGGAAGCGCATGTAGATACCCATAAAGAGCGCGATCGGCACCGTAGAACATACGGTGAACACGCCCCACGGGCTCTCAGCCAGTGCTTTCACCACGATAAGCGCCAGAACGGCGAGGATAATTATCATGATAAGGAAGCAGCCAAACAGTGCGATGGTGCCAGGCACGCGGCCCATCTCTTCTTTGATCATCTCACCCAGAGACGCGCCGTTACGGCGTGAAGAGATAAACAGCACCATAAAGTCCTGCACCGCACCGGCAAGTACCACGCCTGACAGCAGCCAGAGCGTGCCGGGCAGGTAGCCCATTTGTGCGGCCAGCACCGGGCCAACCAGCGGGCCTGCACCTGCGATAGCCGCAAAGTGGTGGCCGAACAGCACATACTTGTTGGTCGGAACGTAGTTCAGGCCATCGTTATTGATGACCGCGGGAGTAGAGCGGGTGGGGTCGAGCTTCATCACCTTTTGGGCGATGTAGAGGCTGTAGTAGCGGTAAGCCACAAGATAGACGGAGACGGAAGCGACAACAATCCACAGTGCGCTTACGTGTTCACCCCGGCGTAAGGCGACAACCGCCAGACAGAAAGCACCGATGATTCCGAGAACCACCCAGGGTATGTGCTTTAGAAACTTATTTTTATTCATATTGGGACCTGCTTGTCAGACGAATAAAATCCTTGGTGTTTAAACGTTGGGTATTTTTTTGAGGCGTGTGTGTATTCTTTTTTAGGGTGTTTATATGATGACCAGCTTGCCGGGTGAGCGGAGGAATAATTACCTGAGCGGTTGTAAGTGCAGGGTAAGCGGTTGTCTGTTGGTGTAAGCGGTTTGCGAAGTTATGTAAGCGGCTGAGTTTTGTGATTAAGATCTCGCTTTGATTGGAAGCGCCCCTTCTGTAATTCTTAAAATGCCAGCACGATAATCGGACTAAAACCTTCCTGAAATTTTAAGCGCCTCATGACGCGAGCAAAAATAATTTTTAAAACGGTGTTGATGAGGCGTCAGGCATTCGCTGTCATTCCAGTCATCGGCAAATAAAAGATCGTGCTCCTTCCCTTCGAGAGTCATGCAACGGTTGAGTTGGGTTCGTAAAAGGGCTTAATAAGCCTAAATGATTCGCAGTGTATCCGTCTGTTTGCCTGCCAGCACGTATCAATGTACTAACAAGGGCAAATGATCAGCCCTTAGTCGTAGATGCAACAGTTAGCGGGTCATGCCGGTGTGTTTATCTTTAAATTTTCCGTTTTTCCAGCCTGCTGCAAATTCTGATGACGTCTGATAATGCAGTACTAAATAGGGACCTCATGTTGCTTGTGAAGAGATGACTGGCATTGGGCATGTAAATCAATGGAGGAGACCGGCCAGGGAAGATTCATCTGCTTTTTGTGTTTCTATGGCCGTTATCTGTGTTGTGGTCAATTCAGTGATGCCCAGATCAAAGTAGTGTCTATAGCACTTGCTGGGGAGGTTAACCCCTTCGTTGGTTGGATACGGTTTACTATGATTTTGCGAGGAGCGTTGCTGTCAGGCAACGTGGTTTGCATCGCCCTCTACAGTACAAGCAAATGAAGACATATAACCTGTTAATTGCGGTAAGGGGCGGCAATCGGCAACCTGGAGGCTCAAAGTTAATACTTGTCCAGCAAATCTGAATGATTCAGAAAATATGCGGCACCTTATTAATGCAGAAGCATGTGTCTGAGCCGAAGATAGCAATTGAAGAATAAATTAGTGCGATCAGGGAAGGTGTTGATTGAAAGAAAAGTATCTTTAGCATAATGTTTTTAAATGAATCCTAAACGGGAATGAAATGGTATTTTATTTTATTCATGGTGATATTTTCCTATAAATAAATGCTTGTTTGTTTTTTCGTTGTTGCAGGTGTGGGGGTTTTGTTGCTGTGTGGGATTGTATATGTTTAATTTTTTAATTAATTTTCTTTTATTCTGAAAAAAAATTCTATATCAGAATTTTATTCTTTGTTTGTGGTTTTTTATTTTTTTTATGTCTTTAAATGTGTTTAATTTTAGTGAGAAAGATCGATGGTCAAAAATTGAGAATATGCATCTTTTTGTTTTTGAATAATTCGGTAATAATATTTTCATCGCCACGAGAATCAGGGGTGAGTGCTTTTCGAGTCTATTTTTCTCGCTTTTTTTTATATTTTCATTTCATCGGATGAACGCTTGAATATAGATGCGGGCACCATCGTCACTGACTCTCGTTGGTGCGTGAAGAAACTAACTAATAAAGGATAAAATGAATGAAAGTGAATAAATTGGCATCTGCCCTTATTATTGCTTTGGGGATGTCAGCAGCTGGTGCACAGGCGGCTGCAGATCAGGGGAGCGGCAAAATTACATTTAGCGGCTCCATTATTGATGCTCCGTGTTCTATTGATCCGGAGAGTTCTGACCAGGAGGTGAATCTGGGTCAGGTCGCAAAATCCCAGCTGGAAAATAGCGGTACTTCCACGCCGCAGAATTTCGCCATTTTGCTGAAAAACTGTGCGGTGACTGAAACACAGGTAAATAACCCAGAAGACCCTGAAAATCCGACTCAGGTGGTTACTGCACCTTCTGTGACGGTGACCTTCGGTGGTTCCCCCGCTTTGGATGATGATAATACCTGGTTTGGCATTACCGGCACGGCGACTGGTGCGGGTGTAGTGATTACCGATGCGTCCAGTAACAAAATTCCGGTTGGTGGCACTTCAGCTGCTCGTGAATTGATTGAAGGTAATAACACCCTTGGCTTCTCTGCCTATCTGCAGGGACTGGGCAACACTATTGAGACGGGTGACTTCCAGTCCATCGCCGATTTCATGCTGTCTTATGAATAATTAAAGATAACAACTATCTGGCGATAGCCCCGGTCATCAGGCCGGGGTAAAGGGCGGTGGAATGTGATGCGGTTGTGCTGCGTTTTTTCCGGCAGTGCTGATTCATGGAGATACACGGCTCAGAACACGGGCGTGTACAGATGTATGGCCAGGTACTGGAACCGGCGTGCAGTCTGCTAACCGATGATGGCAGACAAGAAATTGCATTCTCAGCAATATCAACACGCGATCTGTATTACAGCGCTTTTGTATCCGGCGCTTATTCTCATCGCGGTTGCTCAGCTGCCAGCTGGATACAGAAGATGTCTTACACAGACACGGCGCAATAATTTCCTTTGATGGCGAACATGATGAGAAAAACGATTCGCTGTTTGCCCTGCAAGAAGAGGCAGAAGGACTGGCATTACAGTTAAGCGATGAGCATGGGCATGATGTCTTACCAGAAAATGCTCAGAGTGACGTTGCCTTCAGGGAAAGTAATTTTTATTGCATGAGAATGGTACGTAATGGCAGCCCTTAAAGGAAGGGGAATTATCGGCAGCCTTGCGTTTTATCATAACTCATGAATAGCCGGGCAGTAAGCGATTATCACATATTTCACATGTCCATATTGCCGAAAGTATGTGCTCGCTGGACGGTGCCGCCGCGCCAGAAATAGCGTGATGTAATGATGTTAATTATCTCCTTGTAATAGGAAGTCCTACGGCAGATTTTCCTTTTTGGATGCTCGCGCTGCGCAGGGATGCTCTCCATGTGTTGCACGAGTGCCAGAAATGAATACTGCTGGGGCGAAATATAAAAATGAAAAAGTCAGTGTTATTTCAGCGTTCTTTGCTGGGAGGCTGTATTTACATGCTATCCCAGGGCTATTCCTGCATGGCTTATTCAGTGGAATTTAATACCAGTATTTTGAGTGCGGAAGACCGGAATAATATTGATTTATCACGCTTTTCACGGGCTGGCTACATTATGCCGGGCGTCTATGTTCTGGAGCTGCGGCTTAATGGGCAAAGAATTTCTGAGCAAGAGATAACGTTTCGTGAAATGCCCCTGGCTGAGGGCAAAGTAGAGCCGGATATCCAGGTTTGTCTGACACGTGAGCAGGTGGAGATGCTGGGGCTGCGCCCAGATGCACTGGCTCTGGTGACGTTTGATACCGAAGAACGCTGTGCAGACTTTTCCGCCCTGGAAGGGATTGTGCTGGAGGGGGATTTGCCTGGTTCAACACTGGCAGCCTCTATTCCACAGGCGTGGCTGGAGTACCAGGATGCCACCTGGCTACCGCCGTCGCGCTGGGAAGACGGGATTCCTGGCCTGTTGCTGGATTACAACGTAAATGCCACGACCACTCGCCCGGCAAATGGAAAACGCATACAGACAGTCAGTTCCAGTGGTACGGCGGGAGTTAACGTTGGTGCCTGGCGCATGCGTGGGGACTGGCAGAGTCATTACCGAGACAGTCACCGTACTTTTGACTGGAATCGACTGTATGCCTACCGGGCGCTACCGGGGTTAATGGCGAAATTAACCATTGGTGAAGATTACCTGAACTCGGATGTGTTTGATTCCTGGCGTTACACCGGTGCGTCACTGGTTAGCGATGAAAGCCAGCTTGCGCCGAGATTACGGGGATATGCACCGGAAATTAGCGGAATTGCCCGGACTAACGCAAAAGTGACGATTAGCCAGCAGGGGCGTGTGATTTATGAAACCACCGTGGCGGCAGGACCGTTTCGTATTCAGGAGTTGAGTGGGGCGGTCAACGGCGAACTCGATGTGCGGGTGGAAGAGCAGGATGGGGATGTGCAGGCCTTTCAGGTGACTACGGCCACCATTCCTTATCTGACACGCCCAGGGCAGGTACGTTACAAACTGGCTGCTGGCCGTTCTTCGGATTACACGCACCATATGGAAGGACCCGTATTCAGTGCCGCTGAGTTGTCCTGGGGGGTCAATAACCGTTGGTCACTGTATGGCGGTGGGATTCTGCTACAGGACTACAGCAGCCAGTTACTGGGTATTGGGCGTGATATGTATAAGTTTGGTGCTATTTCTGCGGATATCACCCAGTCGGTAGCTTCGCTGCCAGAAGCGGGACGGTTACAGGGGCGTTCATATCGAGTGAGTTACTCCAAACGCTTTGAAGAAATTCACGGCAACCTGACGTTTGCCGGATATCGGTTCTCAGATCGCGACTATATGACGATGCCGGAATACCTGGACAACCGCTACCGCGGTGGGATGCGGGGCAACAGCAAAGAACTGTACACGGTGACGGCCAGCAAAAGTTTCACAGACCTGAAGCTGTCGGCATATCTGAACTGGTCACATCAGACTTACTGGAATCGGCCAGACGCAGACCGCTATAGCCTGTCCATGAGTCGCTATATGGACGTAGGAGACTGGCACAACATTGGTGTTTCAGTGTCGGCTAGCCGCAGTGACTATAACGGTCGCCGGGACGATGCTGCCTGGTTGAGCCTGACGCTGCTCCTGGGCAAAGGCACCGCCAGTTACAACGGTAACTGGAACAACAACAGCTACAGCCAGACAGTTGGCTGGTCTGAGCGACTGAATAACGGCGATCACTACCGACTGAGCGCCGGAACCCGTGGCGGCGGTCGAGAGCGAATAACCACCCAGGCGAGCGGATTTTATCGACATGATGATGCGCTCGGGGATGCGACGTTCAACGTTGGCTGGCAGGAGAACAGCTACACCTCTGCCGGGGTCTCACTGAGCGGCGGGATGACCGCCACGCTACATGGGGCAGCACTGCACGGTGGCAGCACTCGCGGTAGTACCCGAATGTTGGTTAGCACAGATGGCGTGTCTGGAGTGCCGATTGGGCAGCATGGAAGTACGAATGGGTTTGGTATTGCCGTGGATCCTTTTGTGCCCAGCTACTATCGGGCGACAACCCGTGTCGATGTGAATCGGCTTGCAGATGATGTGGAGGTGAGTGGGTCACCGATAGCAGAGGCTGCCCTGACGGAAGGCGCTATCGGTTTTCGTCGGTTTGATGTGCTCAAAGGAAGCAAGGTGGTGGCCATTTTGTCAATGGCTGAAAAGGGCTCCCCTCCTTTTGGTGCCAGTGTCCGCAACGGAAAAGATCGTGAACTGGGGATGGTGAGTGATGGCGGTCTGGCGTGGATATCTGGTGTCAATCCAGGAGAGCGCCTGAACGTGCACTGGGATGAAAAAGCACAGTGCACAGTGACATTACCGGATGTCCTTGGTGGTGAGCCGGTTCCGCTGTTGTGTCACCTGGCGACTGGCGAGGCAGAAAACCAGACGAATGAACAGAAACTGTAAAAGGATGGCATCCGTATGACATCCATAAATGAATACAACCCCGAAGAGAGTGAAGTCTGACCATGATGCACAAGCAGGAAACAAGACAGGAGCAGAGTGACTCGACGGGCAAGGGCAAAGGGATGGCCACCCTGTTAGCGGTGTGCGCGTTGTGTGCAGGGCTGAGTCCGACAGCGCAGGGGGCGATTGCTCTTGACCGTACAAGGGCAATCTACCCCGGCGGGGAAAGGGGGCTGGTGATGAATATTAGTAATGACAGTAGCCAGAAACCCTATCTGGCACAGGCCTGGCTGGAAGATGCACAGGGAAAGCCGTTAAAGGATTACCTGGTGGCAACCCCGCCAATGCAGCGCCTGGAGCCAGGGCAAAAGAGTGTTATTCGGGTCAGCGCCATGCCGTCAGCGGCCAGCCTGCCGCAAGACAGGGAGAGTCTGTTCTATTTTAGCGTGCGTGAAGTGCCACCTAAAAGCGAGCGACCGAACGTCCTGCAACTGGCGTTGCAGACCAAAATCAAGCTGTTTTATCGCCCGGCAGATATCACACCGGAACGCTTTAGCCGCCATGACGACCAACTCGTTTTGCATAAGGTTAGCGGCGGTTTCCGGGTGGAGAACCCTACGCCGTATTACATGACAGTGCTGGGGATAACCGGGGGGTTGAAGCAGTCTGTGGCGAAAGATTTTAAGACGGTAATGATTGAGCCGAAATCCAGCGCTACCGTGCCTAGCCAGGTATTTGCCACTCCGCACCTTATCACGATTAATGACTTTGGTGGAAAGCCGGTTCTGCCGTTCCTCTGTCACGGCGAGGTTTGCCGGGCAGATACTGACGCGCTTCACAACCACTGAGGTGGGCGGTGGCTGGTGAGAGTCAAGGCCACCCGGAGACTCTGGGTATCAACCCTTCTCTTCCACCGGGTAAGCGGTGCAATGCTGCTCTCCCCTGGTTGGGAGGAATTCATCGGTGGCTCAGGCGACCCTGGAGTATGAATGATGATACGTGCGTTTTTGTACTGCCAGGCGACGACCCTGCTGAAGGTAAGTCTGGCTGGTATGGCGTTCTACACATCCGCCGCGATGGCAGACACAAAAGTAGAGTTCAGCGGCACGCTGGTAGCCGATCCTTGTCTTGTGGAGACCGACTCGCAAGAGCAAACGGTAGAACTCAGGGCGATACCCGCCCGGACCTTTATGGATGAAATACAGTCAGCACCCGAGACATTTCATATTCAGTTGAAAGAGTGTGACCTTTCCCTTGGCTCACAGGTTTCGGTCACGTTCAGCGGCGAGAAGGATTCGGTTGATCCGTCGTTATTTGAAGTACATGGCAGTGCCAGAGGTATTGCCCTGGCCATAGAAGACAGTGACGGACGGGCGGTGGCACCGGATGACGAACAGCACCCCGTGTCATTGTCGCAGGACGATACCACATTGACCTGGCGGGTTCGCACGCAGTCCACGTCTGGGGGCAATGTTGGAGAAGGTGAGTTCAGTGCGGTGGTTATTTTCTCACTGAGGTATGAATGAGCAGAAATTTAAGGATGCCGGCATGAGAATCGTACGGACCGATATTAATGATACAGAACATGCCCTGCAGTTAGTGGAAGGCATCCGGCTTCAGCCTTTGATTGCGCTGGGTACCGGGGAACTGCAGGGCCATGAGGTTTTGACCCTACTGGCGCCAGACGTCCAGGTGGAGGCGTTCTTTGAGACGCTCTCTACGGAGGCTTGTCTGCTGCTGTTTTTTAAGCAACTGGAAATTATCAGGCGACTGGTTGAACCGGGGCTCTTTTTTATGAACCTACCGGTACGTGTGTTCACCGATCCCGATTGTATGCAGCGGCTCCTGCGCGTACGCAGCTGCTATCGGCGCAATGTGGTGGCAGAAGTCCAGGACCCGGAATACTTGCTGACAGCAGAGGTGGCGCAACGGCGTGTTCTGAAGGCCAATGTTTATCGGCTTCGCTCTCGGGGATGGTCCGTATGGCTGGATGATTTGACGCCCGCTGTTAGCGAGGGCATCAAAAATGAGGGCTTCTGGTTTGATGGCGTGAAAACGTGTCGCCACGAGCTAGCTCGCCACACCCTACCGCAGCTTGTGTGTGACGCACGTGAGCTGGGGCGAATGGTGCTCGTTGAAGGTATTGAGACAGATGAGGAATTGGCACTCGCTCGCAGCAGTGGTGCTGATTGGGGACAGGGTTTTTTATGGCCAGAAAGAACCCTGTTGTTCAGGTCATGAGGAGGAGGAGTGATGCGTAAAGACAGTAAAATGAAGCAACAGCAGGTCACTCAGTGCCTGGTTTTTCTTGAGCGTCAAAGTAAGAGTGGCCAGCTTTGGGTCAGTACCCGAGAGGTGGCAGACCGATTGAATATCAGTGTGTATCTGGCACGCCAGCGGTTGCTGGCACTACAGGAAGCGGGTGCGGTGGACAGCCAGACCCAGTCCGGTTGCGATGGTGGGCGGGGGCAAACCCGCTACTGGCGGTGCCTGTGAATGTAACTGGATATATGCCTGACCCATACTTCCGGATTGGTATTACCGCTTTGCTCCAGTCATTGGGGGAAGAAGAGGGGGGGCCAGATAAGGTGAATGTACTGCATTTTCCTGACATGCATCATTTGCTGGTATGGAGTTGGGAGGCTCATCTGCCAGAAGGGCCGACGCTGATAACTGGTGCACCCGGCCCGATAGCGGCACTTGAGGGCACCTTCAGCCCCAATTACGTATTGCTGCTGGATAACCGACATACCCTACAGACGTTCAGAGATGCGATTCATATGTGGCTGACTTCCAGGGTCATGCTGACACCGCCAGTAAAACAGCGTCTGGTGAGACTCAATCATATTGAGATGAGGCTGGCTCGTCGGCAAATGTGTGCCCAACCTGAACGGCAAGCCAGTAAGGAGGCGAGTCGGTTGAAATGTAACCTGATGCGAAAAATCGGTGCGGAAAACCGGACAGATTTTCTGGTGCGCCTGCGTTTGCTGTTTTATCCGGACCAGCGTTACCTGCTTCAGGTACCGCTCTATGTTCTCGCACCGACGAGAGGCAGACAAAGTGTAAAGCGCCGTGAGTGTTTTACCCACCCTAAGAATATTGTGTTCCGTGACCCTGAATTTGCAGAGTGAGCAGAGCAGTATGAGCAGAAGAATAATAGCGGTAATCAGTATCCTGCTGCCGGGCCTGATGGGGCTGGCAGCTGTAAATGTGCAGGCAGCTCTGACGGTGGATCGCTCACGTCTGGTGTTTAACGAAGGGGATAAATCGCTCAGTGTTAACGTGACCAACCGTAATGAGCGCGATCCTTACCTGGCGCAGGCATGGTTGGAAGATGAACAAGAACAAAAACTGTCTGGCCCGTTGATGGTTCTGCCTCCGTTGCAAAGAGTAGAGGCTGGCACAAAGACACTCGTCAGGATTCAGGCATTACCCGATGCAACCTCCCTGCCGCAGGATAGAGAGAGCGTTTTCTGGTTCAATCTGCGAGAAATCCCGCCCAAATCAGATAAACCTAACGTTCTGATGCTGGCGATGCAGTCCCGGTTAAAAGTGTTTTACCGGCCAAAGGCGCTCAGGGTTGACAGGATGGCGGACATTGTACCCGGAGCAGAGACGCTGACGCTCACTCGACGCGGAGGGCAATTTATTCTGAATAACCCCACGCCTTACCATTTCACCTTTGTGGAGGGGCGCAGTCATTCGGATGCGAAAGGACTGGATGGCTTTGAACCGGTGATGATAGCCCCGAAGGATACACTGCCTCTGCCCGTCTCTGCCGCAAAATATGGTCGAACGCCGGTCCTGGTTTTCGTGAATGACTACGGCAGCCAGCGTTTACTGCCCTTTAAATGCATCGGCATCACCTGTAAGGCTGAGAAGGTGACCATACCTGACAATAAGGTGAACCGCACAATATCTGAAACTGGGAAAACGCAAGCGTGAGCCGGTCGATATGCCAGAAATTAAGGAGGGGTCAGTGAATTACCATCAAGAACTGACATCGTATCTACTGCCCGCTGCATTGTTGTTAGCCACCGTTAAGCCGATACCTGTGCAGGCCGTTGAGAAGGGTGATCCCACCATAATCACCGTGATGGGCATTCTGGTGGAGGCCCCTCAGTGCACTGTCAATGGCAATAACCGTATTGATGTGGATTTCGGGGATGATGTGTACATCAGAAAAATTGACGGAGTGACTTACAAGAAGACGGCGCTGGCGTACAGCCTGGACTGCGCTTCGTTGGCCGATACAAAACTGAAATTAGCCATTACTGGCACACCGGCAACCTTCGGTAATGGATTACTCAATACCGACAAGTCGGGACTGGGTATCCGGCTTTATCACGACAACACGGTATTACCGGCGGGTGATGGCGTGGCGCAATATGTGAACTTTACCTGGAGCGGCCCAGACAGCGGACCCGCGCTTTACGCCGTGCCGGTGGTAGAGGAGGGCGCGACACTCACGCCTGGCGATTTCAGCGGCAGCGGTACACTGGTAGTTGACTATCAATAAGCTGGATGGAAGGACATCCTTAATGAATATCCAGAGTTTTTTCACAACAAGAGCCATCGTGCTGACAGCCATTACGCTGTTGCTCCTGGCCACCAACGGCTCGGTTTATGCCGATGCGGACATCACCTTTCGCGGTTCGTTGCTGGAGGCACCGCCGTGTGTAGTGAACGGTGGTGACAATGTGGAGGTAGATTTTGGCGATGAGATGATGACTACCCGCATTGACGGTACGCAGTACCGGCAGAAAATTGACTTCACTCTGGACTGTACTGATGCCATCGCCTCTGAGCAGAAACTCCGCATACGTGGTGCCAGCATTAGCACCGTGGAGGGAGAGGTATTGAGCACCCCGCTCACCGGACTCGGGCTGGCCTTGTACCACGGTGAAACTCGTTACACGCCTGGCGAATGGATAGCCTTCACGGACCCGGATGTACCGGAACTGTACGCCGTGCCAGTCCGACTGGATAGCACCGCACCGGAAGGAGGAACATTCAGTGTGCTGGCCTCCCTGGTGGTCGATTACCAGTAAGGGAGCCGGTAAACATGAAGACAATACGCTATGGGCTGTGGACTACCGTTTTACTGCTGGCTGGGCCAGGGTGGGCAGATGAAGCGCAGAATCTGGTGTTACGGGGCACGGTGAATGTTCCACCGCCATGCACACTGGATGAGAGCGGAACAGTAAAGGTCGATTTTGGCAGTCAATTGGGGATACGGAAGGTGGCGAGCGGTATTTATCGTGAGAAGGTGCCGCTCATGCTGAAATGCGAGGAAAGCAGCCTCTCCTGGCAACTGGTGCTGACGGTGACGGGGAATGCCGCAGAGTTTGATGCAGACAGAGCCACGGTGGTAACGGCAGAACAAGCTGGCCTGGGCGTAAAATTGTATGTCGGTGGTGAGCCGTTTGAGCTGAACACACCGTTTAAGGTAAATGGTAATACGCTGCCGGAGATAGAGGCGGTACTGGTTCAAAACGGTGATGACGCGGTACTGGAAGAGGGGACGTTTACGGCGCAGGCAACACTGAGAGCAGAGTATCAATAATTGAGGCACGGAGTCAGATAGTGACTGAAGCCCGTAGTGCGACTAACCACCCGCTGGCGCGGTGTTCTGAGTGAAGGACAGAGATGTTTTCTGGTGCGGATAGATACCGACTGATCTCTCAAATAAAACCGGGTGGGACCGAAATAATATCCAGGAATGAATGACTTTTATTTCTGCTGGGATAGCTCATCGAGAGGGTAATGAATACCACGAGTTGATTGGCATGACGATTATTCAAACTGTACCCATAAATCGTCATTAATGACGTACTGCAAACGGAACCTGCGGCATGAAGGTAATGGATGGCGTGGAACTAGTCCTGGGAACTTACTGATAATTCAGTGTAACAGTGCACGTTATGCTGCCTGACAGGAAACGTTATGACATTAAAAAAAGTATCGTACGTTCTGACACCGCTGTTTTCTTTATGTCTGATCTCTTCAGGTCATGCAGTGAGCTACCCATGGCCAATCATTAATTCTGTCGATGTCGTTCTGCATAGTGAAACGGAAGCGACATATTATGTGACGTGGTCGGTTATTGATGTGGATGACCCAACAGTGAGTGAAGACGACCTCGCTGTTGATGTCTATACCCGCAAGACGGGTATCAAGTCCTCGGAGTTGAGAACGGGGATTTACCATCGGCATAATGTACTCGATTCGTCGATCCCGGCAGCCGCTGCAGAAAGTGGAATTGTCTACGCTGGCAATAGCGAGACCAGGCTGTCTCATGCCTCCCGAGTGGCCAGAAATCTGGTAACACGGGGAACAATATCCCATGTTGGCGGACCCAACGGTGGTGAGTGTGTAATGGTACTAACAACAGATAGCGAGCATTTCTTTTGGAGCGATGCGATCGCGGTGAACTGGGATGCGGGTGTCGGGAGTGCCGGTCAGTGCCTGGGTACGCCGCCTGCGAATGAATGGTGCGCCCTGGCAACGCCGAGCATTACATACGAATACGGAACGATGCAGTTATCTGATGCAGAAGGCGCGGTACTATCTGAAAATGTCAAAGTGCAATGCACAACAGGTATGAAATATACCTTGCGCCTGCAGGGGCTTTCATCAATCTCCCTCTCTAATAGAATGTCTGTCACGCTAACGGCTGTCGGGGAACCTCTTGGCTCAACGCTGACAGGCGTCAGTGGTGTGTACGGTTACGTTGGAATCAACGCTGACTTCGCCCCCAACCTCTGCGGGGGCTTTTACAGGGAGTGGCGTACTGTTTGTATCTTATCCTTAGAATATAAACGCGCATTATATTTCCGGCAACGTTGGTTCACTCCGGTGATATAGGTTCAAAGATTCTGTTTATGAACCTGGTAAATTAGATATCGCGTAAATAAAATATCTGTGCATATAGCATGGTTTTATATAAAACAGGTGGATTTGTTTACATTGCAATACTGGGCCAGAAAAGAGAGCGGGTTTGGATGTGAAAACAATTGATGATGTTAACGAGTCTTGTAATGACTTATTTCTTAAAGAGGTTTGTTTCAATGGTGAGCAAATCGCTTTACGTGCTAAAGAAAAACGTTTACTGAATGTCCTTATTACGGCATCACCTGGCTGCGTTTCACGTCAGAAGATAGCAGAAGACATTTGGGATGGCAGATTTGTCAGTGATTTTACAATAAATCAAACCATAAATTCGTTACGCCGTAAAATTAATGATAACGACAGGGTTTTGATAAAAACGAAACCTAAAGAAGGTTATGTCGTTGACAGAGAGGTTGCTGCGCTATTCACTGTCGATGAACCATCAAGTAAAGAACCCAATGCCGAGCCGAGTAGAGAACCGAAGGCAGAATCAATACCGGCTGAAAGCCCAACGGACGAGAAAAACATGGTGTTTGTTGCAACAGATAACGTTGCAAAAGATGACACAGTAAATATCCCCAAAAAAGGGATGCGGGTTCAAAAGCGTCTGTTACACCGAGTTCTTATTTTGCTGTCACTGCTGCTGGCCTGCGTGATGGCAGGTATAGGCGCCGGGGCTATAAGGGACTTTGAAAAAATTGAAAGCAATATGACGTTATATATTGACGGCCTGAAATTCACCTTCCGTAAAGGCGAGGTTGAGTATGATATCGATGATAAAACTATAAAATGTGATTTGCTGAAAAAGGTAGCAAGTGATGGGGATATTATTTTTACGGATACAACACTCTGCAAAAGAACACACTAAATATGTTATAGCGATAGCCGCCCTGACGCTATTCGTGGTTGGCGTTGTGTGGTTTGATCATCAGCGCAGCCAGGATTTTTTCATGTCAAGCTATCACGGTGCTTTTGTATCAACCGAACACGACTGTTTTATAAAGGCCAATGTGTCTTTTGATATAGATGACCGTATAACCCTGATAAAAGTTATACAGGAAAAAAATGCGTGTCCGGTAGGTGATGATTTCATAAGGGCCGAGAGCTATCTGGAAATCAAAACATTGTCGCTGGAAAAAAACACTTTTGCGAAGGTTGCTATAACAGGGATTATTGAGCTTAATAGCGGTCGAAAAACGTTTCACGAATCACATGCGATGCCTATAGCGCTTCAACGCAGCCATGACCAGCTTGTGCTGGTCGTCAGCTACAATGATATTTTTCCGTTTAATCAGTTGGGAAAAGAAGTCAATGATAAGCTCGTGTTTATATTGAGCAGAGATCGTTAGTTTATATTTTATTTGTGACCTGTGATTTAGTTTTTTTTGATGTGACGAAGGCGAGTTTAATGACTAACATGCATTCATCAAGTTTCAGGTGCGGCAGCAATTAGATGTTAATCCTGAATATTGATGACATAACTGTGTTTTACACAATATGCAAAACATTATCCCGCGAAAGGGATAATAAACGTGAATGATTTAAATTTATTATACAGGATATAAATAATGTTTAACGATATGATCTTGAAAGCTTGCGCTACTATTCACACGAACATTGCTACTGCTCGTCGTGCGGAGAACGAGGCTGGGATCACTGCAATCGAATACGCAATTATTGGTGTGGCAATGGCGTCAGGTCTGTTCTTTATCTTTGATGAGGGTGGCTTCCTGAAATCACTGCAAATGGCCTGGCAGACAATGGGTACCAAAATCATTAGTGCGGGCAATATTTTGAATTAATGCTTTATAACTGGCCACGCTAGTGGCCAGTTAATCAGTTGTTAACCATTTTTTGTATGACGATGGTATGGCTATTCTCATAGAATCTGAGTATATATTTGATAAAATGAGAAGTATTTCAATTGATGTGACTAATAGTATATATGGTTTTTTCAGATGAAGGAGTTATACTTTGTTGAGTAAATTTTTTTTAAATTCCTGGGTTTTTGAACAGGGGGGGGGGCTATAAAAATGCTGAACATCTGAAGAATGAGAAAGGAATAACAGCAATTGAATATGCCATTATTGGTGTGGCAATGGCTTCAGGTTTGTTCTTCATTTTCAATGATGGTGGTTTCATGGAAGTTTTACGATATGCCTGGATGCGTATGTCGATGTCAATCTCTGAGGCCGGTAATATTTTGCATTAAAAATTGCAATGTCGATTATAGCAGTAGGTGATTTATATTTATTTTATAATTTCATCCGACGTTTGATATGACAAAATTAATATTCACACCTACAGTGATTCCACTGATTTCTCTTAGAGATTGACTGGTAGATACTATCGATCTCAGGGACATGCCGTGTGTCTTGTTGAGAGTAGGGATTTGTTCGTGTGCCTATATTTGAGAGAAAATAATGTTGAGCAGTATGATATTAAACTTTTACACTCATATGCAAACAAAAGTGTTTGCTTTACAAAATAGTAGTTGCTTAAAGAACGAGTCCGGGATCACAGCAATTGAGTATGCAATTATTGGCGTGGCAATGTCATCATGTTTATTTTTCATTTTTTCAGATGGCGGCTATTTCCTTAATTATATTCGGGTTGCATGGATGATAATGGAGCAAGCAATTTCTAAAGCAGGTAAGATTTTAGAGCAGGTAATACTTTAGAATAAAGAAATAAGACACAGTCATGCGCATGGTAATTTTATTTTATGATTTTTTATGTATTAACAATTGTCGTGGCGATGTATATCACCTGGATGGATATCTGCCATCGGCGAATTCCGAATAACGCCATTGTTCTATTGCTGTTTATTGGTTTTTGCTATTTTCTTAGTTTCCCTGATAGTGCCCAGTTAGCAAAGGGTGGGTTATTGATACCTTTCTTGAGCCTGCTGGCAGGGATTGCATTATCATTAAAGAAAATAATAGGGATGGGTGACATAAAATTGTTGTTTGTCACGCTATTACTATGTCCAGAGGAATGGCAAGTAGATATTATCTATTTTATTTTACTTATAGGCGGTATCTGGTCGCTACTCTGGCATTTTGTGTTGCGAAAAATAGCACTAGTGGCAAAGTTCGATACTGTGAAAGAGGGCGTTCCTTACGGAATACCCATTGCTGTAGCTTTGTGTATTTTTACTTTTATCGCTTGAAATGAAAGGTAAAATCTATGCGCTATAAATATATAGCACTCCTGGCCATCATCGTAATGTTTGTTGGCGTTATGGGGATTTATAAAAATAATTCTGATGAACAACTTCCTGTTGTGGACGAGCGTGTTGAGAGCATATATTTTGTGGCCCAGAAAGATATTCAGGGCGGTGAAATTGTAGGTGAGGATTTTTTTGTCCGTAAAACAATAAAATATAGCCCAGCAGAGTCTGTAGAGGAACATGTCGGCGCCCTGGATGAAAACGCGATAAATATTTTACTTAGCAAGGGTGCTATCGCTGAATATGCTATATCAGAGGGGCAGGTCTTGACAACTGCTAATATTAAAAGTTTGCCTGAAAAGTTAGATTCAGAGCTAATTTCTTTTCCCCTCTCTGTCAGCTCGGAAAGTATTCGTAACCCAAAGATTGGTGATTATGGTTTTGTTGACCTTTATTTAATTTCTAACGATAACAAAATCTACCGTGAAGATTTTTATCAAAAAAGAGGCAGTTCTGGGGGCGGTGGAAAAGATTATAAAGACACTCGCGTAAAGAAATTTGCCAGTAATGTTTGGTTTGTTAAAAGTAATCCTAAAGAGAATGATAAGACGAAAAAAATCGGCCTCCTGGAAACACCTAAAGAAGAGAAAGGTAGCAACAGACTTGATAGTTCCGTGGATACTACAATCGTGTATGCCTATTTTAATAAAAATGATATCGACAGCGTTATTCAGGCGCAGGTTCTGGGCATGTTTTTCGCTTCACCTGCTGTGGTTACGGTGCTTAACAAACCGCTGGCAAATATTGAAATTGACTCCAGAGAAATAACTGCTTCGGATATTGTTTCTGGCGCACCTCTGGCCGAGAAAAAAACGAAAGTAATCGAAATTAGGGGAGCGAAAAGTTCAAATGGGCGTAATTAAGAAGGCGCTGGGTGGCATCCTGTTGATCACCTTTAGTCATCTCTGTCTTGCACTGGATGTTGATGTTAATAAGGCTAAAGAATATAGAGTTGATTTTGAAATTGACACTGTGGTTATCGGTTCGCCTGAGGTGGCTGATTTCAGAGTGATTGATGAAAATAATATTTATATATTTGGTAAGTTGAGTGGGCAGACAAATATTATTATTAATGGCAAGCAGGGAGAAAGACGTACTATTCCAATTGCAGTTAATGATTTCCGTGGTCAAGCGACAACGATTAATACGCTGTTAATCAATGAAGGTTTTAAAGAGGTTAAGGCTATTGATACGGGAAATTCGCTAACAATTAGCGGCACCGTGAGTACCAGTGAAGATATTGAATATATTAAAGATCTGGTACAGGAAAATTTCAGTGATGAACAGGTGAAGTACTCGCTGGTCACGCAGAAGAATCAGCAGATCAAAATACGCGTTACTGTGGCTGAAGTCTCGAAGGATGTGACGGAAACACTGGGAATTGACTGGGGTCAGGCTTCACTTTCCTCTAATGGTGGTGATCTAACCATAAGCGGTGGACTCTATAGCTCAATGGTAAAAGGGATGAGCTTTAACTCACTGGGTGTTGCGATTAATGCACTGGCGAAAAATAACCTTGCCAATGTGCTCACGACCCCAAGCCTTACGGTGACTAACGGTAAGACGGCAAGTTTTCACGGTGGTGGACAGATCCCTATTTTCCAGCGCAGTGAAAATGGCTCAACGGTCGAATGGAAAGACTATGGCGTGAAGCTCAATTTTGCCCCAGCAATCAATACGGATGCCTCCATCAGTATGGACGTGACCGTAGAGTCGTCGCAAATTGGTGGTTATTACAAATATGAAAATACCGAATTGCCAACAATTAACACTCGTAATGTAGCCACATCGGTCCGTATGCGAGATGGGGAGAGTTTTGTTCTCGGGGGGCTTATTGACAGTAATCAGACGCAATATGTTAATAAAGTTCCTGGGCTTACAGATATACCCATGCTTGGCGCATTATTTAAGTCTGTTGGCTTTACCAGTGGCAGAAGTGAGCTAGTTATTTTTGCAACAGTGGAATATGTAAAACCTGTAGAGAAAAATGCGATTAATATGCCAGTAGCCAGTTTTTCAAGCCCGTGGGAAACTTTTTTTAATGTTAACAAGGTAAATCGCAAATCGACTGTTGAGTTAATAAAAGAGGCAGACTATGTCATTGATTAAACTATTAACGACGATAGCAATTGCTTTGGCTGTCAGTGCGTGCAGTATGACAGATTCCACGTTGAAGCCAACAAGGGATAATGTGGTGGTTATTAAATTAAGCACTAATCATGATGCTTATGCATATTCAAGACTTGAGCAAATTATTTATGAAAATTCAGATAATGGGTTCACCGGCGCTACGATTTTTAGTGATCAAGAAAATGAAGATGCAGCTAAAGAAATCGTTGAGATTATTTCGAAAAACTATGGGATAAAATCTGATTTAGTACTTTCCAATGCGCTGGCAGGGATTCAAATACAGCTGAATAAATACAGTGGTAAGACATGCTATGTCAATCAGCTTGATGATTTTAACTGGTATAAGAGTACCAATCAGATGATTCTTGATTATAGCCAGACAGAGGTTTGCGCAACCAGTATCAATGATCGTTTGTCGAGGAAGTAGTATGAATTTCGATAAGGTAAAAAAGCGCTTTGCCCCGGCAAAAAAGAAAGATCAGGTGCTTTTTTTAAGTGCCAATAAGAAAAGAGTTAACGTTCTGGAAGAAGCGCTGCGGGTTTATGGTATTGGTCTTGAATATCATGCATCGACTCCAGAAGACATAATGGATATTGTTGAAGACTACGGCTCAACGCCAACGCGATTGTGGTTTGTTATTGATGGGCCGTCATATTCAGATAGCGATGTAGAAGAATTTTCCATGATTCTGCGTGGTCGCTACCCCTCGGTGTTATTGGGTACCGATAATTCCCTGGACGCTTCCTGGCATGCTGAAGAACTGGGTTATACTGCTTATTTTATTGATAATGGTGATTTATCGCGACTGACAAGAATCATTCTTAAGGGTTTTGGGTACGTCCGTTCGCGTACCTCAATGATTATTGCAGTCTGTAATACCTCACCTGATATTAATTTGAGTTATCGCACATTCAGTGATTTGAAAAAAAATGAAATTCTTAAATCAT
The DNA here is from genome assembly GCA_010092695.1 of Enterobacteriaceae bacterium 4M9. GTDB lineage: Bacteria > Pseudomonadota > Gammaproteobacteria > Enterobacterales > Enterobacteriaceae > Tenebrionibacter. The sequence continues at coordinate 4,432,881 of JAADJJ010000001.1, read as the reverse complement.
ATTCAACATTGTTTATTAACTGCGATTTGGCAAATATTTATTATGATGCCGAGCTGGGCGTACGTGCGAATAAACAAGCAATACAGCATATAACCAGAGATGGTGAAGAACTGGATTCGCTATCATCTCGTAAGCTAATTAATACCTTCGATGACCATTTTGACTATATATCATTTAACCTTTTGATTGATGATATCAGTATGAATGATACAGATTCATTGATTAAAGGTATTGATAATTTTATTGATTCCGTGTCTGATATTTATGGCATTATTTTTATCAATGTCCCCTATTATCTGATGACCTCTTCAGCCGGCGTAGCGCTGTTGGATAATAGTGATATCCGAGTGTTACTGACTAATGGGCAGATTGAGTCTATTTACAATCTCAATTTCATGAAAGATAAAATAGCGTTTAAGCAGGAAAGTAGCGGTAAAAGTAAAGATAAACTTTTTTGCTTACGACAGCCTTTGGTGCAGGCCGGTTTACGAATTACCGATAAGGATATTTATTCTAAACTGGGTGTAAAAGTTGATTATTCTATTACCCTGGATAAAGCAGAGTCTTTTTTTGATAAATTCAAGAAGAATAATAATAGTAACATCATTGACGCTATTTTTAGGTGATTTATGCAAATTAAAGAATACGATAAAGTTCGCAGCCTTCTGATTGACCGAATGAATATTGATGGCAATGACTCTGTTGATATTGATGAAACCCTTGATCTTATTGAGAGTCAATTGATTTCAATTCTTGATAGTGAGAGTATTATCGTCACCAGGAGAAATATAGAGAAGCTGGTAAAGAGTTATTATGATGATATCTTCGGGCTTGGGCCATTGCAGGAGCTATTACAAGATCCTACTGTTAATGACATCATGGTAAACGGGACATCATCGTTATATATTGAAAGAGCTGGGAAATTAATTCGCCTTAATTCAATATTTAAAAGTAACGAGCAAATAATGCGAGTCGCGCAGCGAATTGTTGCGGCAATAGGCAGGCGTGTGGATGAAAGTTCGCCAATGGTGGACGCGCGTTTAAAGGATGGCAGTCGCGTAAACATCATCGTCCCACCTATTGCTCTTGATGGTTGTACGATATCTATCCGTAAATTTAAAGAAGATAAATTGGAGCTGGCTGATTTAATAAGTTTTGGTTCCATGACGCCGGAAATGGCACATTATTTAAGTTTAATGGTTCGCGTTAAAGCAAATATTATTATTTCCGGCGGTACAGGTTCGGGGAAAACGACGCTTTTAAATGCCCTTTCAAATGAGATTACCGACGGTGACAGGGTTGTAACAATAGAAGATGCAGCCGAGTTGCAGATTCAAAAAGCGCATGTTGTCCGGTTGGAATCTCGCCCCAAAGGCATTGATGGGGAAGGCGGTATCAGCATCCGTGACCTGGTTATTAACTCACTGCGTATGCGCCCTGACCGCATTATTATCGGTGAGTGCCGTGGTGAAGAGGCTTTTGAAATGCTACAGGCAATGAACACCGGGCATGATGGATCGTTTTCAACGATTCACGCCAATACGCCCAAGGATGCATTAGTTCGTCTGGAAAGCATGCTATCAATGGCAAACCCCAATATTCCGACCAGGACGCAAAAAGGCCAGATCTCCCAGGCAGTGGATATTATTGTGCAATGTGCGCGTTTATCCACTGGCGAACGTAAGGTGACGTGTATTAGCGAAATAGGCGGTATTGAAGGTGATGTAATTCAGAGTCAGGACGTTTTTGTGCTTAACAGCATTAAACAGCTCGATGGTACTCAATCTTATCAGCATCAGCGTAATTTCTCCCATTCCCTTCTTGACCGTAAAGTCGCATTTTGTGGTTTGCAACAAGAGTTGAAGGAAATTATCAATGACTAATTTTTTAGCTTTCCTCATATTTTGCTTATTACCTGGATGGGTCGTTTTCAAAAAAGTGAATGATTTTTTTATTCAGCGTAAGTTGGCATCAATAATGGACGGCGATGTTGTCACAAAAAATGCCAATGATGTTTCTGAAAATAAAATCGATAAATTAAAGTCTTATCTTGGTGGTGTTTCATCACCTGACTTTATTATTATATATGGCGTGAAAAATATAATCATTGCATGCGTGTTAACTATTTGCTATGTGATTTTTGTGGGTTTTTGCTGCCTCACTTTTAATGCCTCACCCGTGATGTATGTACTCTCGATGGGAGGAACGGTTGCTACAGCTATTTATATAGTGATAAAAAAATATAAAAAAGCCTTTAGTGACTATTTTGAGATTCACTTTCCCTATGCACTGCGACTGATTAGCCGTAACCTCGGCGTAGGGCAAACGCTTTATACGTCTATTGACTCAGCAGCACTTAATCTGAATGGTATTATGCAACGAGAGTTCAAACGGATTTCGTTACAGCTCAAAACTGGCATAAGCTTTGAAGAAATACTGGATAAAGGGGAGATTATATATCCCTATAAAGGTTACTATGTCTTTAGCTCTTATTTAAAGATCTCTGTGCAAAAAGGAAGTAGCCTGAAAGATACGCTGATGTCACTGGCAGATGATTTGATTTCCTCACAGATAATTAAAAAGAAAACCAGAGCGCTAACGTCAGAGTCCCGAGGGGCGGCGTTTATTCTGGCAACGCTGCCAGCTATTATGCTCGGTATTATGTATGCGTTTTCACAAGCGAATTTTAATTATCTGTTTACTGCGCTTTACGGACGCTATGTTTTGATCTATGTGGTTACTAGCGTTTCGCTGGGTTTTGTCATTATATCCCGGATGATCAAGAAGGTTGAGTTGTGATCCAGATAGCGTCAATTATCGTTTTTATTATTGGTGTGATCGTTTTCATTTTGGTCGTAAAAAAACAAAAAAATGAAGAGGAGTATTATGATCGTTTTTATTTTATTGTCTCGAAGCATGACACAATTTCTGAGTATCTCAGCTTATCGAACAAATTGAAAAATGTGTTTAGTAATATACGCCAAAAGGTGTATTTCTTTAACGAGCAGCACCTGAGTCACACCCAGTTTCATGAGCTGGTAAAGAATGCAGGTTATCATAATAATGAGCAAAGCACGCTGTTTTACCTGAGTGCTGTTGCGATATACCTCATTTTACTGATGATCCTGACAGGGAAAGTGATACTGGGTGGCTCATCCTTCATTTTATTTCCAGTTTGTAGTGTAATTTATTATATTGCTTTAAAAATGTATCTTGAACGTAGACATAAAAAAGAAATCCTTAACTTTAGATCAAACTTTGTCTATTTTCTTGACTTAATGTCTACGTGTATAAAAACAGGGATGACGTTAACGGCATCAGTCGATTCGATTACGCCTTTGCTAAGTCGATTTTCGCCGTTACTTGCTCATAGCATTTTTAACTTTAGTAACACGATTAAATACGCCTCTCTGGAAGAAGCCTGTGACCGTTTATATCAGGATGTACCTTTGATGGAAGTGCAGGAGTTTAATTCAACGGTAAAAAACTCTGCACAGTTTGGTGCCGGTATGCATGTCAGTTTGCAAACCCTTTCCCAGGAGATTCGTCAGTTTCACTTTATAGAGACAGAGGAGAAAATTGGTGCAGTTAATGCAAAAATGGGCATTCCACTAATTTTATTTATTATGTTCCCGATTATTGTGGAAATTATTTTACCGGGTCTTTTACGTTCCATGCAAAACCTTTCCCTGGATATGATCTCATGAAAAAACTCATTTTCTTATTCGTCTTGCTGGCTTGCTCATGTTCGCAGGTCAACGGTTCCCGAGATAGCCGACAAACCGCCGCGTTAGCTGTAGAAGTCGGCGCGCTTGAAAAAGCGCTGGAGCTAACCAAGATAGAGGCTCAGAAAAATATCCATGATGCCGATGTGCGTTTTAGACTGGCTGAGATTTATCATCAACTCAACCGTTATGATATGGAAAATCATGAATTAACAGCACTACTCAAAATGGTTGAACCAAATAGCCGAAATTATGCACGTTTGAAAATAGCATTATTACGGAATAATTTGTTGCGCAATGAGTTTGACAGCGCTCTTGGGCAATATGACGATCTTATTCAAAATAGCTCACTGCAGGGAGATGAAGATAAAGGAAAGAGCATGATGTATGCCGCTATTGCGCATTGTAAAAAAAATGAGTTTGATATCTGCCTGGCACTTCTTGATAAAGCACGGCAATACTTACCGGGTAATGATGTCCTTGTACAGAATATTAATCTGGCAAAGTGGATGAAGAAAACAAAAAGCAGTAATGCAACACCCGTTGCTGATGTTTTTAATCAGGCTTACCAGGAGCAGGAGACGAGACAAATTTTCTCAAATTTGGTACTTGCCCTCATCAGTGAAGGGAGTAGGGGGCGTGCCCATGAGTTACTGTTAACCCGCTATTCGGTTGAAGATGCTAATAATATCATTAAAGAACTCGATGCAAGTAAATTACAATGATATGAAAAAATTTCTGGAAAATTTTGACTCTGAATCGGGTATCGCTTCCATTGAAACCTCTATGGTTTTTATGATTATTTTCATATTCATAATGTTTAACTATGAGTTTTTGAAATTTCAAAATGATATGTCGATTATTGCTTTAAATGAATCACTGGCGACAGAGAGGGTTGATCTTGCTTTACTAAGAGGTTCGCCTGAGAATTTGTCATCTTTATTTGATAAGCAATTACACGAGTTATCGCAAGGAAGTTATTTCAATGCAATCAAATATCAGCCCTCAACTGTTGAGTGCTATCGAGACCTGTCAACAAATACGCCTGAAAGTTGTACCGAAAAAAGTAAAGTAATCAAATTTATTTATGAAGTTAAACGTCTGGCGACCAGCGATGAGATATGTGATTTATTTGGCCTTCCTGTGAACCTGGAGAGAGAGGTTGTCACTGTTAATGACTATTACAGATAGGTTTTATCATTGTGAAAAGGGTAGCGTTGCTATCGAGGCTGTTTTTGTATTAATGTTTTTTTCTGGGCTTTTTATTTACACTTTTCAGCAGGCTTACACGATGGTGTTGAATTATAGCGCTGAAAAAATAGCTTCTCAGGCGGTTGGTATAATTTCCCAGCGGGCGATATTGTTTAACGATAAAAATTTACAGGCGAAAGATATTGAGCTTCTGAGGAAACATATTCCAGCTATTGCAGACCCTGGGGATGTGTTATTTGATCTCCATGTTGAGGAAATTGCTTATCAAACAGGTGAGTATTCTGTTGTGCATATTCCAGCAAAAAGTGGCTCACAATGTACATTGCGGAAAAAATTATCAGATTATAATTTTAGTGTGAAAACCTCCTTTGCAAAAAACAACTCTATTTACCGGGTGACAGCCTGCAAAAAAATAACGAGTATGTATTATTCAGACGATGAGCTCGTTATTGGTAGCAGCATGGTCATGCCCGGATATCATCACTGAAAGAGGCTAATTAATGAATATTAAAACGCTTATTGATTCAGACGAAGGAAGTTTGATGCCGCTTTGGGCCATTGGCGGTATGATGGTGATGATTTCTATGTTCTGGGTTGAAAATACCTCATTCGCGATTCTGGATAAACTAAAAAGTGTCCATATTACCCGTGCTGTTGCTCGTGCGTCGCTCATCGACAATGGTCACTCCCAATCAGCCCTTGATGAGATTGTCAGGGCATCTGGTGTGGACTCTTTTCAGTATAGTCAGAAATTCCATTATTCGTCTATCGAGGATTTAGAAACCAATGAAAGTAGCGAACGTCTGCAAGAACTTGTTTCTGCAAAAACAAATACGTTACAAATCGCCAGTGTTCCTTTTGATACTTTAAATGAATCGCTTGGCTTAAGCAACGATCTGAAGATAACGTCATTAGATAATGTCGTTAAAGTTTTTCATCCGCTTAATATTTTTCTCAGCGTTGAGAGTACGCCTGAAAATAAATATAATGTTAACCGTGTTGCAGTACCACTTTATAATGCACTCAAGCGTGTCATTAAAGATGCGCCGGAAACCCGGATGAATACCATTCCCTACTCTTATCGTGTAAATAGTGGAGGGAGATGCTATACCGGTATCGCGCGCGGAGATGACTTTAGCTTTATATGGTGGGAGAATGCTTTCAAGCAAGAAGATCTTCTGACCTCTTACGCCTCTCAGGTTACATCTGCGCAGAATAGCCTCGCCAGTGCTAATAGCTCAATGAATGCATTGAAAGATAAGATCGATAAGTTAATAAAAGAGCAGGGAGAATATACGCAAGGAAGTGATGAGTATGCTGAGTTACAAAAACAAATTGATGAAGCTAAAGAACAGCTCACTTCTATTGAAAACAGCATACCGCAACTTGAAGCTAATGTTGCGAATGCTCAGGACAGATACAATACACAAGAAAAAGTCGTCGATGAGCTTCAGGCAAGCGAAACCTATGTAAAATATTTACCGCTGGCAAAGCATTATGCTAAACGCTACCAGAATTATCGTTACTTTGAGGATTATACGGACCCAATCGCAAATGAAGGTGAGTTTTCAATGCCGGAGGAAAATTATCCCAGCGCGGCGCTGAATATGACAACTTCACCTACGGTTCACGACAAGCTCTCGGTTGCCCGTAATAGTTATTTTGGCGATACCAGTACCTGCCCTGCAACGGCCGTCAGCAATAATATGACGTCGGCAGAGTCCGTTAAGTCCGCGCTAAATACAATAGATTATACAGGAAAAGATCTCTTGTCCCTGGAAGGATTCCTTTGGGCAGGACGGAGCGCATTATCCGCCAACTCAAGCCTGACCCGTAATGTTGTACTTATATTTATATCAGGAAAAGAAGACTCTATTGATCCAGAAACCTTAGCGGGTAGCCAGGAGGCCTGTAATACCATCAAAGATATTTTTTCATCGGGAAAGGTGAATAAGTTACTGTTGATTGCTCCAGATGCAGAGGCCGCACAGAATTATATTTCCATGCAATGTGCAACCCGCTGGGGCAATGATATTGGCTTTATTTTACTTGATGAGTATACAGACGATTTTGATAAAGAAATCGAAGCCAGATTTATTCATTATTTTTCACAGGAGTCAACGTCCAGAAATGTCAATGGTTAAATATTTATTTATGTCTTTTATGGTGCTCCCCAGCCTTTCTTACGGACAGAAGGTCGATGAGATGACAGTTTTTAACTGCGAAAGTCGTAGTACCTCGTCTTCACATCCCCGGGGAAAATTCCAGAAAAATGACTTTCTGAACTTTGACGGTACAACGCGCACTGTCGTTTCCCGGGAAGCAATATCCCAGGTGAAGCAAGCACGTCTTTTTTTGACTCACCTTGACGAACTGTGTTTGAGCCGTCTGGCGAATAACCAAAGTCTGTATATGGATACTTTACGCGCCAGGCTCAAAGTAAACCCACAATTGATTGGCAGTGTGTATTTCCCTACAGCGGGTGCTAAAGCGAATCGGCAGAATTTGAAAAATATGCGTGATGCTGTTGCCCAATATGCCAACGAAGAGCACATGCTGCTCATTGTTGGCAGCGCCGATACCACCGGGGAAGATTCATATAACGACTGGTTGTCTTTAAAGCGCGCTCAGTATCTGGCGCATGCGGTTGCTGCGAAAGATTTCAATACGTTTATTATCCCGTTAGGTAAACAAGGCGCCACTGACGACCATAATCAGAGCGATCCGCGTTTCAGGCGTGCTGACCTTTACTTGCTCAGTTTAGAGAAATAACCCGTTCCTGGGCTATCGGTGTATTCGCTAAATTTCAAACAGCTCACGCACGAAACTGACAAAGGCCTGTATCTTCGGGCTACGGTGGCGCTGCTGTGGATAAAGGATGTGCACCGATGGCCCAGGGCCGCTCCAGTCTGTTAAGACCGGGGCTAACAGGCCAGCGTGTAGATAGCTTTGTAGCGTGCGATCCAGCAAGTAAATTAGCCCAAGGTGATGGCGTGCGGCTTCACACAGCGAGTGGGCGTGATTGGTGCGCAGCAGCGTACCCGGCGTAACGCTGATGCGTTCGTCGCCGCGGGTAAAAAGCCAGTTGTCGGCGGTGCTGGCGTTGGCGCGGATAAACCCCAATAGCGTGTGCCTGCCAAGTTCGCCAGGATGCTGTGGCACGCCGTAGTGCGCCAGGTACTCCGGCGAGGCGGCACACAGAAAACGTGGTGAAAACAGCGTGCGTGAGACCATCTGCGGGACTTCCTGCGCCCCTATGCGGATGAAGATATCGGCCCGATCCTCCATTGGGCTTACCAGCATGTCGTTGACGGAAAGCGTCAGCTCCAGCTTAGGGTAGCGGGCAAGAAACGCCGGTAGCGCCGGGACGATAACCAGGCTGCTCAGCGAGCTGGCTATCTCCACCCGGAGCTTGCCACGCGGCGCGGTGGCCTCGTCGTGCAGGCTTTGCTCCAGCTGTCCAAATTGCTCCAGGAGCGTTTTAGCACTGGCATAACAGCGCTCTCCCGCAGAACTGAGCGACAGACGGCGCGTGGTGCGTTTAAACAGCTGCTGGTGAAAGTATTTTTCTAATTCTTTAATAGTGTAAGTGACGCTGGCGGGCGAGAGGTCCAGCGCGCGCGCCGCCTGGCTGAAGCCGCCGGTTTCAACAACTTTGCAGAAAACACGCAGTGCATTCAGTTCATTCATCTTGATTTCACGCGTTTTATTTTTAATGAGCCTGGTCAGAAACCCGGCTGGTGTCAATCTCAGGGCGGCGTCACTGACGGGGTGAGAGCCTGCTCAGACTCGCTCGTATTATTAGAAGATATTGAATAATGTTTTAGAAGCCGTTGCCTGTTTCGCGCGAAAGCCGGGAGCTACACTTTCCCTGTCGATAGTGACGTAACGCTTTGCAGGTAACGAAGATGAAAAAATCAATGATTGCAGTACTTATTGCTTTACCTCTGCTGGCCGGCAGCGCGTTGGCGGCAGATACCTCTTCACAGCAGACCTATCCGGTATCTGAAAATGCTGCTATTGCACAGCAGCAAAAGGCGGTTTATGACACCATCATCCGCTATCAAACTGCGCTGAATAGCGGTGATACTAATACCATCCTGTCGCTTTTTGCCGACCAGAGCTATTCACAGTGGAACAACAAACCCACGGCAGATACCACGGAAAAAAGACGCCAGCAGTACGATACCTTATTTAAAAATGAGAAATTCCAGACCCAGTTCGCTTTTGATACCGTCAGTATTAACGGCAATACCGCGTATGTGCGTACCCACCACCATCTGGGGGCGACCGTCACCCGTCTGAGCGACGGCGCTACGATTATCGATTTAAACCGGGAAGTCTTTATTCTGGAAAAACAGGATGACGGCACCTGGAAAATCGTCCTTTACACGTTTAACACCAACCCGATTCAGGGTGTCGCCTGACGCTTTCCTTGTTTTAAATAACCCCTTTTTCACTGTGATTAGTGTATGCCCTGCATGCGCAGGGCGTGCTTTGTCTGTTACGAGGTTCGGCTATGAAGAAAATAATTGTTATTGCCGCCGCTGTGATGATGATGTCGGGAGCGACTTTTGCCCAGAGCATCAGTGCACGTGGTACAACGCTTGCTGAGGCTGAAGCGAAAATTGCAGCCAGCGCGGCAGAGCAGGATGCGGGCTATCGCATTATTGGCACGCAGACGAATAACCGCGTTTATATGATTGCTGAACTGATTCGCGAGCAGGGCAGTGATAACGGTGCCTGAAGGATTCAGAGTACTGGCGGGGCCGTATTTTTAGAAGAGTTAGCAGAAATGACAGGGAATTATGTCAAAGAGCTGGGTCGCTGCACTGAAAACCGGAGTGCCGAGTGGTGGGAGTGACGCAGTGCGCTAACGTATCATGGCGCTGGCATACTTACTTATGTCAGACACAAACGAAAAAGCCCCGCTTTTCAGCGAGGCCTTGTAATTCGTGGTGCCCGGACCCGGAATCGAACCAGGGACACGCGGATTTTCAATCCGCTGCTCTACCGACTGAGCTATCCGGGCAACGGGGCGCATTAAACCGTAAAGGCCGATAAGCGTCAACGACTTTAGCGCAAAAAAAACGGAAAACCGTATCGATTGCCTGCTTTTCATGCAAAGCAGGCAAAACGAAGCAAATCAGGTTAATGCACCCGCTGTGCGGCACTGCGCCAGACGCAAAATATCTTCTGCCAGGCGGCGTGCGGTATCGACATCATCCTGGCGGCGGTGCACCAGCATACGGCTCAGGCAGCCTTCCAGTACCAGTTCCATCTGGTCAGCCACCATTGCCGGGTCGTCTACCTCAAGCTGCACCAGCAGTTGATGGGTGTAATCCCGTGCCGCATGCTTTTGCACCGTGGCAAGCTGGTGGATGGGGTGTTCGCTGTCCGGGTAAACGCTGCACGCGGCGATAAACAGGCAGCCGGGATAGCGCTGGTTGCCCACACAGCCGGTCAGCGTTTCATAGCGCGCCAGCAGCTTTTGCTCTGTGGTGAGCGCATCGTCATGAATAAGCTGGTGGCGCCAGGCGTCAATTTGCTCACTGTGGTGGCGCAGGGCGTCGTACAGCAGCGCTTCTCTGTCCGGCCAGAAGCGCATCAGCGCCTGTGGCGTGCTGTCTGTTGCTGCGGCAACCATATCCAGCGTGGTGTCTGCCAGCCCTTTTTTCTCAAGGATTTGCAGCGCCTGTTCCAGTACGTCTTCGCGTTGCACGGTATTTTCCTCCGTTCTGTTCAACGGTGTCTCCCCCTGTGAAGTGTTGTTTACCGCTGCTGATTGCGCAAATGCGCGTTGAACGCGCTGGCATTCATAAAGCCGGTCACTCGCGCCTGCGGCTGCTCTTTGCCGTTTGCATCAAAGAACAGAATTGTCGGCAAGCCCAGCACGTTGAGGTGTTTTAACAGCGCTATGTCGTTCGGACCATTGGCCGTCACATCGGCTTGCAGCAGCACCGTGTTAGCAAGAGCCTGTTGAACCGCCGGGTCGCTGAAGGTGTACTTTTCAAACTCTTTACAGGCAACGCACCAGTCGGCGTACAGGTCGAGCATCACCGGCTTGCCCTGGGCTTGTGCCAGCGCCTGCTCAAGCTCTGCCACGCTGCTTACGCGGGTGAAGTTAAGATGCGCCAGGTTTTCAGTGGCGGCAGGCGCGCCAAAGGCCCAGTCCTGTAGCGGGCGGGCGCAGACCAGCGCGCCACCGAGTAGCAGGATTTGCAGCATGCGTGCCGCACGGCGGGTACTGCCAAGGCTTGCGATAAACGCCCAGCCGAAAAACGCGACGCCAAGCGCGCCCCACATGCGCAGGCCCCAGGTTTCACCCAGCACGCGCTCAAGTAAGAACACCGGCAGCGCCAGGATAACAAAGCCAAACGCGGTTTTGACGCTCTCCATCCACGGCCCGCTTTTTGGCAGCAGTCGGTTGCCAAACACGGTGATGAGGATAAGCGGCAGGCCCATGCCAAGCGCATACAGGTACAGCGTGCCGCCGCCCAGCCACGGGTTACCGCTCTGGGCAATGTACAGCAGGATGGCGCTCAGCGGCGCGGTGGTGCAGGGTGAGCAAATCAGCCCGGCAATGGCGCCCATCGCAAACACGCCGCCAGCGGAGCCGCCCTGCTGGCGGTTACTCATCAGCGTCAGGCGCGTTTGCAGCGACGAAGGAAGCTGGAGGGTAAACAGGCCGAACATGGAGAGCGCCAGCAGGATAAACAGCACTGACAGGCCAATGAGCACATACGGATGCTGGAGTGCGGCCTGGAACTGCAATCCGGCGGCGGCCACCACCAGCCCGAGTGCGGTGTAGGTGAGCGCCATGCCCTGGACATAAATAAACGCCAGCAGCAGCGCGCGCCCGGTAGACAGCCGCTCACGTCCACCCAGCACGATGCCGGAAATCAGCGGATACATCGGCAGCACGCACGGCGTGAAGGCAATGCCAATGCCGATAAGCAGCGCCCACAGCGCGGAGAACGGCAGCTGGGCAGGCGGGGTTTCGCCCCGGGGGGCGGCTGATGGCCCGTCTGTAACCTGGGGTTGTGTGTTGCTGCTCTGTGCGGCAACACCGCTGGGATTTGGCTCAGGCGTTGACGTCGCAGGCGCGTTGCTCTGTGCGGCCAGCACGCTCAGCGGTACGGTTTTGGTCTCTGGCGGATAACAAAAACCTGCTTTGGCGCAGCCCTGATAAGTCACGCGCACGCTGGCACCGGCATCGGCAGAAAGCAGGTGCAGCGGCAGGCTTAACGAGGTGAGGTAAATCTGGCTTTTACCGTAGAACTCATCCTCGTGCGTAACGCCTGTGGGCAGTGTGAAGTCCGCAAGTGTTGCCGCGACCGGCGAGATATCAATCTGCTGGCGATAGAGATAGTAGCCCGGTTTTATTTGCCAGTTCAGCGTCAGCTGCGAGCCGCGCTGCTGGAAGTCAAAGGCAAACGCCTGGTCTGCCGGCACAAACTGGCTCTGACCAGGGCGGTCAAACAACCCGGCAAAGGCAGGCGCCGTGAACAGCAGAAAAATTAACGTAAAGACGCGTACAACCATGAGAGATATTCGCTATTTCCTTGAATGACGGGGAGCGCCAGCAGTTCCGGCGTCTGATACGGGTGATGCGTTTTCAGGCAGACCAGTAGCCTGTCGAGATGGTCCTTGTCGGTTTTGATGAGCATCTGGACTTCATATTCCTGCTCAATCTTACCTTCCCAGTAATACAGCGAGGTGGCATTGGGCATTAGCGTTGCACAGGCGGCGAGTTTTTCGCCCAGAATCAGCGTGGCCAGTTCCTGGGCCGTGGATTCATCAGGTGCAGTACACAGGACAACAACGGCATCGGGTGTCGCCATAGCAAATCTCCGTATCAGCATATTTCATGCGCAGACTATATCACGAGCAGGGAGAAGACGGCGAAACGCAGGATGTAAACGAGGGTAACGACAGAGATTTCCCCCCTCGGGCGAGGGGGGAGAGCAGCGGTTAGATAAGCACGCCGCCGATGATAAAGCCAAAGATAACGCACAGGGCAATGGCAATCACGCCTGGCACCAGGAAGGAGTGGTTAAACACATACTTGCCGATGCGGGTGGAGCCAGTGTCGTCCATTTCTACCGCCGCCAGCAGCGTTGGGTAGGTTGGCAGCACAAACAGCGCAGAAACGGCAGCGAATGACGCAACGGCGGTGAGCGGGGTAACGCCCAGCATCAGTGCGGCAGGCATCAGCGCTTTGGTGGTCGCGGCCTGGGAGTACAGCAGGGTGGCGGCAAAGAACAGCACCACAGCCAGCAGCCACGGGTAGTTTTGCAGCAGGTCGCCTGCGATTTCCTGAATGTCGCTGATGTGGTGCTTCACGAAGGTGTCGCCAAGCCAGGCTACACCGAGCACGCACACGCAGGCACTCATACCGGATTTAAAGGTCGGCGCGTTGAGGATTTCGCCGGTGTCGGCTTTACAGGTCAGGCAAATCAGCGTGGCGATGGTCAGCATGAACACCACGATGGCTTCGTTACGCGGCAGCACCGGGTTTTGAATCAGGCCCACGGTGTCGCTGATGGCGGTAGCGTAGAACATCACGGCCACAATACCCACCAGGAACAGCAGTACCGCGCGGCGGGCATGCGGTTTGATTTCAAATACCCGCGAGCCGCGCAGCGTCACTTCACCTTTTGCCAGGCGCTCCTGGTAAACCGGATCGTCTTTCAGTTCGCAGCCGAGGAAGTTACACACGAATGCGGTCAGCATGACGGCAATCAGCGTTACCGGAATACAGATAGCAAGCAGCGTCAGGTAGCTTACGCCCAGCGGCTCAAGAATACCGGCAAAGAACACCACCGCCGCCGAAATCGGCGAAGCGGTAATGGCAATCTGCGAGGCGACTACCGCGATAGACAGCGGGCGCGACGGGCGAATGCCTTGCTCTTTTGCCACTTCGGTAATCACCGGCATGGTGGAGAACGCGGTGTGGCCGGTACCGGCGAGGATGGTCATAAACCAGGTCACCAGCGGGGCGATAAAGGTGATGTATTTCGGATGGCGGCGCAGCAGGCGCTCGGCAAGGCTTACCAGGTAATCCATGCCGCCTGCGACCTGCATCGCAGCGATAGCGGCAATGACCGCCATAATGATTTCAATAACGTCAAACGGGATAGCGCCGGGCGGGATTTGAAAAAAAAGCGTCAGCACCAGCACGCCCAGGCCGCCGGCAAAACCAATGCCGATACCGCCCAGGCGAGCACCAAGGTAGATAGCCAACAGAACGACGACAAGCTCTGCACCAAACATAGTTGTTATCCTTAGTTTTTAAAATGTTTAAGTTGAAAATGAAATGTTGAAGATTCGTATCCGCATGCAATAAAAAAGGCACGTCACAGTGGACGTGCCTTTGGCGTTATTCGGTGTGTAACTTATTGTTCGCTTTCATCGGTATAACGTTTTGCTTTATAGGCCGGGTGGCGCAGGTTGTCGACAGAGAAAATGTCGTCCAGTTCGGCTTCTGTCAGCAGGCCGCGCTCAAGCACCACTTCGCGCACGCTCTTGCCGGTTTCGGCACAGATTTTACCCACGATATCGCCGTTGTGGTGGCCAATGAACGGGTTCAGATAGGTGACGATGCCGATGGAGTTGTACACATAGCTTTCGCACACGTCTTTGTTCGCCGTAATGCCGTTAACGGTTTTCTCCAGCAGATTGTAGCAGGCGTTGGTCAGAATATGGATAGATTCAAACAATGCCTGGCCAATAACCGGCTCCATAACGTTCAGCTGCAACTGGCCTGCTTCGGACGCCATGGTGACGGTGGTGTCGTTACCGATAACTTTAAAGCACACCTGGTTTACCACTTCCGGCACTACCGGGTTAACTTTGGCTGGCATGATGGACGAACCCGCCTGCAGTTCCGGCAGGTTGATTTCGTTCAGACCGGCGCGCGGGCCAGAAGACAGCAGGCGCAGGTCATTACAGATTTTTGACATCTTCACAGCCAGGCGCTTGAGCGAGCTGTGTACCATCACGTAAGCGCCGCAGTCGGAGGTCGCTTCAATCAGGTCTTCTGCCGGAACCACCGGCAGGTTGCTGACTTCTGCCAGCTTGGCAACGGCCAGCTGCTGGTAGCCGTCTGGCGTGTTCAGGCGGGTGCCGATGGCGGTCGCGCCAAGGTTAACCTCAAGCAGCAGTTCGGCGGTGCGCATCAGGTTTTTGGTTTCTTCGTTAAGCAGTACGCGAAACGCGTGGAATTCCTGGCCCAGCGTCATTGGTACGGCGTCCTGAAGCTGGGTGCGGCCCATTTTCAGGATGTTGTCGAATTCAGCCGCCTTGCGCCCGAAACCTTCGCTCAGCTGGCCGATAGCGTCCACCAGTTTAATGATGGAGGCATACACCGCGATGCGAAAACCGGTCGGGTAGGCGTCGTTAGTGGACTGGCACTTATTAACGTGATCGTTCGGGTTGAGGAACTGGTACTCGCCTTTCTGGTGGCCCATCAGTTCAAGACCGATGTTCGCCAGCACTTCGTTGGTGTTCATGTTCACCGAGGTGCCTGCGCCGCCCTGGTAAACGTCCACCGGGAACTGGTCCATGCATTTGCCGTTGTTAAGCACTTCATCACAAGCTGCGATGATGGCGTTGGCAATGCTGCGTGGGATGGTTTGCAGTTCGAGGTTCGCCATCGCAACAGCCTTTTTGACCATCACCATGCCGCGAACAAATTCGGGGATGTCACTGATTTTGTTGTTACTGATATAGAAGTTTTCAATCGCTCGCAGAGTATGGATACCGTAGTAAGCGTCCGCCGGTACTTCTCGGGTACCCAACAAATCTTCTTCGATACGAATGTTATTTAACATGTGGACCTTCTTATTCAAAGCTGCCGAAAATAATACCAGTGTGCACAAAGTATATGCGGTTGTGCGGCGATTGGGCCGATGATTATGGTCATGACAGGCCCGTTTTTTGTGATCATATTCTGATGGCAATGAAAAGCAGTAATCTGGATCACTTATTATCCCGCTTCTCTCATCAGAATCACTAATATGTGATGTAGGTCACTGACTGGAGATTTAACCCGAAAGAGTTAGGCTGTCAGGGCTTGATTTTTCGCAGCAACGTCACCACTTCTGAGTCATGCTATATAGCAAACCGACATTATTTGCGCTCGCCGTGGCGACCGCCTGACAACCTGGAGCTGCTGGTGCGCTGGATCCCTCTTCTCGCTATTTTTCTCTATGTTTATATTGAGATTTCTATCTTTATTCAGGTTGCGCATGTGTTCGGCGTGCTGCTGACGCTGGTGCTGGTGATTTTTACGTCCATTCTGGGGATGTCGCTGGTGCGCAACCAGGGGCTGCGCAACTTTATTGCCATGCAGCAGAAGATTGAATCTGGCGAAAGCCCGGCGAAGGAGATGATTAAGAGCATCTCCATTGTGATTGCCGGTGTTCTGCTTATTTTGCCAGGTTTTTTCACCGACTTCCTCGGCCTGCTGTTCCTGCTGCCGCCGGTACAAAAACTGTTGACGCTGCGTCTGCTGCCGCACCTGCATTTCACCCGCGCGCCGGGGGGGTTTAGTGGCGGTTTTGGCAACGATCGGGGCAACACGTTTGACGGCGAGTTTCAGCGCAAAGACGATGAGCGCTCCCGCCTTGAGAACAAAGACGACCGCTGAGTAAGCTACCGGGCAGCGCGGGTTACGCGCTGCGCCTTTCAGGTAGGAAAAGCCAAAAAGCCGCCAGCATAATAATGGCATACAGACTTTTGTAACCCACCATGGCCAGTAACAGCAGGCACAACACACCCCCAAACGCGGCCAGTAACCGAGAGTAGCCCTTCAGTAAACGGCATCCCGCCAGCATGCACAGCAGATAAACCATAATAAAGATGCCATTGGCGTAAACGATAAGCGCATCCAGATTGATGGCGAGCATGTGAATGCACAGTGAGCTCAGTACGCAGCAGGCCAGCACCGCATTCAACGCATTGACCGGTAACCGTCGTGTTGACAGCCGGGCAAAGCGGCTTTGTGGACGGCTTTGCGCCTGGGCCCAGACCAGCCGGGCAAAACTTTGAATGTAGATGTTGAGGCTGGCGAAGCAGGCCAGGTAGCCAATGATGCAGGCAATCCACAGCGCTTTTACGCCAAACAGTTCCACAATGATGCCCGGCAGCGAGGCCGCCGCCGCAAGCCCTTCCCCGTAAGCATTGAAGTGCAGTACAACCACCGTGCAGCCCCAGTACACCGTACCGGCAAGCAGAAGGCCAATCAGCAGCGCACGAGGAAAATCGCGCTCAGGTGAGCGAAACTCTGATGCCAGATGGGCAAAGGCCTCCAGGCCAACAAAACACCAGAACATGACCGAGAGCGCGGAAAAAAGCCGCTCAGGCGACAGCGCGTTGAGCGGCGGGAAGGGAATGTCACGTAGCGAAAGCGTGCCAAACCACCAGATTGCCGCAATCAGGGCAACAATAAGTATGGCAACACCCGTTTGTAGGTTCGCGCTGGAGCGGGCGCCGCGTGTACCCAGCCACCAGACAATGGCGAGCGTCCCGAGTTCTGCGGCTAACAGTTGCTCGTCGTGCCAGCCGAACAGCGCCTGCCCAAACCCCGAGGCGATATGCAGGGCTGCGGGCAGCCCCACCGGAATCACAGAAAGAAATAACCACCCGGTCACCCGGGCCAGGCGCGGGCCAAAGGCCAACTCGACAAAATGCACGACGCCACCTGCGCTGGGGTAATGGCGGCCCAGAATGGCAAATACGATGGCGATGGGAAAGACCAGCACAATCAGAATGGGCCACGCCCACAGGCTGTCGTTTCCGGCGGCCAATGCGGCCAGGGCCGGTACAGCAAAGACGCCGGTGCCCAGCAATGAAGTTGAAAGTAAACCGACTCCCTGAGCTAATCCCAGCTCTTGTTTTAGTCCGCTCATGACGCTGCCCTGCTATTTGTAGAGAAAACGATAGTATCACAGCCTGCTGGCCTGCAAGGTCGCTGCCTTTCCCTTGGTTTTTTCGGGGTTTATTTCTTCTGCCCGCCCGCAATTTTTTCGAAATTTTTTTTGATCCCCCCCTTGAAGGGGACAAACGCCACCCCCATCTTTCTGAGCACCAGCCGGAAAACCGATTGCGGACCGGCGTCACCCATAACTGATAAAAACTTCTTCAAAGGAGAGCTATCAATGAGTATTCGTCCGTTACATGATCGTGTGATCGTCAAACGTAAAGAAGTTGAAACGAAATCCGCAGGCGGCATCGTTCTGACCGGCTCAGCGGCGACAAAATCAACGCGTGGCGAAATCATCGCTGTCGGTAAGGGCCGTATCCTGGAAAACGGGACTGTGCAGCCGCTGGACGTAAAAGTTGGTGATATCGTGATTTTCAACGATGGCTACGGCGTGAAAGCTGAGAAGATCGACAATGAAGAAGTGCTGATCATGTCCGAGTCCGACATTCTGGCAATTGTTGAAGCGTAATCCGCGAACGACACTGAACATACGAATTTAAGGAATATAACCAATGGCAGCTAAAGACGTAAAATTCGGTAACGACGCTCGTGTGAAAATGCTGCGCGGCGTTAACGTACTGGCAGATGCAGTAAAAGTAACCCTCGGCCCGAAAGGCCGCAACGTGGTGCTGGATAAATCCTTCGGCGCACCGACCATCACCAAAGACGGCGTTTCCGTAGCACGCGAAATCGAACTGGAAGACAAGTTCGAAAACATGGGCGCGCAGATGGTTAAAGAAGTGGCCTCTAAAGCGAACGACGCAGCAGGCGACGGCACCACCACCGCAACCGTACTGGCGCAGGCTATCGTTAACGAAGGCCTGAAAGCCGTGGCTGCGGGTATGAACCCGATGGATCTCAAGCGCGGTATCGACAAAGCCGTTATCGCCGCTGTAGAAGAGCTGAAAGCGCTGTCTGTACCGTGCTCTGACTCTAAAGCGATTGCTCAGGTAGGCACCATCTCTGCTAACTCCGACGAAACCGTGGGCAAACTCATCGCTGAAGCGATGGAGAAAGTGGGCAAAGAAGGCGTTATCACCGTAGAAGAAGGCACCGGCCTGCAGGACGAGCTGGACGTGGTTGAAGGTATGCAGTTCGACCGTGGCTACTTGTCTCCATACTTCATCAACAAGCCGGAAACCGGTGCTGTTGAGCTTGAAAGCCCGTTCATTCTGCTGGCTGACAAAAAAGTATCTAACATCCGCGAACTGCTGCCGCTGCTGGAAGCCGTTGCGAAAGCCGGTAAGCCGCTTCTGATCGTCGCTGAAGACGTAGAAGGCGAAGCGCTGGCAACGCTGGTGGTCAACACCATGCGCGGCATCGTGAAAGTCGCTGCGGTGAAAGCACCGGGCTTTGGCGACCGTCGTAAAGCGATGCTGCAGGACATCGCGGTGCTGACTGGCGGTACCGTTATCTCTGAAGAGATCGGTATGGAGCTGGAAAAAGCGACCCTGGAAGACCTGGGCCAGGCTAAACGTGTGGTTATCAACAAAGACACCACCACCATCATCGATGGCGTGGGTGAAGAAGCCACCATTCAGGGCCGTGTGACGCAGATTCGCCAGCAGATTGAAGAGGCGACTTCTGATTACGACCGTGAAAAACTGCAGGAGCGCGTAGCTAAACTGGCAGGCGGCGTTGCCGTTATCAAAGTTGGCGCGGCAACTGAAGTTGAAATGAAAGAGAAGAAAGCACGCGTTGAAGATGCCCTGCACGCGACCCGTGCTGCGGTAGAAGAAGGCGTGGTTGCAGGCGGCGGTGTGGCGCTGGTGCGAGTAGCCGCGAAGATTGCCAACCTGAAAGGTCAGAACGAAGACCAGAACGTGGGCATCAAAGTGGCGATGCGCGCAATGGAAGCTCCGCTGCGTCAGATCGTCTCTAACGCCGGTGAAGAGCCGTCTGTTATCGCTAACAATGTGAAAGCAGGCGACGGTAACTACGGTTACAACGCGGCGACCGAAGAGTACGGCAACATGATCGACTTCGGTATTCTGGATCCGACCAAAGTAACCCGTTCTGCTCTGCAGTACGCGTCTTCTGTTGCCGGTCTGATGATCACCACCGAATGCATGGTGACTGACCTGCCGAAAGATGACAAAGCCGATTTAGGCGCTGCTGGTGGTATGGGCGGCATGGGTGGCATGGGCGGTATGATGTAATCGCCTGGATATCCCTCAGTGGATATCCGCTACACCCGAAAAACCCTGGCCTGTTGGCCGGGGTTTTTTTATGCACGCGTGCGTGAGGTTTTACAGGGCTTGCGGTGCATTTGTACCCAGGCATGTGGTGGAGTGCGCTGCTTTTGCAGCCTTATTACGTACTTGTGATAAATGACAGATGGGCTAAGTCTCTGACAGAACGCGTGTATAATTGTGCGGTGCAGCATGGTATAAGGTCGTATTGTCTGGGGCGTAGTCTGTGATAAGAGGAATAACATGCGCGTAAAATTTTCAGCAGGAATGGTTGCGGCCGTGCTGCTGCTGGCAGGGTGTAGCAACAGCAACCAGCTGACGGCAGGGGGGCAGAGTGTCCGCTTTGTCGAAGAACAGCCCGGCAAAGAGTGTACGCTGCTGGGACAAGCAACCGGTGAGCAAAGCAACTGGTTTGCAGGCCAGAATGGCGAAACCGGTGGTTCAATGCGCGGCGCGGCAAACGCCCTGCGTAACCAGGCGGCAGCAATGGGCGGTAACGTGATTTATGGCGTCAGCAGCCCGTCGCAGAACCTGCTTTCAAGCTTTGTGCCAACCGCAAGCCAGATGGTAGGCCAGGTGTATAAGTGCCCGTAAGGCTTGACCGCTGTTTTGCTAAAAATGCCGCGGCTTAACAGCGCGGCATTTTTTTACAGTATCACAGAAAAAGGCCGTCAGGCGGCAATCAACTGGTGGCTGTCCAGCCCGAGTGATGCACAGCCCACCAGGGTGACGCTGCTCTCGTCGTTGAACTGAATCAGCAGGTCATTACTGCAAACGGAGATAAATTGCTCCAGACTGCTCTCGTCCTCAATCAGCGAGTTTGCCAGGAACACCAGTTTATCGTCGGTGCCAAAATTATATATCGTGTCATGACCAAAGCTCTCACCGGTCATCATGATGATATCCTTGCCGCCGCCGGTAATAATGGTGTCGTTGCCCTGGCCGGCGTCAAAGGTCTCATCGCTTGCCGTGCCTGCCAGCGTGTCGTTGCCAAAGTAGCCAAAGAGAAAACCGCTCTGCCCTGGTGCTGCTTCGCTGGCAACGACCAGCGAGTCGCTGTTGATAGTCGCCTGTGATGTGGCATCCCAGCTTTTGAAACCGCTGTGGTTTTCCCACGTGAATTCGATGCCGTTGTGCGTCACCGTACCGTTCACCTCGTACCATCCCAATCCGAACCAGCCGCTGTAACCGCCTTTGATAGCCTCAACGTCCTTGAGGATGGAGACGTTGCCTTCCTGGTCGCGCGTCCAGAGGTTTCCCCAGCTATCGCTGGTCCAGGACCAGTAATCAAAATGGGTTTGAGTATCAAAGGTATCGGTGCCTTCGCCGCCGAAGATGAGGTTATAGCCCCCGGCATCGCGAAAGGTGTCGTTGCCGGCGTTGCCTTCCAGGTAGTCGATACCGCTGCCGCCCTGGATTAAATCATCCTCATCAGAACCTAGAATAAAAGTAGGGCCGCTGTGTTCGCGAGCATAGTGATTGAGGTCTTCAACCCAGGTCGTGGTACGCAGTTCATCCGACAGGCCAGCCACGATAACGGTGGAGTTGAGGTTGGTCGCGCTATAAAACGCGGAGTTAACAATGCCGTTTATCGCTTTCTCATACCAGACCGGACCGTGGCCACTTGCCCAGTGGGTAATGTTCAAAATGCTAAAGAAATCATTTTGAACATAGTGATCGTTGAAAACAGCAATATTGTTGGTACAGGTGGCCAGCGGTTTATCATGGATAAACGCGGATTCCCATGTCAGGTTATCATTTTCCACCACGCGAAATACCGGGTCGTTCTCCAGACCGATATTTAGCACTTTATCATCAAGATTATTTTGCGTAGGAGACGCCAGCGCGACATAGGCTGAGTCTTCAAAGAAACCGTCCCATTTTCCCAGCGCGGAGGCAGATGCCATCGCATTGACACAGAGTCCGCCCTGGCTGTGACCGCTAATAATTACATCCTTGCCCGTCAGGCCGTGTTCGGTGGCAAAATTAACGATGTCGGTTAACAAACCATTGAGGGCATTATAAACATAATTATGGATGGTATCCGCCGGGCCAAGGATATCCAGCCCGTAAGACAGTACGTCACTGAGCATATTCCAGAAGCTGTTTTGCGCGTCCGGGTTACCGCCTGTTCCCCAGAATGACAGACCCAGGGACGACATATTTCCTTCCCCGTCATATTTGCCCAATACGCTAACTTGTACTCCCCAGTTCAGCCAGGCTTCTCCGTGATAGGATTGGTCAAAGGCATCATATCCTGAACCGGAATAATTAAAGTCTTCCGGTGCCAGTTGCCGCCAGGCGCCATCCGAATTATAGGTTTCAGGGGTACTGTCCATTTCACCTGTCAAACCCATCTGTTCATACATAAAATAATTGATTACCTGAACGTTATTGATTAACGCGTTAGTATCAAAGTCCCGATAGTCGAACATCCCCATTATGTTATTTCCTTATAGGTAAGTGTAGTTAGCCGCAGTGTTAAATGGGCAAGTATTTATTGATTAAAATGACGAATTAAAGTAGTTATCGATTTGGGTTATTTCCTCCATGGTTAATTTTCCCGATTGATATTGCAGCGTTATCCACGCGCGTATATAAGTGTATTTTTCTGCCAGCAGCTGCTGGCGTGCGCTATATAACTGCTGTTCGGCATTAAGCACATCAAGATTGACCCGCTGGCCAGCGGTGACGCCTTTTCGAGTGGCGGTGAGCTGGAGTTGTGCGGAGGTGACCACCAGCGTATGGGCGCGCAGCCGTCCCTGAATATTGCTGCACTGGACAAAGGCTTTATGCAGTGCGTTCAGCGCGGTGCGGGTTTTCTCTTCCATCTGATACTGACTCTGGCCATAGCGGGCGTTTGCAGCCCGCCAGGCTGCGCTTGAGCGCCCCCCGGAGTATAGCGGGACGCTGACCTGAACACCTGCGCTAGTGGTATCGTATTTTTGACCAATGGTTGTGTCGGTTGCGGACTCACTTATCGCACGTGCGGCATACAGATTGATAACCGGCATAAACTCGGCGCGCTGTACCTCCAGCTCATGGCGGGCTTTGGATACCTGCTGGCGCGCCTGCCCCAGTGTGGCGTTGTGACCAAGGGCAAATTTTTGCCACGCTTCAAAGCGCGTGGGATGCAGCGGTATGGGAGTGAAGTTCTCCGCCACCTGGGTTTTGAGTAGCGCCAGGTTGTCCAGTGGATGGCCAACAATGGCAGCCAGTTCACGGCGCGCGTCTTCCAGCTCGTCCTGAAAGCCAATCATTTCTGTTTCAGCCAGGCGCAAACGTGCTTCTGTCTCCAGCACTTCGGTGCGCGTGCCTTCTCCTGCCGCCAGCAGACGTTGGTTGAGCCGGTAGTGTTCACTCAGCGCTTTTTGCTGCGACTGCGCCATCATGATTTTCTGCTGCGCGAAGCCAAGGTCCAGATAGTTGTTAATCATACGCACCGCCAGCGCCATAGATTGATCGCGCAGCCGTTCGTCTGCCATGACGCCGCTCGCCACGGCGGCCTGGTAACGTGACCACGCACCGTAATCGAACAACGGCTGGGTTACCATCAGCGAGCCGTTGTGGCTTTGATAGTGGCGCGTCTGCGACATCCGTTTAGTCTGCGTACCTGAGGTTTGCGGGCCGGACCACGCCTGGTTGTTGTAAGGCATATTTTGATAGCTAACTCTGATGTCCGGCAGCAGCCCTGAGCGCGCACTCTTTGTTTGCTCGTTTTCAGCCTGCCATTCTTTTTGTGCCGCGCGCCAGGCGGGATCTTGTTCCAGCGCCATCGCATAAAGCTCCTTGAGTCCCACAGACTGGGCGTGTGCCGGGAGCAAAACGCAGGCGGCAAACGTCACGCCGAGCGACAGCGTAAATAGCCAGCGCATGATTTATTCCTCCGTGAAGGCGGTTGCGGTTCTGTCCAGAACCGGTTTAAACAGATAATTGAGCAGGGTGCGTGAACCGGTACGAATCAACACTTCTACCGGCATGCCCGGGCGAATAATGTTGTCAGCAAGTTGCGCGTGACCTTCGTCTGTAACGGAGATCTGAACCTGATACCAGGACTGGCCGCTTGCTTTATCGGTCATCAGATCCGCCGCAACGAGAGTGACTTCGCCTGCGATGGTGGGTGTTTTATTCTGGTTAAAGGCGGTAAACATCATGTTGACCGGCAGCCCCGTATGAACCTTGTCGATAAGGTGTGACGGCAGGCGGGCCTCTACTACCAGCGGTGCATTAATGGGAACCACCTCCATCAACAGCTCGCCGGGGCTGACGACGCTGCCCGGGTTAAACACCGCCAGCGACATGACACGGCCCTGGGCGGGGGCAAAAAGCGTGGTGTGCTGTAGTTCAAACTCTGCGGTGTGTAGCTCGCTGCGATAGTTGCTCAGTTCGTTCTGGGTTTGCGCCAGCTGGCTTTTGACCTCCTGCTGATAATCGGTCTTAAGCTGCTTGATGCGCTCTCGCAGCTCCAGTTGCTGCTTTTGCGCCCGGCCAATTTCACCGTTCATTTCAGCAATCTGGCTTTGCACGTCGTTTAGCTGACGCTCAATTTCCAGAAAGCGGTTACGTGGGAGAAAGCCCTCCTGAACAAGAGGACGCATGCTTGCCACCTGGCTGCGCAAGCTGGCGCTGACGTGCTGTTTTTGTACCAGAGAAGTAGTTAGCCCCTGTAGCTGCAGTGCAATCCCGGCAATGGTCTGTTCGTTGGCGGCGACCTGGTTATGCAGCGCCTGAGCACGGGCGGCAAAAAGTTCACGCTGTAGCGCCATCGACTGCGGGGCTTCCTGCAAAAACGCTTTGCTTGCCAGTTCCTCAGGGAAAGCAATTGTGGCCGCACCGTCGCGCTCGGCGGCCAGTCGGGCCTCGCTTGCCAGGGCGTTGATATAGCTGGTGCGCAGCCGCTCATATTTGGCTTTAGCCGCCACACTGTTCATTCTCAGAAGCGGTTCGCCGGCCTGAACACGGTCACCTTCGCGCACCAGAATCTCTGCCACCACGCCGCCTGTGGGCGCCTGTACCTGTTTCCGTTTGCCTGAGACAATGACCGTGCCCTGCGCGGGGACGCCTTTGTCCAGCGGGGCGAGTCCGGCCCAGAGCAAAAAACTGAGCAGACCCACGGCGATAACGACCCACCCCAGACGAATATAGCGATCTTCACGGCGTAGGCCGGGCAGGTTTTGGACAGAACTTTCCTGTGGGGTTAGCATCCTTGCTCCTTAAAGTGGTCAGGTTTTGAATTACGTTGGGAGAACCGGCTCGGCTTGTGTGCGGCTGTTTTCTTTTTTTTGCGTATGTGCCGGTGAAGGCGGTTTGGCTTGCATGGCTGCGGCGAGCACCTGCCGGGTTGGCCCACATTGCGCCAGCTTGCCTTTAGCCATCACCAGCAGTTTGTCGGTCAGCGGCAGCAGATTTTTACGGTGTGTAATCAATATGACGGTGGTTTTACGCTGTTTAAGTTCACGCAGCGTTTTCATTAGCGCGACCAACGCGGCGTCGTCCAGGCTGGCGTCTGGTTCATCCAGCACCAGGAGTTTTGGGGTGCCGTACAGCGCCCGGGCCAGTGCAATGCGCTGTTTTTGGCCGCCTGAAAGACCGGCGCCTTCATCACCGATAACGGTGTCATAGCCGTTGGGCAGATGAAGAATCATGTCATGCACGCCGGCAAGCCTCGCCGCGGCAATCACGCTTTCGGCGTCCGGCTGATGAAAACGAGCAATATTTTCTGCAATGGTGCCGGCCAACAGCCCACACTCCTGAGGCAACCAGCCAATCCACGGGCCAAGCTCCTCTTTGGGCCACTGGCGAATATCGGCGTTGTCCAGGCGCACGACGCCTTCGCTCAAAGGTCAGATACCTAAAATCAACCGCGCAAGCGAGCTCTTGCCTGAACCACTCGCCCCGACGACGCCCAGCATTTCGCCAGCGCTGAGGTTAAACGAAACCTGGCCGATTAGCGGCCTGTCGGTGCTGCCTGGCACAAAAGCGCTGATAGCGTTAACCGAAAGCTGGCCCTGAGGCGGCGGTAGTGAGATACCTGGCTCAGTTGACGGGAAGCGGCTGAGCAGGGCATCCGTTCTGTGTAGTGCTCCCTGCACGCCTTTCCACTGTTTCCAGGTACCGATAATTTGTTCTATCGGCGACAGCGCACGCGCCAGCAGTACCGAACCCGCAATCATCATGCCGGGCGTAAGCTGACCGCGAAGAGTCAACCAGGCGCCCAGTCCCAGAATCAGCGACTGTAAAGACAGGCGGATAAAGCGGGTAGCGCTTGCGATTGCAGCACTGCGTTCGCTGGCCTGGTGCTGATAGCCGATAAAGGTGTGCTGTGCATGTTTCCAGCGCTGTTGCAGGGGGCGAAACATGCCCATGGACTCAATGACGCCCGCCTGTCGCAGTTGGGAGCTGGCCAGCCAGTGAGCCATTCGCGCTGAGGTGGTCGCTTTATCGAGAGGAGAGTGCGAGATTTTTTCGTTTAACAATGCCAGGGCAATTAATACCGCCGCGCCGGTCAGTGCAAATAATCCAAGCCAGGGATTGAAAAGGAAGATGACGCAAATATAAACGGGAAACCAGGGAGCATCAAAGAAGGCGAAAAGGCCATTACCGGTGAAAAACTGGCGCAGCAGGGTGACATCATTGAGACTTTGTCCCGGGTCCCCCTGGCTATGCTGTCGTCGTGAGGAGAATTCTGCTTTAAATACTTTTTCGCTAAGGTCGTCATCAATGCTTTTACTGACCTGAATGGCCACCATACTGCGTATATATTCCAGTAACGCCGTAATGGAGAGGATTATAATAATAATCAGGGTGAGCATCAATAGCGTTATTTCGTTACGGGATTGCAAGGCTCGGTCGTATATTTGCAGCATATATATGCTGGGTGCCAGCGCAAGAAGGTTGATAATCGCTGAGAAGGCGGCTAGATTCCAGAATATTGTTTGGTGCCGCTTTAATAATATAAAGAGTATTCTTCCCGTACTGGGCATGGCCTAACGTCCTTGTCATAGTGGCTTTTTCAGGGGGGGCAAGTATACACATATGATTCCTTGTTTCCAGATTTTATTTTAATGGGAGCAGGGGCGAGTGCTCATATAATGGCTCCGAAGTGGATATTGATAATTTCTTTAAGAATCAGGATGTACTTAATTATTGATGATTGTGCGAGGGGAAGGGGGTAGCGAGTTAATCCTTTTTGAGGATTAAATTAACACTAAGGGAGTAGCGTTTTTTCTTATTTATTGTTAATTAATGTTCGCCGACAAATAAGGGTCAACGTAGCGTCGACCCAGCGGGAAAGTAATTAATAGCGGCGCGGGTGGGATTACGCCTGACGCAGACCTAAATCCAGCAGCGTTTTGCTCGGTTCACCGCCGATTTCACGGGTGAGCTTAGGCACCATGTAGCCAGACACCAGCGTCATCAGCTCGCGCACTATCTGGCGTGCTTCGTCATCATTAACCATAAAGTGTGCCGCGCCCTGCACCTTATCGAGCACGTGCAGGTAATAGGGCTGAATCCCCGCATCAAACAGCGCATTGCTCAGGGTCGCCAGCGTGGGTGCGCTGTCGTTAACGCCGCGCAGCAGCACGCTCTGGTTCAGGAGCGTTACGCCTGCATGCTTAAGGCGCTGCATGGCAGCGCGAAAGGCATCATCAATTTCATTGGCGTGGTTGATGTGGTTGACCAGCAGCACCTGAAAGCGCGAGCGCGCCAGGCGCGCTACCAGCGTGTCGGTAATGCGCGCCGGGATAACAACTGGCAGGCGGCTGTGAATGCGCAGCCGCTTAAGGTGCGGGATGGCCTCCAGCGCGCCAATCAGCCAGTCCAGTTCATGGTCTTTTGCCATTAGCGGGTCACCGCCGGAGAAGATGATTTCATCTAATTCAGGATGGGCGGCGATATAGTCAATGGCCGCCTGCCAGTTGCGGCGGTTGCCCTGGTTTTCTGCATACGGAAAGTGGCGGCGAAAACAGTAGCGGCAGTTCACCGCACAGCCGCCTTTCACCAGCAGCAGCGCGCGGTTGCGGTATTTATGCAGTAGCCCCGGTAGCGCGTTTTGCTGTTCTTCCAGTGGATCGGTGGTAAAACCGGGGGCGGCGATAAACTCCTCCTGCGCCGTCAGCACCTGGCGCAGCAGCGGATCGTCGGGATCGCCTTTTTTTATGCGCGCAGCAAAGGCGCGCGGCACGCGCAGGGCAAAAAGACGCCGTGCATCGCGGCCCGCGAGCAAATGGGCATCTGCATCTATATTTAAAAGACGCAAAAGTTCATCCGGATCGGTGATTACATCTGCAAGTTGCGATAACCAATCTTCTCTGGAGGGGGAGTTTAGAGTTACAATGTCTGCCATTTTTTTGGCTAGCTACCAGTTAACATATTTCAGAGGGCCTTTATGGCGACTTATTCTAGCAACGATTTTCGTTCCGGTCTTAAAATCATGTTGGACGGCGAGCCGTACGCGGTCGAGTCCAGCGAGTTCGTAAAACCAGGCAAAGGCCAGGCTTTTGCGCGCGTTAAGCTGCGTCGTCTGCTGACCGGTTCACGTCTTGAGAAAACCTTCAAATCCACCGACACCGCCGAAGGCGCTGACGTAATGGATATGAACCTGACTTACCTGTACAACGACGGTGAGTTCTGGCACTTCATGAACAACGAAACTTTCGAGCAGCTGGCCGCAGACGCGAAAGCGATCGGCGACAACGACAAGTGGATGCTGGAGCAGGCTGAGTGCATCGTGACCCTGTGGAACGGCAACCCGATTGCCGTCACCCCGCCGAACTTCGTTGAGCTGGAAGTGGTTGAAACCGATCCGGGCCTGAAAGGTGATACTGCTGGTACCGGTGGCAAGCCGGCTACGCTGAGCTCTGGCGCGGTGGTGAAGGTTCCGCTGTTCGTGCAGATTGGCGAAGTGATTAAAGTAGATACCCGCTCTGGCGAGTACGTGTCCCGCGTGAAATAATCACGTTTAAGGATACGCGGCGTGGCCTTTGTGCCGCGCCGTTTGCGTTTTAGAGGCAAGGATGATGATACGCACCCTCTCTTTTGTTTTTGCTCTTGTGATTAGCTGCGCATTGCTCAGCGGCTGTAATACCGCCCGCGGTGTGGGGCAGGACATTCGCGGTCTTGGCAACGCTATTGAACGCGCTGTGGACTGATTATAATTTCTGTCTGAAAAACCTTTCCGGCGGCGCGATTGCTGCAATTTTGTCTATGCTTTATGTGGATGTTCACATAACTAACATTGGCAATAAAAGGAAAAGATTATGGTCAAGAAAACAATTGCGGCGTTCTTTTCAATGCTGGTGCTGTCTTCAGTACTCACCGCCTGTAACACCACGCGCGGCGTAGGCGAAGATATCTCCAGCGGTGGTTCCGCCATTTCTGGCGCCGCAACCCGCGCACAGCAATAAATAAAGACTGGCGGTGTGGCGTATCGCCGCACCGCTGGTTGCACGGCAATAAAAACCCTTGAAAAAACTGCCCACAAAGGCAGAATAAAGCCTCTTATCTGACCCTGTGGGACGACCCGCAGGCGTATCTCACAACGGGGACGGCCCCATCTTTCGGGAGTCCGTTATGTCCTGGTTAGTCCTTCTTATTGCTGGTTTACTCGAAGTAGTCTGGGCCGTTGGCCTGAAATACACCCACGGTTTTAGCCGCCTGGTGCCGAGCGTGATTACCGTTGTAGCGATGGTGGTCAGCATGGCGCTGCTTGCCTGGGCGATGAAAACGCTGCCAGTGGGCACGGCCTATGCCGTATGGACCGGCATTGGCGCAGTGGGCGCGGCCGTTGCCGGTATTGTGCTACTGGGGGAATCCGCAAGCCTGATGCGTATCGCAAGCCTGACGCTGATTGTGGTGGGTATTATCGGGCTTAAGGTTAGCGCGCACTAAGCGGCGTTTGCTTCACCCAGCGCAGCTGGCTGATATCAAACCCCTGACGTGCGGCCTCCTGTACCAGTTCGGTGCGGGTCTGGGCATCAAGCTCCGGTGAGCGCGACAGGATCCACAGCCAGCTGCGGTCAGGGCCGCACACCAGCGCGTGCCGGTAATCGTCATCAAGCGCAATCACGTTATAGCCGCCCCAGAATGGGCCGAAGAATGACACTTTTAGCGCCGCTCGCGTGGGCGAACCGGTAAAGCGCGCAACTCCTTCGCTCTCTTTCCAGCGCTGGCGCTCAGGGCTGTAGCCGCGATTGATGACGCGAATATCACCGTTGTCCTTGAGGCTGTAGTTAGCCGTGACCTGCTCCAGCCCTTTCTCAAAGCGGTTATCCAGTCGGGCAATTTCATACCAGGTGCCAAGATAGCGTTTCGCGTCAAAGTTATTCACGACGGTGACGTCTTTGGGTGGCGTGGGGGTACGACAGGCAACCAGCAGGCAGGTGGCCGCTGCGGCGGCGGCAAAAGTCCAAAAGCGCATAAGAACTCCTTATCAATGAAGTCCTGAAAGTGTAGCCTGGAGAGGGAGTGTTAAGAGAAAAGGGCCGTAATTTTACGGCCCTTTGAGTTTAGAGAGTGATAACGCCGATAAGCGTAATGATAGTCAGGATGCTTGCCAGCCCGTAGAACACCCACTTGCCGGACGGCACGTGGATTTTCAGGTCGTGCATGGCGTGGTGCAGACGGTGCAGCCCGCACCACAGCGGCAGAACAATCATCAGGAAGATGAACAGACGGCCTATCCAGCTCTGGGAGAACGCCAGCACGCGCTCAAAACTCAGCGCGTCACCCGGGTACAGCCCAAGCGGCAGCATAATGCCCACCAGCAGAATGATAACTGGCGCAATGATGGCGCTCCACATGCCGCCTGCGCCAAACAGGCCCCAGAATACCGGCTCGTCGGAACGTTTAGGGTTTGGATTAATCACGTTGGCTCCTTACCAGAACAGGGCGACAAGCAGAATAACAACCGTCACGACAATCGTGACGCCCCAGAGCCCTTTAATAATCGGCTCTGGCCCCATTTTTTCATCTTTAACGATGATATTGGCCGCCTTCGGTGCCAGCTCAAACCAGGTTTTGGTGTGCAGCAGTGCTGCTGCCAGCGCTATCAGGTTGATGATAACCACCACCGGGTTTTGCAAAAAGCCCACGAACCCAGCCCAGGACTCGGCACCGTTTTTCAGGGCGAACAGGCCAAATATCAGCACGATGCTGAACCATACTGCGGGCAGCGCGGTGCCTTCACGCAGCATATAGAAGCGGTAAAAGCCCAGCTTCTGCCACCAGTTGGCCGGCATCGGCCGCACATACGGTTTACGTTTTGTCGTCATTGTGCACTCCTTAGCGTGGCTTCAACGTTGCGATCAGGAAATCTTTCGAACTTTCCACTTTACCCTGCTGGATAGCAGCGGCCGGATCGACGTGCTTCGGACACACTTCGGAGCAGAAGCCAACGAAAGTACAGCTCCACACGCCATTCTGGCCGTTAAGCTGCGCCATACGTGCCTTCTGGCCGTGATCGCGGCTGTCCTGGTTATAGCGGTGAGCAAGGGTGATAGCGGCCGGGCCGATGAACTCCGGGTTCAGGCCAAACTGCGGGCAGGCAGCGTAGCACAGGCCACAGTTGATGCAGCCAGAGAACTGATGGTACTTCGCCATCTGCGCCGGGGTCTGGGTGTTGGGGCCCTGATCCGGCGTGCTCGGGTTGCCGATGATATACGGTTTAATCGCTTCCAGACTTTCGATGAAGTGCGTCATGTCCACCACCAGATCGCGCTCGATCGGGAAGTTGGCCAGCGCCTCAATCTTCATGCCATCCTGGTAATCGCGCAGGAAGGTTTTACAGGCAAGCTTCGGTACATTGTTGACCATCATGCCGCAGGAGCCGCAGATAGCCATGCGGCAGGACCAGCGGTAGCTCAGATCCGGCGCGAGGTTATCTTTGATATAGCCCAGCGCGTCGAGCAGCGACGTCTGTTCGTCCCACGGCACCTGATAAAAGGCGCTGTGCGGGGCGTCGTCGGTCTCCGGGTTATAGCGTACGATTTCAACTTTCAACTGCTGCATCTCAGCCATTCGCCGTCTCCTTCTTCTCGGCCGCTTCGGCTTCCGCGCCGTAAACGCGTTTGGCGGGCGCAAGGGTGGTAATCTTCACATCGCTGTAGTCCAGACGGGTAGTACCGTCCTGGTCACGGAAGGCGAGGGTATGTTTGAGGAAATTCACGTCGTCACGTTCGGTGCAGCCTTCGTCCAGGCGCTGATGGGCGCCGCGCGACTCTTTACGTGCCAGCGCCGAGTGCGCCATACATTCAGCAACGTTCAGACCGTGGCCCAGCTCAATGGTATACAGCAGGTCGGTGTTAAAGACGCTGGAGGTGTCGGTGATGCGCACGCGCTTGAAGCGCTCCTGCAGTTCGGCAAGCTTATCCACGGTTTTCTGCATCAGTTCCGGCGTGCGGTAAATGCCGCAGCCTTCTTCCATCGACAGGCCCATTTCGTCACGGATTGTCGCCCAGTTCTCGTTGCCTTCCTGCTGTGCCAGCGCTTTCAGGCGCTGCTCAACGTCAGCCGCCTGCGCGTTCAGCGCCGCGTCGTTGACCTCTGTTGCCTGACGTGCGCGCTCGACAGCCTGCTCACCTGCCAGGCGACCAAATACCACCAGTTCGGCCAGCGAGTTGGAACCCAGGCGGTTTGCGCCGTGCAGGCCCACGGAGGAACATTCGCCTACGGCGAACAGACCCTGAATGCGGGTTTCACACTGCTGGTTGGTTTCGATGCCGCCCATGGTGTAGTGCGCGGTCGGGCGTACCGGGATCGGCTCTTTCACCGGATCAACGCCGACGTAGGCTTTCGCCAGTTCGCAGATAAACGGCAGGCGCTCCAGCAGTTTTTTCTCACCGAGATGGCGCAGATCCAGGTAGACCACATCGCCACGCGGGGTGGAAATGGTGTTGCCCTTGCGCCATTCATGCCAGAAAGCCTGCGACACTTTGTCGCGCGGACCGAGTTCCATATATTTGTTCTTCGGCTCGCCAAGCGGGGTTTCCGGGCCCATACCGTAGTCCTGCAGGTAACGGTAGCCGTCTTTGTTGACCAGAATACCGCCTTCACCGCGACAGCCTTCGGTCATCAGGATACCTGAGCCTGGCAGGCCAGTCGGGTGATACTGCACAAACTCCATATCACGCAGCGGGACGCCGTGGCTGAGTGCAATGCCCATGCCGTCACCGGTCACAATACCGCCGTTGGTGTTGTAGCGATAGACGCGGCCCGCGCCGCCGGTGGCCATGACCACGGCGTTGGCGCGAATCTGCACCAGCGTGCCTTCCATCATATTCATGGCGACCAGACCGCGCGCCTGACCGTCGTCTTCGAGGATATCGAGGACAAAATGCTCGTCGAAGCGTTGGATCTGTGGGAATTGCAGAGAGGTCTGGAACAGGGTGTGCAGCATGTGGAAGCCGGTTTTATCAGCGGCAAACCAGGTGCGTTCAATCTTCATCCCGCCGAAGCGGCGCACGTTGACGGAGCCATCCGGGCGGCGACTCCACGGGCAACCCCATTGCTCCAGCTGCGTCATTTCGGTCGGGCAGTGGTGCACGAAGTAATCCACGACATCCTGCTCACACAGCCAGTCACCACCGGCAACCGTGTCATGGAAATGATATTCAAAACTGTCGTGATCCTGCGCAACGGCGGCAGAGCCGCCCTCGGCGGCAACAGTGTGGCTACGCATTGGGTAAACTTTTGATATCAGCGCAATTTTAGCCTGTGGGTTTGCCTGGGCTGCCGCAATAGCGGTTCGCAGCCCGGCACCACCGGCGCCTATAATGGCGATATCGGCTTGAAAGGTTTGCACGACATTCCTCCAGATATTTTTGTTGTTTTGCAACGCCATCCAGGCCAGAAGCGTATTCCATCTTCCTTCCAGGCGCAGATGCGTTAGCTGAATTCGTTGTTCGGCGTGTTGTGCAACCACGGATCTCTGCATTTAAATCGGTTGTTCGATTCGCTGCCTGGTCGCCTGCCGCTACCACCCTGATGATTCCTGGCACTGCCGCACTTTCGCCTGAATGATGTAGTGTATAGTCCACTCTTCGGGCGACAGCCATTGCATAAGGGTTTTCCACTGCTCCTTTATGGGTATGGCAGTATAACCGTGTGTCTGGTAACGAAAATTGATGTGTTCGATTTTTTTACTGATATCGAATGTGATTTATCACAAAATTTGATGAACTCGGTCACGAAAAAGCACTTCCGTTGCCGCTGACAGAAAGGGCGGCGCAAAATTTGTCTCCGCCAGGCGTTGCGAGTAGACTGCTGCGCTTTGTTGCTTTCTGGAGAGTCACCCATGAGCGAGACGGCAAGCTGGCAGCCGAGCGCCTCCATCCCCACACTGTTAAAACGTGCTGCGATAATGACGGCAATACGCCGCTTTTTTACCGAGCGCGGTGTGCTTGAGGTGGAAACCCCCTGCATGAGCCAGGCTACCGTCACCGACGTTCATCTGGTGGCGTTTGAAACCCATCTTGTGGCGCCAGGCTACGGCCAGGGACTGCCGCTGTGGCTAATGACCAGCCCCGAATACCACATGAAGCGCCTGCTGGCGGCGGGCAGCGGCCCGATTTTCCAGCTGTGCCGCAGCTTTCGCAATGAAGAAAAGGGGCGTCATCACAACCCTGAATTCACCATGCTGGAGTGGTATCGCCCGTGCTATGACATGTATCGTTTGATGAATGAGGTGGACGATCTGTTGCAGCAGGTACTGGAATGCGAAGCCGCAGAGACGCTTTCCTACCAGCAGGCGTTTTTGCGTTATCTGGAAATTGACCCGCTGTCGGCAGACAAAGAGCAGCTGCGTGACGTGGCGGCAAAACTCGATGTGGGCAACATTGCGCAAACCGAAGAAGACCGCGATACGCTGCTGCAACTGCTGTTTGTGACCGGCGTAGAGCCGCAGATTGGCAAAGAGCGCCCGACTTTTGTGTATCACTTCCCGGCAACCCAGGCATCGCTTGCGCAAATCAGCACCGAAGATCACCGCGTAGCGGAGCGGTTTGAGGTCTATTTCAAAGGCATTGAACTGGCGAACGGTTTCCATGAGTTGACCGATGCCCGCGAACAGCGCCAGCGCTTTGACCAGGATAACCGCAAGCGTGCCGCGCGCGGCCTGCCTCAGCAGCCGGTTGATATGAATTTGCTGGCAGCGCTGGAAGCGGGCCTGCCGGACTGTTCCGGCGTGGCGCTAGGCGTTGACAGGCTGGTGATGCTGGCGCTGGGTGCTGAAAGCCTGGAAGAGGTGATGGCATTTACCGTCGACCGCGCCTGATGCATTGCGTGCAGGCGCGCTGAGTTCTCCTTTCCTTATGGCGCTAACTCATCTGAGGGTGCGCTATCCATTCTTGCTTACCCGCCGACTGCTTGCCTTTGCATGCCTTAGTTCGTTGTGCTACTCGCTTTGTCGTTTTCGGGCGCTTAACAGGCGCGGTGCAGTGATTGGCAACGAGCGGTGGCAACATAAAAAAGCCGGTCAGTGGTATCACTGACCGGCTTTTTTGATGAGGCGCTTGCCCTGCGTGCGGGAAGTGATGCCCGGCGTGTTTACAGCCCGCCTGTACTCCTGCGGCCTGCGGAACTGATGGTTTTCGGTTTGCCTGGCCCTTCAAGGCGCATCTGGAACGGCGGGAACGGCATATCGATGCCGTGCTCGCGAAAGCCTTGCAGAATCAGCTGGTGTAGCTCATGGCGCAGCGGCATGCGATGGCCCATTTTAGCGGCGTAGATACGCAGTTCAAACAGCTGAATTCCCTGCTGCAAATCCACCAGGAACGCCTCCGGGGTTGGCGTTTCCAGTACGTAGGAGCAGCGACGGGCTGCGGTTAACAGCAGTTGCGTTACTTCTTCACTATTGGCTTCAGACGGGGCCGGTATGGTGAGTACCACGCGCGTCAGGGTGTCCGACAGCGACCAGTTGATGAACTGCTCGGTAATAAAGGCCTGGTTCGGCACGATGATTTCTTTACGGTCCCAGTCGCTGATGGTGGTGGCACGCGTGTTGATCTTGGTTACGCTGCCGGTCAGATCGCGAATAGTCACGGTATCGCCAATACGGATCGGTTTTTCAAACAGGATTATCAGGCCAGAGACAAAGTTGGCGAAGATCTGCTGTAGACCGAAACCCAGACCGACACCGAGTGCAGCAACCAGCCACTGCAATTTTGACCATTCGATGCCGATCATCGAGAAGCCCATCAGGCCGCCAATCAGCATCAGCACGTATTTGGTGATGGTGGTGATAGCGTAGCCAGTGCCGGGCGTGAGGCTCAGGTGCTGCAACAGCGCAAGCTCCAGCAGCGCGGGCATATTGCGTACCAGTTGTGCGGTGATGATGAATACCAGTATCGCAATCAGCACGGCCCCAAGCGTAATTGGCTCAATAATATTTTCGCCGCCCTGGCTGGTGGAGGTGACATCCCACAGTTTGATATTTTCCAGGAAAGCAAACGCAGAGTGGATTTCCGACCACAGGACAATCACCGATACCAGTGCGATCAGCATCAAAATCGATCGCACCAGGCGCAGCGACTGGGCGCTGATAGCATCCAGATCCACCACCGGCTCTTCAATATCGTTACTGCCTTCGCCGCTGTGTTGATGCGTCGCGTCGTCTTCACCGCGTGCGCGCTGGGCAAGCATTTCGGCGCGTCGCTGTTTTGCACGATCGAAGGCCAGGCGGCGGCGCTGAATAAGCATCCAGCGGCGGATGATGTGGTAGACCACCAGCAGGAAGAACCAGATGGCGACCGAGGTCTCAAGCCTTGCGAGCAGCGCTTTGGAGGTGGCGAGATAGCCCACGGCGGCAGCCAGCATGGCTATCAGCGGTGCGCAGATCATCATGTTCCACAGGATGCGGTTGAACAGGTTATCGCCGTGGCCTGCGCCGTCAACGTAAAGCGGGATCCCGGCGCGCTTAAGGCTCAGGGTAACGATCGCCAGCGCCCCACAAATTAACAGGAAGCATAAACGCCCAAGCGACGATGAAAACTCCTGATCGTTGAGGTTATCAAACATGATAAGCGCCATGATGAGCGGCACCACAAAGCCGATGCTCATAATGTAATAACGCATTGCGCGCGCTACCTGCTCGCGCGGCCAGCCGAAATGCACCACAAACAGACCGTTGGGACGCGCGAGGGTGGCGCAAATCATCACCACCCACAGCAGCGGCACCGTTGCCGTTACGCCGCTGCCAACGGCAACGGCCAGTGGATAAGGCCAGGCTTCACGCAGGCCGTGGCCGAGAGTGGCCCACAGGACCGGCAGCGGCGAGGCGACCAGAATGGACCAGAACACCGTGCGCAGCGTTAGCCAGAAGTGATCCTGCGTCACCTTACCCACTCTGGCGCTACAGCGTTCCAGGAACGCGGTGAAGTGGCGTCGTGAACTGATACTAAAGCCAACCAGCAACAGCGCGCCAAACAGCGGCAGCAGTGTATCGCGGCTGGTGACCATCATTACGCCCGCCTTGCCAAGCTGGCTGAAGGTGTCGAGCGAGAGCAAACGGCGCAGGTCCTGCACCAGTTGCAGCGGCCAGGAGAGCCCGATGGGGCTGACGTCAGAGGTCCAGAACAGGTAGCGGTGCGTGGCTTCGTTAATTTCTTTAAGCGCGTCTTCCAGTTGGCCGTTGGCGACTTTCAGTTTGGTCAGTTCGAGGGTCAGCGTGTCGCCGCCCTGCAACAGCGAGTTCAGCAGTTCGCGCTGGGTGCGCAACTGGGCTTGCAGAATTTGGCTTTGCTCGGGCGTAAGCGCGCTGCCATCGGCCTGGCGCACCTGCTGTAACTGGTTTTGTTTGCTCAGACGCTCTTCATAACCCAGGCGCTGCACGCGCAGCTGCGCCAGTTCGGTATCCAGTTGCTGAGGTTTGGGCATTTCCGGCAGGCGGGCGACCTGAGCGCGAAGCGCCTCGCCGAGTACGTTGGAGACACCAAGCCACTGTGACTGTTCGCGCAGCGTATTGAGCGCCTGGCGCACCTGTGTGGTCTGGCGTGCCGCCTGGCGCTGCTGGGAAGCGACCAAATCCATGCGCTGGGCCTGCTGGTTGAGTGCCTGAGACAGCTCACGGTTAACGCGAAACTGTGCCACGATATCCGGCGGCAGGTTAGCGCTGTTCTCTGCCATCATTTCCGTGCTTTCCAGTGCCATTTCGGCTTCGCGCTGGCGCAGGGTGTTAAGCTGGTTACGCAGCGACTGGAGGTAGGTATCGAGTTGCCCGGCCTGTTTTTGCGCCAGTTCTGCGCGCAGGCGTGCCAGTTCCTGACGGTTGCTGGCTGAAAGCTGCGCAAGCTCGAATTCATCTACCTGGGATTTCAGGCGCGCAGCGTCAGCCTGGCTTGCCTGCAATTGCGCCTGCGCCAGCGGCGTATTGGCCGTCTGTTGGGCGGCGATGCGGCGTTCCAGTTCGTTAAGCTGGCGGCGGGCGTCGGTTTGCTGCTGCGGAAGCTGGCCGAGTGAGTCGGAGATCTCGCGGTTGCGCTCCTGCTCCTGCTGGGCCTGACGGCCTTTATCCAGCAACTGGCTGTTGATTTGCAGGATTTCCTGGTTGAGTGCGTCGGTGGTTTGAGCGCCGCTGTACTGGCGCGGGGTGTCGCTCAGGTTACTGAGCTGCTGGCGCAGGGTCTGGGAAAGCTGCTGAAAGTTATCAATGACTCGCTGGTACTGCGTGGCGCGTTCGAGTGAAGACTCGCGCTCTTCCAGCGATTTGAGTGCCCCTTCAAGGGCGGTGACAATATCAGCCTGCCCTGGCTGGTCTTTGGCCTCTTTGGCCTGTTGCAGCTCCTGGGCAATTTGTTTGGCATCCGGAACGGAAGCGGCGTGCGCCCCCAGACTGAGGCTCATGGCCATCAGAAACATCAATATCAGGCGCACGTCGCGTTACCTTTGGTCGTTCTTACTTAACTGTCCGTTTGGCTGTTCTTTGGCGCAGCATTGCCTGTGCTGTCTTGCTCTGACGCCGGAGCCTGTGCAGGTGCAGAGGCGCTGCCTTTAGCGCCAGCCGGTTTTGCTTTTGGCGCGGCCTTTGCGGCTTCGACAGCCTTGGCGTCTTCAGCGGCCTTTGCGGCTTCGGAAGCTTTAGCCTCTTCAGCGGCCTTTGCGGCTTCGGCAGCTTTAGCGTCTTCAGCGGCCTTTGCGGCTGCGACAGCTTTAGCGTCTTCAGCGGCCTTTGCGGCTTCGGCAGCTTTGGCCTCTTCAGCAGCTTTTGCGGCTGCGGCAGCTTTGGCCTCTTCAGCAGCTTTTGCGGCTTCGGCAGCTTTGGCGTCTTCAGCGGCTTTTGCGGCTGCGGCAGCTTTGGCGTCTTCAGCGGCCTTTGCGGCTGCGACAGCTTTGGCGTCTTCAGCGGCCTTTGCGGCTTCGGCAGCTTTAGCGTCTTCAGCGGCCTTTGTGGCTTCAGCAATCTTTGCCGCTTCGGCAGACATCGCCAGCGGCTGACCCAGTTTGGTGACAGAAAGGCTTTGCAGGTGCTCAACCAGTTTCACGCTGCCAGGGGCAAACAGGTTGATAACGGTAGAACCCAGTTTGAAGCGGCCCATTTCCTGGCCTTTAAGCAGCGCAACGCTGCCTTCGCTTTCGCCAGCAGGCCAGGTCCAGCGTTTGATAATGCCTTCACGCGGTGGTGTGACGGTTCCTGCCCACACGGTTTCAATGCTGCCAACAATGGTCGCGCCCACCAGAATTTGCGCCATCGGGCCAAACTCAGTGTCGAACAGGCAAATAACGCGTTCGTTGCGTGCAAACAGGTTTGGTACGTTCTGCGCCGTTAAATGGTTCACGGAGAACAGATCCCCCGGCACGTAAATCATTTCACGCAGGATACCGTTGCACGGCATGTGCACGCGGTGATAGTCGCGCGGAGAGAGATAGGTGGTGGCGAAATAGCCGTCGCGGAACATTTCTGCCATCTGGTAGTTACCGGCCAGCAGTGCTTCCAGCGTGTAATTGTGGCCTTTGGCCTGCAAGATTTTGTCCTGCTCGATAGCGCCAAGCTGGCTGATAACGCCGTCTGCGGGCATCACCAGAATGGACGGGTCAGTATCCACCGGGCGCACGTCTTCGCGCAGTGGGCGCACGAAGAAATCGTTAAAGGTGCGATAGCTGGCAGTATCCGGCTTTTGTGCCTCTTTCATATCGACGTTGTAGACTTTCACAAACAAGTCGATAACCAGTTTCGTCAGCCATCCGGCGCGTTTACTTGCACCCCAGCCCGCCAGGCGAGTGAGCCACAGCTTGGGCAGAATGTATTGAAGCGAAAGCTTGATATTATTTAACAAGGTAGCCTCCAGGCCAGTATTGTTGCCAGTCCTGGCCCGACAGCACAGCCGCCGGGCGTTGATAAATCAGGCGCGCGTATAGGTGAAAATATACGTCAGTCGCCGGTTTCAGAGAAATTTTTGCGCACTTTAACCTGTGCCATGCTTTCCAGAATGCGATGATAATTTTCAAATCGCGTGGGTGCGATATCGCCACGCTCAACGGCCTCACGAATGGCGCAGCCCGGGTCGGTATCGTGGCGGCAGTCGCGGTATTTGCAATGGCCTAAATAGTCATGAAATTCGACAAAGCCGTGGGTGATTTGTTCCGGCTCAAGGTGCCACAGCCCAAACTCACGCACCCCTGGTGAGTCGATAACATCGCCGCCAGCGGGGAAATGGTAAAGGCGTGCAGCCGTAGTCGTGTGCTGGCCAAGACCCGAGGCATCTGAGACTGTGTTTGTCACAATTTGCGCCTCTTCCAGACCCAACAGCGCGTTCAGCAGGCTGGATTTACCCACCCCCGACTGGCCGGCAAAAATACTGATGCGCCCGGTGAGCGCCTCTTCAAGCGGCTTAAGCCCTTCGTGACGGTGGCTTGAGACCATCAGCACCCGGTAGCCAATGCGGCGGTAGATATCCATCTGCTGTTCAACGAACGCCAGGCTGTCGTCATCCAGCAAATCAATTTTATTAAGCACAATCAGCGGCTCAACGCCCAGCGTTTCGCAGGCGACCAGATAGCGGTCAATAATGTTAAGCGACAGCTCAGGCAAAATGGCCGAGACGATAATAATCTGGTC
This sequence comes from Enterobacteriaceae bacterium 4M9, assembly GCA_010092695.1. Lineage (GTDB taxonomy): Bacteria > Pseudomonadota > Gammaproteobacteria > Enterobacterales > Enterobacteriaceae > Tenebrionibacter. The sequence goes on along the minus strand of JAADJJ010000001.1, from coordinate 4,391,715 downwards.
AATATTGGCGGCAATGGGCTTCACGCCGTCGTAGTAATCCGGGCGAGTCAGCACCGAACGGCGTTCATGAACGGCTTCAACAATGCCTTTAACCAGCGTGCCTTCTGCGGCCTGCTTGCCTGGACGCCATACCACCCTGTCGCCCGTCACCAGCGAACGAATGGTGCGCCGAATGTTGCAGCGGTGCACCACGCTGTCGGCAGATTCCACGTCGGCGTGCATGCCAAAGCGGCTAATTACCGTGCCTTCCTGCGGTTCGCCGAACAGGCTGTCATCGACATCGGCTTTTTCAGGCTGTTTAAGCCTGCGCGCGTGATTGGCGTTTACGCGCCGCTGTTGGCCTTTCGAAAGTCTGTTTTTGCTCAATCGCTTTGGCTCCTGGTCGCTCCGGACAGACAAAACCTCTATGATACACGCTATTTTATATGAAATAACCCATCAGCAACGATGGGGCCGTTGTGAAATGGGTGGAAATTCGCATGAGTGGAAATGAAAACAACCTGATCTGGATCGATCTGGAAATGACCGGGCTGGATCCCGAACGCGATAAGATTATCGAGATTGCCACACTGGTCACCGATGAGAATCTGAATATTCTCGCAGAAGGGCCGGTAATGGCAGTACATCAGTCCGCTGAACAACTGGCGCTGATGGACGAGTGGAATGTACGCACCCATACCGGCAGTGGGCTGGTGGAGCGCGTTAAGGCCAGTCCTTTTGACGACCGCGCGGCGGAGCTTGCGACCATTGCGTTCCTGCAAAAGTGGGTGCCGCAGGGTAAATCACCTATCTGTGGCAATAGCATAGGCCAGGACCGCCGCTTCCTGTTTAAGTACATGCCGGAACTGGAAGCGTACTTCCATTACCGCTATCTGGATGTCAGCACGCTTAAAGAGCTGGCGCGCCGCTGGAAACCGGAAATTCTGCCGGGCTTTAAGAAGCAGAACACCCACCAGGCAATGGATGATATTCGTGAATCCGTGGCCGAGCTTGCCTACTACCGCGAGCACTTTATTGCGCTGTAAAGTACGATGCAGCCCGCGTGTTCGCGGGCTGCTGCTAAATTCAACATTCTGTCGAAGAAATCAGCAGTCGCGCAAGAAGCACAAAAAATTGTGTCTAAATGCCTTGCGGCACGAATGAATTCTCGTATAATGCGCCTCCCGTACCGGTGCAGAAATTGCAACGCTATGCAGAGCGGGAATAGCTCAGTTGGTAGAGCACAACCTTGCCAAGGTTGGGGTCGCGAGTTCGAGTCTCGTTTCCCGCTCCAGATTTTCAAAACGTTTCAGCGTGACGCTTCTGAACTGCTCCGGCAGGCAGAAACAAAATATGCGGGAATAGCTCAGTTGGTAGAGCACAACCTTGCCAAGGTTGGGGTCGCGAGTTCGAGTCTCGTTTCCCGCTCCAATTTTTACGCGTCGCAGCCTGTCGTTTTCTGACCTGCATCAGCAGACAGAAGCCAAAATATGCGGGAATAGCTCAGTTGGTAGAGCACAACCTTGCCAAGGTTGGGGTCGCGAGTTCGAGTCTCGTTTCCCGCTCCAAATCTCCTCTTCGTTTTCTTCCAGATAGCGCTCAGCCATTCATAACCTGTATCTCTACTGTGTATTTTCCCGGCTAGTGCGCCAGAAAATTCAGGTCGATAGTGTCGTTTTCCGTTTCAACAATGCCTTTCAAAATGGCCACCATGCTCACCATGTCGTTGATATTTAAAAGCTCGACGGGCGAGTGCGAGTAGCGCCGCGGAATGGTGAAGGACGCCTCAGGAATGCCGTTGCCTGCGTAAGCATAAACAGAGGCATCGGTAGTGGAGAGAAAGCCCACCAGCGTCAGCCACTGCACCGGCAGTTGTAGAGCATTGGACTGGTTTTCGATGGCTTTGCGAATAGCCGGGTGCACGCTACTGAAAATACCGTACTGATGGGCACTGTCACAGCCGTCTGCCAGCAACACCGCCGGGCCTTTACCCAGCGCAATGGGCAGTAACGATTTGTCGGGCTGATCCGGAGTGTCGCCAGAAGGGGCGGTATCAACGGCGATAACGTAATCAGGCTTCACGTGATGCCCCATTGGCCCGGCGCCAACCATACCCACCTCTTCGCGACAGGTGGCCCCCACCACCAGCGTACCGGCAAAATCACCGGCTGCACACTGCCTGAGCAGTTCACAAATAACGGCGCAGCCTGCGCGGTTGTCCATGGCGCGGCCTGCGAGGTAGTCCCCGTTGCCCATTTCCGTTAGCGTATCGGCAAAGACGGCCCGGTCGCCAACGCGAATACCCAGCGCCTTAACCTCCTCAGCCGATTCACAGGCCACATCGATATATAACTCGCGAGCAGGGCGCACCAGACGCGCTTCTTCAGCCGTTTGCAGGTGGCCGGGTTTGGTGCCAATTACGCCGGGAATTTTGCGTGATGAAATCCAGACCTTGCGCCCAACCAGCAGGTTATCCGGCACGCCGCCAATTTTATCGAAAGTGAGAAAACCGCTGTCGGAAATATGCTTAATGGCAAAGCCAATTTCATCGGCATGGGCGGCAATCAACACCGTGGGGCCCGGGCGGTTGCCTTTTTTCACAGCAGTAAGGTTGCCCTGGGTGGTGACATTAACCGTGTCGGCATAGGGCGTGAGCTTTTCTACCAGTGCGCGTATCACATCCTGCTCCGCGCCGCTGACGCCAATATACGAGGTCAGTTCTTTTAGCGTGTTTTTTAACGATTGTTTCAGGGTACTGCGGTCCATATTTCATTCCTTGGTTTTCAACAACGGTATTTGAAAGGAGTGTATGTCTGGGCGCAGGTTGATTAAAAATACCGCTTTTTCATGAGTCTTATGCCTGAAACGTTATGAATGGCTAGCGGCCAGGTCGCTGTGAAGGAGATATTACCGTCTTATTTTCAGATGGATAATTATTCGCCCGCGGCCCATTCTCTTGTGATGTCGAGCGATAGCCGGAGCCATGTGTGAATATCCAGAGACTAAAATATTTTTGCGCGGTTGCGCAGACTGAGCACATTTCCAGAGCGGCAGAGAAGCTGCATATTGCCCAGCCCGCGTTGAGCAAAGCCATTTCGCTGCTCGAAGAGGAGCTTGGCGTAGCATTATTTCAGCGACTCGGTCGGCAAATCCGCCTTAATGATAATGGCCGGGAATTCCTGAAATATGCACAAACCGCCATTAGTGCCATTGATGACGGCAGCCGACGGTTACAGCGCCTGAATCAGGTAACGCCTTCCTGCATCAGACTGCAAACCAATATCACACACGACAACTATCTTATCGGGCTAATGAAAAGCTTCAGGCAGGAACACCCTGAGGTCAGCTTCGAGATAATTAAAAACTATGTCAGGTCGAAGTTTCTTTATGACTGCGATCTCTATATTCACGCCGATAGCATCACGCTCAATAAGTGCGAGTCACTGCCGTTATTCTCAGAGAATATCCTGTTGGGCGTCCCGGCTGATCATCCGCTGGCGGTACAACAACATATTCACCTGGCGCAGGTGGCCGCAGAGCCCTTTATTTCTCTTGATAAAACCTCAAGCTGGATTGAAGAGACAGAAGCCTTGTGCGCGCAGGCGGGGTTTACGCCCAGCTATCGCTATTTGTGCGACGGCAGCGACATGGTGGCGAAGCTGATAGGTGCAGGAGAGGGGATTGGTTTTTTGCCACAAAAAAGCTGGGGCGAGTTTTCGTCAGATATCGCTCTGCTGACGATAGATTTCCCGGTCTGTCGCCGGCAGTACAATATGTCCTGGCAGCCGGGACGGGCAAAGCGCGATATTGTTATGGCTTTCAAAGCGCACACGTATCGTTATTACCACGCGCTTGAGCAGGCCGATGGTACAGACATCCACGCAGCAATCGCGTTGGATCAGGAGTAACGTACGGGCCTGCGGGTGAACAGCATGCGTATTTTTAAAATTGCGCTATTCTCTTTTAGCTCGCCGCCTGGTTTACCTTCATGTATGGATGAGGATCCGGATGGAAAAAGGCAGTGAACCGCGATCGTGGACGTTTGCGCAGCAGGTGCGGCGTTTTCTGCGATCAAGTGTTGTCAGGGTGGGATCGATCGTATAGAATCCGCGGCCTGTGTACGTTCCCGGGTCAGGAAAAGCCCTGTTGGCTGGGCGGCGTACCTCATCTCACTGACACGTTAATTCTTATCGTTATTCACATCGCACGTCCTGTATTTCAGCGCGATGCGCATCGTTGTAAACAGAGTTATCCACAGGCTGGATTTTTTTGTGACACGCATTTTTTTAGCGGGTCTTTTTACGCTATTTTTCTATCCTTATGTTTTATATAGAAAAGATATCGTTTCAAAATGCTATGGCGATCGCTTGACGAATTTTTGCGTGTTGAATGACAACGGTTTTTTATTTTTATACACACGTTGTGGATATATCAGGCATCGCGCGGTAACCCTTTCTCAATTGCCCTGACCAGACGTAATTGTTTTGGCGGCTGAACCGCGATCCCTTGCGCATTCCGGCGTTCGATCTGTTGCGCAATCGCCCAGTCAATGTGTTCGTCCAGAAGCGGGTGCTCACTTTTTCTACTCTCAAGTGCTACCAGATTGGCTTCGTCCCAGGGCGCGTTACCCAGTGCGACAGCAATGTTACGCAGCCAGCGCAGATGCCCGATGCGACGAATCGGTGAGCCTTCTGTCACTTTCAGGAATTTTTCTTCACTCCAGCTGAATAGCTCAATGAGTTGCGGTGCGTGCAGCGCCTGGCGCGGGCTGAAATCGCCTTCGTCGGTCAGCTGCGAGAAACGGTTCCAGGGGCAGATAAGCTGGCAGTCGTCACAGCCGTAAATACGGTTGCCCATCAGCGGGCGAAACGCTTCGGGAATGGCGCCCTCAAGCTCAATGGTCAGATAGGAGATGCAACGACGGGCATCCACCACGTAAGGCTCGACAATGGCCCCCGTCGGGCAGGTGGTCATGCAGGCCACGCAGCGGCCACAATTTTCTTCCACCGGACCATCAACCGGTAGCGGCAAATCAATCAACAGTTCACCGAGAAAAAAGAACGAACCGGCGTCACGGCTGAGGATGAGTGAGTGTTTACCTGTCCAGCCCAGACCGGCCTTTTCGGCTAATGGGCGCTCAAGAAGGGGCGCAGAATCGACAAAAGGTCTAAAATTCAACGAAGCACAGTGCTGCTGGATAGCGTCACCCAGCTTCTTGAGCCTGTTTCGCAATAATTTATGATAATCGCGCCCCAGCGCGTAGCGGCTGACGTAGCCCAGATGCGGGTTTTTTAGCGTGCTGGCAAAGGCGGCGTTGGCAGGCAGGTAATTCATACGAACGCTGATGACGCGCAGCGTGCCGGGCTGTAGCTCGTGAGGTCTGGCGCGCATCATACCGTGGCGCGCCATCCATTCCATCTCGCCGTGGTATTGTTTGTCCAGCCACGCCTGGAGCATGGGCTCGCTGAGACGTAGATCGGTATCCGTAATACCGACCTGCTGAAAGCCGAGCTCCTTGCCCCATTGCTTAATATTTTGCGCTAACTGCTTGAGATCGAGGGGCTGTGACATGACGGACCATAACCTGGAAAAGAACGCCGCAAGTATACCACATCAGGTCTGGCCTGCGGACTGGCTGCGCGAGGCAGAAAAAGAAGCTGCCGATGCGCTGGGCCTGACGTTATATGAACTGATGCAGCGTGCGGGCGAGGCTGCCTTTCAGGTTGCGCGATATGCCTTTCCGGCAAGTCGTCACTGGCTCATTTTGTGCGGCCACGGCAATAACGGTGGCGATGGCTACGTGGTGGCGCGCCGGGCGCTGGCAGAAGGCATTCAGGTGACGCTGCTGGCGCAGGAAAGTGATAAACCGCTGCCGCCGGAGGCCGACGCTGCACGCACGGCATGGCTTGAGGCCAGCGGCACTATCCATTCTCCCTCTATTCCCTGGCCGCAAGGCATTGACTTGATTGTTGACGGGCTACTTGGCACTGGCCTTAAGAGCGCACCGCGCGACGCCGTGGCGCAGCTTATTGAACATGCCAATGCTCATCCCGCGCCGGTTATCGCACTCGATGTGCCGTCGGGCCTGCTGGCACAAACGGGAGCAACGCCGGGAGCGGTGATACATGCCCGTCATACTGTGACGTTTATTGCGCTAAAACCCGGTTTGCTTACCGGCAAAGCGCGGGATGTGGTGGGGCAACTGCATCATCATGCGCTGGGGCTTGAGCCGTGGCTACAGGCCCAGCGTGCGCCAATAGCAAGGTTTGATACACAGTCGTTGAGCGGCTGGTTAGCGCCGCGCAGGCCGACGGCCCATAAGGGCGACCACGGACGGCTGGTGATTATCGGCGGCGACAGCGGTACTGCGGGCGCTATTCGCATGACCGGTGAGGCGGCGTTGCGCGCGGGTGCGGGCTTGGTGCGCGTGCTGACGCGTGCTGAAAACATTGCGCCACTGCTGACGGCACGTCCGGAGTTGATGGTGCATGAACTGACGCCCGATGCGCTGGACGAGAGCCTGGAATGGGCCGATGTGGTGGCGATAGGCCCCGGTCTTGGGCAGCAAAGCTGGGGCAAAAAGGCGCTGCAAAAGGTCGAGAATTTCCGCAAACCGATGCTGTGGGACGCCGACGCGCTCAACCTGCTGGCAATCAACCCCGATAAACGTCAGAATCGAATCATTACGCCGCATCCCGGCGAGGCTGCGCGACTGCTCAATTGCAGCATCGCAGACGTTGAAAACGATCGTTTTTCTGCCGCCGGGCGTCTGGTAAAACGCTACGGTGGCTGTGTGGTGCTCAAAGGCGCCGGCAGCCTGATTGCCTGCGACGATGGGCGCATGGGCATTGCCGATGTCGGCAATGCTGGCATGGCAAGTGGTGGCATGGGAGACGTGCTCTCCGGTATCATCGCGGCCCTGCTGGCGCAACGGCTTGAAATGTATGATGCTGCCTGCGCAGGCTGTGTGGTACACGGTGCCGCTGCCGACAGACTGGCGCGGCGCGCGGGAACCCGCGGCATGCTGGCAAGCGATGTCGTAAACGAGCTTTACGCTTTTGTTAACCCGGATGTGAACTGACTGACCATGATGAACCGCGTTATTTCTCTTCCCGATGAATCTGCAACGCTCGCGTTAGGCGAGCGTCTGGCACTGGCCTGTCAGGGCTCGGCTGTTTTCTGGCTGTATGGCGATCTTGGCGCGGGAAAAACCACCTTCAGCCGTGGCTTTTTGCAGGCGTTAGGGCATAAAGGCAATGTGAAAAGCCCGACCTACACGCTGGTGGAGCCTTATGCGCTGGATAACCTCACGGTTTATCACTTTGATCTTTATCGTCTTGCGGACCCGGAAGAGCTCGAATTTATGGGGATCCGCGATTACTTTGCCCATGATGCCATCTGCCTGGTCGAATGGCCGCAGCAGGGCGCTGGGGTATTACCTGACCCGGATGTTGAAATCCATTTGAGTTACCAGGCGCAGGGCCGTGAGGCATTGCTGAAAGCTGTTTCCCAGGCAGGGGAGTCACTGCTGTCGCGTCTGGCCGGATAACAGGAAGACGGAAAATGTATTGCGCTAAAAGTGGCTTAATCGCCGCGCTGCTGGTGCTGTGCGCACCGCTGTATGCGGCCAATTTGTCTGATATCCGTGTCTCCAACGGTGATGCGCAGGCGCGTATTACCTTTAGCTTCTCGGGAGATCCGGAATACACGTTCACTGAGCAAAACTCCCGCACGGTAGCACTCGATATCCGCCAGAGCGGCGTGATTCAGGGGCTGCCGCTGCAGTTTAGCGGCGAGAATCTGGTGAAAAGCATTCGCTCCGGGCAAACCGGCGACCCGCAGTCGCTGCGACTGTTAGTGGATCTCACGCAAAATGGAAAAACCCGTGCGGTGAAACAGCGCAGCGGTGACGGTTATCTGGTGGTCTTTACCATCAACGCCGACGCCCCGCCGCCGCCTTCGCCGCCCCCGGTGGTGGCGCAGCGAGCGCCTGCACCTGTACCGCAGCCGGTAAAGCCGCGTGAACCGGCGCGCAACCCGTTCAGCAGCCCCAGCGAGCGCACGACGGCTGTAGTGAGCACTAACACCGCAGTGCGCCCTGCACAGGCGCGTAGCGCCGCCGTTTCATCCGAGCAGGTGATTGTGGCTATTGATGCCGGACACGGTGGCCAGGATCCCGGTGCGATTGGCGCAGGCGGTACCAAAGAGAAAAACGTCACGATTGCCATTGCCCGCAAGCTGAAGACCATGCTCAATGCGGACCCGATGTTTAAGGGCGTGCTGACGCGCGACGGCGACTATTTTATTTCGGTGATGGGCCGTTCCGATGTGGCGCGCCGCCAGAATGCCAACCTGTTGGTCTCTATTCACGCTGACGCTGCGCCGAACCGCGAGGCGACCGGGGCTTCCGTGTGGGTGCTGTCTAACCGACGAGCGAACACAGAAATGGCGGGCTGGCTGGAGCAACATGAGAAGCAATCTGAACTGCTCGGCGGTGCGGGCGATGTGCTGGCAAACAGCCAGGCAGACCCGTATTTGAGCCAGGCAGTGCTGGATTTACAGTTCGGTCATTCGCAGCGCGTCGGCTATGATGTCGCCACCAGCGTGCTCGGCCAGCTACAAAACGTGGGGTCGCTGCACAAACGCCGCCCGGAGCATGCAAGCCTTGGCGTGTTGCGTTCGCCGGATATTCCGTCGCTGCTGGTGGAAACCGGGTTTATCAGCAACGGCTCAGAAGAGCGGATGCTGGCGAGCGACAGTTTCCAGCAGCGTATTGCCGAGTCGATTTACCTTGGCTTGCGTAACTATTTTATTGCGAATCCGCTACAGATGGCGCCGCCGTCTGATAGCGCGCCGCAAACGGCCAGCGCGGCCGGCCCGCTAGTGGGCGCTAACTAATCACCGCGCAAGGAGAGACAATGCCAATTCAGATCTTACCGCCTCAGCTCGCTAACCAGATCGCCGCAGGCGAAGTGGTGGAGCGACCCGCGTCGGTGGTGAAAGAGCTGGTAGAGAACAGCATTGACGCTGGTGCAACGCGCATTGATATCGATATTGAGCGCGGTGGCGCAAAACTTATCCGTATTCGTGATAACGGCTGCGGCATTGGCAAAGACGAGCTGGCGCTGGCGCTGGCACGTCACGCTACCAGCAAAATCGCCACGCTGGACGACCTTGAGGCCATTTTAAGCCTGGGTTTTCGCGGAGAAGCGCTGGCGAGTATCAGTTCGGTCTCACGTTTAACGCTGACCTCACGCACGGCGGAGCAGCAGGAGGCCTGGCAGGCCTACGCTGAAGGGCGCGATATGGCGGTCACGGTCAAACCGGCTGCCCATCCGCAGGGCACCACGCTCGAAGTGCTGGATTTGTTCTACAACACACCTGCGCGGCGCAAATTTATGCGCACCGAGAAGACCGAGTTTGGGCATATCGACGAAGTGGTGCGCCGCATTGCGCTGGCCCGCTTTGATGTGACCATCAATCTGAACCACAACGGTAAAATGGTACGCCAGTACCGTGCCGTGCCAGAAGGCGGCGCGCGTGAACGCCGCCTCGGGGCCATTTGTGGGACGGCATTTCTTGAACAAGCGCTGGCCATTGAGTGGCAGCATGGTGACCTGGCCCTGCGCGGCTGGGTGGCTGACCCGGCTGGCACGACTTCCGCACTGGCAGAGACTCAGTACTGCTACGTCAACGGGCGCATGATGCGCGACCGACTGATAAACCACGCTATTCGCCAGGCCTGCGAAGAGAAACTGGGGTCTGACCGCCAGCCCGCCTACGTGCTGTATCTGGATATTGACCCGCACCAGGTGGATGTGAACGTGCATCCGGCAAAGCATGAAGTGCGTTTTCATCAGTCGCGGTTGGTGCACGACTTTATTTACCAGGGCGTGCTGAGCGTGCTGCAACAGCAGACGGTGCCGCCGCTGCCGCTGGCAGACGAAAACGGCGCGCCCATTCCCTGCTGGCAGCCGGAAAACCGCGTGGCCGCAGGACAAAACCATTTTGCCCGTCCCATCGAGCAACCGCCTGAGCGCACTCTGGCACCGACTGAGACGGCGTATCGTGAGCCGCAGGCGGCATCGTTACGTGAACCGTCTTCTGGCGGCTACGGTGCGGGTACTGGCTCCCGCGCGTCGCGCGCAAGCGATGCCAGTTGGCCTAACGCCACGCCGGGCTATCAAAAGCGCCAGGGTGCCCTTTACAGCAAGTTGCTGGAAACGCCCGAGGCTCCTGCGTCAGCACCGGTATCCCGCACGCAAGCGGAGCGCGTTGAAGACCTGGCCGGACACAGCCAGAGCTTTGGGCGCGTACTGACCGTGCTTAAGCCGGATATGGCACTGCTGGAGCGTGACGGGCGGTTGTCGCTACTGGCGCTGCCGGTGGCAGAACGCTGGCTGCGCCAGGCACAACTGGTGCCGGGCGATGAGAAACTGCGTGCGCAGCCGCTTTTGATTCCGGTGCGCCTGAAGCTTGAAGGCGCTGAGCTTAAAACGCTGGAACACTGGCAGGCGTCGCTTGCGCAAACCGGCGTGGAGTTTGCCATTGATGCGCGGCATGTGACGGTTCGCGCGGTGCCTTTACCCTTGCGCCAACAAAATTTACAAAACTTGATTCCTGAACTGATAGGCTACCTGGCGCAACAGACTGATAACGATGCTGTACGTATCGCCCAGTGGCTCGCCCGGCATTTGACCAGCGAACACGGCGAATGGAGCCATGCACAGGCTATTGCCCTGCTGGCTGACGTAGAGCGTCTTTGTCCACAGCTGCTGAAGTCACCGCCGAGTGGTTTATTGCAACCTATTGATTTACACCCGGCGATGAACGCCCTGAAGCATGACTGACGTTGATAATGAAGTAAGTAAGGCTGGCCTGCCGAAGGCAATTTTTCTCATGGGGCCGACCGCCTCCGGGAAAACGGCGCTGGCGATTGAATTACGTAAGATTTTGCCCGTTGAGTTGATAAGTGTCGATTCGGCCCTTATTTACAAAGGGATGGACATCGGTACGGCAAAGCCTGGCCCTGAAGAACTGGCGCAGGCGCCGCATCGGTTGCTGGATATCAGGGATCCGTCGCAGGTTTATTCTGCGGCGGATTTTCGCCGTGATGCGCTGGCAGAAATGGCTGAGATTACGGCCGTAGGGCGCATTCCGTTGCTGGTCGGCGGGACGATGCTCTATTTCAGGGCGCTGCTCGAGGGGCTTTCACCGCTGCCTTCGGCAGACCCGGCGGTTCGCAGCCGCATTGAGCAACAGGCAGCAGAGCAGGGATGGGACGTATTGCACCGGCAGTTGCAGGAGATTGACCCTGTGGCGGCGCAACGTATTCATCCTAACGATCCGCAAAGGCTTTCCCGGGCACTGGAAGTTTTTTTTATTTCGGGTAAAACTTTAACGGAGTTGACTCGCACGTCGGGAGACGCTCTGCCTTATCAGGTGTATCAGTTCGCCATCGCCCCGGCGAGCCGTGAACTGCTCCATCACAAGATTGAGCAGCGTTTTCATCAGATGTTGGCTTCAGGTTTTGAAGCCGAAGCGCGGGCGCTTTTTGCCCGCGTAGACTTGCATACGGATATGCCTTCCGTCCGTTGTGTGGGATACCGCCAGATGTGGTCATATCTGGCGGGAGAAATCACATACGATGAGATGGTTTATCGCGGTATTTGCGCGACGAGACAATTAGCTAAACGTCAGATGACGTGGCTACGCGGCTGGAAAGAGGTTCACTGGCTGGACAGTGGCAGTCCTCAGTCAGCTCTGGACGAAGTGGTGCAGGTTGTTAGTGCGTAACATTAATGAACGTGTACAATTAAGGCGTCTCGTGTGCAAATTTTGACATATTTTTCAGAGCCCATGGGTTCGCAAGTACAAACAACAAGCTATAAGGAAAAGATAGAATGGCTAAGGGGCAATCTTTGCAAGATCCGTTCCTGAACGCATTGCGTCGGGAGCGCGTTCCGGTTTCTATTTATTTGGTGAATGGTATTAAGCTGCAAGGCCAGATTGAGTCTTTTGATCAGTTCGTGATCCTGTTGAAAAACACGGTCAGCCAGATGGTCTATAAGCATGCGATTTCAACGGTTGTACCGTCTCGCCCGGTGTCTCATCACAGCAATAATGCCGGCGGCGGTGGTTCCAGCAATTATCATCACGGCAATAACAACGCGCAGTCGTCCTCTTCTGCGCCGCAGGACAGCGACGAAACCGAATAAGGTGAATGGCTGTCGTTCCATGACGGGGAACCAGTCCAACTGTGTTCCCCGCTGGTATTTTTGAGAGGTTATACGCTTGTTTGACCGTTATGACGCCGGTGAGCAGGCGGTGCTGGTACACATCTGGTTTGTGCAAGACAAAGACATGGAAGACCTCCAGGAGTTTGAAGCCCTGGTATCTTCTGCGGGCGTCGAAGCGTTGCAGGTGGTCACCGGTACCCGTAAGTCACCGCACCCGAAGTATTTTGTTGGTGAAGGCAAGGCCACAGAAATCGCCGATGCCGTAAAAGCCACTGGCGCCTCTGTCGTGCTCTTTGATCATGCGTTGACCCCGGCTCAGGAGCGTAATCTTGAGCGGCTGTGCGAGTGTCGCGTTATTGACCGCACGGGTCTTATTTTAGATATTTTTGCCCAACGTGCGCGTACCCACGAAGGTAAGCTGCAGGTTGAGCTGGCGCAACTGCGCCATCTGGCGACGCGCCTTGTGCGCGGCTGGACCCACCTTGAACGCCAGAAAGGCGGCATCGGCCTGCGTGGCCCAGGGGAAACCCAGCTTGAGACTGACCGCCGCTTGCTGCGTAACCGCATCAGCCAAATCCTCTCTCGCCTCGAAAAGGTCGAAAAACAGCGCGAGCAGGGCAGACGTGCGCGTACCCGCGCCGACGTGCCAACGGTATCGCTGGTGGGCTATACCAACGCCGGTAAATCCACCCTGTTTAACAGCCTGACCTCGGCGGAGGTTTACGCCGCGGATCAGCTTTTTGCGACCCTGGATCCGACACTGCGCCGCATTGACGTTGCGGATGTGGGTGAAACCGTGCTGGCGGATACGGTAGGCTTTATTCGCCACCTGCCGCACGATCTTGTTGCCGCGTTTAAGGCAACGCTACAGGAAACCCGGCAGGCGACGCTGTTGCTGCATGTAATTGATGCAGCGGATCTGCGGGTAAAAGAAAATATTGAAGCTGTAGAGTCGGTGCTTGAGGAAATTGATGCCCTGGAGATACCGACGCTGCTGGTCATGAACAAAATCGATATGCTGGATGATTTTGTTCCGCGTATCGACCGTGACGAAGAAAACGTACCCGTGCGGGTCTGGCTTTCTGCCCAGACTGGCGCGGGTTTGCCACTGCTTTTCCAGGCTCTGACAGAGCGCCTTTCCGGTGAGATAGCACAGCATACGCTGATGCTTCCTCCACAAGCGGGGCGTCTGCGCAGCCGTTTTTATCAGCTTCAGGCGATAGAAAAAGAGTGGTTGGAGGAAGATGGCAGTGTTGGACTGCAGGTCAGAATGCCTGTAGTTGACTGGCGTCGCCTCTGTAAGCAAGAACCGGGGCTGGTGGATTACCTGGTGTAATTCTGCTGGTCTGCCTGAAGATTTTCTCCCCAATTGGGGATGCCAGGAAGGTCTGGTGTGGCAGTGTAGCGGTTGTTGAGGGCGCTGGTGAGCTGCTCATAACAGCCGGTTACGGCGCGGCTTCGGACACGAAAGGTATATCACCGCACAACAATTATGGAGCATAAACATGGCGTGGAATCAGCCCGGTAATAACGGACAAGACCGCGACCCGTGGGGAAGCAGCAAGCCCGGCGGCGACTCTGGGGGAAATAACAACAAGGGAGGCCGCGATCAGGGGCCGCCTGACCTGGATGATATTTTTCGCAAACTGAGCAAAAAGCTTGGTGGCTTAGGCGGTGGCGGTAATTCTGGCGGTACGCAGGAGCCACGCGCTCAGATGGGCGGCAAAATTGTCGGCATTGTTGCGGTCATCGCAGTCATTGGTTGGGCTGCCAGCGGCTTTTACACCATCAAAGAAGCCGAGCGCGGCGCAGTGATGCGTTTTGGTAAGTTTGACCGGCTGGTCGAGCCTGGCCTTAACTGGAAACCGACCTTCATTGATGAAGTGCGTGCGGTAAACGTCGAATCCGTGCGTGAACTGGCCGCGTCTGGCGTGATGCTGACCTCTGATGAAAACGTGGTGCGCGTTGAAATGAACGTGCAGTACCGCGTGACAGACCCTCAGCGCTATCTCTACAGCGTAACCAGCGCAGACGACAGCCTGCGTCAGGCCACCGACAGTGCGCTGCGCGGGGTTATCGGCAAATACACGATGGACCGTATCCTTACCGAAGGGCGTACCGTTATCCGTAGCGATACCCAGCGCGAGCTTGAAGAAACCATCAGGCCGTACAACATGGGTATCACACTGCTGGACGTCAACTTCCAGGCCGCGCGTCCGCCGGAAGAAGTGAAGTCTGCGTTTGATGACGCCATTGCGGCGCGTGAGAACGAGCAGCAGTACATTCGTGAGGCAGAAGCCTACACCAACGAAGTCCAGCCGCGTGCCAACGGTCAGGCTCAGCGTATCCTCGAAGAGGCGCGTGCGTATAAGACCCAGACCGTACTGGAAGCGCAGGGTGAAGTGTCTCGCTTTGCCCGTATCCTGCCGGAATATAAAGCTGCACCGGAAATTACTCGTGAGCGTCTGTACATCGAAACGATGGAGAAAGTGCTCAGTAATACCCGTAAAGTGCTGGTTAACGACAAGGGTGGCAACCTGATGGTGCTGCCGCTGGACCAGATGCTCAAAGGTGGGGCGCAGTCCGACGTAAAGAGCAACAGCGACAGCAACCTGCTGCGCCTGCCGCCCGCGTCAGACAGCAGTAACCGCGCTAACCGCCCTGCATCAAGCAGCAATGGCGATATCATGGACCAGCGCCGCGCCAACGCGCAGCGCAACGACACCCAGCGCCGGGGGAGTGAATAACGATGCGTAAGTCAGTAATTGCAGTCATTATCATTGTGCTCGTTGCACTCTACGCCTCGGTTTTCGTGGTGAAAGAAGGCGAACGCGGCATTACTCTGCGCTTCGGGAAAGTGGTGCGTGACGATGAGAACAAACCGCTGGTGTTTGCGCCAGGTCTGCACTTTAAGGTGCCGTTTATTGAGTCAGTGAAAACGCTCGATGCGCGTATCCAGACCATGGATAACCAGGCCGATCGTTTTGTCACCAAAGAGAAGAAAGACCTGATTGTCGACTCCTACATCAAGTGGCGCATCAGTGATTTCAGCCGCTACTACCTGGCAACTGGCGGTGGCGATGTATCTCAGGCCGAAGTGCTGCTCAAGCGTAAATTCAGTGACCGTCTGCGTTCTGAAATTGGTCGCCTTGATGTAAAAGACATTGTGACCGACTCGCGCGGTCGCCTGACGCTCGAAGTGCGTGAAGCGCTGAACTCTGGCTCTGCAGGCACCGATGATGAAGTGTCAACGCCTGCGGCAGACGATGCGATTGCCAAAGCGGCCGAGCGCGTGACGGAAGAGACCAACGGCAAAGTGCCGGTTATCAACCCGAACAGTATGGCGGCACTGGGTATTGAAGTGGTGGATGTGCGTATCAAGCAGATCAACCTGCCGACCGAGGTATCTGAGGCGATTTACAACCGTATGCGCGCCGAGCGTGAAGCGGTAGCGCGTCGCCATCGTTCACAGGGCCAGGAAGAGGCTGAGAAGCTGCGTGCGACCGCGGATTACGAAGTGACCCGTACGCTGGCAGAAGCTGAGCGTCAGGCGCTGATGACCCGCGGTGAAGGTGATGCTGAAGCCGCCAAGCTGTTTGCCGATGCATTCAGCCAGGATCCGGATTTCTATGCTTTCATCCGTAGCCTTCGTGCTTACGAGTCCAGCTTCAAGTCCAACCAGGACGTGATGGTGCTGAGCCCGGAAAACGACTTCTTCCGTTATATGAAGACGCCGAAGCAAAGCCAGCGCTAATCTTAGCCCCGCGTGAGTCACGTGGGGCACTGAGCGTCAACGCGATATCCCCGAGCCGGACTTGTTCCGGCTCTTTTTTTGTCTGGTGGAATGAGAATGAATGCAACGATTATAGGGGCACTGGCGCTGGTTCTGGTGCTTGAAGGTCTGGGACCCATGCTATTTCCGTCACTGTGGCGACGCATGATTAGCTCAATCGCAACGCTCCCTGATACCACGCTGCGTCGCTACGGCGGTGCGCTTGTGGTTGCTGGGTTTGTTATCTACTACATGTTGAGGAGAACGTTTGCCTGAGCTAAAAATGGGCATTTTTCTGCCAATTGAGGCTGAATCTCTGGAAAACCGATGGTAGAATCCTTTTTTAAGCAAACGGTGATATTTCAAAATGGGTAACAACGTCGTCGTACTGGGCACCCAATGGGGTGACGAAGGCAAAGGAAAGATCGTCGATCTTCTGACTGAACGGGCCAAATATGTTGTGCGCTACCAGGGTGGCCATAACGCGGGCCACACTCTGGTTATCAACGGTGAAAAAACCGTTCTCCATCTTATCCCCTCAGGTATTCTTCGTGAGAATGTCACCAGCGTCATCGGTAACGGTGTGGTGCTCTCTCCTGCGGCACTGCTCAAAGAGATGAAAGAGCTGGAAGACCGTGATATTCCGGTACGCGATCGTCTGTTGTTATCTGAAGCCTGCCCGCTGATTCTTGACTACCACGTGGCGCTGGACGTTGCGCGTGAGAAAGCGCGTGGCGCGAAAGCCATCGGTACCACCGGTCGCGGCATTGGCCCGGCTTATGAAGACAAAGTGGCACGCCGCGGTCTGCGCGTGGGCGATTTGTTTGATAAAGCGGCATTCGCTGAAAAACTCAAAGAAGTGATGGAATATCACAACTTCCAGCTGGTGAACTTCTATAAAACCGACGCGGTTGACTACCAGAAAGTGCTGGATGATGCGATGGCGGTGGCTGACCTGCTGACCAGCATGGTGGTTGATGTGTCTGAACTGCTGGACCAGGCGCGTCTGCGCGGCGACTTCATCATGTTTGAAGGCGCACAGGGCACGCTTTTGGATATCGACCACGGTACGTATCCGTATGTCACGTCATCCAACACCACGGCGGGCGGTGTGTCCACCGGCTCTGGCGTGGGTCCGCGTTACGTAGATTATGTACTGGGTATTCTGAAGGCCTATTCCACTCGCGTAGGTGCAGGTCCGTTCCCGACTGAGCTTTTCGATGACGTGGGTGAGTTCCTGTGTGAGAAAGGCAACGAGTTTGGCGCGACCACGGGCCGCCGCCGCCGTACCGGCTGGATTGACGCCGTTGCTGTGCGCCGTGCAGTGCAGATTAACTCGCTGTCTGGCTTCTGCCTGACCAAGCTGGACGTACTGGACGGTCTCAAAGAAGTGAAAATCTGCGTGGGCTACCGCCTGCCGGACGGTCGCGAAGTCACCACTACGCCGATGGCCGCAGATAGCTGGGAAGGTATCGAGCCAATTTATGAAACCATGCCGGGCTGGTCTGAGACCACCTTTGGTGTGAAAGAGCGAAGCGGCCTGCCGCAGGCGGCGCTGGACTACATCAAGCGTATTGAAGAAGTCACCGGTGTGCCGATTGATATCATCTCGACCGGTCCTGACCGTAGCGAAACGATGATTCTGCGCGATCCGTTTGACGCCTAAATGGTCTGTTTGGGCGCGAAAACGCGCCCAATTTCCGCATTTTTCCCTTCTTTTATCCTGTCTTTGCCAAATAAATTAGCCGCATTGTGTCTGGCTGGTTTATCATCAGAATAATGTCTGCAGTAAACGAATGTTTCCCACCAGACCCTTTTTCGAGGTGACTGTGCAGTTAACAAGTTTTACGGATTATGGCCTTCGCGCTTTAATTTATATGGCGTCCCTGCCGCAGGGGCGCATGACCAGCATTTCGGAAGTGACCGAAGTGTACAACGTGTCACGTAATCACATGGTGAAAATCATCAACCAGCTCAGCAGGCTTGGTTACGTGACGGCAGTGCGCGGTAAAAACGGTGGGATTCGACTGGGTAAACCCGCCAGAGAGATTCGTATCGGTGACGTGGTGCGCGATATGGAACCGCTGTCTCTGGTCAACTGCAGCCATGAGTTTTGCCATATCACTTCTGCCTGCCGCTTAAAGCTGGCGCTTTCTAAGGCCGTAAAGAGCTTTTTGCAGGAGCTGGACAACATTACGCTGGCCGAATTAATTGAAGAAAACGAGCCGCTATACAAATTATTGCTGGTGGAAGCACGCTGAGTCCGCCAGCCGTTGACAACGGAGGAACCTCGATGTCACACGATCCTTTTCAGGAAAGAGAAGCAGAAAAATATACCAATCCTATCCCCAGCCGTGAATTTATCCTCGACCACCTGTCTAAACGCGAAAAACCCGCCAGCCGTGATGAACTCGCCATTGAACTGAATATTGAAGGCGAAGAGCAACAGGAAGCGCTGCGCCGCCGCTTGCGCGCGATGGAGCGTGACGGTCAACTGGTCTTCACCCGCCGCCAGTGCTACGCGCTGCCGGAGCGTCTGGACCTGCTGAAAGGTAAAGTCATTGGTCACCGCGATGGCTACGGCTTCCTGCGCGTCGAAGGGCGCAAGGACGACCTGTATCTGTCGTCTGAGCAGATGAAAGCCTGTGTTCACGGCGATGAAGTGCTGGCGCAGCCGCTGGGCGCAGACCGTAAAGGCCGCCGTGAGGCGCGTATTGTGCGTGTGCTGGTACCGCGCACCGGGCAGATTGTTGGCCGCTACTTCACCGACGCAGGCGTGGGTTTTGTGGTGCCGGATGACAGCCGCCTGAGTTTCGACATCCTTATCCCGCCGGAAGAAATCCAGGGCGCGCGTATGGGTTTTGTGGTGGTGGTTGAACTCACCCAGCGCCCGACGCGCCGTACTAAAGCGATTGGCAAAATTGTTGAAGTGCTGGGCGATAACATGGGTACCGGCATGGCGGTGGATATCGCCCTGCGCACCCATGATATTCCTTACGTCTGGCCAGAAGCTGTAGAAAAAGAGGTCTCAGGCCTGAGCGAGCAGGTGCCAGAAGCGGCAAAAGCCGGGCGCGTTGATTTGCGTTCGCTGCCACTGGTGACCATTGACGGTGAAGATGCGCGCGACTTTGATGACGCCGTTTATTGTGAGAAAAAGCGCGGAGGCGGCTGGCGTCTGTGGGTAGCGATTGCTGATGTCAGCTACTACGTGCGCCCACGTACTGCGCTGGATGCCGAGGCATGCAGCCGTGGCACGTCGGTGTACTTCCCGTCCCAGGTGGTGCCGATGCTGCCGGAAGTGCTGTCCAACGGCCTGTGCTCGCTTAATCCGCAGGTGGACCGCCTGTGTATGGTGTGTGAGATGACCATCTCCGCGCGCGGCAACATCTCGACTTACAAATTCTACGAAGCGGTGATGAGCTCCCACGCGCGCCTGACCTACACCAAGGTCTGGCACATGCTGCAGGGTGACGCCGAGCTGCGCGAGCAGTATCAGCCGTTAGTGAAGCCGATTGAAGAACTGCACAGTCTGTACAAAACGCTGGATGAAGCGCGCGCCGAGCGTGGCGGCATCTCATTTGAAAGCGAAGAGGCGAAGTTTATCTTCAACGCCGAGCGCCGCATTGAGCGCATCGAGCAGACGGTGCGTAACGACGCGCACAAGCTGATTGAAGAGTGCATGATTCTGGCAAACGTAGCGGCAGCGCGTTTTGTGGAAAAACACAAAGAGCCGGCGCTGTTCCGCGTACACGACACGCCGACCACCGAGGCAATTAACTCGTTTCGTTCGGTGCTGTCTGAGTTGGGTCTTGAGTTACCGGGCGGCAACAAGCCGCAGCCGAGCGACTACTCGGCGCTGCTGGCCTCTATTGCTGACCGGCCAGACCATGAAATGCTGCAAACCATGCTGCTGCGCTCCATGAAGCAGGCGATTTACGACCCGGAAAACCGCGGTCACTTTGGCCTGGCGCTGTCGTCATATGGCCACTTCACCTCGCCAATTCGCCGCTATCCCGACCTGCTGTTGCACCGCGCTATCAAGTATTTGATTGCCAAAATCAGCGGCGATGAGGACAGGCTGGCGCAAAATGGCGGCTGGCATTACAGCATGGAAGAGATGCTGCAACTGGGCGAGCACTGCTCCATGACCGAGCGTCGCGCCGATGAAGCAACCCGCGACGTTGCTGACTGGCTTAAGTGTGACTTCATGCTCGATCAGGTTGGTCAGACCTTCAACGGCGTGATTTCCAGCGTTACCGGGTTTGGCTTCTTTGTGCGCCTGGACGAACTGTTTATTGATGGCCTGGTGCACGTTTCGTCGCTGGATAACGATTACTACCGTTTTGACCAGGTGGGTCAGCGCCTGATTGGCGAGTCCGGCGGTCACACTTATCGCCTGGGCGACCGCGTGGAAGTGAAGGTGGAAGCGGTGAATATGGACGAGCGTAAAATCGACTTCTCGCTCATTTCCAGCGAACGTGGGCCGCGTAACGAAGGCAAAACGGCACGCGAAAAGGCCAAAAAAGGGGCCAGCAAAGGTGGCGCAGGCAAGCGTCGCCAGGCCGGTAAACGCGTGAACTTTGAGCCGGACAGCGCTTTCCGTAGCGATAAGGGCAAAAAAGCGCCGAAAGCGAAAAAAGATAAAAAAGACAAGAAAGAGAAGAAAGCCAAAACGCCGTCGGCGAAAACCCGTAAGATAGCGGCCGCGACGAAGGCGAAACGCGCGGCGAAGAAGCCAGCGGAATAAGCCTCTGCCGCGTGGGCCAGTCCCGCGCGGCATCATTTCACTAATTAACCCGATTTAACAAAGCGCGGTAAAGCGCTTAATGAGCAGCATTCATGAGTGAAACCATTTACGGCATCCACGCGGTGCAGGCTTTGCTGGAACGCGCCCCTGAGCGCTTTCAGCAGGTATTTATCCTGAAAGGGCGCGAAGACAAGCGCCTGATGCCGCTTATCCACGCGCTGGAAGCGCAGGGCGTGGCTATCCAGGTAGCAAGCCGCCAGTGGCTGGATGAGAAAGCCGATGGCGCAGTGCACCAGGGAATCATCGCGCTGGTGAAACCGGGGCGTCAGTACCAGGAAAACGATCTGCCCGATCTGGTGGCGGCACAGGATCGCCCGTTCCTGCTGATCCTGGACGGCGTCACCGATCCGCATAACCTTGGCGCCTGCCTGCGCAGCGCCGATGCAGCAGGCGTGCATGCGGTGATCGTACCGCGCGATCGCTCAGCCCAGCTTAACGCGACGGCGAAAAAAGTCGCCTGTGGTGCCGCCGAAACCGTGCCGCTGATTCGTGTGACCAATCTTGCGCGCACCATGCGCTTGTTGCAGGAAGAGCACAACGTCTGGCTGGTGGGCACCGCCGGTGAAGCCGACCACACGCTGTTCCAGAGCAAGCTCAACGGCCCGCTGGCGCTGGTAATGGGGGCCGAAGGCGAAGGCATGCGCCGCCTGACCCGCGAGCATTGCGATGAACTTATCAGCATTCCGATGGCGGGCAGTGTCTCCTCACTGAACGTTTCAGTCGCGACGGGTATTTGCCTGTTTGAAGCGGTGCGCCAGCGCGGCTAAAGACGCTGACACTTAAGTCAATAAAAAACCATCCCTGTTTGTGGATGGTTTTTTTTATTCTGCCGTTACGGCATACTCTTTTGCGATGGGATAACGCGTTAATAAGAAATAGCCCATCGGTGTGTTTTATGGAGAGCGTTTGCATCAGGGATGAAAAACAGCACACCGCTGCGTAGGCTGGATGCCTGCGGCTACGGTAAATCAGTGTGCCCGCCTTTTCCTGCCTGTAAATAATGTCTCCTTTCGTTAATTCGACGCGATGTTAGCGGCCTGCTTTCATGCAGGTGGCCTGAGTATGCGTCATATTTCGCAAGGCGTTTTATGCACATTATTGATTCCATCCTGGCTTTTGCCGCCTATTTCCTTATCGGCTTCGCAATGGTCATTTGCTTTATGTTTATTTATGCCCGCATCACGGCGCATAACGAATGGCAGCTCATTCGCGACAACAACCTCGCGGCGGCGCTGGCATTTGGTGGCACTGTACTGGGTTATGTCATTCCGCTGGCCAGTGCGGCAATTAACTCTGTCAGCGTTGCCGACTTCCTGATATGGGGCGCCGTTGCCTTTGTGGTGCAACTGCTGATTTACGGCTGTGTGCTGCTCTATATGCCGGGTCTGAGTACCAAAATTATGAACCAGAATTATGCCGCAGGGGTATTTATGGGCACCTGCGCACTGGCGGGCGGGATTTTTAACGCTGCCTGTATGACCTGGTGAGGGGGCGCTCATGGCAAGGAAGGCAAAAAATGCGAACAAAAAGAACACCCGGGCATCTGCACAAAATAGCACTCCGCGTAAAAGCCGCAGAACCAGGGCGCCTGCGCCACTTGGGCAAACACGTAAAAGTTCGCACTTTCTGACGCTGGCGATAATGGGTGGTGCGGTTTTTTTTGCGCTGCGCGGATGTAGCGACAGCGATGAGCGATTTTACACCTCGGTTCAGGAATGTACCGACGACGGTAATGCCAGTCAGGTATGCCATGACGGTTGGGACACAGCAAAGCGCGAGCTGACGGCAGGCGTAACCAATAATCTTTCTGATGTCGAGTGCCAGCTGCGATATGGCAGCAATGCCTGCTACTACAATCCAGACATCAGTGGTTATGTTCCGGCAATGGCTGGTTTTACGCTGGCGAAAGCCAAAGAGAAAACCTGCGATCCGCAGTATGAAAACTGTGGCACACATACCAGCAGTAGTTATATCTATCGCAGCAGCGGGCACTCCTGGAGTTCACGCCCGGTGTGGCGCGATCGCAATGGTGACTATGTCTACCGCAGTGGGGAAACTGCCGACCGTACGGTGAGTAGCCAGCCGCTGTACAAAACGAAAACCGTCTCACGTGGTGGCTGGGGAAGTTCCTCAAAATCATTCAGAAGCAGGGGAAGCTGAGTATGCAGCGCCATATTATGCCGGTGCGCGAAGCCTTACCTGCTATTGCTCACGACAACGGCTTCGATTTTCATATCATTGATGATGAAATTTACTGGGACGAAAGCCGCGCCTACCGTTTTACGCTGCGCCAGGTTGAGGACCAGATAGAAGCCCCAACCCGCGAACTGCATCAGATGTGCCTGGACGTAGTGGACAGGGCGGTGCGGGATGAGCAAACGCTGCTGAAGCTGGGCATTGCGCCGTTGTACCATGACGCGGTGGCGCAAAGCTGGCGGCTTGGCGATCCATCGCTTTATGGGCGCATGGATTTTGCCTGGACTGGCAACAGCCCGGTAAAACTTCTGGAATATAACGCCGATACGCCCACCTCACTGTATGAGTCCGCCTGGTTTCAGTGGGTCTGGCTGCGCCAGATGTGTGACGCCGGTTTGCTGCCGCCAGATGCGGATCAGTACAACAGCATTCAGGAAAAACTGATCGCGCGTTTTGCCGCGATAGGCAGCGCCGATCCGCTCTACTTTTGCTGCTGTTATGACTCAACGGAGGACAGAGGCACGGTGCGTTACCTCGAAGACTGCGCGCATCAGGCCGGGTTGCAGACGCGCTTTATTCACATGGAAGACATCGGGCTGGGCGTGGGTGGCTTGCTTACCGACGAGCAGGATAATGTGATGCGCCATATCTTTAAGCTCTATCCGCTGGAGTGGATGATGCGTGATGACAACGGCCCGCTGTTGCAAAGGCGTCACCAGCGCTGGCTGGAGCCATTGTGGAAGTGCATTCTCAGCAATAAAGGGCTGCTGGCGCTGCTCTGGCAGCATTTTCCCGGTCATCCGAACCTGCTGCCCGCCTGGTTTGCCACGGACATGGCGCGTGCTGACGTTGGCGCACAGCAGGCGCTAGCGGGCTACCAGGGTTATGTACAAAAGCCGCTGTTCTCGCGCGAGGGCGGTAATGTGGCGCTGTACGGCCTTGATGGCTGCGTGCTGGAGCAAACTGACGGTGAATATGGTGAGGAGCCGACGATTTTCCAGGCCATGCAGGCACTGCCGCGCTTTGACGAGAGTTACACCCTGCTTGGCAGTTGGGTGGTTGGTGATGAGGCGGCAGGGATAGGCATCCGGGAAGATAATTCACTGATAACTAAAGATACCTCGCGCTTCGTGCCACATTACATTGTGGATTAGTTTCCTCGCGCCGTGCGAATCCCGGGCTTGCGTCCATACTTAACTCGGGCCTGATGCCCGTTTTGATGCCAGCTAAGGGAGACCGACTATGCGCGGGGAAACCCATACCGTTTTTAATCAACCTCAGCCACTCAATAACAGCAATCTTTTCTTGTCCGACTGCGCGCTGCGCGAAGCAGTGGTGCGCGAAGGCGCGGGCTGGGATGTGGAGCTACTTGCCAGCATCGGCCAGCAGTTAGGCACCGCCGAATCACTTGAACTGGGCAGGCTTGCGAACGCGCATCCACCGGAGTTGCTGCGCTACGACGCCAGCGGTCGTCGGCTTGACGATGTGCGCTTTCACCCGGCGTGGCACCTGTTAATGCAGGGGGTGTGCGCCAATCGGATACACAACCTGCCGTGGCAGGAAGACTCGCGCAAAGGCGCTTTTGTTGCCCGCGCCGCTCGCTTTGCGCTGCACGCGCAGGTCGAGGCCGGCACGCTGTGCCCCATCACGATGACATTTGCCGCCACGCCGCTGCTGGCCGCAGCCCTTCCTGCTCCCTTCTCCAGCTGGCAAAAACCGTTGTTAAGTGACCGGTATGATGCACATTTGCAGCCAGGCGAGCGCAAGCGTGGGTTGCTGATTGGCATGGGCATGACGGAAAAACAGGGGGGCTCTGACGTACTGAGCAATACTACGCGCGCCACACCGCTTGCGGGGCGAGGCCCTGGTGAGCCATACCGTTTGCTGGGGCATAAGTGGTTTTTCTCGGTGCCGCAAAGTGACGCTCACCTGGTGTTGGCGCAAACCGAAGGCGGCATTGGCTGTTTCTTCCTGCCGCGCTTTTTGCCGGACGGCGAGCGTAACGCGGTGCGCATTGAGCGCCTGAAAGACAAACTCGGCAACCGTTCCAATGCCAGCGCCGAAGTGGAGTTCGACGACGCCATTGCCTGGCTTATTGGCGAAGAGGGCGAAGGTACGCGCCAGATCCTGAAAATGGGCAGCATGACGCGCTTTGACTGTGCGCTCGGCAGCCACGGTCTGATGCGCCGGGCGCTGTCGGTGGCGTTGTATCACGCACATCAGCGCCAGGCGTTTGGCAAAAGCCTTATCGACCAGCCGCTGATGCGCCAGCAGATTGGGCGCATGGCGCTGTGGATGGAAGGGCAGACGGCATTTTTGTTTCGCCTGGCACGCGCCTGGGATAGCCAGGAGCGCGAGCAGGAACGTACCTTTTTGCGTGTTTTCACACCGGCGGCGAAGTTCACCGTCTGCCGCGCGGGCATCGATTTTGTGGCTGAATGCATGGAGGCGGTAGGCGGCCCGGGTTATTGCGAAGAGAGCGAGCTGCCGCGCCTGTACCGCGAAATGCCGGTCAACAGTATCTGGGAAGGGGCGGGCAATATTATGTGCCTCGACGTGCTGCGCGCACTGGCAAAGCAACCCGGTGCGATGGAGATGCTGGCAATGGAGTTTGATGATGTACGCGGCCAGAACCGCCATTTTGACCGCGCATGGCGTCAGCTGCAGCAGCGCCTGCGTGCGCCGCGCGAAAATCTGGGACGAGAAATGGCGCGTCAGTTAGCGCTGCTTGCTACCGGCGCCCAGCTTTTGCGCCATCTTTCACCGCCGTTTGCCGGCGAGTGGTGTCGCATGGTGCTCGACCCGCGGGGCGATACGCTGATATCAGAAAGGGTGCTGGATGACGTTTTGCTGCGCGCAATCGGCGCTCAGGCGTAAATAATGGCCTGTACGCGCCAGCCATCAAGGCGCGGGCTTTCCTGCATGCGCACAATGCGATACCAGGATGCACCGCGCTCATCGGCTTTCTGCGCCACGATATAATCCACCTCTTCCGGGCTGTCGCTGACGGCATTCACCGAAATCACGCCAATTTCATTAAGGCCCGTCACGCAGTCGGCGCTGGCTTCTTCCGCCGGTCTGGCGGCCGTTGTGATGAGGCCGACGGTAGAAAATGCCCCAGGAAAAGCAAATACATGTGCCATAAAGCGCTCCTTCTTTCTTACCCCGGCAGGTTTCAGGGCTGTCCTTTGCGTTATCGCATCCTTACCAAACCCGTTACGGCATCCCTTGGGTGTGCGCCAGTGATGGGGCGCAACAAATGTGTTGTCATGCATCAGCGATACAAAATCGCCTGCGTATACCATTGTCCCGGTACGACCGTTTCGTCATTGACCACAATGACGTAATAGCGTGCCTGTGCTGCTGCGGCTTTGGCGCGAATAGCGGCTTCGCCGTCAGACGGCGCGCCGCGCACAATGGCGCTTGTCGTACCGATTTTTTCTAATCCCTGCGTCTGATTACGCTGAATTTCCTGCGGCGTTGGGCCTGCGGGTGGGGCAGGCTGCGGGGCGCTTTGCAGCGCATGGCAGGCCGTCAGCAGAGGAAATAACAAAACAGACAGGGCTAACCAGCGTTGATTCATCAGTATTTTCCTCGATACTAATTGTAGTCACGGCGGCGATTTCATCGCGAAAGAAAGATCTAAAAGTGTTGCTTATGCCGCGGTTTTTAACTCGATTCAGCAAAAAAAAGTTAACTGACGCACATTGTCGCCGGAGGAACACCTTGTCTTGCCAGCGCTTGTGCGGGAAAGTGTGCGTACTGGCACATTTTGATGACAGGAGTCGGTCAGGCGATGATTGAAATCTATACCGAGCAACTGGCGGGAAATGAGGTGTTGCTTGCCACGCCAGCAGGTAAACGTCAGCAGCCGTTGCCGTGCGTGGTGTTTTACCACGGCTTTACCTCTTCTAAACTGGTTTATAGCTATTTTGCCGTTGCGCTGGCGCAGCGTGGGCTGCGGGTCATCATGCCCGATGCCCCTGAGCACGGTGCGCGTTTTGACGGCGACGAGCACGCACGCTTAGCGCGTTTCTGGCAGATTTTGCACGCCAGTCTTGCCGAGTTCCCGGCACTGTATGACGCAATACAGGCTCGCGGACTGGTGGAAGACGGGCGGCTTGGCGTGGGAGGGGCCTCAATGGGCGGCATGACCGCGCTGGGGCTGATGGCGCAACATGCACAGATACGCAGCGTCGCCAGCCTGATGGGCTCGGGTTATTACCTGTCGCTGGCGCGCCGTTTGTTCCCGCCCGTGTCGTTTAATCAGGCTGATGACGAACAGCGCTTTGCCGATATTATGGCGCCGCTTAAGCACTACGATGTGACGCAGCAGCTGGCAAAACTCGCCGATCGCCCGCTGTTGCTGTGGCATGGCGAGGACGATGATGTGGTGCCTGCGTTTGAAACGCTGCGCCTGCAGCAGGCGCTACAGGCGCAGGGGCTGGATGGCCAACTCACCTGCCGGTGGGAAAAGGGCGTCAGGCATCGTATAACGCCCGCTGCGCTGGAGGAGACTGGCCGTTTCTTTGTGGCATCGCTATAAGCCAGACGCTGCGTCTGGTGCGACTTGGCCGGCCGTTTCCCCGGTGTTGGCCTGTTGTATTTCAGGCGGCGTACCGCCCGCGGTGTTATGGTTGATGTAAATCACGCCCAGACTGTGGACGTCGTCCATATTCTGGGTCATTGGGCCATCGATGTTAATCGCGGCCGCCGCAGGCAGGTTTAACGCCAGTGCGGCAATCAGGATAATCAGTGTTTTCATACTCAAACCCCCATACAGGGCCGTCAATACGGTACTGTTTTTTCCTCCTCTCCTTACCTGCGTTTAAGTGTAATTCGCGCCCGATGAAATCACCGTGAACAAATCTGACGGTGATGGTGAAAAACATTTAGTAACGCTACGTGATTAATTATGGTGCAGCGTAGTGGGTCGGTGTAGCGATATGTGCGCTCCTGAGTGAATTAAATCCGCACTCGACGTTGTGTTTATTGTGTCCTGCAAGTAGAATGGCGCGTCAATTTTTCGGCCGACTTAAACACGTTCCTTGCCTCCCCGG
Source organism: Enterobacteriaceae bacterium 4M9 (assembly GCA_010092695.1). Classification (GTDB taxonomy): domain Bacteria; phylum Pseudomonadota; class Gammaproteobacteria; order Enterobacterales; family Enterobacteriaceae; genus Tenebrionibacter. The sequence goes on along the minus strand of JAADJJ010000001.1, from coordinate 4,363,662 downwards.
GACCCGGCTGACCCAGACAGGAGGCTGATTAATCCGTAAGGAGCAAAATCGATGCGTCATTACGAAATCGTTTTTATGGTCCATCCTGACCAGAGCGAACAGGTTCCGGGCATGATCGAGCGTTACTCTGCAACCATCACTGGTGCAGAAGGCAAGATCCACCGTCTGGAAGACTGGGGCCGCCGTCAGCTGGCTTATCCGATCAACAAACTGCACAAAGCTCACTATGTTCTGCTGAACGTAGAAGCGCCGCAGGAAGCGATCGATGAGCTGGAAACTAACTTCCGCTTCAACGACGCCGTTATCCGCAGCATGGTTATGCGTACCAAGCACGCAGTGACCGAAGCATCTCCGATGGTTAAAGCGAAAGACGAGCGCCGCGAGCGTCGTGAAGAATTCGCTTCTGACAGCGCTGACGCTTCCGACAATGCTGAGGATTCTGAAGAGTAATTCTGATGGCCAACCGTCTGGCGCTGTCCGGCACCGTGTGCAGGGCACCCCTTCGAAAGGTCAGCCCATCAGGAATTCCTCACTGCCAGTTCGTGCTTGAGCATCGTTCAGTGCAGGAGGAGGCCGGTTTTCACCGGCAGGCGTGGTGCAGAATGCCGGTTATTGTTAGCGGGCAGGAAAACCAGGCCATTACTCACAGTATAACGGTCGGCACGCTTATCACCGTTACAGGTTTCATCAGCAGCCATCAGGCGCGAAATGGAATCACCAAACTGGTGTTGCATGCCGAGCAGATTGAATTGATAGATTCTGGAGACTAGCCAAATGGCACGTTATTTCCGTCGTCGCAAGTTCTGCCGTTTCACCGCGGAAGGCGTTCAAGAGATCGACTATAAAGATATCGCTACGCTGAAAAACTACATCACCGAAAGCGGTAAGATTGTCCCGAGCCGTATCACCGGTACCCGTGCAAAATACCAGCGTCAGCTGGCCCGTGCTATCAAGCGCGCGCGCTACCTGTCTCTGCTGCCGTACACTGATCGTCATCAGTAATCGGCCACGGTCCACTAATACGACTTTGAGAGGATAAGGTAATGCAAGTTATTCTGCTTGATAAAGTAGCAAACCTGGGCAGCCTGGGCGACCAGGTAAACGTTAAAGCGGGCTACGCTCGTAACTTCCTGGTTCCGCAGGGCAAAGCTGTGCCGGCAACCAAGAAAAACGTTGAGTTCTTCGAAGCACGTCGCGCTGAACTGGAAGCCAAACTGGCTGACGTTCTGGCGGCTGCTAATGCTCGCGCTGAGAAAATCAACGCACTGGGCACTGTTACCATCGCGTCCAAATCTGGCGACGAAGGTAAACTGTTCGGTTCCATCGGTACTCGCGACATCGCTGACGCTGTTACTGCAGCTGGCGTTGCTGTTGCCAAGAGCGAAGTTCGTCTGCCGAACGGCGTTCTGCGCACCACCGGTGAGCACGAAGTGGACTTCCAGGTTCACAGCGAAGCATTCGCTAAGCTTATCGTGAACGTAGTGCCTGAATAAGCCTGCGTCATGATGTTAAAAAGCCCGCTTATGCGGGCTTTTTGCTTTTCTGCGCACAAGAAATCAGTTCACGCGCATAAAGCGGCCATCCGGCTGGCGGGTGAATAGCGCCTGGTCGTCGCTGCCTTCAATGGTTAAACCGGTAATCACGCCGCTGGCATTCTGGCGGATGCGCACTACCTGGCCGCTCTCAAGGCTACTGAGCGGCTTACCGTGGCCTTCAACCTGTATCATGGCGCTCACGTCTGCTGTGGGAAGATTATTGTCGCGAAACGTCTGCATCAGCGTTTTATTGCGCCCAATGCGGTAAGCGCGCCAGCGCTGCTCGCTGTCATAGTCCTGGAAAGGGACCGGTGCCAGGTCGGTGGTGGCGATAAAGGCCGGGGGCGTGGTGGAGAAGCGGCTTAGCAGCTGTCGCGTGAGGCTGGCCTGGCGCTCTTCGGGTGAGGGCATCAGTACACCTACCACTATCAGCAACGCGCTAATAATGATGCCACGGCGGTGCATGGACGGCAGGGGATCCATAAGCGTGAAATGGTCAGGGGCGTGCCACAGGCGCGCCAGAGCGGGTTTTACTGAGAATTGCGTTAGCATACGCTCCTCCTTTCCATGTAAATATTCCTTCACTCGCCGCGGTCCTGTCGGCGAAAGGCGGTTTTCCCTGTTTCTTCTGCAGTGCTCAGACCGAGTATAACAGTGCTAACTGTATGAAGTCCTGAGTAATGTCAGGTTACGTCAGCGCGCAGGTGCTATTGTTTCCATTTCGTGCGCGTTTGTCACCCCCTGTGAGAATTTTACCCGAAGGGGCTGGGCTGTTATGCTGCCGCTACTTTTAACCCTAATGAAAGGAAAAGCCATGACAACCCCTTCTTTTGACAGCGTTGAAGCGCAAGCCAGCTACGGTATCGGTTTACAGGTAGGCCAGCAGCTGAGCGAATCGGGTTTACAGGGCCTGTTGCCGGAAGCACTGGTCGCCGGCCTGCGCGATGCGCTGGAAGGGAATGCGCCGGCGGTTCCGGTTGACGTTGTACACCGTGCGCTGCGTGAGGTTCACGAGCGTGCTGACGCAGTACGTCAGGCGCGCCAGAAGGAAATGGCTGCAGAAGGCCAGACATTCCTGGATGAGAACCAGAAAAAAGACGGCGTGAGCACCACCGAATCAGGTCTGCAGTTTCGCGTAATCACTCAGGGCGACGGTCCGATTCCGTCACGTAAGGATCACGTGCGTGTGCACTACACCGGTAAACTTATCGACGGCACCGTGTTCGATAGCTCTGTTGCACGCGGTGAACCGGCTGAGTTCCCAGTTAGCGGCGTTATCGCCGGCTGGATTGAGGCGCTGACTCTGATGCCGGTTGGTTCCAAATGGGAGCTGGTGATTCCCTACAACCTGGCGTACGGCGAGCGCGGCGCGGGTGCCTCCATTCCGCCGTTCAGCACGCTGATTTTTGACGTTGAGCTGCTGGAAATTCTGTAAGTTTTCCTGCGGTCATAAAGCGGGCCGTAATGGCCCGTTTTTGTTTTTATTGCAGTGCACTTCAGGCGCAAGTCTCATTACGATTGCTTATGCCCCGCAGGGCTGAAAGCGAACGTCAGTGCAGTTTCAGAATATATTTTTCTTATCATTCGAAGTTTCGTTTCGAATAATCCTGGAAATAAATAATTTTATCTTGCAAAGAGAGGCAGGAAAGGTATTTTTGTGAGTTGTTTCGCGTAATGAGAATGATCTGACACCATTTTTGAACATTATATTAACATCTCTTTCAAGATGCGATAAGACATTCTCATCTGTCTGGCTGAACGTTAACCAGACTCCGGAACATCCAATTCAGAATAAAGGCCGCAGAGCCGCACAACACACAACGCAGGTACAGGAAAAATATGGTAGACCAGATTAAAGTTGCCGATGAGGCGCAGGAGCCGGGCGAACGCACGCTACGGCGCAATCTTACTAACCGGCATATTCAACTTATTGCTATTGGCGGCGCTATCGGTACCGGCCTGTTTATGGGTTCAGGGAAGACCATCAGCCTCGCAGGCCCGTCCATTATTTTCGTCTACATGATAATCGGCTTTATGCTGTTTTTCGTGATGCGTGCAATGGGCGAGCTGTTGCTTTCAAACCTCGAATATAAATCTTTTAGCGACTTTGCCGCCGACCTGCTCGGTCCGTGGGCCGGTTATTTTACTGGCTGGACCTACTGGTTTTGCTGGGTGGTCACCGGCATGGCAGACGTGGTGGCGATAGCCGCCTATGCACAATTCTGGTTCCCCGGCCTTGCCGACTGGATAGCAGCACTGGCGGTAGTGGTACTGCTGCTGACGCTGAACCTGGCCACGGTGAAAATGTTCGGTGAAATGGAGTTCTGGTTCGCGATGATCAAAATCGTTGCCATTGTGGCGCTGATTATCGTGGGTCTGGTGATGGTGCTGACGCATTTCACCTCACCGAGCGGCGTGCAGGCCTCGTTTGAGCACCTGTGGAATGACGGCGGCTGGTTCCCGAAAGGCCTAAGCGGCTTCTTTGCCGGCTTCCAGATTGCGGTGTTCGCCTTTGTGGGTATCGAGCTTGTGGGCACGACGGCTGCTGAAACTAAAGACCCGGAGAAATCCCTGCCGCGCGCTATCAACTCCATTCCTATTCGCATCATCATGTTTTACGTGTTTGCGCTGATTGTGATTATGTCGGTCACGCCGTGGGGCTCAGTGGTCGCGAACAAAAGTCCGTTCGTTGAGTTGTTTGTGCTGGTGGGGCTGCCCGCTGCGGCGAGCATCATCAACTTTGTGGTGCTGACCTCTGCGGCGTCTTCTGCCAACAGCGGTGTGTTCTCCACCAGCCGTATGCTGTACGGCCTGGCGCAGGACGGCGCGGCACCAAAGAGCTTTGGCAAACTGTCTAAGCGTGCGGTTCCGGCGACCGGCCTGACCTTCTCCTGCATTTGCCTGTTGGGCGGTGTGGTGCTGGTTTATCTGATTCCGGATGTGATTACGGCGTTTACTGTGGTAACGACGGTCTCGGCGATTCTGTTTATGTTCGTCTGGACCATCATCCTGTGCTCATATCTGGTGTACCGTCGCCAGCGTCCGCAGCTGCATGAGAAGTCCATCTACAAAATGCCGCTGGGTCGCCTGATGTGCTGGGTGTGCATGGCGTTTTTCGTCTTCGTTCTGGCGCTGCTGACGCTGGAAGACGATACCCGTCAGGCGCTGCTGGTCACGCCGCTGTGGTTTATTGTGCTGGGTGCGTTCTGGCTGATTGTCGGCAAAAAACGCCTGGCGAATGCGCGTCGATAAAAAAAGCCCGCTTAAGCGGGCCGATAAGTAAAGTCATATTCAGGCGCCTTAATGGCGCCTTTTTTTATGACTCACCCGCGAGGGCGCGAGGGAACAGCACGTTGTTCTCAAGGCTGATATGGTTCATCAGGTCGTCAATGGTTTCATTGATGCCGTTATACAGTGTGCGCCAGGTGGTGCAGGCTTCTGGCGGCGGCGTAACATTGTGGGTGATGTGCTTAATCACCTCCAGCAGTTCGCCTGCTTCGTCGTGCTCGCTTTCCATCACGCTAATCGGCCCGGCGGTCTGGCGGCCCATTCCCTGTTTAATCATCGGGAACAAGATGTTTTCTTCTTTCATCATGTGGCTGGCAAGCTCGTCGTGCAGCTGGGTCAGGTATTTCGCCAGCCCGCGCGGTACGCTGAGTTTGTCGGCGTGTACGCGCTCAACTTTGGTGGCCTGCAAAATCAGTTCCGGCAGTTGCTCGCGATGGCGGTCATGGTAGCGCACGATAATGTGGTCGATGATGTCGGCCAGCGGCGCGCGGCGCCAGTCTTTTTCCTGCGGCTGCAGCGCAAGCTGTGACAGCTCGGCTTCAATGGCGTCAAGATTGAGTTCACGTCGGCTGGCAGCATGGGCCAGCGTTTGCTTACCGCCGCAGCAGAAGTCCAGTGAGTATTTACGAAACAGCGCCGACGCGCGTGGAATCGTTAACGCAAGTTCGCCCAGCGCCTGGTCCCGGAAAGCCATAGCCAAAGTCCTCATCATGGATAATATAAGATGCATTTTAAATGCATTTTAAAGTGAAGGCTATACCCTTTTTGAGACAGGAGGGGCTATTGGCTGCCGCTTTTGTGGTTTTGCGCGTACCGCCATCACCACGCCTGTAACCAGCGCGGCAATGCCCAGCAATGTTGCCAGCGGTGGCCAGCTCTGGCGCAGCACAAAGGTATACAGCAGCCCGGCCAGGTTCTCAAACACGATAAGCGGTCCAAGGATCACCGTCGGCAGACGCTGGCTGGCTTCATTCCAGCACAGCGCGCCAAGCCACGAGCACAGCACGGCAATGGCGAGCATCAACGCAACAAATACGCCGGGACGCGGGCCAAACGGCAGCGCGAATTCGGGGGTGCTGTGGGCAAGCCAGATACAGGTAACAACGTAGCCGAGCAGTGAAAAGGGCAGAATGACCAGCCCCTGCGCGGTTGCCCACATCAGCGGGTTTTTATCCGGGTTGCGGCGCAGCCAGCGCGCGTTCTGTAATGCGTAGAATGCCCAACAGGCCATGGCCGCCAGCGCCAGCATCACGCCACTGACGTAACGCCAGCCGCCCTGTGCCAGGTGGCCGCTCCGTAGCTCTGCGATATTCACCAGCACCAGGCCCAGTGCCACCACCGCCAGCGACAGCATCAGCCTGCGCCACGCCAGCACGCCGTCATGCTGGCTGTAGAGCAGGTTGGCGCAAATGGGCAGCACCACCGGCAGCGTGCCAACAATCATGGTGGAAACCGGTGCGCCGGTACGCTGGATGGCGGCTGCAAGGCACAGGTAATAAATCAGGTTGCCGATTGCCGAGAGCTTGAGTGCTGCCAGCCAGTCGCTCAGGCGCAGATGACGTAGCCTGGCACGGCCCAGCCATGCAAGCGGCAGCGCAATCAGCCCCAGCGCCAGGTAGCGGCCGCTTGCCTGTATTGCCGCCGGGTATTCCGGCACGATTTCCGGGCCGACGAAGATCAGCCCCCACATCAGCCCTGCCAGCAGGGCGTACAACATTCCGCGAACCATAGCGGCTCCTGTGCTTAACGGTTACCGGCAGTGTGCAGGAACGAAAGGGCGAAATATTGTCGCAGCTTGCGCACGTTAGCCGCGCACCTGCTTTTGGTAGCGTGCAGGCGTCACGCCGTAGCGGTGGGCAAAGGCGCGGGTGAGATGGGCCTGGTCGCTCAGGCCTGTTGCGCTGGCAACTTCGGCAGGCGGCATGCCCTGGGTCAGCAGCGCCTTAGCGCGCCACAGGCGAATGGCCATCAACATCTGATGCGGCGTGGCGTGAAAAGCGGCTTTAAACTGGCGCTGGAAGTGATACGGACTCATGGTAGCCACCTGCGCCAGGGTTTCCAGCGTCAGTGGCTGCATAAAGTTATCGTGCAAGTATTCGCGTACATGCAGCAGGCGTGGCGAGATGGCACTGGGTGAAGTGGTTTGTGTCAGCGGTATAAGCGACTGAGCCAGCGTCAGCAGCAGGCCGTGCTGTTCCAGTGTGTCCTGGCTACTGGCAATTTGTCCAATCAGCGCAAGCGTATGTCTGGCCAGCTTCGGGCTGTCGTGCACGACGTCGCCAAAAAAGCGCCCCGGCTCGCCGGTCAGGTTTTCCAGCAGTTCCGGTTCGAGATAAATCATGCGGTAGCGCCAGCCGTCTTCGGTCAGCGCCTGGCCGGTGTGCAGTTCGTCCGGGTTCATGGTGATGAGCGCGCCAACGCCTGCGGTGTGCTGCGCACCGCGATAGCGAAAGCGTTCAGCACCGTGCTCAATCGCGCCAATGCCAAAGGCCTGGTGCGTGTGCGGTTCGAAGGCGTAACGGGCGATATGCGCGTGATATAGCTCAACGCCCGCGATATCCGGCAGGCGCCGGAAGCTGGCGCGGTCGCGGATATCGTCAAACTGTCCGGGAACTCCCTGCATAGCGTCTCCTGTTAACGTCGCCTCTCCATTATAGAGAGGCGAATACGCTATGCCAGAACGAACATTACTGGGCGAGTGCGGTACGTACGCTCTCTGTCAGCGGCACGGTCGGACGACCGAGCAGGCGGCTCAACTGGTGGCTGTCATCATACAGGCCGCCTTTTGAGGCACCGATATCCGAATCCGCGAGCATGGCGGCCAGTCCTTGTGGCAGGCCAGCACCCACCAGTGCTGCGGTAAAGTCGGCTTCGCTCAGGTTCTGATAAACCACCGTCTTGTTGCTCTGACGGCTGATTTCTGCAGACAGTTCTGCCAGTGTCCAGCCGCTGTCGCCCGCCAGTTCATACACCTTACCTGCCTGGTCGTTTGCAGTGATGACGCGTGCGGCGGCGGCGGCATAGTCCGCACGCGGGGCGGCGGCAATTTTGCCTTCACCGGCGCTGCCAATGAAAACGCCGTGTTGCAGCGCTGGCGGCAGGCTCGCGAGGTAGTTTTCTACGTACCAGCCGTTGCGCAGCAATACGTACGGCACGCCGGAATCGGCCAGCATGTTCTCGGTGGCGATGTGCTCATCAGCCAGCCCCAGCGGCGAGCGGTCCGCGTGCAGCAGGCTGGTGTAAGCAATCAACTGCACCTTTGCGCCAGCGGCAGCGTTGATGATATTGCGATGCTGTGGCGCACGCTGCCCCACTTCGCTTGATGAGATGAGTAGTACTTTTTCAACGCCCTGTAGCGCGGCGCGCAAAGCGGCTTCGTCGCCATAGTCAGCCTGGCGCACCTGGATACCGCGTGCGGCAAGGTCTTCTACTTTTGCCGGGTTACGCACAACCGCGACCAGTTTTTCTGGGGCGGTGGTTTTCAGCAGTTCTTCAATAGCAAGGCGGCCAAGCTGGCCGGAGGCGCCGGTAATCGCAATCATGGTATGACTCCTTTTTGTGCAGGTTTTGTGGCACAATATCAGCATCACTAACTTTTAGTAAGTACGTACAAAAAGGTAAGTATGAAAATACCTGGCTCTGATAAAAACCTCAGCGAGCAGCTGCGCGATGGCAACCTGTTTGCCGAACAGTGTCCGTCGCGCGAGGTGCTCAAGCACGTCACCAGCCGCTGGGGCGTACTGATTCTGGTGGCCCTGCGTGATGGCACGCATCGCTTTAGTGATTTGCGCCGCAAGATGGGCGGTGTCAGCGAGAAGATGCTGGCGCAGACGCTGCAATGGCTGGAAGCCGACGGCTTTGTGCTGCGTAAAGCATATGCCGTGGTACCGCCGCACGTTGAGTATAGCCTCACGCCGCTGGGCTGTGAGGTGAGCGAAAAAGTGGCCGCGCTGGCAGACTGGATTGAGATAAACCTGCCGCAGGTAATGGCTGCGCGCCCGCAGCCCGCAGCGTAAAGGGAGAGAGGATGTCGGGCAGAACGCTTGCCTTCATGTACCGTACCAGGGCAATAAAGACGGCGTGAGGCGCCTTTATGGCAGCAGCGGTTCAATAATCTCGAAGAACGCGTCTTCACAAAACGCGCTGCGCCCGCCGGGCGCATCAGGCAGGCTGTAGCGCCAGTTCGTGTCCTGCCCTGAGCGCATGTACAGGCGACACAGCGCCGTCATGTTGTTGTCAACGCACAGGCTGACCTCAACGCATCCTGTCACGCCCTGTCCGTACAAAAACGCCGGTATAAATTTCACCGTTCTGTTTTGATAGCGCAGCAGAATACCGGGCACAGAAAACGGCCTGCCGCCAATGAGTAATTCAATTAACGTGACGGACGTCTTTTCAGTCTGGATCCCGGTGTCTGTCAGCCACTCCGCTATCTCGCCCTGAAGGTGAGTCATTCTCTGGCGGAACGCGGCAATATCTGTCTGGCCTTTATGGGTAAACGAGCCACTCTGGGGCTGCTGGGCCTGGAGTTTTTTAAGAAAGCGAGCTTTCGCTGTCATACCTTACCTGCTGTGTGCAACCTGAACATTAACGTGACGAGCGTTGCCTCCCGCCTGTGGCGGGAGGCAAGCCGCTTAAGGCTTGCGTAAATCCAGCCGGTATACGGCAAAACCGATATCGTCCGTGCCGGTTAACGTCATCGGATACTGCGCCTGAGCCCGGATAAACTCTGCGGCCCGGGCCGAAGGTGAGGTTTCAAAGCGGATATCGAGCGCCGTTTTGCTCGCGATGGGGCTAAAGCGCCAGTTATTGTCGGCTGCCGGATGGATCTCACCGCTTTTACGCGACTCGTCGGCAATCCAGGCGGCAACAATGGCGCGGTTTTCATCAGGCGCGGCGATCACCACGTTCTGTTCACCGGTACCGGCAAATTTGCCGCCGTAAGCGCGATAGGTATTGGTCGCAACCAGAAATATCGCCTGCGGGTCAACCGGCTTGCCGTTATAGCTCAGTGCCGTAATGCGCTGTGCCTGTGGATTTACCTGCTGGCATTCTCCGTCGTAACGGGCAGGTTGCGTGATATCAATCTGGTAATTGACGCCGTCGATCACGTCAAAGTTATAGGTACGAAAGCCTTCCCAGTTCAGCAGCGATTGCGGTTTGCTTTGCGTGACGTCTATCTGGTTAAACATTCCCGCTGAGCATTCCAGCCACTCTTTAAGCTGCTGACCGTTCACTTTCACTACCGCCAGCGTGTTGGAGTAAATATAAAGATCGGCGGCGTTGCGGTACGTCAGCGGGCCTTTGGCCACTTCCACATAGCCGGTGGGATCGTTTTTGCGGCCCCCGGCGCGAAACGGTGCCGCAGCGGCGAGCACGGGCAGGTTTTGCAGATCCGGATCGCCCTGAATGTGGCGTTCAACCCAGGCACGCTGGGCGTTATTCACCACCTGCACGGTCGGGTCGTCCTGCACCAGCGCCAGGTAGCTCACCATGTCGTCGGCAGATTTGCCGATGGGCTTGCCGACAAACTCGCGTGTCGCGTCGTGATCGTGAGCCAACAGTTGAGCCAGAGCGTTATCCTGAGCGGCGAGCGACTGCTTCGCGGTTTTATCAAAAATCGGCCGCGCTTGTGCGCGCGCATCAGTCCGCTTCCAGCTGCCGCTGTCGTTATTCAACACCAGATCCACCACGCCGAGATGATCGCCCCACATGCCGGGCATCACCGCCGGTACGCCATTGAGCGTGCCTTTTACAATATCGGCACCAGGAATGTTGGCAAAGTCTTTACCTGGAAAGACCGCGTGCGCATGGCCGAACAGAACGGCATCCACACCGGGCACCTGGCTTAAGTAATACACCGAGTTCTCGGCCATGGCGCGGTAAGGTTCGGCAGACAGCCCGGAATGGGCAATGACAATAATCAGGTCCGCGCCTTCACGCAGCATCTTCGGCACATACTGGCGTGCGGTTTCGGTGATATCGCCGACGGTAACTTTGCCGCTGAGGTGGGCTTTGTCCCAGGTCGCTATCTGTGGCGGCACCAGCCCGAGATAACCAATGCGCAGGCTTTGGGTTTTGCCCTCGCGGTCTTTCACCTGAGTTTCTTTAATCAGGTACGGTGTGAACATCGGTTTGCCGGTGGCGCTGTCGATGATATTGGCGTTGATGTATGGAAAATGCGCCCCTGCCAGCGCGGTATGCAGGTAGTCCAGCCCGTAATTGAATTCGTGGTTGCCGAGATTGCCGACCGTGTAATCAAGCGTATTCATCGCCTTATAAACCGGATGAATCTCGCCGTTTTTCAAACCTTTTGCTGCGGTGTAGTCACCCAGCGGGCTGCCCTGAATCAAATCGCCGTTGTCCACCAGCACGCTGTTGGCGACTTCTGCTCGGGCGGCCTTGATAAGGCTTGCCGTGCGCGCCAGTCCGAAGCGTTCGCTGGGCGCATCTTTGTAATAATCAAAGTCCATCATATTGCTGTGCAGATCGCTGGTTTCAAGAATACGTAAATCCACCGTTGCGGCCTGCGCGCCCGCGCTAACCAGCATGGCCAGAAGCGTTGCACTAAACTTAATCATCATTAATGTCCTTTTCAGAGCTGCGCCACAAAAAACGCTGTATCTCATTATCCGTTTCATTCAGAACAGAGAATGGTGCCAGATTCTGAAAGCCGTAAACCGGAATCGCTTCACAGATAGCGCAGCCCGGCGTAATGAGATATAAAACTCGGTCAATAAAACAAAGCGTTAACCCCTTTCGCGGTGCGTGATTGTGGCGAGACACTAAGAGGTGGAACGATGCTAGAGAACATTTGCCAGATTGCGAAGGAAGCGGGTGATGCCATCATGCAGGTCTACAACGGCGAAAAACCGCTACAGGCCAGCAATAAATCCGATGATTCGCCAGTCACGGCGGCAGATATTGCCGCGCACACTATTATCATCAACGCATTACAGGCCTTAACGCCGGATGTGCCAGTGCTTTCAGAAGAAGACCCGCCAGGCTGGGACGTGCGCCGCCACTGGCAGCGCTACTGGCTGGTTGACCCGCTGGACGGCACCAAAGAGTTCCTCAAGCGCAACGGTGAGTTCACAGTGAATATCGCGTTGATAGACGCCGGCAAGCCGGTGCTCGGTGTGGTGTACGCCCCCGCGCTCAAGGTGATGTACAGCGCAGAGCAGGGCAAAGCCTGGAAAGACGAGAGCGGCGTGCGCAACCCGATTCAGGTGCGTGATGCCAGGCCGCCGCAGGTGGTTATCAGCCGCTCGCACAGCGACAACGCGGAGCTTGATGAATATCTCCAGCAGCTTGGCGAGCACCAGACCACCACCATTGGTTCCTCACTCAAGTTCTGCCTGGTGGCAGAGGGCAAAGCGCAGCTTTACCCCCGTTTTGGCGAAACCACCAATATCTGGGACACCGCCGCCGGTCACGCTGTGGCCGTGGCCGCCGGGGCGCATGTGAACGACTGGACCGGCCACCCGCTGGACTACACGCCGCGCGAGTCGTTCCTCAACCCTGGTTTCCGGGTTTCTATTTTTTAAGTAACTCATGCAGCAGGGCGGTGACCTGCTGCACCTCCTGGTTACTCAGCGCGCCGTCTTTGGCAAAACGCACACGACCGTCTTTATCCAGCACCGCAATCGCTGAACCTTTGGCTTCCAGTTGCCACGCTTTGCGTGCCGCCCCGTTACTGTCTACCACAAACTGCGACCACGGATACTGGCGTTTATTACTCTCAATGCTGGTGCGCACAAACATGCCGGTGCCGGGGATGGCGTCATCGGTGTTCACGATGGTGGTGGTCTGGTAGCGGTCATGCGGCAGATTCGCTGACTTAATGGCTTCAATCAGTGCAGCGTTCATCTCTTTGGCCGACGAGCGCCCGGCAATATGCTGAAGCACGCGCACTTTGCCCGGTAGCTGGGCGCTGTTCCAGCTTTTGTAGCTGAAGTCATCGTTCTCTAACACTAACTCGCCTTTATCGGCAATGCCGACGGGGGCGACGCGTTGGTTCATCTCAAAGTTGTGGGCCAGTGCGCCGAGTGGCAGCAGCAGGGTGACGGCGAGGGCGATACGCAGGCTCATAATTACTCCCGGTGTTATTGTTTTGTTGAAAAGATGTCAGACCAGTTCCTGTTACAGAAGCTTATGTGCAATCCGCTGGCCTTTCACGCAATGAGGATGCCAGTTTGCGGCATGGCGCACAGAACATGGAGAAATTAGGGGCTTATGCTGATTTGTGTTTAGCTCTGCAAAGAATCTTCTGAAAGATTGTAATAATAACGTAAATAAAAAGGTGCAAACTGGGTGCTCTTTTGATTTTGGGCTATAGTTCTGAGGCATCAAAATTTTGCGCTTCATTGGTCGGGGGCTAACTGTGGCACCGCAGGAGCGTAGACACTTGCAGGAGATAAAGAATGAAAATTTTCCAACGTTATAACCCGCTTCAGGTGGCGAAGTACGTAAAAATCCTGTTTCGTGGACGGTTATATATCAAGGACGTTGGCGCTTTCGAGTTTGATAAGGGCAAAATTCTTTTACCTAAGGTGAAAGACAAGCAGCATCTCTCCGTCATGTCTGAGGTTAACCGCCAGGTACTGCGTATGCAGACAGAGCTGGCGTAACGCGACGGTCAGGACAAAAAAACGGCCCCGAGTGGGGCCGTTAGTGTTTCCGGGACATGCTCAGGCGACGTTCTGCTCGCCAGGCGCTTTGGGCAGCAGTGGGGCAGCCGGTTTGCTGTCAATGCGCGTCACTAAAAGCTGGTCGATACGGTGATTATCAATATCCACCACTTCAAACTTATAGCCGGAGTACTTCACCGAGTCGGTGCGTTTAGGGATTTTACGCAGCATATACATCATAAAGCCGCCGATGGTTTCGTAATTATCGGAGTGCGGGAATTCGTCGATATCGAGCACGCGCATCACGTCGTCAATCGGTGTGCCGCCTTCGACCAGCCATGAGTTCTCATCGCGTGCGACAATCTGCTCTTCCATGCCCTGGCCTACCAGGTCTCCCATCAGCGTGGTCATCACGTCGTTAAGCGTGATGATGCCTACCACCAGCGCATATTCGTTCATGATGACGGCAAAGTCCTCACCGGCACTTTTGAAGCTTTCCAGCGCTTCAGAGAGCGTAAGCGTGTCAGGCACAATCAGCGCGTTGCGGATTTGTACACCGCTACTAAGCGCCAGGCTCTGGTTAGCCAGCACGCGATTAAGCAGTTCTTTGGAGTCCACATAACCAATGATGTGGTCAATATCGTCGCTACAGACGAGGAACTTAGAGTGCGGGTGCTCCGCCACTTTACTCTTCAGGCTCTGCTCGTCTTCATGCAGATTGAACCAGATAACGTTCTCGCGCGAGGTCATGGAGGACGGTACGGTACGTGATTCCAGCTCAAACACGTTTTCAATTAGCTCATGTTCTTGCTTACGCAGCACGCCTGCCAGTGCACCGGCTTCCACCACCGCGTAGATATCGTCAGAGGTGATGTCGTCCTTGCGCACCATCGGCAGTTTGAAAATACGGAAAATGACGTTTGCCAGGCCGTTGAAGAACCACACCAGCGGGCGGAACACGACAAGGCAGAAGCGCATCGGGTTGATTATCCGTAACGCGATGGTTTCCGGGGCTATCATACCGATGCGTTTCGGGGTCAGGTCGGCGATGAGAATAAACAGGCCAGTGACCAGCGTAAACGACAAAATAAAGCTGATTTGCTCTGCCAGTTCATCCGACATCACGCGCACCAGCATCTCTTTGAACGCCGGAGAGAACGCCGCGTCACCGACGATACCGCCAAGAATGGCGACGGCGTTAAGGCCAATCTGCACCACGGTGAAAAACATACCGGGGCTTTCCTGCATCTTCAGCACGCGCTGGGCGTTAATATTGCCTTCATCGGCCATCAGTTTGAGCTTGATTTTGCGCGACGCGGCAAGCGAAATCTCGGACATTGAAAAGAATGCACTGATGGCTATCAGACAAAGTATTATCAAAATACTGTTTAACATATCTTATCCGGCCTCACTGGCCAGATCCTCGGAAGGGAAGTGGATAAATGCCTGTGGCTGCTACCCGTAATGTGCGCTATGGCTTCAAAACAGCCTGCGCCGCTGCGGTCTTAAGCCTTGCGGATAACACACTAAAAAACCGGTCCGAAGGCGCTGGACCGGTCAGTTTCAAGGGCTAGTATAGCGTAAGCCCCGCAGGGCCTGCCAGAGGACAAATCTGCCCCCGCAATTATCTCAGGCCGGGATTAGACATTTTCCGGCGGTAAACACACGCCAATACCGCCAATGCCGCAGTAGCCGTACGGATTTTTATGCAGGTACTGCTGGTGTTCGTCCTCTGCGTAATAGAACGGCGTGGCGTCGGCAATCTCGGTGGTGATGTGACGCGTATCACCGGCTGTCTCCATCGCGGCCTGATAGCGGGCAAGGCTTGCCCGTGCGGCGGCATCCTGCTCTGGCGTCAGCGGATAAATAGCCGAGCGGTACTGGGTGCCGCTGTCGTTGCCCTGGCGCATGCCCTGAGCCGGGTCGTGGTTTTCCCAGAAGGTGTGCAGCAGTTGCTCGTAGCTGATGACGTTTGGGTCGTACACTACGCGCACCGCCTCGGTGTGGCCGGTCTGGCCGCTACACACTTCGCGGTAGGTTGGGTTTGGCGTGAAGCCACCTGCGTAGCCTGCCGCCGTGCTGTAGACGCCAGGCAGCTGCCAGAACAGCCGTTCGACGCCCCAGAAGCAGCCCATACCGAACAGCGCCACTTCCATTCCGGCAGGAATGTTGCTCATCGAATGGCCGTTTACGGCATGGAGTGTGGCGACCGGCATGGGGGTATTGCGACCCGGTAGGGCATCGGCAGGGGCCACAAGATGGGATTTATCAAAGAATTTCACGTGTTTTTCTCCCGAAGAGCGTCTAAAAAACCGCAACTGCCGTCACACGGTTGTAACCAGGCGAGGATTTGCGGACAATAAAGACAGCCTATATTTAATAAGAATTATTTGGGACATTAACAAATTTTCAACCCCTGGGAGTCAGGGGATTTGTTTAGCCGTGGAGCGGCGACAGGTTTTTGCCTCGGGCAAAGACAAGGGATATTCAGGAGTAAACGTGCCACGTATTCGTATTTTGTGTCTGGCCGGAGTCTGGCTGGTAAGTGGTTTAGCCAGTGCTGCCACCGTAAGGCTACAGGTAGAAGGTTTGAGCGGCGCACTTGAAAAGAACGTTCGCGCACAGCTTTCTACCATTGAAAGCGATGAAGTGTCGGCTGACCGTCGTTTTCAGGCGCGTGTGGACGATGCTATCCGCGAAGGCTTAAAAGCGCTCGGCTATTATGAGCCGACCATTGATTTTGTTTTGCTGCCGGCGCCACCTGCCGGTGGCCGCCCGGTACTCAAAGCGCAGGTGCAGGCTGGTGAGCCGGTACGCATTGGCGGGACCGATGTCGTCCTGCGCGGTGGCGCGCGCACGGATGAAGATTACCTGGCACTTCTGGGTAAACGCCCGAAAATTGGCACCGTACTCAATCACAGCGACTACGACAGCTTTAAAAGCAGCCTGACGGGGGTTGCGCTGCGTAAAGGCTACTTCGATAGCGAATTCAAAAAAAGCCAGCTGGGTGTTTCGGTAGAGCGCCGTCAGGCATTTTGGGACATTGATTACGACAGCGGCGAGCGCTACCGCTTTGGCGAAGTCACCTTCGAAGGGTCGCAGATTCGTGAAGAATATCTTCACAGCCTGGTGCCGTTTGAAGAAGGCGATTACTACACCTCTGCAGAGCTTGCTGAACTGAACCGCCGTCTGGCGGCGACTGGCTGGTTTAACTCTGTGGTGGTCGCGCCGGAGTTTGATAAATCCCGTGAAACCAAAGTGCTGCCGTTGCATGGTGTGGTCAGCCCGCGCACCCGTAACACCATTGAAACGGGTGTGGGTTATTCCACCGACGTTGGGCCGCGCGTCAAGGCGACCTGGAAGCGACCCTGGGTTAACTCCTGGGGCCACAGTTTTACCGCCAACGCCAGCATCTCCGCGCCTGAGCAACAGCTTGATTTTAGCTACAAAATTCCGTTGCTGAAAAGCCCGCTCGAGCAGTATTACACCGTGCAGGGTGGCTTTAAGCGCACCGACCTTAACGATACCCAGGCCGACTCCACCACGCTTGCGCTGTCGCGCAACTGGGATATGGAAAGCGGCTGGCAGCGCGCGCTTAACCTGCGCTGGAGTCTTGACCACTTTACCCAGGGCAGCGTGACCAACACCACCATGCTGCTTTATCCCGGCGCCAGCCTTAGCCGCACCCGCTCGCGCGGTGGCCTGATGCCAACCTGGGGCGATTCACAGCGCTATTCCGTCGATTACTCCAACACTATCTGGGGCTCTGACGTCGACTTTATCGTCCTGCAGGCGCAAAACGTCTGGATCCGTTCGCTTTACGACAAACATCGCTTTGTGCTGCGCGGCAATGTCGGTTGGATTGAAACCAATGATTTCCAGCGCGTGCCGCCAGACCTGCGCTTCTTTGCCGGTGGCGATCGCAGTATTCGCGGCTATGACTATAAATCCCTCTCGCCGCGTGACGAGGAAGGTAAGCTTACCGGTGCATCCAAACTGCTCACTGGCTCGGTGGAGTACCAGTACAACGTGACCGGTAAATGGTGGGGCGCGGCGTTTATCGATTCCGGTGAAGCGGTTAACGACATTAAGCAAAGTAACTTCAAGACCGGCGCAGGCGTTGGCGTGCGCTGGCAGTCGCCGATTGGTCCGGTGAAACTCGATTTCGCCGTACCGGTGGGTGACAAAGAGGAGCACGGTTTGCAGTTCTACATCGGTCTGGGGCCTGAACTATGAGTCGTTGGAAGAAAATTAGCCTCGCGGTGCTGGTGGTACTGCTACTTATTGTCGGCGCAGTGGGTTTCCTGGTGGGCACCACCACGGGTCTGCACCTGGTCTTTAAAGCCGCTAACCGCTGGGTGCCGGGGCTGCAAATAAGCCAGGTGACCGGCGGCTGGCGTGACCTGACGTTGAAAAATGTGACCTATGCGCAGCCGGGCGTTGACGTGCGCGCCGGTGAACTGCACCTGGCGGTCAAACTCGGTTGCCTGCGCAGCAGCAGCCTGTGCGTAAACGACATCTCGCTTAAAGATATCAATGTCGCTATCGACACTAAAAAAATGCCGCCGTCAGAGCCTGCGGTGCAGGAAGAAGACAGCGGTCCGCTGAACCTCAGCACGCCGTATCCCATCACACTTAGTCGCGTTGCGCTCGATAACGTCAATCTCAAAATTGATGACACCACCGTGTCGGTGATGTCGTTCACCTCCGGGCTTAACTGGCAGGAGCGCAACCTGACGCTCACACCCACCAGCCTGCAAGGGCTGCTGATAGCACTGCCGAAGGCGGCAGACGTGGCGCAGGAGCAGGTGGTTGAACCGAAGATTGAGAAACCGGACCCCAACGAACCGCCGCTCGGTGACACGCTGCGCGAGATGTTCTCAAAGCCGCTGTTGCCGGAAATGACCGACGTGAACTTGCCGGTTAACCTCAATATCCAGGAGTTTCGCGGTGAGCGCCTGCGCCTGACCGGCGACACCGACGTAATGGTCAACAGTCTGCTGCTTAAAGTCAGCAGCAGCGATGGCCAGATGAGCCTGGATACACTGGATATCGACTCCGACAAAGGTATCGTTACCGTCAGCGGTAGCGCGCAGTTGCGCGATAACTGGCCAGTAGACATGACCCTTAACGGCAGCCTCAATGTTGAGCCGCTCAAAGGCGAAAAAGTCAAAATGAAAATCGGCGGCGCCCTGCGTGAGCAACTGGAGTTGGGCGTTAACTTATCCGGCCCGGTGGGCGTGGATGTGCGCGCCCAAACCAGGCTTGCCGAGGCGGGCCTGCCGCTTAACCTTGAGGTGAACAGTAAACAGCTTTACTGGCCGCTGAGCGGCGCGAAGGCGTACCAGGCCGACGACCTTAAGCTCAAGCTGACCGGCAAAATGACCGACTATACGTTATCGTTTCGCACGGCAGTGAAGGGTGAGCAGGTGCCGCCTGCGACCATCACGCTTGATGCAAAAGGCAATGAGCAGCAGGTTAATCTCGATAAGCTGCGCGTGGCCGCGCTGCAAGGCAACATCGACCTGAAAGCGGTGCTCGACTGGCAGCAGGCCATTAGCTGGCGCAGTGAACTGACGCTTGCCGGCATCAACACCGCAAAATTTGCACCAGACTGGCCGTCGAAGCTCGACGGGCTGATTAAAACCCGCGGCAGCCTCTACGGCGGTAGCTGGCAGATGGACGTCCCGGAGCTGAAGGTAACCGGTAACGTGAAGCAAAACCGCGTTGACGTGAACGGCAAGCTTAAAGGCAACAGCTACATGCAGTGGAACATCCCAGGGCTGCATGCGGCACTGGGTAAAAACACGGTCGATATCAAGGGCGACTTAAGCGATAAGGCGCTGGCGCTGGATGCCAACATTGATGCGCCAAACCTTGATAACGCGCTGCCGGGCCTCGGCGGCACGGCAAAAGGGCTGGTGAAAGTGCTTGGCACGCTTGAGGCGCCGCAGCTTCAGGCCGATCTTAGCGCGAATAGCCTGCGCTGGCAGGAGTTGTCTATTGCGCGCGTACTGCTCAAAGGCGACGTGAAATCCGGCGAGCAGATTGCCGGTAACCTTGACCTGCAGGTGAATA
Source organism: Enterobacteriaceae bacterium 4M9 (assembly GCA_010092695.1). Lineage (GTDB taxonomy): Bacteria > Pseudomonadota > Gammaproteobacteria > Enterobacterales > Enterobacteriaceae > Tenebrionibacter. The sequence continues at coordinate 4,344,131 of JAADJJ010000001.1, read as the reverse complement.
ACATTCAGCAGCCTGGCGTGGATATTCGCCAGGTGACGCTGGATGCGAAAGGCAGCGAGCAGCAGCACCAGCTACAGCTGCGCATTCAGGGCGAGCCGGTTTCCGGCGGGCTGAAGTTGAGCGGTGCTTTTGACCGTAAAGCGCAGCGCTGGCGCGGTGAGTTGAGCGATACGCGCTTTGACACGCCGGTCGGTCCGTGGTCGCTCTCACGAGCGATGACGCTCGATTTCCGCGCTGAAGAGCAAAAAATCAGCGTCGGTCCGCACTGCTGGAACAACCCCAACGCCGAACTTTGTGTGCCGCAAACCATTGAAGCGGGAGCCAGCGGCAGCGCGCAGGTCAATCTCAACCGCTTCGACCTCGCCATGCTCAAACCGTTTATGCCAGAGGAAACCCAGGCGAGTGGCGTCTTCAGCGGCAAGGCCGACGTTAGTTGGAACAGCGACGGTGGGCTGCCGCAGGGCAAAGTCACGCTCCAGGGGCGCGGCGTGAAAGTCACCCAGGTGGTGAACCAGAACCCGCTGCCGGTAGCGTTTGATACGCTCAACCTTGACGCAGAGCTTCGCAATAACCGCGCCGATCTGGGCTGGATGATCCGCATCCAGAACAACGGCCAGTTCGACGGCAAGGTGCAGGTGAACGATCCGCAGGGCAGACGTAATCTCGCGGGCAACGTTAACATTCGCAACTTCTCGCTGGCGATGGTGAACGCCATCTTCTCGCGTGGCGAGCAGGCGGCAGGGGTGTTGAATGCCGACTTGCGTCTTGGCGGTAACGCCGAACGCCCGCAACTGCTGGGTAACCTCAAACTCACTGGGCTGGATATTGACGCCAACTTTATGCCGTTTGACATGCAGCCGAGCGAACTGGCGCTGACGTTTAACGGCATGAGTTCGCAGCTTCAGGGCGTGGTGCGCACCGCGCGCGGGCGGATTAACCTCAGCGGTGACGCCGACTGGAGCCAGCTTGAAAACTGGCGCGCGCGCATTGCAGCCCAGGGCAATAAAGTGCGTATTACCGTGCCGCCGATGGTGCGCCTTGATGTCTCACCGGATGTGGTGTTTGAAGCCACGCCGTCGTTGTACACGCTTAACGGCAAAGTGGACGTGCCCTGGGCGCGCATTCTGGTCAAAGAGGTGCCGGAAAGCGCGGTGGGGGTATCCAGCGACGAAGTGCTGCTTGATGAAAACCTGCAACCGAAAGAGGGGCAAACGGCATCAGTACCGATTAACAGTAACCTGACCATTCACGTTGGCGATAACGTGCGCATTGATGCTTTCGGCCTGAAGGCGCGTCTGGCAGGTGACCTGAAGGTGGCGCAGGACAAGCAGGGACTGGGGCTCAACGGCCAGATAAACATCCCGGAAGGGCGTTTTCATGCCTACGGCCAGGACCTGATTGTGCAGAAAGGCGAACTGCTGTTCTCCGGCCCGCCGGATCAGCCGCTGCTTAACATTGAAGCTATCCGTAACCCGGAGGCCACCGAAAACAACGTGAAAGCCGGGGTGCGGGTGACCGGCCAGGCAGATGAGCCGAAGGTGGAAGTGTTCTCCGATCCGGCCATGTCGCAGCAGGCAGCGCTGTCTTATCTCTTGCGTGGACAAGGGCTCGACAGTTCCGGCAGCGACAGCCAGGAGATGACTTCCATGCTCATTGGTTTGGGGGTTGCACAAAGTGGTCAGGTTGTGGGTAAAATCGGGGAGACTTTTGGCGTCAGTAACCTGGCGCTGGATACTACCGGAGTGGGGGATTCATCTCAGGTCGTAGTCAGCGGTTACGTACTGCCGGGTCTGCAGGTGAAATATGGAATGGGCATCTTTGATTCGCTGGCGACCTTAACATTGCGCTATCGCCTCATGCCTAAACTGTATCTGGAAGCGGTGTCTGGCGTAGATCAGGCGCTCGATTTGCTCTATCAGTTTGAGTTTTAGCAATGCGAATATTCGTTTATGGCAGTTTACGGCGCAAACAGGGCAACAGCCACTGGATGACCAACGCTTTGTTGCTCGGGGAACACTGTGAACAGGGCTACCAGCTCTATAACCTTGGCCATTACCCAGGCGCTGTGCCGGGTGATGGTTCAGTCAACGGTGAAGTTTACCGTATTGATGCCAGCACGCTGGCAGAGCTGGATGCGCTGCGCACCAAAGGCGGTGAGTATCAGCGTCGGCTGATTCAAACCCCTTACGGTAGCGCCTGGATGTATGTCTATCAGCGCCCGGTTGACGGACTAGTGCCGATTGACAGCGGCGACTGGCTGGACCGTGAGGCGTAAACCGCCACGGGCGTAAGCCAACCGTCTGGTGCAATGAAAACCACCACGCTTTGGCGTGGTGGTTTTTTTATGGGCTTAGACGTGCTTGCCCGAAACGGGAGCGCGCAATGCTGCCGTAGGTGAACAGCCAGTGCGTAGCGGTGGGTTGTCGGGCAGGTTACCGCCATAAAAAATGCCGGTTCGCTTGTCGCGTTCCGGCATTCATCGCCCGCAGGCGCATGTTGGCGTCGCGAGAATTACTTCTTCGCTGCGCGCTCGAAAGAGGAAATGATTTCAGCTTTCGCGGCTTCGGCGTTGTCCCAGCCGTCAACCTTCACCCATTTGCCTTTTTCCAGATCTTTGTAGTGTTCAAAGAAGTGGGTGATCTGCGCTTTCAGCAGTTCCGGCAGGTCGTTCACATCTTTGATGTGATCGTATTCTTTGCTGAGTTTGGTGTGCGGTACGGCAACCAGCTTCGCATCTTCACCAGACTCGTCGGTCATCTTCAGTACGCCAACCGGACGGCAGCGGATAACCGCGCCTGGCTGCAGCGGGTACGGCGTTGGAACCAGAACGTCAACCGGGTCGCCATCCAGAGACAGCGTGTGGTTGATGTAGCCGTAGTTGCACGGATAGAACATCGCGGTAGACATGAAGCGGTCTACAAACAGTGCGCCGCTGTCTTTGTCGACTTCGTATTTGATTGGGTCGGCGTTTGCCGGGATTTCGATAACAACGTAGATATCTTCCGGCAGGTCTTTGCCCGCAGGAACGTTCAGTAAGCTCATGTTTGATTCCTTAAACTGTGTGGCAAACAAGTGCCGCACATTATAGCCAGGACGCGCTATAAAAGTCTTTGCCTGATTTTCACCACACAGTTCTGGACTGCGGTTTCAGCGCAGTCTGAGACACGCGAAAAAGCCATGAAATAAAACGGGGCGTGAATAACGCAATGCCACGGTTTTCAGGGTGGCGTTTCTTTCGCCACTGAACATAAAAATAGGTACTCTTTCCGACCAGTCGCACTGGCTACGCCGTCAACTTACGGTTTTCTTGGGTTGGCTCTGAGCCGGGCAGGTGATGCTCTGAAGCATTGTCGTAACTGTCCATATCCCGGTTGGTTAGGCGCTGACTGATGTTGACGTGGCGGTGGACGCGATGATTTGTGTGGGCTGACGGTATTGTGGGGATCGCGGCAAAATGCGCAGGTGACGCGGGTGAAGGAGAAATAACACCGCCTTCCGTGGCGAACGGACCTCAGCTGGCGTTCTGGATAAGCAGAACAATAAAAAATCCCAGTAGCAGAATCAGCACCAGCCAGGACATCTGGTAGAAAACGTGCCGATTAGACAACAGGGCCAGTTTGCGCAGTTGCGGCATGGAGTAACCACGTTGAAAACGGTGAAACGCTATCAGGTAGGTGGCACAAAAAATGGGCCAGATAAAGAGCGTCCAGAGGGCCAGTGTTTTTCCTCCGGCCAGCCACAGGCACAATGGGATGGCAAAAAATATCGGAACCGAAATTCTTTCGAGTTTTCTTAGTCTGTCCGTGACAATGGCGTCCTGAGAGTCATAGCGATTGGTCATTGTCTTCATATTACGAGGTCTCAGAGAAACAAAAGAAATATCAATAAATACATCACGGCTGCAAACGTAAATTATTATCAACACGAAAACTTGTTTGCCGGACGATACCTGTTATTAGATGACTTAATAGATTTTGTCATTGTTTAAATCGTATTTTCGGATATTTCAGCGTTTTCCAGGCCGCAAGAAATGAGGCTCCAGAGTTGAGCGCATTATTTCAATGTCCGAAGGTTAAACACAGACAATACTATCACGTAAGTGTTATCAGGGTGAATAAAAGTGAGTGTAAAAAGCTTTTTTTGCGATTTTCTTTGATGAAAACCTCCTAATTTCCCGGTAACGTTCCCGAAAAAGTATATCCTTATCGTGACTATTCATACGGTGTTTATATTAGCAAAGAGAGATGGTTGTTTCTTAAGACCGGGAACAGCGCGGTGCAATCACCAGATAAAGTTGGGAGCGAACCTTTAATGAGAAAGTATGATTCATAAGTAGATGGCATATATCTCTGCCTACCCTTTTCCAGGTATAACGCAAACAACGGTGCTGTTAGTGCGCCTTTATCTGCGCAAGCTAAAGAAATGAATATTACAGCGGCTGTTCTTTTTAGAAATACTTATTTATTTTGTGGGTATAAAAATATATCGTCGCTATATGGCGACAATTTCATTCTGAAATATGTACACCTTTATCTGCAAAGGAAGAGATTAAAGATTAATAATTCTGTAGTTTGTTGCCTGCGAGGCTTGTCGGAGGTGGCAGGAAAGTGCGGCGGATTGTGGCAATAACGCCCCGAACGGTTATTCGGGGCGGGCGAGATTAGTTGTCCGGGTTTTCGCGGATAAAGCGCTCAACGTCGTCGACCATGTGGTCGGAGCCAACAAAGAACGAACGGCGCTGATGCAGCGTATCCGGCACGATATCGAGTATGCGCTGGCTACCGTCGCTTGCCTTGCCGCCGGCCTGTTCGGCAAGAAACGCCATTGGGTTGCACTCATACAGCAGGCGCAACTTGCCCTCCGGGTGGCTGGCAGTACTGGGGTACAGATAGATGCCGCCTTTAAGCAGATTGCGGTGGAAATCTGCCACCAGCGAGCCAATGTAGCGGGAGGTATACGGGCGATGTGTGGCCTGGTCTTCTTCCTGGCAGAACTTGAGGTACTTTTTTACACCCTGCGGGAAGCGAATATAGTTGCCCTCGTTAATGGAGTACATCTTCCCCTGTGCCGGGAAGCGCATACGCTCCTGGCTCAGACAGAATACGCCCAGTGACGGGTCATAGGTAAAGGCATGTACGCCGCAACCGGTGGTGTACACCAGCATGGTTGACGAGCCATACACCACGTAACCGGCCGCAACCTGCTTGTTGCCCGGCTGCAGGAAGTCTTCCATTGTCACTGGCATGCCAACGGGCGTCACGCGGCGGTAAATCGAGAAAATGGTGCCGACGGAGACGTTGACATCAATGTTAGAAGAGCCGTCCAGCGGGTCCATCAGCACAACATATTTGGCATGCTCACAGCCCTCAAACACCACAATCCCGTCTTCTTCTTCCGACGCAATTCCGGCCACAATGTCACGCGCTTTCAGCGCTGCCTTGAGTTTTTCGTTAGCAAACAGATCAAGTTTCTGTTGCTGCTCTCCCTGCACGTTTTCTGCACCGCTGGCACCGAGGATGTCCACCAGGCCGGCTTTGTTGATATCGCGATGGATGATTTTCGCGCCGAGCTTTATCGCTGAGAGCAGCGCCGTCAGTTCACCGGTAGCGTGTGAGAACTCGTGCTGCTTTTCGACAATAAATTCACCTAACGTCTTCATAAGACTTTCCCTGCATCCGCATTATTGGAAAAAACCGCTAACAAGCTTAACAAAAATGTAAACCCTCGCGCTCAGGTGAATCGCGCCAGCAAATGACAGAAAAAGCTGAAAGGGCGTGGCCCCCCCCTTAACATACAGGTAGAATGTGCGCCGAACTTACCAGGGGTAGTAATTATGCGCATTCATATTCTGGGGATCTGCGGCACCTTTATGGGCGGTCTGGCCATGCTGGCCCGCCAGCTGGGTCACGAGGTCACCGGTTCGGACGACAATGTCTATCCACCGATGAGCACGCTGCTGGAGCAGCAGGGTATCAGTCTCATTCAGGGTTACGACCCCGCTCAGCTTGAGCCGCGTCCGGACCTGGTCATTATCGGCAATGCGATGACGCGCGGAAATCCGTGCGTGGAAGCAGTGCTGGAGCAGAGCATTCCTTACGTATCCGGGCCGCAGTGGCTGCACGACTTTGTGCTGCGCGAGCGCTGGGTGGTTGCTATTGCCGGGACACACGGCAAAACCACCACCGCCGGCATGGCGACCTGGATTCTGGAGCAGTGCGGCTACGAGCCGGGCTTTGTTATCGGCGGCGTGCCGGGCAATTTTGACGTGTCTGCGCGTCTTGGCAACAGCCCATTCTTTGTGATTGAAGCCGACGAATATGACTGCGCGTTCTTCGACAAACGTTCCAAGTTTGTCCATTACTGCCCGCGCACGCTGGTGCTCAACAACCTTGAGTTTGACCACGCGGATATCTTTGACGACCTGAAAGCCATTCAGAAGCAGTTCCATCACCTGGTGCGCATCGTGCCGGGGCAGGGGCGCATCATCTGGCCGGAAAGCGATGCCAACCTCAAGCAGGTACTCGCCATGGGCTGCTGGAGCGAGCAGGAGCTGACCGGCGAACAGGGCCACTGGCAGGCGAAGAAGCTTTCTAATGACGCCGCGAACTGGGAGGTCTGGCTTGACGGTGAATGCGTTGGCGAGGTGAACTGGTCACTGGTTGGCGAGCACAACATGCACAACGGCCTGATGGCGATTGCCGCTGCGCGCCACGTGGGCGTTATGCCTGCGGACGCTGCAAAGGCGCTGGGCAGCTTTATCAACGCGCGCCGCCGTCTGGAACTGCGTGGTGAAGCCGACGGCGTGGCGGTGTACGACGATTTCGCCCACCACCCGACCGCCATTCTTGCCACACTCGCTGCTCTGCGCGGCAAAGTGGGCGGCACGGCGCGCATTCTGGCGGTGCTGGAGCCGCGCTCTAACACCATGAAAATGGGCGTGAGCAAAGACGACCTGGCGCCATCTCTGGGCCGCGCTGACGAAGTGTTCCTGCTCCAGCCACAGCATATTCCGTGGCAGGTTGCAGAAGTGGCGGACGCCTGTATCCAGCCTGCACACTGGAGTGCCGACCTCGACGCGCTGGTGGAGATGATTGTGAAGTCCGCGCTGCCGGGCGACAACATTCTTGTCATGAGTAATGGCGGCTTCGGCGGGATTCATCAAAAATTACTGGATGCCCTGGCAAAAAAAGCCCAGCGCTGATGCAGTGAATTTGCTTTAATTCGCAGCCAGCCTGGGCAACCCGGCTGGCTTTTTTACAAGTGTATTTCTGATCCAGCATGGAACCACGCGAATGAAAAAAGATGTGCTGAACCCGGATGTGATTTACCACAACGGGAAAATCTACACGGCGAACAGCGCCGACCAACTCTGCCAGGCGCTGGCGATAAAAGACGGCTGGATTGTTGCCGTCGGCACCGACCAGGACGTGCTGGCACTCGCCGGGCCGCAAACGGCGCGTATCGACCTTGCTCATAAGGTGATGCTACCGGGGCTTATCGACAGCCATATGCACCCGTTCTGGGGCGGTAAGCAGTTGCGCGGTTGCCAGCTGGATTACGCGGCACTGACGGTTGAACAGACGCTGGCGAAGATTCAGGCGCATCTGGACCGCGACCCGCTCAAAGAAGCAGACGACTGGCTTTCTGTGCGCGCCTGGCAGCGTCAGGCGATGATGCCGGTGGGCGCAGACATGAGCCGTAAAGCGCTCGATACCCTCAACACCCGCCGCCCGGTGGTGTTGTTCTCAAACGACTGTCACACCCTTGCCGCCAACAGCCGCGCGCTGGAAATGCTGGGCATTGATGAAAACACGCCGGTACCTGCCGACGGCCAGATTGGCCGCGATGAAGACGGCCGCCTGAACGGCATACTCGAAGACGCTCCGGCCATGCGCGCCTTTGACAGCATCCCAACCGGCACGCCGGAGCAGTGTGTGCTGATTGCCCGCCACGTGCAGCAGGTGCTCAACGAGCAGGGTGTCACGACGGTGATGGACACCCGCGTGTATGACGAGCAGCTGATTGCCTTTAACGCCCTGCGCGAGCGCGGTGAACTGACGCTGCGCGTATGTGGCGCGAAAGAAATTACTCCAGACAGCGTTGACGGCCCGGCAGACGCCGCCCGTGCGCTGGATGAGATTGTGGCGTTTAACCAGCAGTGGAATGACCCTCAGTGGGGACCACAGCCGGGCTTTGGCCTGAGTCACGTCAAATTCTTCGTGGACGGCGTGCTGCAACCGCCGACCATGACGGCCTCTTTACTCCAGCCATACCGCGAAAACGTCGGCACGCACGCGCAGCCGGACTGGCAGCCTACCGATCGCTACGGTGACCTGTACTTCACTAAGCCGGTATTTGAAGCGCTGATCCACGAGTGTGGGCGCACTGGCGTACATCCGCACATGCACACGGTAGCCGAAGGGGCGATTGAAATGACCCTCAACGCGCTGGAAAAAATGCGCGCGGCATTTCCAGGCAAAGACGTGCGGCCAGGGCTTGCGCACAACGAACTGGCGGCAGCGAGCCACTACGCGCGCTTTGCAAGCCTGGGTGCGGCGGCGGTGCTCTCTTACCAGTGGGCAGGTCTGCCTGCGGTACTGATTGACGAAGAGCGCGCCATGCTCGGCGAAGACCGTTTCCCGCATCTGGAGCCGCAGGGGCGTTTTCTCGACGCCGGTGCGCGCATTGCTTACGGCAGCGACTGGCCTATCGACAGGCTTGATGAGTGGTACAACCTGCAAATCGCCATGACGCGCTGCGCCTGGGACAGCCTTGGCAACCCGGCCGGCCCGCGTCTGGACAACGACAGAAACCTGACGCTTATCGAAGTGCTGCGTTCAGCAACTATCGACGCCGCGTGGATGATTGCCCGTGACCATGAAATTGGCTCACTGGAGCCGGGTAAGCTTGCAGATCTCATCGTGCTGAAAAACGATATTTTCAACGAACCGCCAGAGCAGTTATTTAAAACGCAGGTCGCGTGCACCGTGATCGGCGGTAAGGTTGTCTGGCAGTCGCAGTAACGTAAACGGGGCCTGAATGTTAAATGCATTTGGGCCTTATTAATTTGTTGTTAATCATTGCAATGAATGACTAATGGATAAGCGTATTTAACCGCACTGGCGGCGGCTTTTTGCGTCCAGTGCGGGTATTATCCGTCCCACTTTTTCGGGGCCGCATGAATCGCGGTTCCTTTTGCCGCCTGCGGGTGGCGTGTACACAGCGGTGCCTTGTGCTGCATCAGGAGATGATACGGGAAATGCCACAAACAAATCAGTTGCGTAGAGTTCTTAAAACCCCGGCTCTGGTCGCTTTCGGCCTGGCTTATATGGTGCCTCTTGGCGTATTTACCACCTACGGCCAGGTCACTGTACTCAGTGAAGGCCATTTACCGGTGGCGTATTTGCTGACAATCATCACCATCCTTTTTACTGCCCTGAGCTATTGCCGGATGACCAGCGCGCTGCCGCTGGCGGGTTCGGCCTACTCTTATGTGCAGCGCTGCTTTGGCGGCAAGATGGGGTTTCTGGTTGGCTGGGCGCAGATACTCGACTATCTGTTCCTGCCTATTCTGAATTACCTGGTTTTAGGGATCTTTTTGCATGAGGCGTTCCCAGCTATTCCCGCTGCCGTCTTTGTTCTGGGATCGATTGTTTCTGTCAGCCTGCTGAATATTCTTGGCGTGCGTCTGCTGACCTCGGTGAACTTCACGCTCATTGCTGCACAGATGATATTCATCGTGCTGTTTATTGCGCTGTCGTTCAGCCAGGCAGATCTCAGCCCTGAGGCACTGCTACGCCCGATTATGGTCAACGCAGGCCATCTCAGCGGCCTGTTTGCCGGTGCTGCGGTGCTGTGCCTGGCGTTCCTGGGTTTTGACGCCATTGCCACCATGGCTGAAGAGGCCGACGATGCTAAACGCACGCTGCCGCGCGCTATCCTCATTACCGTGGTACTGGCCGGTGGTATCTTCATGGCGGTTTCTTACGCCGCGCACCTGATTTACCCGGACTGGCAGTCGCTTATCCCGATTCAGGACACCGCGAGCCTCGCCGTGTCTGAGAAAGCGGGCGGCAAGTGGATGTATAACTTCTTCCTCGCCGCTTACCTGACCGGCGTTTATGCCTCGGCAATGACCGCCCAGACTGGCGTGTCGCGTATCTTCTATGCCATGGGGCGTGAAGGCGTGCTGCCGCGCAAGGTGTTCTACCATCTGCACACGCGTTTTCACACGCCTTACCGCGCCATTATTTTCGTGGCGGTGGTGTCGCTGATTGCGCTGTTTATTAGCCTGGAACTGGTGGTTTCAATGATTAGCTTCGGTGCGCTGGTGGCCTTCACCTTTGTGAACCTGAGCGTGATTAAACACTTCCTTATCAACCAGAAGCGCCGCGGCGCGAAGGCGCTGTTTAACTACGGTCTGCTGCCGACCATGGGCGTGATTATGTCGGTGTGGCTGTGGCTGAACTTATCGCAAGACGCGCTGATTGTGGGCCTGGTCTGGCTGGCGGTGGGCGTTATCTGGCTGCTGTTTATTACTCGCGGTCTGCGTAAAGACCCACCAGCGGTTTCTCACGACGATATTGCTCATCTGATTGACTAAGTCTTAACCCTGTAACCTGCTCGCTAGAGCAGGTTATTTTTTTGTGGAAGGACGAGATGCTGACTTCAGTAAAACTAACTACCCCTGAATCCGAATTTTTCGCCCGCGTTGATGCGCTGTATACCCAGGCGTTTCCTCATCATGAACAGCGCGATTTCCCGGCCAAACAGCGGGCGCTGGCTGACCCGCATTATGCGCTGGAGGCCTGGTTTGACGGCGAGCAGTTTGTGGGGCTGAGCGGCCTGTGGACCTTTAATGGCTACAGCTATATCGAGCACCTGGCTGTTGACAGCACCCAGCGCTCGAAGGGTTACGGCAAAAAGCTGCTGGGGCAATTGCTGGCACGCCATCCGCTGATGATTCTGGAAATTGACCCGCTGACCACCGAGATAGCCCACAAGCGGCTGCGTTTTTATGAGTCGATGGGCTTTGTGGCGAATCCGTATGCGCATCGCCACCCGACGTATCATCCTGGCATTGAAGACCACGAACTGATTGTGCTCAGTTGCCCACAAGCGATTGATGAAGCGCTGTATCAGCGCTTTAACCACGATTTACGCTGTGTGGTGATGACCGGAATCTAAGCGGCGCTTTAACGCATTCAGAAAGCAACAGGCCCGGTTAAGCGGTATGCTGGTCACAAGCTATTGCATTCCGCTTCTACAATAAGCACTTTAGTGCTGATACGTTGCTATTAAATAAACTTAGACAGTAAGTGAAAAGGATATTCATGCTGGCTTCATTTATGACGACCATAAAGCGTCTCTTTAACGGTCCTGGAAATACCTCTATCCCACACTCCAACGAACAGCTTCTGAGCTGGGCTCAGGGGTGCATGCTTGAAGGCCTTCCTGATATTTTCCACGAAGCTCGCCTGGATTGTGGGCGAACTCAACTTCCAGATGGCAAAACAGGAATGAGCGTGCGTCATCAGTTTCGTCTGACCAGCACGTCGGAATTTGAGAGATTCTTACCCGCAGACGACCTCTATCCCGTGCAGTGTGTTGAGCAGGTACTAAAAGACAAGAACTGGCATAAAGCCTCATTGGTATTCAATGCCGATAAGGCCTCGTTCAGCTGGGAGTGATGTCGCATCTGTGCACTGATGAGCACATAAAAAATGAGTTTTTCGTAGGAAAAGGGGGTTTAGCAGTGATCAAAACGCTGGTGACAGGGCGGTTGAGTTTGCCAATGACATTTTGGGGATGGGGTTTCTGCGGAGGATTGTTTTTAGGCCTCGTTGGCATGGCTGGTGTACAGACAGGCTACGCATTCCTGGTACCATTATCATATATATTGAAAGCCATTCTGTTTAGCGCAGTATTGTCTGGCCTGACATTTATTCTTCGTAGAAAAATAACTGTATTAGGAGTAATCGCGTTTTTTATCGCACTAAGCCAGATAATTCTCTGCATTATAATGGCGATAGGACTTCATTCATTACTGTTCAAATTCCACTTGTGAAGGATAGGCACAGCGCGATGAGCTCTGTATAAATCTCAACAAATAACGCTGCTGTGCTTTTCAGGTACTGTCACTAACAATAGCGAGAACTTGCCTCATCCATGCTTCCTGAACCATAAAACAGTCAGAAAACGGATGAAACAGCACGAACTTAACTGCTGTTTTTGGCGTTAAAAATAACGCACGTATATGGGCAGTGGTGGCTACGCGTTCGTCAACTTACTAGCTCGGGACTTCCGTGCTGGTGGCAGCGCACAGAAATGATGCCCGGTTAAACAGGGCCTGTTTTTATGTGTTAGTTACCAGCGCCCTGAAGCGCCGCCGCCGCCGCTGGAACCACCGCCGCCGCGAAAACCACCGCCGCTGCTGCCACCAAAGCCGCCGCCGCTTCTTCCACCGCCAAAGCCGCCACCGAAGCCGCCGCCGCGACCTCCTCGCCCGCCGCCGCCACGAAAACCCATAGCACCGAACGTCAGCAGAAAGATAATTACCACACAGCTGCCGAGTGTAATCATTATCACCGTGCCTAACGACAGACTGGAGGCCGCGAAAAATACCGACCACAGCCAGCTGCCTGCGCCAATAGTGACACCGCTTTTTAACCCGCGCATCACCACGTTGCCTTTGCGGAAGATCCACGCCGGTAGCCCAAACAGACCCAGTAACAGATACTGGAATATCGACTCATCGCCCGCGTAATCACTCGCAGTTGGGGCAGGTTTTTGCTCCACCGGTAACTGCTCACCGGCCAGCAGTTTGCCGATTTGCGTCACGCCACGCTCAAGCCCCAGCGCCAGGTTGTTTTCGCGAAAGGCGGGAATAATGGCGGTGCGGATAATCTGCCCGCTCTGCACGTCGGTGAGGGCGCCTTCAAAGCCGTAGCCGACTTCAATACGCACCGTGTGGTCCTGCCAGGCCACTAACAGCAGCACGCCGTCGCTGCGTGTTTTATCGCCCAGCTTCCATTGGTCGAACACGCGTGTGGCGTACTGCTCAATGGTTTCCTGCCCCGTGGTTGGCACCACCAGAATAGCGACCTGTGCCGGTGCCAGTTGCTGCGTTTGCTGGGTGAGGGCGTTGATTTGCGCCTGACTCAGCGTACCGGTGAGGTCGGTGACCTGTTGGCGCAGTTCAGGCACCGCAACGTCAGCCGCCGCGACATGCCCACAAAAAAGCGCCAGCATCAGCAAAAAGGTGCGCATCGTCCTCTCCCGGCGTTACTTGTTACCGAAATCAATGGTCGGCGCTTTGGTGATGGTTTCTACGTCGTCCGGGAGATAGTTTTTCTTCGGCTTATAGCCCATCACTTTTGCCGTCATCATGGCCGGGAACTGGCGCACGGTGATGTTGTACAGCTCAATGGCCTTAATGTAGCGACCGCGCGCCACGGCGATACGGTTCTCGGTGCCTTCAAGTTGCACCATCAGGTTTTGAAACAGTTCCTGAGATTTCAGCTCCGGGTAACGCTCGCCAAGCACCATCATCTGGCCGAGCGTGCGGGTAACCTGCACCTGTGACTGCTGCCACTGCTCCAGGTTTTTCTCATCTTCCGGGTTGGCCTTCAGGTTTTGTGTGGCGGTATTGGCGCGCGAGCGGGCAAGCGTAACCGCTTCCAGCAGCTCTTTTTCGTGCGTGGCATAGCCCTTCACGCTGGCAACCAGGTTCGGAATCAGGTCCGCGCGGCGCTGGTACTGGTTAAGCACCTCAGACCAGGTCGTATTGGTCTGCTCGTCGCTGGTCTGGATATCGTTATAGCCGCAGCCTGTGAGCGTAAAAATCAGCACAAAGGCGCTAAAGAATTTTGCGAGGTTCCTGGTCATCGTCGTGTTCCATAAAAGGCGGATAAAAAACGTGTGTAGTATACACGCTCATCTTTCGTACGGCTGCGGCTAATCGACTGATTTTGACTTTGTTCGGGCAGGAATGGATAAAAAAAATCCGCAAAGGGTATTTGCGGATTTCAGAGGGGAAGGGCGTTTATTCGGCCTCGGCCAGCTCGCGCAGATACTGGAAAATCAGGCGCGCAGACTTGGCGGGTTTGTTACCTTCTTTTTCTTTTTTAGCGTTACGGGCAAGTGTGCGCAACTGCTGGCGGTCAGCATCCGGCCACAGGTTCAGCACCTCAGGGATAGCATCGTCGCCGTCTTCAATCAGGCGGTCGCGCAGCATTTCCAGCTTATGGAACAGCGCTACCTGCTGGTTATGGCGGTTTTTAAGCTTATCCAGCGCCTGGCGGATAGGCTCCACGTCGCGGCTGCGCAGCATTTTGCCGATAAGCTGCATCTGGCGGCGGCGGCCTTCACGCTTGATGCGCTGCGCCAGTTCGATGGCGTCACGCAGCTCTTCGTCGAGCGGGATTTTATCCAGCGCGTTTTTGCCAAGATCGACCATTTCGCCGCCCAGGCGCTTGAGCTCTTCGGCATCGCGCTTTATTTCACTTTTACTGACCCAGATGATTTCATCGTCGTCATCGTTTTCGTCATCACCGGGCACGTCATCGAGCCAGTCTTCGGGCTGCTTTGTCATCTCAGGCTCCTTAAAAAAGAGAGCAATACTACCACCCTGGACGCGCATGCCCAAAGGGTTCTCTGTTAGACTTCAGTCATACTCACCCTACAGTATGGCATTGGTAATGAAAGTAATCACACAAGCTGCGCACAAGCGCAAAGCACTGGAACAGGCCGTAACGCAGGCGCTTGAGCTAGCCAAAGGGCGTACAGACGGCGCGGAAGTGGCAGTTTCGAATACCACCGGCATCAGCGTCAGCACGCGCTACGGTGAAGTGGAAAACGTCGAGTTCAACAGCGATGGCGCGCTGGGCATTACCGTTTATCACCAGAACCGCAAGGGCAGCGCCTCCTCGACCGATCTCAGCCCGGATGCCATCAGCCGCACCGTGCAGGCAGCGATTGATATTGCGCGCTACACGTCGCCGGACCCATGCGCGGGCGTGGCAGAAAAAGATCTGCTGGCTTTTGACTCTCCCGATCTTGACCTGTTTCACCCGGCAGACATCGAGCCAGAGCAGGCCATTGCGCTCGCCGCTCGTGCCGAGCAGGCATCGCTTCAGGTAGATAAGCGCATTACCAACACCGAAGGCGGCAGCTTTAACAGCCACTACGGCGTGAAGGTGTTTGGCAACAGCCACGGCATGCTGCAAAGCTACTGCTCCTCGCGCCATTCGCTCTCAAGCTGCGTGATTGGCGAAGAGAACGGCAGCATGGAACGCGATTACGCGTACACCATTTCTCGCGAGCTGGATGCGCTGCAAAGCCCGGAATGGGTGGGCGCCGAGTGTGCACGCCGCGTCCTGGCCCGCCTTGCTCCACGCAAACTCTCCACCATGACCGCGCCCGTGATTTTTGCCAACGAAGTGGCAACCGGTCTGTTCGGCCACCTGGTGGGTGCCATCAGCGGCGGCGCGGTCTACCGCAAATCCACCTTCCTGCTGGACTCGCTTGGCAAACAGATTCTGCCTGACTGGCTGACCATTGAAGAGCATCCGCATCTGCTTAAAGGACTGGCCTCCACGCCGTTTGACAGCGAAGGGGTTGCTACTTCGCGCCGCGATATCGTTAAAGACGGCGTGCTCCAGCAGTGGCTTCTGACCAGCTACTCCGCGCGCAAGCTGGGCCTGCACAGTACTGGCCATGCGGGCGGTATTCATAACTGGCGTATTGCCGGTCAGGGGCTGGACTTTGCCGGTCTGCTCAAAGAAATGGGGACCGGGCTGGTGGTGACCGAACTGATGGGCCAGGGCGTAAGTGGCATTACCGGTGACTATTCGCGCGGCGCGTCCGGTTTTTGGGTAGAAAACGGCGAGATCCAGTACCCGGTGAGTGAAATCACCATTGCCGGTAACCTCAAGGATATGTGGCGTAACATCGTCACTGTCGGTAGCGATATCGAAACGCGCAGCAATATTCAGTGCGGCTCGGTGCTGCTGCCAGAGATGAAAATCGCTGGCCAGTAACGCGCTGACGTAAGGATTTACCAGGAAGAACACAACATCAACGCAGGATGCATTGAACGACGCCAGCCGTTGCGGCTGGAGATGTTAACCGTGCTGTGAACTGAGGATGTGAGCCAATGAAGAAACCTGTTATTGCGATACTGACCGCCGCCGTGCTGCTGGCGACAAGTGCCAGCACGCTGGCGCGCAACCTGGACGAGGACATGGATATCCTCAACGGCAACCTGCGCACTGTGCTGAAAACCGACGACGCGGGTGAGATGAAAAACGCGCTCACCACCATGCGTGCTGCGGCTCTGGATGCACAAAAGGCAACGCCGCCAAAGCTTGCAGGCAAAGCGCCGGACAGCCCGGAAATGCAGGAGTTTCGTCGTGGTCTGGACCTGCTGGTAGGCCAGATTGACGGTGCATTAAAACTGGTGGCTGAAGGAAAAATCCCTGAGGCGAAAGCCGCCGCTGAAGGCTTTAAGCAGACCCGCAATACCTACCACAAAAAATTCCGCTAATCTCTCCGGCCGGGGTCTCCCGGCTTTTTTATGTTTTTTTACGGGATGTTACGCAAAACACACGTGTGGCGCTGTTCGGCAAGGGAGCCTTTCGCTAAGGTGATGCGCAAATCTGCCTGCACGATGGAGGGACACATGGGCAACTTTATTGGGTTTACGCCTGATGCACTGAATTTTTTGCAACTGCTGAGTCAGAACAACAATAAAGAATGGTTTCTCGCTAACCGTGAAACGTACGATGAGGGCATTGTTGCACCGCTGCGCCTGCTGGTTGAGGCGCTGGCGCCGGATATGCAGTTTATTGATGACCTGCTTGAAGTGCGCCCCGCCGTTGGCAAAACGCTGTCGCGTATTCACCGCGATACCCGCTTTTCTCACAATAAATCGCCTTATCGCAGCAATGTCTGGATTGCCTTTAAGCGCCCTCGCAAAACCCTCTCTGACTCACCGACCTTTTTCTTTGAAATCATGCCCGATGGCTGGCGTTACGGCATGGGTTACTACAGCGCCTCGCGTACCACCATGACGCGTTTTCGCGACTACATTGCCGATAATCCCCGCAGTTTCCTGGCAACGGTCGCAGATATCCGCAGCGGGTTTGCACTGGAAGGTGAAAGCTACAAGCGCCCGTTGCTTAAAGACCAGCAGCCGGATCTGGCGGACTGGTACAACAAAAAAACCTTTGCGCTGATAGATGAACGTCGGGATATGGCGCCGCTGTATGGACCGGAACTGGTCGATATTTTACGTGAGGCGTTTGGGCGCCTGGCACCGCTTTACTCGGTGCTGACTCGGCTGAGTTAACGGCTGAAAGTTACATTTTTTTGCATTTTGTGCTCCTTGTGCAAGGTGTCTTTTTCTCGCGACAGTGTGGCGCGGTAGCCGTTTGCTGGAACAATTTTCTGATTTTGTGCGCCTGAGCCTGGTTTCATGCCATGATCTTCATTTTTCTCATTATTTTTAGATAAAACATTCGCAGTGGCCTGCATCCCGGCTATTGCCGTGCTGTGGTACATTGGCAGCGTTGTCCGTCAGGAATAGATACAGACATGTGATTTCAGGGAGAAGACATATGAACAAAGCGCTGTTGCTTATTGCCGGATTACTGTGCGCGTCGTCAAACGTCGCCTGGGCGGCGAGAGGCTGCCAGGAGTGTGTCACTGTGAATGAGGCAAAACAAATGCACGACGATGCACGCGTTACGCTTGAAGGTAAAGTCACCGGGCGCACTGGGGAGGACGACAACTACTGGCTGCGTGACAACACCGGCCGTATCGCCATTGATGTGGAAGACTGCGATGACGATAAGCGGCTAATCGGCAGGCAGGTGCGCGTGGTCGGTAATATCGACCGGGACGACGACGGCGCAAAGCTTGATGCAGACAGACTCATTCGCCTTAACTAATCTCCTTTTCTGCCGGGCCCTCTTTTGCTGCCCGGCGGCTTCTGTACCGTAGTTCCCCACGCAGCACTTCGCCTGCGACCTTCATCACAAAATCTCATCCCGATCATTACTCGCAGGCTAACGATTCGTTCATGTGGTTAATTGATACCCGTGTGTCTGCGGTGCAAACTTTATCCAACGTTAAGCAGATCAACATGATTCGCTGAATCAGGAGGTTAATAATGTTATCCGGGCAAACGCCAGCGCGGCAGTGGAACACGCGCCGTACTGAGAAACAGCGGCGCATTGCGTCCGTTCCCGTCAACGGCAAGGTGCTTCCTGGCGCAGACCTTACCGAGATGCTGGAAAAACTGATAGCGCCAGGCGACAGAGTGGTGCTGGAAGGGAACAACCAGAAGCAGGCCGACTTTCTTTCCCGCACGCTGGCGCAGGTTAATCCGCAGAAAGTGCACGATCTGCACATGATCATGCCAAGCGTCGGGCGCAGTGAGCACCTCGACATCTTTGAAAAGGGCATCGCCCGCAAGCTCGACTTCTCGTTCTCTGGCACGCAAAGCCTGCGCATTTCGCAGCTGCTGGAAGACGGCGTGCTGGAAATCGGCGCTATTCACACCTATATCGAACTCTACTCCCGCCTGTATGTGGACCTGGTGCCAAACGTGGCGCTGATTGCCGGTTATAAAGCCGACCGCAAGGGCAACCTCTACACCGGACCGAGCACCGAAGACACACCGGCGCTGGTTGAGGCCGCGGCGTTTCGCGACGGCATTGTCATCGCCCAGGTCAACGAACTGGTGGATGATGAAACCGACCTGCCGCGCGTGGACATTCCCGGCTCGTGGGTGGATTTTGTGGTGGTAGCCGACAAGCCCTTCTTTATTGAACCACTGTTTACCCGCGACCCGCGCCTTATCAAGCAGGAACACATCCTGATGGCGATGATGGCAATTAAAGGCATCTACGCTGAGCACCAGGTGCAGTCGCTTAACCACGGTATTGGTTTTAACACCGCTGCCATTGAACTGTTGCTGCCGACCTACGGCGAGCAGCTCGGCCTGAAAGGCAAAATCTGTAAACACTGGACGCTAAACCCGCATCCGACGCTGATCCCGGCCATTGAAAGCGGCTGGGTGGACAGTGTGCACTGCTTCGGTGGCGAACTGGGGATGGAAGAGTACATCCGCGCGCGCCCGGACGTGTTCTTTACCGGTGCCGACGGCTCCATGCGCTCTAACCGCGCCCTCTGCCAGCTAGCAGGCCAGTATGCGGTCGATATGTTCATTGGCTCGACGCTTCAGGTTGACGGCCTGGCTAATTCCTCGACCGTCACTCGCGGCCGCCTGTCCGGCTTCGGCGGTGCGCCGAACATGGGCCACGATCCCCACGGTCGCCGTCACGCCACACCGGCCTGGCTCAACATGATGACCGAGCCGGACCCGATGCAGCGTGGCAAAAAGCTGGTGGTGCAGATGGTGGAAACCTTCCAGGCCGGTGTGAAGCCCACATTTGTTGAAAAACTCGATGCCGTTGATGTGGCGAAAGCCGCCGGGATGCCGCTGGCACCGGTCATGATTTACGGCGACGACGTCACTCACGTGCTGACCGAAGAGGGTATTGCCTACCTTTACCGCGCCGAAAGTATGGAAGAACGCCGGGCGATGGTGGCTGCCGTTGCAGGCATTACCGATATCGGCCTGGGAGTCGATGCCAAACGCGTCGCGGCGTTACGCCAGAGCGGCAAAGTGGTTTACCCGGAAGATATTGGTATTCGCCGCACCGACGCCACCCGTTCTCTGCTGGCCGCAGGCAGCGTCGCTGACCTGGTGGAATGGTCCGGCGGCCTTTATAACCCACCGGCAAAATTCCGGAGCTGGTAATGAAACTACAGCCGCAGACAGACAGCCTGGCGCGTGCGCGGCAACTGGCGAGCCTTGCTACCCAAAGCCTGATAGACGAAGCGCGTCTTAGCCCCAAGCCAGGACTGGTGGACAGCCGCGGCAGCGGCGCGCACCACGACCTGACGCTTGAGCTGATGGAGCGCTCCGCCCACAGCCTGGCGCCGACCTTTTATGCGCTGGCGCTGCAAAGCTGGCAGCGGCCGGTGGATATCGCACTGCGCCAGACCGTGGGGCGGCTTGGGCGCGAAGGCGAGGCGCAAATGATGGCGGCAACTGGCGGTGTGAATACCCACCGTGGCGCTATCTGGGCGCTGGGGCTGCTGGTGAGTGCGGCAGCCATGCTGGATGACGATGCGGATGCGCAGGCAATTGCGCAGACGGCAGCCGAACTGGCGCAATTGCCCGACAGCGCTGCACCAAAGCTGTTCAGCAAAGGCCTGCGCGCTACGCACCGCTACCGGGTACCCGGCGCGCGTGAGGAAGCGCAGTCTGGCTTCCCGCACATCATGCGCCTGGCGCTGCCGCAACTGCGCTTAAGCCGCAGCATGGGGGCCAGCGAGAGCGAGGCGCAGCTTGATGCGTTGATGGCCATCATGACCACGCTCAGCGACACCTGCGTGCTGTCCAGGGCGGGCCTCGAAGGGCTAGAGGCCATGCAGTACGGCGCGCGTGCGGTGCTGGCGGCAGGCGGTTGCGCGCAGCCGCAGGGCAGAGCGGCACTGGCAGAGCTTGATAAGCAGATGCTCGCGCTCAACGCCTCGCCGGGCGGCGCGGCAGATTTACTGGCCGCTACGTTGCTGCTTGACCGCATCGCACAGCCAACCCTGCTATGAATGCAGGCAAACCGAATTAAGAGGGTGTTATGGAAAAAATTACTTTGTCACTTCCGGCAACCCGCAATGCCCGCGGGCACGCGCTGGCAGGCGTGGTCGGTTCCGGCGATATGGAAGTGCTGTTTACCGCCGAGAGCGGCAGCACGCTGAACGTCGATATTACGACCTCGGTAGATAACAGCCAGGCGCGCTGGCAGGCGTTGTTTGACCGGATAGGACTGACGGGCAGCCTGCCCGCAGGCCGGATGCAAATCCACGATTTTGGGGCGACGCCGGGCGTGGCGCGTATCCGTATCGAACAGGTGTTTGAGGAGGTGAGCCATGCGTGATGACAGCAGTTTTATTGAACTGAGAGCGCGCGAGCGTGCCAGGGCGCTGCTTGACGACGGCAGCTATCGCGAACTCCTTGACCCGTTTGCGGGTATTATTTCGCCGTGGCTGGGGCCGCAGGGCATTGTGCCGCAGGCCGATGACGGCATGGTGGTAGCGAAAGGCACCATTAACGGCAAACCGGCAGTGGTGGTTGCCATTGAAGGCGCGTTCCAGGGCGGCAGCATGGGCGAAGTGTCCGGTGCCAAAATGGCAGCGGCGCTGGAGCTGGCGGCAGAAGATAACCGTAACGGTATTCCGACCCAGGCGGTACTGAGCCTTGAAACCGGCGGCGTGCGCTTACAGGAAGCTAACCTGGGTCTGGCGGCGATTGCTGATATCCACGCCGCCATTGTTGACCTGTGTCGCTATACGCCGGTGGTTGGCATTGTGGCCGGAACCGTGGGCTGCTTCGGCGGGATGTCGATTGCCGCCGCGTTGTGCAGCTACCTGATTGTCACCCGCGAGGCGCGCTTAGGGCTTAACGGGCCGCAGGTCATTGAGCAGGAAGCGGGCATAGAAGAATACGACTCCCGCGACCGCCCGTTTATCTGGAGCATGACCGGCGGTGAGGCGCGCTATCACAGCGGGCTGGTGGATAGCCTGGTACCGGATGGCATCAACGCGGTGAAGCAGGCGGTGAACGGCTTTATCGCTAAAGGCGTACCGGCGAAACACCGCACCGACAATTACCAGTGGTATCTCGACCGGCTGACAAATTTTGATACCCGTCAGCAGGCCGACAGCGCGCAGATCAAACAGCTTTTTGGGGAGGTGAACAAATGAGCCAGACACAAAGCCGTGGCGCAACCTGGCTTGCAAAACTTGCGCCCAACGCCCAACGCATGAGCGGGCTGTGCCCGTCGGTGCAGGTGGTCGATGGCGAAATCGGCGGTGAACCCGCGCGCTTTATTGCCGTAGTGCCGGATGCTAACAACCATTACCCGCGTGCAGCACAGGGCGAAGTGGGGCTGCTGGAAGGCTGGACGCTGGGCAAAGTGGTCAGTGAAACCATCGCTGAAGACGCTGATAAAGACCATAAGCGCGCTATTGTTGCCGTGATTGATGTACCAAGTCAGGCTTACGGTAGACGCGAAGAGGCGTTTGGCATTCACCAGGCGCTGGCCGGGGCTGCTGCTGCCTACGCTAACGCGCGGCTAGCCGGCCACCCGGTGATTGGCCTTATCGTGGGTAAAGCCATGTCCGGGGCGTTTCTGGCCCACGGCTATCAGGCCAACCGACTGATTGCCTTTAACGACAGCGGCGTGCAAATCCACGCCATGGGGAAAGAGTCTGCCGCACGTATTACGCTGCGTAGCGTGGCAGAACTGGAAAAACTGGCGTCTACCATCCCGCCGATGGCCTACGACATCAGCAACTACGAAACACTGGGGCTGCTCTCTGCGTTGCTGGACATCAGTAACCCGGATGCGCCGACAGCAAACGACCTGGCGCAGGTAAACGCGGTACTGGCGCAGGCCGTCAGCGAGGCCCGCAAGGATCCCACGCTGAGAAACCGCCTCGGCGCCGACAACCGTCGCAGTTCGGCGCTGGTTCGCGAGCGTATGCGCGACGCCTGGTAACACACTTAATAAAACCTGCCAGACCGCAACGACGGGCACCTCATCCGGTGCCCGTTCGGGAGCGGCTGTAAAAAAATAACATCGCGCTCGTGCTCTTCCTTTTTAATAACTGGTGAATATATGACTTATGTGATTATTCATGCCCTTGCGCCTATCTTTGTCATCATGCTGTTAGGCTTCTGGGCCGGTAAGGCAAAAATGGTGGATAACCAGAATGTGTCCTTACTTAATATTTTCGTGATGGATTTTGCCCTACCGGCCGCGCTATTTAGCGCAACCGTTCAGACGCCGTGGGCGGGTATTGTTCAGCAATCGCCGCTGGTGGTGGTGCTGACACTCGCGATGTGGGTAACCTGGGCGGCCATCTATTTCCTCGCCGTGAAGGTGTTTCATAAATCCCCGCAGGATGCCGCAGTGTTGACGCTGACGGTGGCGCTGCCCAACTACGCCGCACTTGGCCTGCCGATTCTTGGCGCGGTGCTGGGGGAAGGGCCGTCAACCTCGCTGTCGGTCGCGGTTTCCATCGCCTGTGGCTCGGTGCTGATGACGCCGGTGTGCCTGCTGGTGCTGGAGCGCGAAAAAGCACGTGCCGCTGGCGGCCAGACCGGTTCCTCGCTTGCTATGTTGCCGGTGCTGATGTGGCGCTCGTTTAAAAAGCCTATCGTGCTCGGGCCGCTGCTGGGGGTGATTCTTTCCGCGCTCGGTATTCACATGCCGGACCTTGTGTTAGCCGCGCTGAAGCCGCTGGGCCTTGCCGCTACCGCTGCCGCACTCTTCCTGACCGGGGTTATTCTCTCTGCCCGTCGCCTGAAAATTAACACCATGGTGATTATCTCCAGCATCACTACCATGCTTATCCAGCCGTTTATCGCCTGGGGTATCGTGCTGGCGTTGGGGCTGCATGGTCAGGTGGCGATTACCGCGGTGCTGATGGTAGCGCTGTCTGCCGGTTTCTTTGGTGTGGTGTTCGGCAACCGTTTTGGCGTGCAGTCGCCGGATGCCGAAGCGGTGCTGCTGATAAGCTCGGTTCTGTGTATCCTGACGTTGCCGCTGTTTATCTCGTTAACCTCAGGAATGTAAACCATGCAAACGCCGCAACCTCACGACCTGCTCTGGCTTGATGCCGCTGATGCGCTCGAAGGTGCCGATGCGCCCTGGGTCAGCGTCCAGTGGCGGCCTGAACTGCCGGTGGTGGTGCGGCGTGATACGCACCCGGACGGTCTGGTTGCGGTGGGTGTCCGTGGGCTGCGGCGCGACCAGCGCGCCGCGGGCTGGGTGGCGCCGTCGCGCATTGTTAAGCGCGTTGCGCCACAGGCGTTAGTCGACAGCCAGCAACTGTTGCAATCACCGTTTGTGTCTCAGCCGCCGGTACAGGCCGCCGTGCAACTTGCGCTGCGCGACTGGCCGTGGACCTGGGGCATTACCGGCAGTGTGGGTTACGCGCTTGCAACCGGCATCCCGGTGTTGCATGCCGACAGCGACCTGGATTTGCTCATTCGCGCACCTGAGCCGCTGCAACCCGCACAGCTTGAGCAGTGGCAGCATATCACCATGATGCTGCCGTGCCGGGCTGATACTCAGGTGGAAACCCCGCAGGGTGGTTTTGCGCTGGCTGAGTGGCTGCGCGAAGGACAGGTACTGCTGAAAACCGTGCTTGGGCCACGGCTCACGCGCAACCCATGGCAACAGGAGACGTCATGAAAATCCTCTTTACCTTTCCCGGCCAGGGTACGCAGCGCCCGGGTATGCTGCATGATTTGCCCGCCGGAGCCGATATTCTCAGCCAGGCGCGCCAGGTGCTGGGCGATGAAGTTGATACGCTGGATACGCCGCAGGCGCTTAAGCACACCCGCGCGGTGCAGCTTGCGCTGCTTATTGCCGCAGTGGCCTGGGCGCGTGAACTGGAGCGCCGTGGCGTGGTGGCGGATATGACCTGTGGCCTGTCTATTGGCGCTTTTCCTGCGGCAGTGGTTGCCGGTGCGCTGCGTTTTGACGATGCCTTACGGTTGGTGGCTCTGCGCGGTGACCTGATGGAACAGGCGTATCCGCACGGCTACGGTTTAACGGCGATTATGGGGCTGACGCTTGAGCAGGTGGAGCCGCTGCTGGAAGCGGGGACTTATATCGCCAACCTCAACGCCGAGCGCCAGATTGTGATTGCCGGGAGTGACGAAAATATGGCGCGTGTGGCGCAAAAAGCACTCGATAAAGGCGCGAACAAAGCGCACCGGCTGGCGGTGAGCGTGCCGTCACACTGCGCGCTGCTTGATGAACCTGCCCGCAAATTGCAGGCGGCGTTTAATGATATTGAACTGACGCGACCGCGCTGTGAATACTTAAGCGGCAGCACCGCACGGGTTATCTGGCAGCCGCAGCGTATTGCCGACGATCTGGCATTAAATATGTCACGCACCGTGCGCTGGCACGAAGCGATGGTGGCTAGTGAAGAGCGCGATGTGGGGCTGGCGGTCGAAATGCCGCCCGGTGGTGTACTCACTTGTCTGACTCGCCAGGCGGTCACTCACGCAGAGTCGCTGTCGCTTGAGCGCAGCGGTGTGGAGGTCGTGTTGCACCGTGTGAAGCAATTACGCGAACGCGGGCGCTAATCGTATTCAGTGTATGAGTCACCGGCCGTGAGCGAAAGGCATTGGCATCCTGGAATAATAAAAAATTCCAGTGTTTCAGGGGGTAAAATAATAAGGTGGCTGGTCGCAGTTTTTCACGAACCTAAAATGTGGACAGTAAATGCAGCATGATGGGGCTGCTGTTGCCGCGCATATTAAAGCAGGAATACATTGCTTCTGCTTCTTGCCTGACGGGTTTTGACGTTTTCGCACTAACAGTATGAACAGACGTTTATGCCCCTTTTCATGTTTTTCTCACCTGAGTAAGGCTTTTTTGTATACTGAAAGCCGTTTTCTGCGACAAAAACCACAGGTATTCTGAGGTTGGTAGAGTAATACCATAGGCACAGTATAAAAGGGTGTTATTGCATATGCATGGTTCATATTCTCATGCCTTTATCAGGAATTTTTTGGGGAAAGCGCCTGACTGGTACAAAATTGTCATTATCCTTTTTTTGATCATCAATCCGCTGGTGTTCTTTTTTGTCAGTAAATTTCTGGCAGGCTGGATGTTGGTAGCAGAGTTTATTTTTACTCTGGCAATGGCGTTGAAGTGCTATCCACTTCAGCCCGGCGGCCTGCTGGCGATTGAGGCGGTATTCATCGGCATGACCAGCGCCGGGGCGGTGAAGCACGAAGTGGAGGCCAACCTGGAAGTCTTGCTACTGCTGATTTTTATGGTGGCGGGCATCTATTTTATGAAGCAACTGCTGCTATTTGTGTTCACCAAACTGCTGATTAACCTGCGCTCTAAGACCGCATTGTCGTTGGCATTTTGCCTGGTCTCGGCATTTTTGTCGGCCTTTCTGGATGCGTTGACGGTAATTGCCGTAGTAATAAGTGTGGCGGTTGGGTTTTATGCCATTTATCACCGAGTGACCTGCGACGCGGGGGCTAACGAGAAATATTCTCTTAACGATGACTCCGGGCTGCACAACAACGGGCGCAGGGCAATCCTCGAACAATTCAGAGCGTTTTTACGTAGCCTGTTAATGCACGCAGGAGTAGGGAGTGCATTAGGCGGCGTCATGACAATGGTGGGTGAGCCGCAAAACTTAATTATTGCAAAAAATGCCGACTGGAATTTCCTTGAGTTCTTTTTACGTATGTCACCGGTCACGGTGCCGGTCTTTTTCTGCGGCCTGTTAACCTGTTATCTGGTTGAGCGTTTTCATCTGTTTGGCTACGGTGCCAGACTGCCGAAACGCGTGTATCGTGTGCTAGTTGATTACGATAAAAAGGCTTCAGAAAAACGGACCGCGCAAGACAACATGAAGCTGTGTGTTCAGGCGTTGATTGGCATCTGGCTGATTGTCTCACTGGCGCTTCACCTGGCGGAAGTGGGGTTGATTGGTCTGTCGGTCATTATTCTGGCGACCTCGCTGTGTGGGATAACCGATGAACATGCGCTGGGTGAATCATTTAAAGAATCGCTGCCGTTTACCGCGTTGTTAACGGTTTTTTTTGCCGTGGTAGCGGTGATTATTGACCAGCAGCTGTTTTCGCCGGTCATTAACTTTGTGCTTCAGGCATCGGCGTCGGCGCAGCTGTCGCTGTTTTATATTTTCAACGGCCTGCTCTCGGCAATATCGGACAATGTTTTTGTTGGTACGGTGTACATCAACGAGGTGAAAACGGCGCTGGATCTGGGCAAAATCAGCCTGCAGCAGTTTGAACTGCTGGCCGTGGCGATTAATACCGGTACGAATCTGCCGTCGGTGGCGACACCAAACGGCCAGGCCGCATTTTTGTTTCTGTTGACCTCGGCGCTGGCGCCGCTTATCCGGCTGTCTTACGGTAAAATGGTGATGATGGCGCTGCCTTATACGCTGGTGTTGACCCTGGTTGGGCTGCTGTGCGTGGAGTTTACGCTGCCGCCAGTGACCGAGTTTTTACAGCAGCATCACCTGGTAACGCTGCCGGTTAAATAAACCGCCGCTCGTCTGCGCCGCCGTCACTGGCGGCGTATTTTCATCTTCAGGCTATGGCCTGTGATATTTCTCACACCTCGCAACATACGACAAAAAAAAGGAAACAGCCGGACAAATAACGCAAAGTGACGGTTGCGCTGCGCTCATATACTGGTCAGCACCATAACAAAAACAGGTGCTCTACGATGGCAGC
This sequence comes from Enterobacteriaceae bacterium 4M9, assembly GCA_010092695.1. Lineage (GTDB taxonomy): Bacteria > Pseudomonadota > Gammaproteobacteria > Enterobacterales > Enterobacteriaceae > Tenebrionibacter. Next base: position 4,316,749 of record JAADJJ010000001.1, on the reverse strand, counting down.
AACGGAAAAACTCTCAGACAGTTACGTCGTCATTGGTGTTAAAGAAAAAGTGGGTTACGGGTTGGGTGACTTTGCCTCAAATCTTTCGTTTGGCTTTGTCTCGCTGTTCCTGCTTTTCTTCTATACCGATATTTATGGCATCAGCGCGGCGCAGGCGAGCCTGATATTTGTTATCGCCCGCGTTATTGATGCGCTTTTTAATATTCTGGTTGGTTTCTTTGTTGATAAAACCCACAGCCGTTACGGCAAGCTGCGTCCGTGGTTATTATACGGTTCGCTGCCGCTCGGTTTCCTGACGGTCCTGTGTTTTGTCAGCATCGAGAGTGAACTAAAGTTCTGGTATGCCTTAATTTCTTACACCATTTATTGCCTCGCCTATACGGCGGTGAACACGCCCTATTCGGCGCTCACCAACCGCCTGACCCAGCATGAAAACTCGCGTTCATCGCTTTCGGTCTACCGCTTTGTACTGGCGATTATCGGCTACTTAATTGTCTCGACCAGCGCCGACCTGCTGATTTCGCAGTCGGACGATGCGCGTATGGGCTATGTCTTCGCGGTTTCCTGCTTTGCGCTGCTGGCAACGTTCATGTTCCTTGCCTGCTTTGGCATGACCAAAGAGCGCGTGGCGGAAGATGATAGTGGCCCGGCGCCCACGCTTGCGGAAATGTTGCGCGCTGTTATCAGTAACCCACCGCTGATTAACCTGTCGCTGTTTACGGTATTTTTCTACGTTGCCTATACCGTGTGGATGGCTATTGCGATTTATTTCATTAAATACATCATTCTTGACGAAGGTTTTACCGCGTCATTCTTTTTTATTCAGTCTGCGGCCTATATTTTCGGCTCGATTATTTCTCAGAAAGCCATTGCGCTGATGGGCAAGAAAAACATGACCTTGCTGGCACTGCTCATTGGCGTGCTGGGCCTGCTCATGCAGTATTTTGTCGCGGGAAATAACATCTGGCTGATTATGACTGGCGTGTGTCTTTACAGTATTACGCTCGGCATGGGGTTCGTTGCCATGTGGTCAATGATTGCTGATACCGTGGAATATGCCGAGTGGCACCACGAGGTGCGCGCCGAAGGGGCGATTTACGGCTTCTTTAACTTCATTACCAAAATCGCAATGGCCATCGGCGGCGGCTGTGCGGGCTGGATGCTGGATTATTTTGGCTATAACGCCACGGCGGTATCCGCTTCGGCAGTGAATGGCATCAATCTGATGATGACGCTGTTCCCGGCGGTAATGTTCGTGTTAAGCGCGATATTTGTCTGGTTCTATTCGCTGGATGAAAAAACCTATCGCAGCATTGTGCAGCAAATCACCCTGCGTAAGCAGAACGCGGCCTGAAAGCAGGAAATCACTGATGAAAAAAGACATTAACGCAACCATTGCTGTTATGTCGGCGCAGGACAAAGTTGACCTGCTTACCGGCAGCGGCCTGTGGCGCACGGCCTCGTTGCCTCAGCACGGCATTAGCGACATTGTCATGACGGATGGTACCTACGGTGTACGCTACAGCACCGCGCAGATAGATGGCGATGAAAAGTGGAGTATGGACGATTTCATCTCCGTGATTACCCAGACTGCCGACCAGGCAAAGGGCGACGACGTCGACGGCAAGGGTGGTAGCGAGGCGCTGTTTAGCACCTCCAAACCTGCGACCTGCTTTCCAAATGGCTCAACCCTGGCGTGCAGCTGGGATACGGAGCTGGTATATCAGATGGGGCAGGCGCTGGGGCGTGAATGCCAGCATATGGGCGTTGGCATTTTGCTGGGGCCTGGCATCAACATTCGCCGCACGCCGCTGGCCGGGCGCGGGTATGAATATTACGCCGAAGATCCTGTAGTGAGCGGTGACATCGCCGCCGCGCTGATCAACGGTTTACAGGACGAGGGCGTGGGCGCGAGTCTTAAGCACTTTGCCGCCAATAACTCGGAATATCGCCGCACCGAGATGGATTCCATCATTGAGGAGCGAGCGCTGCGTGAAATCTATCTGTCGGGATTTCAGCGCGCCATTGAGAAATCGAACCCGTGGACGGTGATGTCGTCCTACAACCGCCTCAACGGTGTACAAACCTCGCAGAATGCGTTTCTGCTGCGCCAGGTGCTGCGTGACGAGTGGGGCTACGACGGACTGGTGATGTCTGACTGGTACGGCGTTAAGGACCGGCCCGCGTCGCTGCTGGCCGGTAATGACCTGGCGATGCCGGAAACCGCACGGGATAAAAAAACGCTGCGGGAGGCCATTGAATCGGGTGCGTTGACGCAGGCGACGGTCGATGCCGCCTGCGCGAGAATGCTCACGCTGCTTGATAAAGTCCAAAAAAACCAGCGACCGGGAACGCAGGCCGATTTCCAGGCTCATCATGCGTTGTCACAGCGGCTGGCGGCAGAATCCCTTGTGCTGCTGAAAAACGACGACGCGCTGCTGCCGTTAACGCCTGAGAAAGTACGCCGTATTGCTGTACTTGGCAAGCCCGCGCAGGAGCCAGTGATTCAGGGCTCTGGCTGTGCAACCACGGTGCCGTACCTGCTCGACAGGCCGCTGGATGAGATTTTTGACGTTGCCGGTGCGGATTTTAGCGTGACGTATGCTACCGGCGCGCCGGATGACATGACGCCTGATGCCCAGGCGCTGGAAGAGGCGCTCGCGCTTGCGCGCACGGCTGATGTGGCGGTTATTTTTGCCAGCACTGCCGTGGGAGAAGATGGCGAAAACGGCGATCGCAAAGATCTGAATATCTTGCCAGCCCACGAACACCTGATTCGCGAAGTGGCGGCGGTGCAGCCCAACGTCGTGGTGGTACTGGCAAACAGCGATGCGGTAGTGATGCCGTGGCTTCCATGCGCTAAGGCGCTGCTGGAGACCTTTTTTGCCGGCCAGGGGATGGGCCGGGCAGTGGCAGAGATTCTCTTCGGGCGGCGTAACCCGTGCGGCAAGCTGACTGTCACGGTGCCCAATACCCTCGAAGAAACGCCTGCCTGGCTGCATTATCCCGGTGAAAACCTGCGCCATTACTACGGTGAGGGGCTGTTTGTGGGTTATCGCTATTACGACAAGCGCCAGCTTAAGCCGCTGTTTCCATTTGGTTACGGTCTGAGCTATACGCAGTTTGATTACAGCAACCTGCGCCTGTCTTCATCGTGCGTGGGTGAGGGCGACAGGTTGGTAGCAACGCTGGATGTCACTAACGTCGGCAGCATGGCAGGTAAAGAGATTGTCCAGCTGTACGTGAGTGCGCCGCAGGGCGAGCTGGTTCGTGAGCCTCAGGCGCTGAAGGCGTTCACCAAAGTGGCGCTGGAGCCGGGGGAAACCCGCTGTGTTTCTCTCGATATCCGGGTGAAGGATTTAGCCTGCTGGCACCCAGGGCTTGCTGACTGGGTGGTGATGCCAGGCGGTTATCAGTTGCGCGTGGGCAGGTCATCGCGTGATATTGTGCTGACGGCAGATGTGGCAGTAGAAAGTGCGCCGCGCTACGTACCGCTTCGCGACGATAACTCGCTGCAACAGCTTATTGCCCAGCCTGCGGCGTTTGAGCGCGTGGTAAAGCTGGTGGCGGCGCAAAGCCCGCTGAGCGAGGCCCGCATTCGGGAAAAGCTAACGGCGCTGGCGCCAGATATGTTTTGCGGTTTGTTCATCGCGCTAACGGAGTTTCTCGGCATAGATATTGAACGTGATGCGCTTAATGCCGTGTTGGCAGATAAACCGCATTAACGAACGGGCAGCGTTGAAAGCTGCGAGTATAAGCGAACCAATGGAGCGGAGTGTCGCGTGTTTCCCTTTTCAGTGACGCAGCGAACGGCTGCCAACCACAGTGCGCCAGCGGCGCGCTGTGGTTATGAACTGATAGCCTTTGATGCGGAAAAGCTCAACGTGTTTGCCGCTCAGGTGCGCTACTGCGAGCCGCACTGGCATGCGGCACCTGAGTTGATTACCGTGCTGGCCGGGCGTTTTGCGATTGCTGTTGGCAACCAGCTCTGGCAGCTTGAGGCGGGGGACATGCTGTATATCAACGCTGAGGCGGTGCATTCGCTTAGCGCAGAGTTACCAGACAGCGAGTTGATTACCGTTCAGTTCTCGCCCTCATTATTTGACGCACTGCATCCGGCTCCGCGGCTGGCGTTTTGTACCCGGCAGCGTGAGGTCAGTGCGGCTGATGCCCAGGTGTTGTGCGGATTAGTGCAGTTGATTATGCAACTGGTGGAGCATGATGCACCGTTTTTACGAATTGCTGCCATCTATACGCTGCTCGATGCGCTGGTAGAGGCGGGGATTGACGACGCACCACAGGAACGTTCACTGCGTGAAGAGGCCATGATTAAAAAGGGGCTGGATTACATTAACCAGCATTACGACAGGCCGCTATCGCTCAGCGATGTTGCCAGCCATGCTGGCATGAGCTATTCGTGGTTTTCGCGGCTGTTTAAGAAGGTCAGCCGCCACAATTTCAAAGAATACCTGACGCTGGTGCGGCTTAATAAGGCCAAAAACCTGTTGTGCGACACCCGCACGCCGATTACGGAAATCAGCCACTGCTGCGGGTTTCAGGAGCACAAATCCCTGATTGCTGCGTTTAAAAAATACTGCGGGCTGACGCCAACCGAGTACCGTAAGCGCTATTTTTCACCACAAAACCCACTCGACAGCCGTTTGACGCTCGCTGAAGACTGCGTGTGTTTGCCACTCAATGCCGCGCTGCTTGCGCGAGTGCGGATGCTGGTTGAATCACGTTGTTGCACAAACACCCGAGCAGGCTGCACTGATGTTAATAAAGCCAGCAGAGAATAAACGGTCAGTTTATTCCCTGCTTACGTGCATTACCTGGAAATATCAATAGCTCCGGAATCTTCGACAAAAGCGGGCTGCAAATGCTTAAGCCAGGATGCCGCGTCAGGATCGTCTTTGCAATCGAACAACCGAAATTCACTGTCGAGGCTTTCTTCATGAATGCCCATCCAGGAAGCCAGCCCGTCAATAAAATTTAGACCGGATTTTGCTGCATCACATTTGCGGCTTTCATGTGCATCTGACGAGATTGTGAATAGCGGAACGCTGAAGCTGTTCATACTGTATCCGTGCAGGAATCTGATTTCTTTTTTGAACTTCCCATGCATGAGGCCGTGATCGGCGAAGTAAGTGAGGGTATAGTTCAGGTTTGCATCCTGATATTGTTTATTCAGCGCAGAATGAAGCGTTTCGATAATCTCATCGGTTTTCTTGATGGAGTTAACATAACAATCAACGTATGACAGTTCGCTGTTGTGGGATGTGAAATAGACTGGGTAGTCTTCAACTCTTGCACAGGCTCTGGGATGCGAGCCGTAAAGGTGAACAACAATAAATTTTCTTTCGTGCGTTTCGTCTGCTAGTGCTTTGTTGAATTTATCAATAAGTAAAAAATCGCTGGTATTTTTCGCGACAAATGCGCCTTTTTTGGTAAAGTCACGATAATCGCTTTTACTGGCAATAGCAGAGATTGGGGTGCTGATGTCATCTGCAGAATCCTGGTTTGATAGCCAATATGTTTTAAATCCAGCCGAGTTTGCTAAATCCACAATATTTTTATTGAAGTTTCCTGTGCCGTTGTTATTTCTGGTGAGCATGTTGCTTAACGAGGCAATGGTATTGCTGCCGCCCGCAATGAGACCATTGACTACTAATCCATTGTTAGACATAAATGGGGTGTTCTCTGGTGGGTAGCCATAGGCATTGAGATAATCGGCACGCACGCTTTCACCAATAATCAGTACATAGGTGTTATATTTTTCATTAGTAACGGACACATTGCGCCAGTCATTGGTATAGCTGGCAAGCGTAATTGAGACGTCTTTGATATCACGAATTGAACTATAAACTTCTTTAAAAAATATTCCGCTGTTCAGGCTAAAAAATGAAGCCAGAGCAAAGGGTATTATTATCACATAGTTGCTGTATTTTTTAAATGACAGGCGAGTGTATACATATCTGAATGCAAGCATGGCCAGAATAACACCTGCTGAATAGAGTAGGCTCATTAACGTTATCTGACTTAAAAATTCTTTGGCTTCCTGGTAATTTGTTGATTGAATGGAGGCAATGCTTTGATATGTAGGTAAACTAAACATCATCCCCACAGGGATATACAGGGCTTGTATAAGGAAAACAGGAAAGGCAATGCACCAGAATACTTTTTTCGAATAGCTCAGTATAAGAATGAAGCACGTAAAGAAAAAAGCATTTCTCTCAGAGGAACCAGCACCAATTCCTTTTAACGTAAGTTGGCAAATAAAAAACAAAAATACGACAGATAAAATATAAATGCAAAGCTTGCCCTTTGCTGACATAGCAATAAAGCCTTTTTAAAAAGTGAAAATATTTTAGGCGCGGATAATATCAGGAGAAAGATAGCTTAGATACGCGAAGCTCTTTTGTTTGTACAATAATTGACTTCCGATTGTCCTAAAATTCATTTTGGGTTTTGAGTCGAGGAATGTACTTTTATAGCGAGTGTGGCGCGGATAAAAGGACTTATCCGCGAAATGAGTATTCCTGGGTAAACCGGAAGACACAATAATGAACCTTGCTGAAGCGATACTGACATCGCTTTGGTTGTAATTTCTCCTTGCCGCACATTTACCCTCCTTCAACACGCCTCAGGGCATACATCCGGCCCTCGGCGGCCAGCGCCAGCAGGTTCGGGTCATGTTCGCGGTTACGTGGGAACACAATCGCGATGAGCTGTCGCATCTGATAGGGCTGCGCCAACTTAAGCAATTGCACGTCATTACCGTAGACTTTTTTCATGCGCCCGGGCATCAGCGTCATGCCCACGCCTGCCTGCACCAGACTCAACATAGAGAAAATATCATTAACCCGCATCACGATCTGCGGCTCAAAACCGGCGATGTGGAACGCTTCCTGGAAACCGGCGTAGGTGGCGAACCCTTCTGCCAGTGAGACAAACTTATGGTCGCTGAAATCTCGCAGGTCCGCCGGTACGGTGTTATCCAGGGCAACGCTGGCGGGGGCCGCCAGGCAAATATCATCTTCAAACAGCGGCAGCACTTCGAGGCGGCTGCGGTCGATTTCACTTTCCGAAATGGAAATCAGAATGGCATCCAGCGTACCGTCGTCGAGCATGGTCAGCAGTGCCTGGTTTGAACCCATCGTCAGGTCGAGTTCCACCTCCGGGCGCCTGAGCTTCATGCCCATGATCAGCTGTGGCACGGTTTCGAGCGTAAGTGAATACAGCGTACCGATGCGCAGTCGCCCAAGGCCAACCCCCCCGGCACGCCGGGTCTCTTCTATACCGCGCGCCATAGCATCCATCGCTTCTGTTGCGTATTTCAGTAGCGTATGGGCCGCCGGGAGTGCCACCAGATTACGACCTTTATGGGTAAACAGCGGGCAGCGAATTTCATCTTCAAGGGAATGCAGCGCGCGGTGCACGCTGACACTGCTTAACCCCAAAGCTTCACCGGTACGGGCAATGTTCTCTTTTTCCATAAACGTGGTGAACACCGTGAGTTTACGAAAGGTGATGTCGTTGTCGATGGGCATGAGTGCGTCACGTAATACGTTTTTCTGATGGTTGCGCCATGAAGTGAAGTCTGTCGCAAAAATGGATACCAGAGTATCGCGTACCGGCAGGCAAAAACGTGCCATAACGTGTGATTCTCATCACATAAAACCAGCTATTAATCACAATTTTACGGTGTTTTGTGGAGCAGATCACTCTGCGCCGCACCATTTCCACTTTGAAACGGAAAACAACTCGCTACAAACCTGGGCTTACAAAAAGTAGGTTTATGTCATCACCAGTTAATAGGGTACTAAGCGTGGAAAACACAACGGTAATGATTGAGGAAACGGGCGATAAAGTAGCGCTGACCGCGCAGCTTGGCGAGCAGATGCTGGCCTGGACTAAGGCGCTACTGGCAGAGCAGGGCATTACACCAAATGACGTTCAGGAGCAGATGCTGAGTTCTCACGTGCGGGCGATGGCCCATCGGTCTGTGACCGGCGAGCCGCTGCCAGAGGTGGATTTCAGCCTGTTTGAGGAAATCTCGCAACACTCGATGGAACTGGCGAAAAAAGTCGTTGACCAGTTTGGCAACCTGCCGGTTGAAGAATCCTGGCTGCTGTCGGTGCATTTCGAAGTGGCGAAAGACAATCTTTAAATTTCAGGAGCAATAAATGGAACAGATTACAGTAGTGATTGGCGATCGTCTGGGTAAAGGTCAGAAAGTCGCAGCAGGTGCTGAGAAAGCGGGCGCTCGTGCGGTAGTTGTACCGGGTGTGGCGGCTGACATGAAGCTTGGCGACGTGATGAAGGCAGAAAACGCCACGTTCGGTATCTCCTTTTGTGGCAGCGGCGGCGCGGGTGCCATCACTGCACAGACCAAATACGGCTACAAAGCGAAATACGGTATGCGCTCTGTAGAAGAAGGTGTGACGGCAATCAACGAAGGTTGCAACGTGCTGGGCTTTGGCTTCATGGATAAAGAAGAACTGGGCGAGCGCCTGGTAGAAGCCTGGAAGAAGAAGTACGCATGAAAGAGCAATTCACCTCTACGGTGAGGGTCTCCGGCAAAGGTGATACCAAAGCGAAAGCCTTTGCCGACGCCCTGAACCATGTTCAGGGCACCGTCATGAAATCCACACCCCAGATCCTGCTGCGCATTGAGCCTCAGGATATTAGCGTGGTTCAGGCGCGAGTAGCGGTGCGCAAAGAGGCGTTTTTATTCTTCTTTCTGCGCCGGGAGCGGCAGAGTTTTAGTGTTGAGCTGGATGTGACCGTACAGGTGACCTCCGTCAATCTTGATAAAGTGGATTTTGTCGCGCAATAACAAAACATCAACACAAGGGTAGCGTGATGTTCTTAATAATATTAATAAAATCGCTCATCATCGGCGGGCTGGTTGGCGTCGGTGTAGGCGCGGGGGCGGCACGTATGTTCCACGCCCCGACCTCCCAGGGAATGGGGGCATTTCGCACACTGGGGGAACTGAATTCCTGTGAAGGCGATCCGGCATCGCACTTCTCATTTGGACTAGGTTTCTTCTTCAACGCCTGGGCATCTTCTGTTGCCGCAGGTGCTTTCACGCAGGACGTTGACCACCGTATTATCCCGCACTGGGGTGCTGCGGCATTGATGATCAAAAACCGCAACGTGGCTGAAACGCTGCACGATCCGCGCAAAATGGCGATCGCGTGTGGCGTGATTGGTATGGCGGTTGTCACCTTCCTGAATATGACCGCGTCTTCGGTACCGGAATCCCTGCAGGTCACTGCGGTGAAGGTACTGGTGCCAGCGGCAAACCTGCTGGTTAACACCGTGATGCCGGTTATCTTCTGGCTGGCGGCAATTGATGCAGGCAAACGCTCTGGCTTCTGGGCAACCATCTTCGGTGGCCTGGCACAGCTGATTATGGGTAACGCCGTACCGGGTCTGGTACTGGGTATCCTGATTGGTAAAGGCGTTGAAGAGAGCGGCTGGAACCGCATTACCAAAGTGATGATGGCGGCGATTATCGTTCTGTTTGTCATGAGCGGCTTCTTCCGTGGCTTCGATATGAAACTACTGGAGTCCTTCCACCTCGGCGTGCCGAACTGGCTGGAACTCATTCATAACTCGATGAGCGGGAAATAAGGAGCAGACAAATGGAAGAGAAAAAAGGTTTCTGGTATGCCGACTGGTCGTTCCCGATCTTCGTTGGCCTGCTTTCCTCCGGCGTGTTCGCCGGGACACACATGTATTACCTCTACGGCATCGGTGCCTTTAACGAAGTGGCCTTTGTGGCCATGCTGAAAGCCGGTATCGACACCGGCGCTTACGGCGCAGTCGCGGCGTTTGGCGCAAGCTTCCTGTTTGCCCGTATCATTGAAGGCTCGCTGGTGGGTATTCTCGATATCGGCGGTGCGATTCAGACGGGTGTAGGGCTGGGCGTACCGGCACTGTTGTTGGGCGCGGGTTTTGTTTTCCCGGTGGCTAACTTCACCGCCTCGCTGATAACCGGCCTCGTGATTGGTCTTGCGATCGGTTATGTGATTATCCTGGCGCGTAAATTCACGGTAGGCCAGGGCAACACCACCTACGGTGCGGATGTGATGATGGGAGCCGGTAACGCCTCCGGTCGCTTCCTGGGGCCGCTCATCATCCTCAGCGCCATGGGCGCATCCATTCCTATCGGCCTGGGTTCACTGCTTGGCGCACTGTTGTTCTACGTGTGGCAGAAGCCCATCACCGGCGGCGCAATCCTTGGAGCCATGCTCTTTGGTGCCTTCTTCCCGGTTGCACTCTAAGTTGTACGGGCGCTGCGGCGCCCGGTTTATCAGGAGAATCCCATGTTTGACTTAATCCTGCGTCGGGCGCGCCTGGCGGATGACAGCGTTATCGATATCGCGATTCAGGACGGTAAGATAGCGGCACTGGGCGACGTATCCGGCCCGGCGCGTGAGGAAAAGAACCTTGAAGGTAAGGGCTACGTCAGCGCGGGCTGGATTGACTCTCACGTACATTGCTACCCCAAATCCCCGATTTACCACGACGAGCCAGACAGCGTCGGCATTGCAACCGGCGTGACGAGCGTGGTAGATGCAGGCAGCACCGGCGCGGATGACATTGATGACTTCTATGCGCTCACGCGTGAAGCCACCACCGAGGTGTATGCGCTGCTGAACATTTCCCGCGTTGGGCTGATTGCGCAAAACGAGCTGTCCGATATGTCGCATATCGACACAGCTGCCGCCAGCGCCGCCATCAAGCGTTATCCGGATTTTATCGTCGGCATCAAAGCGCGCATGAGCAGCAGCGTGGTCGGCGCAAACGGCATCAAGCCGCTGGAGCGCGCCAAGCTTATCCAGAAAGAGAACGACGACCTGCCGCTGATGGTACACATTGGCAACAACCCGCCGGATCTTGATGAAATTGCCGACCTGCTGACCTCTGGCGATATCATTACTCACTGTTATAACGGCAAGCCTAACCGCATCCTGACCCCGACCGGGCAGCTGCGTGCGTCCGTCAGCCGGGCGCTGGCGCGTGGCGTGCGTATGGATATTGGTCACGGCACGGCGAGTTTCAGTTTTGCCGTTGCACAGCAGGCTATTGCGTTGGGCATCCTGCCGCACACCATCAGTTCTGATATCTACTGCAAAAACCGCATCAACGGGCCGGTGTACAGCCTGGCTGCCGTGATGTCCAAATTCCTCGCCATCGGCATGACGCTGCCGGAGGTGATTGACTGCGTGACGATTCATGCTGCCGAAGGTTTACGTCTTGGTCATAAAGGCCGTCTGGCCGTTGGCGCTGACGCTGACCTGACGGTGTTTGCACTGCGCCGCCAGTCCACGCTGTTTACCGATTCTGAGAACGACACGCTGCAGGCAGAAGAGCAGATTCTGCCGCTGGCTGCACTGCGCGCCGGCAAGTGGTTCATGACTGAACAAGGGAAAGCCGAAAATGTCTTCGATTTATGAGAAATACCGTTTAAAGCAGGTCATTAATGCCTCAGGCCGCATGACCATCCTCGGCGTCTCTACGCCGCGCCCGGAAGTGGTGGAGGCCGTTAATACCGGCATGAACCACTACTTTGAGATGAAAGACCTGGTGAACAAAACCGGCGAATACATCGCGAAGCTGCTGGGTGTGGAAGGGGCAACGGTGGTGTCCTGTGCATCGGCTGGTATCGCCCAGTCCATCGCCGCCGTGCTGGTCAAAGACAGCGAGTGGTTGCTGGAAAACCTGCACGTCACGCCGGTTGAGAACAACGAGATAGTGCTGCCAAAAGGCCACAACGTTAACTTTGGCGCACCGGTCGGAACGATGGTAGCGCTCGGCGGCGGTAAAATCGTTGAAGCGGGCTACGCCAACGAATGCTCTGGTGCACAGCTTGCTGCCGCCATTACGCCGCGTACAGCCGCCATCCTTTACATCAAATCTCACCACTGCGTACAAAAAAGCATGCTGAACGTTGCTCAGGCAGCGGAAGTGGCGCGTGCGCACAACCTGCCGCTGATTGTCGATGCCGCAGCAGAAGAAGATTTGCAGCGCTACTACCACGACGGTGCCGACCTGGTGATTTACAGCGGCGCGAAAGCCATTGAAGGGCCAACCAGCGGCCTGGTGATTGGCCGCACCCAGTATGTGGAGTGGGTGAAGCGCCAGTCCAACGGCATTGGTCGTGCGATGAAAGTGGGTAAAGAAGGCATTCTTGGCCTGACCTGCGCTATTGAGCACTACCTCACCGCCGCGAAAGAGAGCGGTGCTGAGATGGTGGCCAAAATGACGCCATTTATCGACTCCCTCAACACCCTCAATGGCGTAAGTGCTCGCGTGGTGTGGGACTCTGCGGGCCGTGATATTGCCCGCGCTGAAATCAAATTTGATGAAGCCACCACCGGCATCGCTACGGGTGACCTGGTGGGCGCGCTCAAGCAGGGCGAGTACGCGATTTATTTTCGCGGCTACAAGGCTAACGAAGGCATTATCGAAGCCGATGTGCGCAGCGTTACCGCCCCACAGCTGGATATTATTTACCGTCGTATTAGTGAGTTACTTAAGGAGAAGCAGGCATGAAACTGACCCCCAATTTTTACCGTGACCGCGTATGCCTCAACGTGCTGGCAGGCTCCAAAGAGAACGCAAAGGCTATTTATGAGGCTGCGGAAGGCCACGTGCTGGTGGGCGTTTTGTCCAAAGATTATCCTGATGTTGCCAGTGCAGTTGCCGACATGCGCGAATACGCAAAGCTGATTGATAATGCACTGTCCGTGGGCCTGGGTGCAGGTGACCCGAACCAGTCTGCGATGGTGAGCGAAATTTCACGCCAGGTACAACCGCAGCACGTAAACCAGGTCTTCACTGGTGTTGGCCCAAGCCGTGCGCTGTTGGGTCAGAATGACTCTGTTGTTAACGGCCTGATATCACCGACCGGCACCGTCGGTATGGTAAAAATCTCCACCGGCCCGCTGAGCTCTGGTCAGCCGGATGCGATTGTGCCGGTTGAAACCGCTATTGCGCTGCTCAAAGACATGGGCGGCAGCTCCGTGAAGTACTTCCCGATGGGTGGCCTGAAGCACCGCGACGAGTTTGAAGCGGTCGCAAAAGCCTGTGCACAGCACGATTTCTGGCTGGAGCCGACGGGCGGTATCGATCTTGATAACTACGAAGAGATCCTCAAGATTGCACTCGACGCAGGCGTGAGCAAAATCATTCCGCATATCTACAGTTCCATTATCGACAAAGCCAGCGGTGATACGCGCCCGGAAGACGTGCGCACGCTGCTTGCTATGACGAAAAAGCTGGTCGGGTAATTTCTCCTGCCGCCAGGTTTGCTGCGGCGGCAATAAAGGTGCCTCTGGCCCGGTTTGCAACGGTGAAGGTGAGCAATCCGGGCCAGGCCACAAACGTGTACAATCCCGCAAAAGGCACAGCAGTGCTTTCTCTTTTCTGAAGTATGCAATAAGAACGGAGACGAAGCGCCAGTAATGGGATGGCGATTCGGCATTCTGAGAGAGCGAACAGGACTGTTCGGTGCATGTCGTTATCAACGCTCTCTGCGCAACAACCGGGATTGTGTACCCCTGCTCTTTGCTTAAGTGCAGAGGGTTAGGGTGAGCAGGTCACTCGTTGCCTGCTCACCCTAACCGGGATATCAACACACCCGTATCATTCATTACCGGCGTGACCGTTTGCTGTCAGACACGCTATCGCTTCGACATACTTTTGCGCCAGGCGCGCAAAACGGAGGATACACATGGCACTGAAACACTCTTTGCTGGCGCTTGCGCTGGCAGCCTGCGCAAGCTCAGCGTTAGCGGCACAACCGCATTATGCCTGGGTTGGCACTTATAATCCTAACGGCGAAGGGCTGTACCGCTTTGTGCTGAACGCGCAAACCGGCGCGCTTACCGGCAAAACGTTGGTCAGCCAACTTGCCAACGCGGCACAGCTTACAACCTCCGCTGATGGCAAAACGCTGTATCTTGCCAGCGAAGTGGAAAAGGGCGTGGTGCAGGCGCTGCGCGTGAAAGAAAACGGTGAGCTGGAGGCGCTTAATCAGGTGGCCTCCGGCGGTGATGGCCCGGTGTATCTGTCACTCACGCCAAACGGTAAACATCTGCTGGTTGCAAACTACGTGAGCGGTTCTGTGGCTGTGTTGCCGGTCAACGCCGACGGTAGCCTGAGTGAGGCCAGCGACGTACAGCAGCACGAAGGCCCGCCGGGGGCAGCACGACCCGCTGCAGCCGTTGAAGGCAGCTTTGCCATCAGCGATCACAACGGGCCGCACGCGCACATGATTGCTGCCGATCCGCAGGGTAAGTTTGTTTTTGCGACCGATCTCGGGCTGGATAGGATTTATCAGTACCGGTTTGATGAGACCAGCGGTAAGCTTACGCCCAACTCGCCGCCCTGGATTTCAGCCTCGTCCGCTGGCGCCGGTCCGCGCCATTTTGTGTTCACGCCGAAAGGCGACGCACTCTGGTTGATTAACGAGGAAGCCTCAACGCTGACTGGCTACACCGTAGATGTGCAGAAAGGTACGCTGACGGAAGGTAAAACGATCTCCTCGTTACCTGAAGGTTATAAGGGCACAAGCTTTGCCGCTGGACTGGTCTTAAATGCCGATGGGACAAACCTTTATGTCGCTAATAGATTGCGAAACAGCATTTCGCACTTTACTCTGAGTGGTGATGGCGAATTAACGCTTAAGGATGAGGTCTGGACCGGGGGCGACTATCCGCGCACGCTAACGCTCAGCCCTGACGGGCGCTGGCTTTATGCAATGAATCAGCGTAGCGACAATATCACCCGGTTTCGTGTTGCAACGGATGGCGGAAAACTAACGCCTGCTGACGATTATACGCCAGTGGGCAGCCCTTCTCAGATGGTCATTACACCGCTGAAATAAAGGGTTAAACGAGAGGAAACAGAGTTGCGATTCCCTAACCAACGCCTGGCTCAACTGTTTGAGCTTCTGCAAAATGAAACGCTGCCGCAGGATGAACTGGCGCGCAGGCTTTCTGTTTCCACTCGTACCGTCCGCGCCGATATCACCGCGCTTAATGCTCTGTTGCTGCAACATGGGGCGCAGTTCATCCTTAACCGCGGCGCGGGCTATCAACTTAAAATTAATGATGCCAACCGCTATGCGGCGCTGTGTGAAATGCCGCAGCGCCAACTGCGTATTCCCCGCACCGGGCCGGATCGCGTGCAGTATCTTCTGGTGCGTTTTCTCACCTCTGCGTTCTCGCTTAAGCTTGAGGATCTCGCTGAAGAGTGGTTTGTCAGCCGCGCGACCTTGCAAAATGATATGGCCGAAGTGCGTGAGTGGTTTAACCGCTACAACCTGACGATTGAAACCCGCCCGCGTCACGGTATGAAGCTGTTTGGCAGCGAGATGTCAGTCCGTGCCAGCCTCACTGATTTGCTGTGGCAAATTTGGCTCGAAGACAGTGAAAACCCGCTCCTGACGGAGGAGGCGCTGAACGCTGGCGCGCCGCAGCAGATGGCCGCAACTATTCACGACAGCTTTAGCCGCTACCGAATCCGTATGACCGACGAAGGCGAGCAGTTTATTTGCCTGTACTGCGCGGTAGCGGTGCGCCGCATTAGCGAAGGCTATCCGCTCTCGGGTTTTACGGCCGACGATGTGGACGAGAATGTGCGCTTTGCTGCACGTGACATCGCGCATGCCTTGCAAAGCCTGGCCGGTAAGCCGCTTTCTGCTTCGGAGGAAAACTGGCTGTGTGTGCACATTGCCGCACGCCAGATTCAGGAGGTGGCACCGAGTGCTATCAGCGCCGACGATGACGAAGCGCTGGTCAATTACATCCTGAGCTACATCAACACCCACTTTAATTACAACTTGCTCACCGACGAGCAGTTGCACGCCGACTTGCTCACCCACATCAAAACCATGATAACCAGGGTGCGCTACCAGATAAACCTGCCTAATCCGCTGCTGGACAACATCAAACAGCACTATCCGCTTGCCTGGGATATGACGCTTGCCGCCGTGTCAAGCTGGGGCAAATACACGCCCTACATCATCAGCGAAAATGAAGTCGGGTTTCTGGTGCTGCACATTGGCGTAGGGCTTGAGCGGCATTACAACATTGGCTACCGGCGTGAGCCGCACGTGCTGTTGGTGTGCGACACCGGCAACTCCACTGTGCGTATGATTCAGGCCATGCTGCTGCGTAAATATCCGCAGCTTGAAGTCACTCGCATTATCTCGCTGCGTGAATATGAGCAGCTTGAGGGCATTGAAGAAGACTTTGTGATTTCCACCGCTCGCGTCAGCGAAAAAGACAAGCCGGTGGTGGTGATGTCGCCGTTTCCGACCGATTACCAACTGGACCAGATTGGCAAACTGGTGCTGGTGGACCGCACGCGCCCGTGGATGCTGGAAAAATATTTCGATGCCGAACATTTTCGTATTATTGACCAGCCCATGACCCAGCAGATGTTATTTAGCGAACTGTGTACGCAGCTTGAAGCCGAAGGCTATGTTGACCACGACTTTCTGCCGTCGGTTATTGAGCGTGAAGCGATAGTGAGCACCATGCTCGGTGAGGGCATTGCGCTACCGCACTCGCTGGGGCTACTGGCAAAGCGCACCGTGGTGTATACCGTGCTGGCACCGCAGGGCATTCAATGGGGCGATGAAACCGCCTACGTTATCTTTCTGCTGGCTATCAGCAAGCGGGAGTACGAAGAGGCAATGGCGATTTACGACGTATTCGTCACCTTTCTGCGTGAGCGGGCGATGGCCCGGCTGCGTGACAGCCGGGATTTTGCGGAATTCAAATCGGTCGCTATTGCTTCTCTGAGCCGCTTCTGACGCCTCAGCCCTGCAATTCCTCACACACCTGCATCGCCAGTTCAAACGAATGCAGACGGGCGGCATGATCGAAAATCTGGCCGTTAACCATAATCTCGTCTGCCTGCGTCTCGTGCAGAATAGACTGGAGTCCGTGGCGCACCTTCGCTTTATCCCCCACCAGTGACATGCTCAGCGCCTGCTGCACGCCGAATTGTTCCGACGGGCTCCAGAAACTGTTGATGTCCTCAATCGGCGCTGGCAGCTGGCTGCTCTCGCCGCGACGCAACTTCACAAACGCCTGCTGCATGGAGGTGAACAGGAATTCAGCCTCACGGTTGCTGTCGGCTGCGGTGATGTTGATGCACACCATCGCATACGGCTTCTCAAGGCGTTCTGAGGGCTGGAAATGGGTGCGATAGAGGTGCAGCGCCTGGAGCAGCATGTCCGGCGCGAAGTGTGAGGCAAATGCAAACGGCAGCCCCATCTGTGCGGCCAGCTGGGCGCTGTAGAGGCTTGACCCCAGCAGCCATACCGGAATTTTTGTGCCAAAGCCGGGCACCGGACGCACCGGCGTAGCCGGATCGCGTGCGTCAAACCAGTCCACCAGTTCTGCCACATCGCGCGGGAAGTTGTCGATATCCTGGTGGCTCATGTGACGGCGCAGCGCCATCATCGTGCGTTGGTCGCTGCCCGGTGCACGGCCCAGCCCCAGATCAATACGCCCAGGATACAGCGACGCCAGCGTGCCGAACTGCTCGGCAATGACCAGTGGTGCGTGGTTAGGCAGCATCACCCCGCCGGAGCCGAGGTGCAGCGTGGTGGTGTTGGCGGCCAGATAGCCAATCAGTACCGAGGTGGCGGCGCTGGCGATGCCCGCCATGTTGTGGTGCTCTGCCAGCCAGTAGCGGTGATAGCCGCGTTTTTCGGCAAGCTGTGCCAGCTCCAGCGAGCGCCGGAACGACTCCGGCGCGCTGGAACCTTCAGGAATCGGTGCCAGGTCAAGTACGGAAAATGGGATGACGGTTTTATCAGACATAGTGACTCACTTTGTTTTTAGCGTCATAAAGTCGCCGTGCAGGGAACTCTGCACTGGACCTTACATAGTGCATAAAACCCATACTGAAAGGTTAGCAAAGTGAGCCATTGCATGATTTGCCTTGTATTTCTGGACGCCTGCTCGTGATGTGGTGATTGATTTTTGTTCAGGAATGATAATAATTATGCGCATACCTATGCGCAAAGGAGAGGACCATGAGTACAATAACCGCCCCGCGCCACGGCCAGAAAAAAAGTACAAACGTGTATCTCAGCACATCGCTTGTCGAGAAAGCTCGTAGTCTGAATATGAATCTTTCTGCTACGCTTGACGCGCTTTTGGCCCAGGCGATAGAAGAGAAACAACGGCAGCAGCAGCAAGAAAAGGCCGATATGCAGACTATGAATGCCTTTATGGACAAAGCGGGTACGGTTGCTGATGACGATTTTTTTGGCAGTCTTTAGCGAATAAAATTACAGCAGGAAGCTTACGATGGTTAGACAGTTTGATGTTTACCGCAATACGTCAGCAAAGAGTCGGCAGCTCTGGCCATATTATCTGATTTTACAAAATGACTTTTATGATGAATTGGTTACCCGGTTGATAGTACCGTTGGCCAGACGTAAGGATATGCCGCTAGGCGATTCTCGTATAGCGCCACTTGTCCACATTGAAGATCTCGAATGCTACCTGTTCATGCCAAACATGACCTACCTGGATGTACGCAAATTACAGCGCACAGATTTTGTCTGTAATGTCAGCGATGCCCGAAGTAAAATTGTCGCAGCGCTGGATGCGATTTTTTTGAATATGTAAGCAGGTCATAGCAGCCCTGGAGGGCTGCCTGTATAAAATGGTGCGAAAAACACCATAAAGATTAACTTTGCACCAGCTCCAGTCCAGCCACACGTCGCCAGTAGCCGTTACATTCAGAATTGGCCGTGAGCGGCAGTGGCGCAGCCCCGTTTTCGTTGGCGCGAAACGCTTCCAGTTGTGCTAACGTGTCCTCGCCTTCCGGCGACAGACGCACAATGTCCACCAGGCCTTGCATCGCCGTGAGTTCGTTACCAAGGTTGTAGACATATCCGCTCATGGTCTGGATGCCGTTTAACGTAAAGACCTGCTGCTGCTCCTGAGACAGCATTTGCCGTCCGTTCGGGTAGTTGATGCAGCAGGTTTCACATTCGTCTTTGGGGCGGTCCTCAGAACGCGCCGTAAAGCAGCGCGCGGAATAGGCCAGCGGCAGATGGCCGTAACTCAGCACTTCTACCTCAAACTTATCGCGGATCCCCAGCTCGTCGCACTGCACCAGCAGATTCACCAGCCAGTCGCGTGACAGCTCCACCGGCATACACCAGCGCGTCATGCCTTGTTTGAGCAGCAGACGCAGCGTGACGGCGTTGTAGCAGTTCAGTGCGTGGCCCGCAACAAACGGCAGGCGGCGCTCGGCGGCCATATTCACCGCGCCAAGATCGTTGGCTTCAATAATGAAATCGCCGTTTTCCACGTAGCGCTTAAGCTCGTTAAGCTCCGAGGGTGCCTGCACCAGCGCCAGGGTGGAGAGCACCACCTGTTTGCCCCCCGCGACCAGTGAGCGCGCCATCTCCAGCCAGTCGCCCACTTTGGTCGCACGCCGTTTGCTGCACACCGCCTCGCCAAGATAAATAATGTCTGCGCTGCTTGTGGCGGCGGCCTGGTAAAAATCCATCAGCGTCTCTTTTGGCCAGTACCACAGCACTGGCCCGAGGGAATATTTCATTGTGTCTCCTACTGCCATTTGCGGTGATAGGCGCCGAGGGTGGTCTGGGTGCCTTCCGCTATTGCGCCGAGAGCCTCCATCCACGCCGCCTGCGGGGCGTAGTGCTGCGGGTCAGCCATACAGCAGTCTATGGCCTGGCGCCATACTTTCGCCACCTGGCTTACGTAAGCCGGGCTGCGCTGGCGGCCTTCAATTTTGACCGAGGCAATGCCCGCGCCCAGCAACTCCGGCAATAGCTCAAGCGTATTGAGGCTGGTTGGTTCTTCAAGGGCGTGATAGCGCTGTCCGTCAACCAGGTAGCGGCCTTTACACAACGTGGGGTAACCCGCGTTTTCGCCGTCCTGATAGCGGTCAATCAGCACGTCGTTAAGGCGTGACTCCAGCCCCTGCGGCGTTTGCTGCCAGCGCACGAAACGCGCCGGTGAACACGCCCCCACGGTATTGGGCGACTCGCCGGTCAGGTAAGACGACAGGTAGCAGCGTCCTTCAGCCATAATGCACAGGCTGCCGAAGGCGAAGACTTCCAGCGGCACCGGCGTAACGCGCGCCAGCTGCTTGACCTGGTGGATAGACAGCACGCGAGGCAGCACCACGCGCGCCACGTCGAAGTGGTTTTTGTAGAAACGAACCGCTTCTTCGTTGGTAGCAGAAGCCTGCACGGATACGTGGCGTTCAACGTGTGGATAGCGCTCGGCGGCATATTCCAGCATGGCGAGATCCGCCAGAATCAGCGCGTCTGCCCCAAGCTGGGCGGCCATATCCACAGCGCGCTGCCAGCGTGCGTAGCCATCAGGATGGGTGAAGGTATTAATCGCAATATGCAGTTTACGACCGCGCTGATGAACGAAATTCGCCGCTTCCAGCAGGCGTTTCTCGTTGAAATTGAGGCCAGCAAAGTGGCGGGCGTTGGTATCGTCCTTAAGGCCGATATAGACCGCATCCGCACCGTTTTCGATGGCTGCCTTCAGTGCTGGCAAGTTGCCTGCGGGGCAAAGCAATTCCATAGGGGATCCTGAATCTGTGACGTTACGCAGGCGCAACGCGGCGAAAATGTTAAAGAAGCGTGATTTTAGTTAACCCTTCCACGACACTTTTTGATTTAAGGCAGCTAATCGCGTATTGATCAAAAGGGGCAACCCATCCAGCAAGGCAGGTAATTGTTGATTTGGGCCGCTATTACCGCAGGGCGTTGTGGCACAATAGCGCTAACTTTTTTTCAGGGAGTAAAGCCTGTGTTGGATAAACTGCGTTCGCGTCTGGTGCGCACTGGACCGTCACTGCTGAAAATGCCGATTCAGCTCACACCGTTTGCACTTAAGCGCCAGGCGCTGGAGCAACTGCTGGGATGGCAATTTCGCCAGGCGCTGGTTGAGGGCGAACTTGATTTCCTCGACGGGCGTTGGCTGCGTATTGAAGTTCGCGATCTTGGGCTGCACTGGTTTACGTCAGTTCAGGATGACAAACTGGTCGTGCGCGAGCAGGCGCAGGCAGACGTGAGCTTCAGTGCAGATGCGAACGATTTGCTGTTGATTGCTGCACGCAAGCAGGACCCGGATACGCTGTTTTTCCAGCGTCGCCTGGTGATTGAAGGCGATACGGAACTGGGTTTGTATGTTAAAAACCTCATGGATGCGATTGAGCTTGAGGCGATGCCCAAACCGCTGCGCGTGCTGCTGATGCAGACGGCGGCATTTGTGGAAGCCGGGCTGAAAACTGCGCCACGGTACGAGAAACTTCGGTAGGTGAGCCATGTTAATTCGAGTGGAAATTCCCATTGATGCACCGGGTATTGATGCCCTGCTGCGTCGCACCTTTGAGAGCGACGGCGAGGCGAATCTGATTCACGATTTGCGCGAGGACGGACAGATAACGCTGGGACTGGTGGCTACCGACGACGAAGGTCAGGTGGTTGGCTATGTGGCGTTCAGTCCGGTATGCGTTGAGGGCGAAGAGCTACAGTGGGTCGGTCTGGCTCCGCTGGCAGTAGATGAAGGCTGGCGCGGGCAGGGCATTGGGCGCCAGCTGGTCTATGAAGGGCTGGATTCGCTCAACGAGTTCGGCTATGCCGCGGTTGTGACGCTAGGCGAGCCAGCACTCTACAGCCGCCTGGGCTTTGAGCGTGCGGCAAATTATGATTTGCACTGCCGCTGGCCTGATACTCAGGAGGCCTTTCAACTGCACAAACTTGCAGAGGATGCCCTCGATGGCGTGCATGGCCTGGTGGAGTACTCAGACCACTTTAACCGTCTTTAACGCTTGCCAGTAAGGCCGCAAAGGCGGCCTCATCGGTGATAAGCCGTTCTTTCTGCGCCCGGGTTAGCTGCTTAATGCGGTACTCCAGGCGCAGCGCCAGAGACCTGTCGCCCAGCGGCTGGCTGAACGCCAGCCGCAGTTCCCCTTTCCCACGCAGTGCTTTTGCCCCTTTACCGGACTGATGCTGATTCAGGCGGCGCGCCACGTCGGTCGTAATGCCGGTATAAAGCTGATTATGGGCGGTGCGAATAATATACAAAGACCAGTCAGACATACTTTTTTTGTTGATTTGGGCGGTTGGCGCACCTTATCACGTGCCCGGGCTGGCGGCACGACGCCATTGCGTTTACCCTCGAAAAAAACAATGGAGTTGCGCGATGGATGCTCTTTCTGCCATTAGCCGCTGGCTGAACCGCCAGCACGTTATCACTTACTGCGTAAGCAGCGGCGACGACCTGTGGTGCGCCAATGCGTTTTACGTGTGGGACGCCGAGCGCACCGCATTTTATCTGCTGAGCGATACTTCCACCCGCCACGCGCAGATGGCCGGTGTCAGGGCACGCGTCGCCGGCACTATCAATGGGCAACCCAAGACGGTCGCACTCATTCGTGGCGTGCAGTTTCGCGGCGAATTGCGCCTGCTTACCGGGGACGAGGGCGAAAGCAAACGCGCGCTATACTGGCGGCGCTTTCCGATAGCGCGCGCAATGTCGGCGCCGGTCTGGGAAATCCTGCCGGACGAAATCAAATTTACCGATAACACGCTTGGCTTTGGCAATAAGGTCACCTGGCTGCGCGATTCGCACGTCGAGCCGTAATCGTAAATACTCATGGTATTACGGGCCTTATGGAGAAGAGGTTATGAGTCGGGTATTACTCACCGGGGCGACCGGTCTTGTGGGCGGTGAACTGCTGCGTTTGCTCAGCCAGGATACACGCGTCACGCAGATTTACGCCCCCAGCCGCCGGGCGCTGCCGCCGCTTGATAACGTGATCAACCCCTGCGATCCGCAACTTAGCGATGCGTTGGGGGTGCTGACTGAGCCGGTGGATATTGTCTTTTGTTGCCTCGGCACCACGCGCCGGGAGGCGGGGAGTAAACAGGCGTTTGTCCACGCGGATTACACGCTGGTGGTCGATACCGCGCTGGTCGGGCGTAAACTTGGCGCGCAGCATATGCTGGTAGTCAGTGCTATGGGGGCTAACGCCCATTCGCCTTTTTTCTATAACCGGGTGAAAGGTGAGATGGAGCAGGCGCTGATAGCGCAGGGCTGGCCGCATTTGACGATTGCCCGGCCTTCTATGTTGCTCGGCCAGCGTGAGAAGCAGCGCCTGAGTGAGTCGTTGTTTGCGCCGCTGTTTCGCCTGCTGCCGGGCCGCTGGCGCGCCATCCAGGCGCGAGACGTGGCGCTGGCGCTGCGCGATGCCGCTTTTTCCCCTGCGCCAGAAGGCGTGATTATCCTGCCCTCGGACCAGCTACGCGACAGAGCAACGCGCGCCAGCGCTCAATAAAACACCGTTTTCAGACTGTTCGGTCAACGGATTCTCAATGTTTTGGCGCAATGGGTTGTTTGCCGTGCGCAATAAACTACAATCCCGCTTCGTTAAGTGATTTTGGGGCCGTTGGCGCTGCGCCAGCGGTCAATTGAGGGATGCCTTGCGCACGTGCGTCAGGGCGTTTTTCGTTGCGGGGCCTCGGTGGGATTGCCGGGTGTCTCCTTCTTTGTGGTTGTGATAATGAAAAATGTAATCAAAGCGGCGGCGCTTTCTTCTCTTATGATTTCAGGCTCTGCGTTTGCGCTGGGCATGACCCTGGAAAAGGGTAAAAGCTGGACCAACGTGGAAGCGGAAATGGGCCGTAACTCCAGTGGCCTGTACGTGCACGGCAACTGGCTTAAAAACACCGACGACGGCGAACAAACCGGCGGCGTGGGCGCGGGCTATAACCTCGGCGTTGGCCCGGTGATGCTCAACGTTGGCGCGAAAGCGCTCTACATTGGGCCGAAGAAAGGCGACAGCGGTCTGGTGTTCCCGGTGGGCGGCGGTCTGCGTGTGAATCTCGACAACGGCTTTGCGCTCTACGGCGAAGGCTACACCGCGCCGAACGGTTTTGGTAACAGCGTGCGCAGCTACACCGAAGCGAACGCAGGCGTGAGCTGGGCGCCCATCAGCATTCTGACGCTGAAAGCAGGCTACCGCTATGCAGGCGTTGAAGGTAAAAAAGGTCGTCCGGACCACACCATCTACGACGGTCTGTATGTGTCTGCGGCCGCAAGCTTCTGATAGCCAGCACCGTCCTGACAGAAAACCCGCTGCAAGCGTAATGCTGTTCAGTTAAGGTTATGCGGGTGTTCCGTTCACTTGAAGCCCGGCAACAAATGGGACTTCATCTGCGGTGAACGGGCAAAGAGGGCTACCGCAGCCCTCTTTGCAATCTCCGGCGGCCCCGCAACGAAATTGCCGCTTCGCGGTGCGCTCACCTCCCGGCGCTGCGCCTGCGGCCGGCTCCACGCAGCATCCATGCTGCGCATCGCCTCAGCCCGCCATCCCTGGCGGTCTGACCTTGTCTTCAGGCCTCCGGTTCGCCGATTTCAGCGGGGGTCAGCAACCCCACACTGTATGCCTGCGCGCGTTAAAAACGAATATGTGCGCTGTTCATCTGCAAAAACAAAGAAAAAGGCCCGATAAGTCGGGCCTCAGAAGAAGACAGTTTTTAAGCGTTTACTTGATGTAAGTGAACGCGGTGGTGACGTGCTTCACGCCACTGACGCGGCTGGCGATATCTGCCGCTGCTTTACCTTCAGCGTCGGTGACAAGGCCCAGCAGGAACACTTCACCGTTTTCGGTGGTCACTTTCACGTTTGAAGACTTCACCTGGTCGCTGCCCAGTAGCTGAGAGCGCACTTTAGTGGTAATCCAGGTGTCGGACGAGGCGGTGCCAATGCCCACCGGCTCACCCTGGCGGATTTCGTTGTACACTTCGTTCGCACCGTCGGTGCCGAGCGCAATTTTCTTCGCCTGTTCGGCAAGCGCAGTATTCGGTGCCTGACCGGTCAGCAGCACTTTACCCTGATAGGCGGTTACACCAATGCGCGCTTCTTTCTTCAACTGCTCATCTTTGGACAGCGCGTTATTCACACGCAACTCCAGCGTACCGTCATCAACCTGCGTCCCCATGGTGCGCGGGTCGGTCGCGGTCTTGGTCGCAACAGCGGCGGTGCCAACAACGGCTGCGCCAATACAACCTTGTAATAACAGTGCAGACATCAGGACTGCCAGCGGCGTAATTACCTTCATGAGTGCTCCTTTCCTTAACCTGGTAGTGGAAACAATGTGTTATCAATCAGATCGCACAGGCAGTTGACCGTCAGCATATGCATTTCCTGGATGCGCGCGCTGCGGTGTGAAGGAATGCGGATCTCAACATCCTGTGGACCCAGTAAACCAGCGACTTCGCCGCCGTCGTAACCCGTGAGGGCGACAATCGTCATGTCACGGGTGACGGCCGCTTCTACGGCTTTAATAATTTCGCGGCTGTTGCCGCGCGTGGAGATAGCCAGCAACACGTCTCCGGCATGGCCGAGTGCGCGCACCTGCTTGGCGTACATCTCTTCATGCAGTCTGTCGTTGGTAATCGCCGTTAGCACCACGTTATCGGCACTGAGTGCGATAGCGGGCAGACTCGGGCGCTCGGTTTCAAAGCGGTTAATCATGCTGGCGGCAAAGTGCTGGGCATTTGCCGCACTGGCGCCGTTACCGCAGCAGAGAATTTTATTGCCATTAAGCAACGAGTGAACCAGCGTGGTGGCCGCTCGGGAAATGGCATCCGGCAGAGCTTCTGCCGCCGCAATTTGGGTTTGAATGCTTTCAGTGAAGCAGACTTTGATTCTATCGAGCACGATTTTCCTTTGAATATAGACGGCACAATTACTGGCCGAGCGTGAAGGCGTTCACTATCCACTCCACCTCGCTGCCGGTGAAGGCTAACACATCAAACCGGCAATCCACAGTATCAAAACTCCCATTCTGGCGGGCAAGCCAGACCGCAGCCGCGTGCAATAATTTTTGCTGCTTGGCCTGCGTGACGCTCGCGCTCGCGCCACCGAAGCGGGCACTGGCGCGGTAGCGGACCTCGATAAAGACCGTGGTCGCCCCCTGCATCATGATGAGATCGAGTTCGCCGCCGCGCACATGCACGTTGGCGGCGACAAAGCGCAGTCCTTTACGCTCCAGCCAGCGGCGGGCCTGCGCCTCATAGTGCGCGCCCCGCCGCTGCTGGATTAGTTTGCCGGTACTATCCGGCCTTGCTGGTATTTGAGCCACGACATTTTACGGCTGACAACGCAATCGTCAGAGGCGCTCAGCGTACCGGTGTTGCCATCAATCTGGTTACCCGGCATCTGGCGCATCTGGGTAAACTGGTTTGCCAGCGTCCAGGCATCAGCGCCCATCGCATACAGGCGGGCCAGCGAATAATCGTTGCGTGAAACGGATAGCGCCTGCTGCATCAGACCGCTATCGGCACCTGAGAGCAGCGGAATTTCGCTGTACTCAAGGCCTTCCATCTCCAGGCGGAAATCTGCACCGGAACCGCCCTGCGCGCTACGCGAGCTGGCATACAGCTGGGCTGCACCCCGGCTACCGGTGCGCATGGCAATCATGGGTTTGATGAGCGCGATTTCACCGCGTGACGCCACAATGTAGGCCGCATCCACATCGCCGCTGGCTGCCTGGCTTTCAGGCGGCTGAGGCTGCGTGGGGATAGACAGGTCGCCAACGGTGGTGCTCTGGCTCTGGCCGAGGCTTACCGGCGTACCGCTCAGAGAAAGGCCAGCACCGCTGTTGATGGCACCGCGCAGTTCAGCCTGAGAGCCAAAACGCTGCTGCAATACCGTGCCGCCGCCAAGTTGTTGCCAGGCTTCGGCAAACGCGCGCGTTGTGCGCTCGCCCAGCGCGTTGCGCGGCACCAGCACCAGCGGGCTACGCTTGCCCTGCGCCCAGATATGTTCTGCGGCATCGCGCGCTTCATCTTCCGGCGAGAGCGCAAAATAGCACACGTTCGGGCGTGCGCTGATGTGCTCTGGCTGGTTAAGCGCCAGTACGTTAAGCGCGGTGTTGCTGGTCAGCATGCGGTCAACGTCGTTTTTCAGCAGCGGGCCAACCACCAGCGAGGCGCCGTCCTGCTGTGCCTGAGCCAGGATTTGCTCAACCGGCTGGCTGGTGGTGTCGTAGACTGTAATCTCAGCCGCAGGATGTGACGCGCTGGCGGCCGCTACGGGCTGAGGCGCAGGCTGCGGTTCTGTGCTGACCTGCTGGCTTTGCAGCAGGTCATCAACCGTGGTAGAGGCCGGACTGATGACACCATCGCTGTTTTGCGCGGTGGCAGGCGTTTGCTCTGGTTCCGGTGCCACGTCTGGCGTGCTAACCGGTGCCGGTGCCGGACGAAGCAAGCCGTTGCGTGCGGCTTCAAAGCCTTGCTGGATGGCTTTACCAAACACACCTGCCTGGCCGTTGAGTGGCAGCAGCAGGGCAATTTTGTTGGTGGAGGCCGGGCGCAGGTTTTGTACATTACTCAGCGCCGTGGGCAGCGTGATAGCGCCTGGGTTTTGCGGATAGCGCACACGCCAGTCGGCAATGCCTGCTTTAAGCTGCTGCGGGTCATTACGTTTGGCAAACCAGATCTGTTGCAGGTCCAGCCAGCCCTGTAAGGTATTTTCACGGGCGTAAATCACCAGCGCACGCGCTTGTTCCTGGGTCATGGAACTCAGCGCTTGCCAGGTGGTATCGATATTTTTTTGTTTCGCCGCGCCCTGTAGCATTGGCTCCTGGGCGACCAGCGCACGTAGCAGGCTCAAAGAGGGTTTGCCCTGGCTTGCGTCAATCTGCAACTGCCAGTAGCGAGCCTGCTGCGGGACCGGTAATTCGTCAGGGTTGATGCTGTCCAGGCGCGTGCGTGCACCCGCATAGTCCTGGCGCAGCAGGGAGATTTCAGCGCCTGAGAGCGCATATTCACGCCCCTGTGCGCCGGAAAGCCCGTGCGGCAGCTGGCTGTATAGCTCAATCGCCTGCTGGCCTTTTCCTTCTTTAAGCAGGGCACGTACGGCAAGTAATTGCCAGGTTGTCCTGTTATCATCACGGCTTTGCTGCATTTGCTGCAGATAAAACGCGGAACTTCCCTGCGTATCAGCCTGGAGCAGCGTTGTGCTCTGGTCTGAAGTCTTAATGCCACAGCCGGCAAAAAGCATTGCGGCCAGCAGAACTGGCAGGCAGCGCCCGGCTTTAGAACGAACAATTTTCGACGGTACCATACTGTATCCAGTGTTATTTTTTTACCCAGTGGTCAATATTAAATCGGCAATACGGATGAAACAATGAAACAACTCGATTCAACGGTGATTTCTGGAGGCACGCTGTATATTGTGCCTACGCCTATCGGCAATCTCGGCGACATAACGCGACGCGCGCTGGAGGTTTTGCAGGCCGTTGATCTGATTGCAGCAGAAGATACCCGCCACACCGGCCTGCTGCTACAGCATTTTGCCATTAACGCGCGCCTGTTTGCGCTACACGACCATAATGAGCAGCAAAAAGCGCAGGCGCTGCTGGCGAAGTTACAGGAAGGCCAGACCATTGCGCTGGTGTCTGATGCCGGTACGCCGCTGATTAACGACCCAGGCTACCACCTGGTGCGCACCTGCCGTGAAGCGGGCGTGCGCGTGGTGCCGTTGCCAGGACCGTGTGCCGCCATTGCCGCGCTCAGTGCCGCCGGGCTGCCGTCTGACCGCTTCTGCTATGAGGGTTTTCTGCCCGCCAAATCCAAAGGCCGTCGCGACGCGCTCCAGGCGCTGGAACAAGAGCCGCGCACACTGATTTTTTACGAGTCCACCCACCGCCTGCTCGACAGCCTGGCAGATATCTGCACGGTACTGGGCGAGGCGCGCTACGTGGTGCTGGCGCGTGAGCTCACCAAAACCTGGGAGTCGATTCACGGTGCACCGGTGGGCGAGTTACTGGCCTGGGTGCAGGAAGATGAAAACCGCCGCAAGGGCGAAATGGTGCTGATTATTGAAGGCCATCAGGCCGATGAAGAAGCACTGCCCGCCGAGGCGTTGCGCACGCTTGCACTGTTACAGGCCGAGCTACCGCTGAAAAAGGCCGCCGCACTGGCAGCAGAAATCCACGGCGTGAAGAAAAACGCGCTGTATAAATACGCGCTGGAGCAGCAGGCTAACGACTAGCCAGCATATCTGAACGCCAGTGGCGTCAACGCGCTAACAAGCCTGCCCTGATCCGGCGGGCTTTTTTGTGTTTTGTGGAGGCTTGAGCACTAAGGCGCACAAAACAGGTGTGATTGTGTTTGCCTCCGCCGTCATGCACATTGAATAGCAAGAGATACAGGACAGGTGCTCAACCAATCAAAGGGGAGGTGTTATGCAGCCACAGCTACCGGATATTGATGTGCTCTTTGTGGCGGGCTTTGGGCCAATAACACGCCATACCGGTGAGAGTGTCTCGTTCTACCAGAAAGCGCTCGGGTTACCGTTGAAGCCGATGCCCGACAATCCCGAATACTGGCTCACCGATAAAGACGCGCTGGGTGGCGTGAAGCATTTTGCGCTGTGGCCGCTGGAACAAGCCGCTTTATCCTGCTTTGGGTGTAGCGCATGGCCCCAGGATCTCCTGGTGCCGCAGGCATGGGTTGAGTTTGAGGTGCAGGATCTTGCCAGCGCGACGCAAAAACTAACTGCGGCAGGCTATCGCTTGCTGGTAGCCCAGCGTGAAGAGCCGTGGGGGCAGTCGGTTACACGGCTACTCAGTCCGGAGGGGTTGCTCGCCGGAGTAACGGTAACGCCGTGGCTGAGAGAGCATTAACAAGGCTCAATGCCTGGAGCATTACCAGCCTGCTGCTGTGGGCTGAGTGGCGCATGCCAGAAAATACCCTGAGCCAGCGTCATGCACGCATGCTGCTCGCGCGGTGCTGAAAAGGCATGGCTTATCGCCATGCCTTTTTCATGCTCAGGTCACCGGTGCCGGGTTAAACACCGCCAGTTGGTTATGCAGCCCCCACTGGTCTGAGAACGTTTTTTTGCGCCCGCTGGCGACGTCAAGAATGAAGTGGAATAGCTTCCAACCCACGTCTTCAATGGTCTCTTCGCCGGTGGCGATGGTGCCAGCGTTAATGTCCATTAAGTCGAACCAGCGCCGGGCAAGCTCGGTGCGCGTTGCCATTTTTATCACCGGCACCGCCACCAGGCCGTAAGGCGTACCGCGCCCGGTGGTGAACACCTGCACGGTGATGCCGGAAGCCACCTGCTGGGTGCCACACACAAAGTCGCTCGCGGGGGTTGCCGCAAAAATCAGCCCGCGTTTGGTCGGACGCTGGCCGGGAGACAGCACCTCGGCAATGGCGCTTTTGCCGGATTTGGCAATGGAGCCGAGCGCCTTTTCCACCACGTTAGCCAGCCCGCCTTTTTTATTGCCCGGCGACGGGTTGGCGCTGCGGTCGGTTTTGCCCATATCGAGATAGTTATCGTACCAGGCCATCTCTTCGAGCAGCCGTTTGCCGACGGCTTCATTCACCGCGCGCGGCGTCAGCAGGTGAATCGCATCACGCACCTCGGTCACCTCTGAGAACATCACTGTTGCGCCACAGCGCACCAGCAGGTCGGAGGCGTAGCCCACCGCCGGGTTGGCGGTCACGCCGGAGAACGCATCGCTGCCGCCGCACTGCATACCCACCACGAGCTCGCTTGCCGGGCAGGTTTGGCGCGTGCGGGCGTTGAGCTTCGCCAGATGGCGTTCTGCCACCTGCAAAATGTCGTCCACCATGGAACGAAAGCCCACGTGCTGCTCGTCCTGCAATCTCACAATACTGGCGCTATCAACCGCAATGGGCTGTACGTCTTCGGTGCCCTGTAGCAGGCGCTCCGGCTGGAGCTTTTCACAGCCGAGGCCCACCACCATCACTTCGCCGCCAAAGTTAGGGTTCAGGGAAATGTTGTGGATGGTACGAATTGGCACCACGGCGGCCGGGGCGTTAATTGCCACGCCGCAGCCGTAAAGGTGGTTCAGACCGACCACGCCATCAACGTTAGGGTATTTGGGCAGCAGGTCACGCTCGATGATTTTCACCACGTAATCCACCACGCCCGCCACGCAGTGCACACTGGTGGTGATGCCGAGCAGGTTTTTCGTGCCCACGCTGCCGTCCGGATTGCGGTAGCCCTCGAAGGTGTAGCCTTCAAGCGGCGGCAGCGGCTCGGGTACGCGAGTGGCGAGCGGCAGCGTATTAAGCGGTGGTGCCTGCGGCAGGCGCACCAGCGACTCCTCAATCCAGCTACCGCGTGCAATGGTGCGCACGGCGTAGCCAATGATTTCGCCGTAGCGCACGATCTCGCCGTCTTCAGGGATATCGCACAGCGCCACCTTGTGGCCCTGGGGAATATGTTCCGTCAGCGTCAGGCCGTCGGGAAAACAGGTTCCGGCTTTCAGTCCGTTATCGTTAACGATAATTGCCACATTATCGTCATCGTGCACTTTGATATAAAACGCCGCAGGGGACGGCGGTTGAATAGTAATCTCGGTCATTGTCCACACATCTCCAGCAAGACGTAGCTTATATTTATAAGCTGCGTAAGAAAGTGGGTTATTTATTTAAGGATGTCGCGGGGCAGAATGGGCGAAACAGGGGCGTAAAAATGTGAGCAAGATCGCTTTAAACGCACAGCCCAGGTGCGGCGGGGCAGGGCCGTATCAATTCTGTGGCGCAGCCCCCACGAAGCTGTGCAGGTGCTAATAAAAAGCTTCATATCCAATAAATATGTTGTGCAAATGTCCAGTGCTGGGCCGTGAGGCGCTGTTTATACTGAATGCGTTTTATTTTTGTCGAAATAATAAAAGGCACGCTAATAAATACAGATGCGGCGCTGAACAGAATAAACACCCTTTAATTTATTCGTACCCTCAGGCAAGGCTAAATAAAATGATACTGGATACTGCTGTTGAAGATAAAAAGGGTCACCATACCCGCTATATCATTTTGTTAATTATTTTTATGGTGACGGCGGTGAACTACGCCGACCGAGCCACGCTCTCCATTGCCGGTAGCGACGTGGCACGGGAGTTGGGCTTAAGCGCCGTCTCCATGGGCTACATTTTCTCCGCTTTTGGCTGGGCCTATTTGCTGATGCAAATCCCCGGCGGCTGGCTGCTTGACCGCTACGGTTCAAAGCGCGTTTATACCTGGAGCCTGTTCTTCTGGTCGCTGTTTACTTTCTTACAGGGCTTTGTCGGCATGGTCCCGCTGGCATGGGCCGCCGTGACCATGTTCTTCCTGCGCTTCATGCTCGGCTTTTCTGAAGCGCCGTCGTTCCCGGCTAACGCCCGCATTGTGGCCGCATGGTTTCCCACCAAAGAGCGCGGCACGGCCTCGGCCATTTTTAACGCCGCGCAGTACTTCTCACTGGCGTTGTTCTCACCGCTGCTGGGCTGGCTCACCTGGGCCTGGGGCTGGGAGCATGTGTTCACCGTCATGGGCGTTATTGGGTTTGTGCTCACCTTTGCGTGGGTCAAACTCATCCATAATCCCACCGACCACCCGCGGCTGTCGTCCAAAGAACTGACGTTTATCCGCGACAACGGCGCGGTGGTGGATATGGACCAGAAGAAAAACGACGGCGTGGCCGGGCCGAAGCTTGGCTACATCAAGCAACTGCTCTCAAGCCGCATGATGCTCGGCATCTTCTTCGGCCAGTACTTCATCAACACCATTACGTGGTTCTTTCTCACCTGGTTTCCGATTTACCTGGTGCAGGAAAAGGGCATGTCAATTCTCAAAGTTGGGCTGGTGGCATCCATTCCGGCGCTGTGCGGCTTTGCCGGCGGTGTGATGGGTGGCGTGTTCTCAGACGTGCTGATTCGCCGTGGCCGCTCGCTGACCTTTGCCCGCAAACTGCCGATTGTGCTCGGGATGCTGCTGGCCTCGACCATCATTCTGTGCAACTACACCGACAGTAACGTGCTGGTTGTTGCGCTGATGGCGCTGGCGTTCTTCGGTAAAGGCTTTGGCGCGCTGGGCTGGCCGGTGGTGGCAGATACCGCGCCGCGTGAAATTATTGGCCTGTGCGGCGGCGTGTTTAACGTTTTTGGCAACGTGGCGTCGATTGTGACGCCGCTGGTTATCGGTTATCTGGTCAGCGAGTTGCACAGCTTCAACGGTGCGCTGCTGTTTGTAGGCTGTTCGGCGCTGATGGCGATGTTCTGCTACCTGTTCGTGGTAGGCGACATCCGGCGTATGGAATTGCAGAAATAAGGGTTAACGCAGATGAACAACACGATTTTCCCCAACAAATTTAAGGCCGCGCTGGCGGCGCACCAGACCCAGATTGGCTGCTGGTCGGCGCTGGCAAACCCCATCAGCACCGAAGTGCTGGGGCTGGCGGGTTTTGACTGGATTGTGCTGGACGGCGAACACGCACCGAATGATATCACCACCTTTATTCCGCAGCTGATGGCGCTTAAGGGCAGCATCAGCGCGCCGGTGGTGCGTGCGCCCACCAACGAGCCGGTCATCATCAAACGCCTGCTGGATATTGGCTTTTACAACTTTTTAATTCCGTTTGTAGAAAGCCAGGAAGACGCCGAGCGGGCGGTGGCCTCAACCCGCTATCCGCCGCACGGCATTCGCGGCGTGTCGGTCGGCCACCGTAGCAACGGCTACGGCAGCGTGCCGGACTACTTCAGAGAGATTAACCACAACATCACCGTGATGGTGCAAATCGAAAGCCAGCTTGGGCTGGATAACCTTGATGCCATTGCTGCCACCGACGGCGTGGACGGCATCTTTGTCGGCCCTGGTGATTTATCGGCCGCACTGGGTTATCTCGGCAACCCGTCGCACCCGGAGGTTCAGCGCGCCATTGAACATATCTTTGCCCGTGCGAAGGCGCACGGCAAACCGTCGGGCATTCTCGCCCCCGCAGAAGCCGACGCTCGGCGCTACCTGGAATGGGGCGCGACCTTCGTTGCCGTAGGCAGCGACCTTGGTGTATTTCGCGCCGCCACGCAAAAACTGGCGGATCTGTTTAAGCAGTAAACGGCTTCAGATTATTGAGGGAGAACAGGATTATGACGTTAAAAGTGGGTTTCATTGGTCTGGGCATCATGGGCAAACCCATGAGCAAAAATCTGCTCAAGGCTGGCTATTCGCTGGTGGTACTGGATCACAATAAAGAATCGCTGGCCGAACTGATTAACGCCGGGGCCGAAAGCGCCGCCACGCCAAAAGCGGTCGCTGAGAGTTGCGATGTCATCATCACCATGCTGCCAAACTCACCGCAGGTGCAGGAAGTGGCGCTGGGCGAGAACGGCCTGATTGAAGGCGCGCGCTCAGGCAGCACGCTTATCGACATGAGCTCGATTGCACCGCTGGCAAGTCGTGAAATCAGCACTGCGCTGGCGGCAAAAGGCATGAACATGCTGGATGCGCCGGTCAGCGGCGGTGAGCCTAAGGCCATTGACGGCACACTGTCGGTGATGGTTGGCGGCGATAAAGCGGTGTTTGATAAATATTATGACCTGATGAAGGCCATGGCAGGTTCAGTGGTGCACACCGGGGAAATCGGTGCCGGTAACGTCACCAAACTCGCCAACCAGGTGATTGTGGCGCTGAACATTGCGGCCATGTCGGAAGCGCTGGTGCTGGCCACCAAAGCAGGCGTGAACCCGGATCTGGTTTACCAGGCCATTCGCGGCGGCCTTGCGGGCAGTACGGTGCTGGATGCCAAAGCGCCGATGGTGATGGACAGGAACTTCAAACCGGGCTTTCGTATCGATCTGCACATCAAAGACCTGGCCAATGCGCTGGATACCTCACACGGTGTGGGCGCGCAGTTGCCGCTGACAGCCGCCGTGATGGAGATGATGCAGGCGCTGCGTGCCGACGGGCTGGGCACTGCCGACCACTGTGCGCTGGCGCGCTACTACGAAAATCTGGCGAAGGTGGAAGTCAGCAGGTAACCCCCAGGGGCGCGAAATGCGCCCCTGTGACGGATGACAAACTTCATCCTGCCGCAGGCAGGATGGATGACAGCCAATAAAAAATAAGGAAAATCAATTCATTGATTTTCGCCCGCTCACTACAAAGAAGGAAAAACCCCGTTTTTTGCTTCTTTGTCAGCAATCTGAGGGGTGCGAAATGCACCTCTCTTTTTGCCAGTGCACGCTGTTCTGGCAGGACACGTTATGAAAATCGTAATCGCACCTGATTCCTGGAAAGAGAGCCTGTCTGCCGTGCGGGTGGCAGAGGCGATAGAAAAAGGCTTTCGCGAAATATTTCCCGAGGCGCAATACGTTTGCGTACCGGTTGCCGACGGCGGTGAAGGCACCGTCGAGGCGATGATTGCCGCAACCCACGGACGCCGCATGCAGGCAACCGTCACCGGGCCGCTCGGTGAGCCGGTGCAGGCGGGTTGGGGGCTTTCCGGCGACGGCGGCACGGCGTTTATTGAAATGGCGCAAGCGAGCGGGCTGGCGCTGGTGCCTTTGCAGGCGCGCGATCCGCGCATCACTACCTCCTACGGCACCGGGGAACTGATTCTGGCAGCGCTGGACAGCGGTGCGCGAAAAATCATTATTGGCATTGGCGGCAGTGCCACCAACGACGGCGGTGCCGGTATGGTACAGGCGCTGGGCGTGAGCCTGCGTGATGCGCTGGGGCAGGAGATTGGCCGCGGCGGTGCTGCACTGGCAGCGCTGAACGCGGTTGATGTGACAAACCTGGATGCCCGGCTGCGCGAGTGTGAGATTCTCGTTGCCTGTGACGTGACAAATCCGCTGACCGGCGAAAACGGTGCCTCACACGTCTTTGGCCCGCAAAAGGGGGCAACGGCGGCGATGGTGGCAGAACTTGACGCTAATCTCGCGCACTATGCGCATATTATTGAAAAAACGCTGCGTGTGCAGGTGCGCAATGCGCCCGGAGCAGGCGCTGCGGGCGGCATGGGCGCCGCGCTGATGGCGTTTCTTGGCGCGCAACTGCAAAGCGGCGTGGAGATTGTGACCGGGGCGCTGCACCTGGAGGAGCACATTCACAACTGCACGCTGGTGGTAACCGGTGAAGGCCGCATGGATAGCCAGAGCGTGCGCGGCAAGGTGCCGGTGGGCGTGGCGCGCGTGGCAAAGAAATACCATAAGCCGGTTATCGGCATTGCGGGCAGCCTGGCGCAGGATGTGGAAGTGGTGCATCAGCACGGCATTGATGCGGTGTTTAGCGTGTTAAGTCGCGTTGTTACGCTCGATGAAGCGCTCAATGATGCCAGCAACAACATCTATCACGCCTCGCGTAATGTGGCCGCAACGCTGCGGGTAGGCATGGCGTTGCGCTAAGGCGCGAGGACCGGGAGCGAGGCGGCTGAATACGGCACGCGCCGTGGTTAAGTGAAACAAGGTTGCACACGCTGGCCGCTGTAGGGTGACATCGGCCGGGAAACTCTCTATACTCTCGCGCTGAAGTTGACCAGACAGTCGCTGCTTCGTCGTCGTCCTTTCGGGGAGACGGGCGAAGTGGAGGAAAGTCCGGGCTCCATAGGGCAGGGTGCCAGGTAACGCCTGGGGGGCGCAAGCCTACGACCAGTGCAACAGAGAGCAAACCGCCGATGGCCCGCGCAAGCGGGATCAGGTAAGGGTGAAAGGGTGCGGTAAGAGCGCACCGCGCGGCTGGCAACAGTCCGTGGCACGGTAAACTCCACCCGGAGCAAGGCCAAATAGGGGTTCACATGGTACGGCCCGTACTGAACCCGGGTAGGCTGCTTGAGCCAGTGAGCGATTGCTGGCCCAGATGAATGACTGTCCACGACAGAACCCGGCTTATCGGTCAACTTCACTCATTTACGAAACCCCGCCTTTGGCGGGGTTTTTTGTTTCTGAGGCACAGGCCCGCTAACGTTTTCGCTACAGCGCCGGGCGGTGTTCACTGTGCGCTGTTATATCCATGCGGGTCGCAACCTGGTGCGTGGCAGCAGGGTTCACTGCCATGCAGACGGTATCAACGGGTAATGCAAGATATAAGGCCATCATGCTTTGCACTCGAAAATTTTATTTTCTGGCGTTCCGTTAATTTATTTTTTAATGAAAGGCACATTGTCAGTAACGTCTGGCGTTAAAGTTAATGCAGGTGGTTTTGCTGCGGATTTAATAATGATGCTCAGGTAGGTTTATATTGTTATCAGTGATTTTACTGTTGTGCAGTTGCGACGCTTGTATTGAATAATGGCGTGTGGTTTGTGTAGATAAAAAGGCCGCACTAAGCGGCCCTGGATAAATAATAAAAATTAGTCAGTAACGTCCAGTGTATAAATTTCTGCTGGCTCATTGTACTGCTGCATGCGGTTGACAATATGAACCTGTAGAATGGAGGTTTGCGCAGCTGGCAGCTCAATAATCAGGTGACCCGGATAAGCGGTCTCGCCCCAGTTCTCAATGGTCCATACTACGCTTGGGAAGTTATCAACATACGCCAGTAGGTTTTGCTGGAATTCACCTGCGAATACGTTGATGTTTTTACGGAAATTATCCCCGGAGTCTGACCACAGCGCAATATGAGCAAACGGATCCTGTGCGCGAGCTTTATCCATATCAACTTTTACTGCAATTTTATTTTCAGCAATACGTTTGGCACTCAAAAAAATATCTTCGTACATGTTATTTTCCTTTTGTTGTTTTGCAGGTTAATTATAGGTGTGAGTGGCGTATTAAAATTGAC
Source organism: Enterobacteriaceae bacterium 4M9 (assembly GCA_010092695.1). Taxonomy (GTDB): domain Bacteria; phylum Pseudomonadota; class Gammaproteobacteria; order Enterobacterales; family Enterobacteriaceae; genus Tenebrionibacter. Next base: position 4,279,119 of record JAADJJ010000001.1, on the reverse strand, counting down.
TTTAATCAATGTCGTTAAATAAGTATTTGACCAACTTTGTGTCTGTAAAATAAATAATTAACGCGGTCCGCGTTAGTTTCATTGTTTATTTATCCATTGGCAATGATGAGGGCGTAAATAGGCTGAAGGAAGCGTTTTGATATTAAAGGAAATTGGCTTTCAGTTACTGGATGGTCGTGCTGCTGGTTTCGTTAAACTATTTTATTTCAGCAATAAGCCTGTACAGCAAGAAACAGCGCCATTACAGCTGGTATGAGTAGCCCGGCAAGCGGCAGCTTAAGGCCGTGAAATGATGCGCAGATATGCTGGCGAAAGGCACCAGGTGCAAGACTAAAGCGGCGTTGGGTAAGGTAAAGATTCACGGTTGCGCGAGAAGCCATTTTCTGCCAGATTCGCAACCGCGTTACTCAGGCGGTATTCCGGCCAGTTCAGCCTGTTCAGAAATTTTGGTGCTGTTACTGGGCTGTTTCTGGAGATTTAGCGATGCCAGGGCAACAGGGCTGCGCATCCTGTACAGCAGCACAGTGCAGTATGAGAGCCGCGCTGGCCGGGTCAGCCAGCGCTCTGGAAATGTCACACCGGTAAATCAATCAGCAGCGCGCGTAGCGGGCTGTCGGCCACCAGCGTCAGCGTGGATTCATCGCGAATAAACGCGCCGTCGCCGCAGGTCAGCGCCGCTTTTTCTTCGGCCCCGGTTTCGGCGTGAACGCGGCCGTGAATCGACTGCAAATAAGCGCGCGGGCCGTGCAGGCGAAAGTCCAGACGCTCGCCTTCGTTGAGCATCACGTGATGCACCCACACCTGCTGGCGCAGCACCAGGCTGCCCTGTGCGCCGTCGGACGAGGCAATGAGCTGGCGTTGGTTATCGCACAGCGCAAACTTTTGCACCGGTGCGTTTTCGCGCTCCGGGCAGGCATCCAGCCACAGCTGCATGCGCGTCAGCGGCTGCGTTTTGCTCAGATTATGCTCGCTGTAGCTCACGCCCGGTTGGGTGGCGAGCAGCAATACCTCGCCCGCTTTGGTCTGTATGTGGTTACCTTCGCTGTCGCGGTACTCGGCTTCGCCATCAAGGATGAGATTGAGAATATCCACTTTGGGATAGGTGCGTGGCTGGAACGCAGCGCCTGGGGCCAGCACTTCCTGGTTCAACACCCGCAGCGAGGCGTAGCCCAGCAGCTTTGGGTCGAAGTAGTGACCGAAAGAAAACGTATAGCGGGCCTGGAGCCAGCCATAGTCGGCTTTCCCGCACTGTTCGGCTGTTCTTGGCGTAATCATGTGACCTTACCTCTTTTTACACTTACTCAATGGTAAGTAACTGGACGGCGCATTGTTAGCCAGTTAATCTGCTCGCTATATTCAAAATTACTGAATGAGAGCGAAATGGCGAAAGAAAGAGCACTGACGCTGGAAGCGTTGCGCGTCATGGATGCAATCGACCGGCGCGGCAGTTTCGCGGCGGCGGCGGATGAGCTGGGGCGCGTGCCTTCTGCGCTCAGCTATACCATGCAAAAGCTTGAGGAAGAGCTGGACGTGGTCCTGTTTGACCGTTCAGGTCACCGCACCAAATTCACCAACGTTGGGCGCATGTTGCTGGAGCGTGGTCGCGTGCTGCTGGAAGCCGCCGACAAGCTTACCACCGACGCCGAAGCGCTGGCGCGCGGCTGGGAAACCCATCTCACTATCGTCACCGAGGCGCTGGTGCCGCCTACCGAGTTTTATCCGCTCATTGAACGGCTCGCTACCAAGGCCGACACCCAGCTTTCTATCCTCACCGAAGTTCTGGCCGGTGCCTGGGAGCGCCTGGAGCAGGGCAAAGCGGATATCGTGATTGCCCCGGATCTTCACTTTCGCTCTTCAACCGAAATCAACTCACGCAAACTGTATAAGATGATGAGCGTGTATGTGGCGGCACCTGACCATCCTATCCATCAGGAGCCGGAACCGCTGTCTGAAGTCACCAGAGTGAAATACCGCGGTGTGGCGGTGGCTGATACCGCGCGTGAACGCCCGGTGCTCACCGTGCAGCTGCTCGATAAGCAGCCGCGTATGACGGTCAGCAGTATGGAAGATAAGCGTCAGGCGCTGCTGGCGGGCCTTGGGGTTGCCACCATGCCGTACCCGATGGTGGAGCGTGATATCGCCGAAGGCCGACTGCGCGTGGTAAGCCCGGAATCCACCTCGGAAATCGACATCATCATGGCGTGGCGTCGCGACAGCATGGGCGAAGCCAAATCCTGGTGCCTGCGCGAAATTCCGAAGCTGTTTAACGGGCGCTAATACGCCTGCGCGGCGGCGGCGCTTCCAGCGGGTCAGGACCGTAACGGTTCTCGCCCTCGGTGCCGCGCTGGCAGTTAAACAGAATAATAATTATCCAGCCGACAACCGGGATGATGAGCAGCAGCAGCCACCAGGCGGAGCGGTCGGTGTCATGCAGGCGGCGAAACTGCACCGCCCACCACGGCAAAAAGATAAGCACGCCGTAAATCGAGGTCAGCGCGCCGCTTTCACCCACCAGCCGCCAGCCAATCAGGCGGTCTATCACGCCCAGCACGAAAGTGAACACCATATTCACCACAATAAACATCCAGTATTCGGTGCGGCGAGCGCGGCCGTTAAAGCCGATATAGTTGTGTAAGACTTCCAGATACCAGTTCATCTACGCCCTCCTTCGCGGTTAATCACTTGTTTTTTAAGCGAGCGCAGTTAAAAGCATAGTTCAGGTAAGCGAAAAGCGAGAACGGCGGCTGTCGCCGCCGCAGGTTAGCCGAAGCGGGCGTCGCGGCCGTGTGGCGCGTCCAGGTCCTGGTGTGGGCCGGTTGAGATAATGCCGGTCGGATTAATGGTTTTGTGGCTGCGGTAATAATGATTGCGGATGTGGTCAATATTCACCGTTTCTGCAATGCCCGGCAGCTGATAGATATCGCGCAGGAAGCCGTAGAGATTGGGGTAGTCGCTGATGCGATAACGGTCGCACTTAAAGTGCGTCACGTAGACCGGGTCAAAGCGCACAAGCGTGGTCCACAGGCGGATATCGGCTTCGGTCAGGCTGTTGCCGGTGAGGTAACGGTGGCGGTCGAGCAACTCTTCAAGGCGCGCCAGCGAATGAAACACGCTTTCAACGGCTTCATCATACGCCTGCTGGCTGGTGGCAAACCCGGCTTTGTACACACCATTGTTCACCGTGTTGTAAATCCACTCGTTCAGTTCATCAATTTTTGGGCGCAGTGCCTGCGGGTAGTAGTCACCGGCGCGCGCACCGTGGGCATCAAACGCGCTGTTAAACATGCGGATGATTTCAGCCGACTCGTTACTGACAATGGTGTTGCGCTCTTTGTCCCACAGCACCGGCACCGTGACGCGCCCGCTGTAGTCAGGCATCGCCTGCGTATAGAGTTGCCAGAGATAGTCGTGGTGATATAGCGCATCGCCGGTAGCGCCTGGGAAGTCGCTGCCAAAGGTCCAGCCGTTTTCCAGCATCAGCGGGTGCACCACCGAGACGGGAAGCAAGGCTTCCAAGCCTTTGAGTTTGCGCATAATTAACGTGCGGTGCGCCCACGGACAGGCGAGCGAGACATACAGATGATAGCGGTCTTTTTGCGCCGCAAAGCCGCCTTCACCAGACGGGCCGGGCGCGCCATCTGCCGTTAGCCAGTTGCGAAACGCCGCTGCCGAACGCTCAAAGCGCCCGCCGGTAGATTTGGTGTCATACCATGCGTCCTGCCAGACGCCGTCAACAAGCAGTCCCATGTCTCTCTCCTGTGTTTAGCAAATGCGAAACCCGGCGCAGTGGCCGGGTTGGACTCAGACTGAGTATAGAAGGCTTACCAGTTTTTATTGAGCACGCGGTCAATACTGAATTTGCCTGGGCCGATAAGGAACAATAACAGGTAGCCACCGGCAATCGTCATGTTTTTCATGAACATCAGTGAGTTCACGCCTTCTGCGAAATTCGTGTGGAACAGCAGCGCCGTCAGCAGGGTGAAGCCCGCAGTAAAGATGGCGGTAGTACGGGTCAAAAAGCCAAACAGGATGGCGATACCGCCGCCAAACTCCAGCAGAATGGTCAGCGGCAGCAGCGCGCCCGGTACGCCCATTGCCTGCATGTACTGCTGCGTGCCTTCATAACCAGTAATTTTGCCCCAGCCTGCAACGATAAACAGGATCGGCATCAGAATACGTGCCACCAGAATGCCAACATCTTCGAATTTTTTCATTTTATTACTCCAGCGTGAAAGACGGATGGCCCGCGGCCAGCTCGTTAATAAACCTGCGTACAGTCCGGGCATTCCGGCTGTCTCGCTCGATGGGCAGGATAATAAAATGGGTAGATGAGAATTGTTAGCAAGGAAAACTGCAAATCTCATTCAGCAATTTTGAATTAGCGAGGCGGGGCGTCGTGGGCAATAAAAAAGGCCGCACCAGGCGGCCCTTTAGGGAAAACATCAATCAGCGCTTGCGGCCACCCATCAGGTTGCCGAGCACGCCGCGGATAAGCTGGTTGGTTATCTGGCGGGCCGCACTTTTGGCCGCGTTTTGCACCAGGCCATCTTTCTTGCCGCCGCGCGGGCCGGTGGTGCCGAACAGAATGTCCTTCAGCCCGCCGAGAATGCCGTCGTCTACCGCGACCTCTTTGCCTTTGGCCTGCGGCGCGTCGGCTTGCTCGGTGGTAGTTTGCGCCGCTTTTTGCAGCATCTCGTAAGCAGATTCACGGTCAACGGCATCTTCGTATTTGCCGTACAGCGTTGAGTTGTTAATCAGGCCGTTGCGCTCGCCTGCACTTACCGGCCCCATGCGTGAGCACGGTGCAATCACCATTGCGCGCTCCACAACGCTCGGGCTGCCTTTCTCATCAAGAAACGAAATCAGCGCCTCACCAGTACCCAGTTCCTGGATGGCCGTTTCGGTGTTGAACGCCGGGTTGGCGCGCATGGTCTGGGCGGCGGTTTTCACCGCTTTCTGATCTTTTGGCGTGAAGGCGCGCAGCGCGTGCTGCACGCGGTTACCCAACTGACCCAGCACGTTATCCGGGATGTCTGACGGGTTCTGGGACACAAAGTAAATGCCCACGCCCTTAGAGCGAATCAGGCGTACCACCTGCTCAATCTTATCGAGCAGCACCTGCGGCGCGTCGTTAAACAGCAGGTGCGCTTCGTCAAAGAAGAACACCAGCTTCGGCTTATCAAGGTCACCGGCTTCCGGCAGGCGCTCGTAAAGCTCAGAGAGCATCCACAAGAGGCTTGCGGAATACAGCTTCGGCATCTGATAGAGCTTTTCAGCGGCCAGGATGTTGATAACGCCTTTGCCGTTGGCATCGGTACGCATCCAGTCCTGGATATCCAACATCGGCTCGCCAAAGAAGTACGGCGCGCCTTCCTGCTCCAGCGCCAGCAGGCCGCGCTGAATGGCACCGACTGAGGCGCTGCTGATGTTGCCGTACTGGTTCTGGAAGGATTTAGCGTTATCGCCAATGTACTGCGTGATGGCACGCAGATCTTTAAAATCAAGCAGCAGCAGGCCCTGGTCGTCGGCCACGCGGAAGATAATCTGCAACACGCCGCTTTGCACGTCGTTAAGGTTCAGCAGGCGTGAGAGCAGCAGCGGCCCCAGGTCAGAGACCGTGGCGCGCAGCGGGTGGCCTTTCTCGCCAAAAATGTCCCACAGCACTACCGGGTTGGCATGGGGCTGCCAGTCGGTCACGCCAATTTTCTCAAGCCGTGCCTGGAGCTTTTCAGAAGACTCGCCGGTTTCGGCAATACCGGTGAGATCACCCTTCACGTCGGCCATAAACACCGGCACGCCAATTTCGGAGAATGATTCTGCGAGCTTTTGCAGCGTAACGGTTTTACCGGTACCCGTCGCGCCAGTGATAAGCCCGTGGCGGTTAGCCATGGAGGGCTGCAAATAGAGTTCTTTTTCGGCAGTACGTGCTATCAACAGTGGGGCAGTCATTGTCAGGTTTCCTTGCTTAGAATCAGTCCATTCAGGCACAGTGTCTTATAGTAGCCTTTTCGCCCACGCGATGGCTGCGGCAGTGATGAGTACCTGAGGAATGACAGGGATTATATGATAGTAGCAACGTTTCGCCTTGCGTAAATTGCTCTGATTCTGACGCGTCACACAGCACGCGCTATGCTTTGGCTGTGGCTTACTTATAACAGGGAACCTATGTCCAGATTCTTTCTTAACTCTCGCGAAAGCCTGGTGAACGACGCCATTGAGGGCGTTATCCTCTCCTCGCCGTATGCCAACCTCGTTAAACTCGATATTGACCCGGCCATCCGCGTTGTTGTGCGCAACGACTGGGATAAAAGCCGCGTGGCGGTGATTTCCGGCGGTGGTGCCGGGCACGAACCGGCGCACGTGGGGTTTGTGGGTAAAGGCATGTTGACGGCAGCGGTGTGCGGCGACCTGTTTGCCTCGCCGAGCGTGGACGCGGTATTTAACGCCATTGTTGCCGTGACCGGCGATCGCGGCTGCCTGTTAATCGTTAAAAACTACACCGGCGACCGCCTCAACTTTGGCCTGGCGGCCGAGAAGGCCCGCAGCTGTGGGTTAAAAGTGGAGATGGTGATTGTCGGTGACGATATCGCGCTGCCAGACAACAAGCAGCCGCGCGGCATTGGCGGCACGGCAATGGTGCATAAAATTGCCGGTCATGCCGCCGAGTTTGGGCGCTCGCTGGATGAAGTGCTTAAGATTACCCGCCAGGCCTGCGAGAACATCTTCAGCCTGGGTGTCGCGATGCGCACCTGTAGCCTGCCGGAAGGCGGCGATGACGAAGAACGTATTCACGCAGGCCAGGTCGAGCTAGGGCTGGGCATTCACGGTGAGCCGGGCGCAAGCATCATGAAGACCCGCAACAGCGCAAAAATCGTTGGTGAAATGGTCAAACGGTTGTGCAAAGCGGCAGGTAAAGAGGCGCGGCTGGCGGTGATGGTCAACAACCTCGGCGGGACCTCGGAGCTGGAGATGGGGCTGATTGTGGCAGAAATCGTGCGCTCGCCGCTGCATGGCCAGATTGATTTTTTGATTGGCCCGGCGACGATGGTGAGCTCGCTGGATATGAAAGGTTTTTCGCTCTCGGTCATTCGCCTGAACGATGCCTTTACCGAGGCGCTACAGGCCGGTGTGCAGGCAATGGGCTGGCGGCCGCTGGTGCCGTTTGCGCCCGCGCTCACGCAAAAGGTACAGGCCATTCGCGACAGCGTGGAGGCAAAGCCATCTTCCAATGCGAAGACCGGCGCCATGGTGAAGGCCGTAACCGGCACGTTGATTGACCTTGAAGGCGAACTGAACGCGCTGGATGCCAAAGTAGGCGATGGCGATACCGGCTCTACCTTTGCCCAGGGCGCGCGCGATATCGCCAGACTGCTGAGTGAGAAAAAGCTGCCGCTGAAAGAGCCTGCGGCATTGCTGCTGCTGGCGGGCGAACGGCTGGCCACGGTAATGGGCGGCTCCAGCGGCGTGCTGATGTCGATTTTCTTCACCGCAGCGGGCCAGAAGCTTTCTGAAGACACTGCATTACCGGATGCGCTGCTGGCCGGGCTTGCCCAGATGAAGCACTACGGCGGCGCGGATCTCGGTGACAGAACGCTTATCGATGCCCTGCAACCGGCGCTGGAAGCGCTGAAGAAAAAAGACCTGGCCGCAGCGGCTAAAGCGGCGCAGAAGGGGGCGGATGCCACCGCGAAAATGGGCAAGGCCAACGCCGGGCGCTCGTCTTATGTGGGTAGCGACAACCTGGAAGGCGTGAAAGACCCCGGAGCCGTGGCGGTGGCAGAGGTGTTTGCTGCGCTGGCGAAAGGGTAAGGCGAGGGATAGCTGGCGGCTGGCTTAGGGAGTGATGAGGCAGCTTTAGCGGCAGTTCGCAGGCGACTTAACGCAGATAACCCGGCTCGCTTACATTTAATACCAGACAGTTGAGCCGGTATGATTGTGCTTAACAAAGTGAAGACATCAGGATCTCAGACCTGTCTTCTTCATCAAAGGCCCGAGCTATCGGGCCTTATTTCTTTAAATGACTTGTGTTGGCGCTTACGACGGCATTTTTATGCTGACAGCATCAGAAATCGGCTTTCAGCACCACGCGATAGCGCGCTTTGCCGTCGCGCACGTGTTGCAGCGCGTCGTTGATGCGCGACATCGGGAACTCTTCAGTCTGGGGCGTGACGTGCGCGCGTGAGGCGAACTTCATCAGCTTGCGCAGTTCAGACGGGTTGCCGGTTGCCGAGCCTGAAATGCTGCGGTCACCGCCAATAAGCTTCATGGCCGGAACTTCAAACGGCTTCATCACGGCGCCGACGGTGTGGAACTTGCCGCCCGGTGCCAGCGCTTCAAAGTACGGCAGCCAGTACAGGCTCACGTTCACGGTGTTGATGATAAGGTCAAACTGCCCGGAGAGGGCGGTGAGCGCCTGCGGGTCGCGGCTGTTCACCACGCGGTCAGCACCCATTTGTTTAACTTCCTGCTCTTTGGACGGGTTTGAACTGAACGCGGTCACTTCCGCGCCCATCGCCCGCAGCAGTTTGATGGCAATGTGGCCCAGCCCGCCGATGCCAATCACGCCCACGCGGCTGGTGGCGGTAATCTGGTTAATCAGCAGTGGCTTAAACACCGTGATGCCGCCACACAACAGCGGGCCTGCGGAGGCGATATCGATATCATCCGGCATTGGGATAACCCACTGCCAGTTGGCGCGGATTTTATCGGCAAAGCCGCCGCGGCTCATGATGGTGGCGGTGCTGCCCTCAAGGCAGTTTATCTGGTTGCCGCTGATGCAGGCATCACAGTGGCCGCAGCTGCCTGAGGTCCAGCCGATACCCACGCGTTGACCCACTTTAAGCCCTTTGTCCTGCGCCGCCGTTCCCAGCGCGTGCACGCGGCCAATCACTTCATGCCCCGCTACCAGCGGATACTGCGAGAAGCCCCATTCGTTGTCGATCATCGACAAGTCGGAATGGCACACGCCGCAGTAGTCGACTTTGACCTCAACCGCCTCTGGGGGCAGTTCGCCTGCGTCGTACTCATACAGCTCAAGTTCCGCACCGGCTTTCGGGGCCGCGTAACTTTTAATGATGGTCATCGGGATGTCCTTTTATGGGTGATAACTTGTGCCAGTGTAATGCATATAGCGTAAACCAGATTGGAAGTGGGTGCGGTGAGTGTTTGGGTTGGTTGGTTGGTTGGTTGGTTGGTTGGTTGGTTGGTTGGTTGGTTGGTTGGTTGGTTGGTTGGTTGGTTGGTTGGTTGGTTGGTTGGTTGGTGAGCTTTTTATGGCTTATCACACATTGCGCTGTTTTTTTCAGCACTTAGCGTGGCGTGATGACGGCTTATCTTGCATGCCGATCCGCGACGGGTATAATACCTGCGCTTACCGCAATCCCTTCATACAGTGCCGAAGTGGCGAAATCGGTAGACGCAGTTGATTCAAAATCAACCGTAGAAATACGTGCCGGTTCGAGTCCGGCCTTCGGCACCATCGGAACATCAATAGACGTCAACGGACGTCTTTTTTTGTGCCTGAAATCCAGTATCCGCAAGGCTTTCCTCGCTTTTTCACTCAACCTAAGTCAACCTGATTCAATCTACATCAACTTACTGATGCGGGTACAACTGCGGGTATTTCCCGGTTCGATAATGTTTGTACCCACACAGAACCCTTGAAAGGATACTCACTATGGCTCTGAGTGATGTGAAGGTTCGTTCGGCTAAGCCTGAAGCAAAAGCCTATAAACTGACTGACGGTGAAGGCATGGTTTTGCTGGTTCACCCTAACGGTTCCAAATATTGGCGGCTTCGTTATCGTTTTGGCGGTAAGGAGAAGATGCTGGCGCTTGGGAAATACCCTGAAGTGTCGCTGGCGGATGCCCGGGCACGCCGGGATGAGGCTCGTAAGCTGTTAGCTAATGGTGTCGATCCAAGTGAGAACAAGAAAGCCGTTAAGGTAGAGCAGGAACAAGAGGCGATAACGTTTGAGGTGGTCGCCAGAGACTGGCACGCCAGCAATCAAAAGTGGTCGGCATCGCATAGTGCTCGTGTATTGAAAAGCCTGGAAGATAATCTCTTCGCTGCTATCGGTAAGCGGAACATTGCTGAGTTGAAGACACGGGATTTGCTTGTACCCATCAAAGCGGTGGAGTCATCCGGGCGTCTTGAAGTCGCCGCCCGTTTACAGCAGCGAACTACCGCGATTATGCGTTTTGCCGTTCAGAGCGGCTTAATCGATTACAACCCCGCGCAAGAGATTGCCGGAGCGGTTGCTACGGCGAAAAGACAGCACCGTGCTGCTCTGGAGCTTAACCGTATTCCTGAATTACTTCACCGCATCGATCACTATTCCGGAAGACCATTAACCCGACTTGCTGTCGAACTTACCTTGTTAGTCTTTATCCGCTCAAGCGAGCTGCGCTTTGCCCGCTGGTCAGAAGTGGATTTTGAAACGGCTATGTGGACAATTCCAGGTGAGCGTGAACCGCTGGACGGTGTTAAACATTCGCAGCGTGGTTCAAAGATGCGGACTCCACATCTTGTTCCCTTATCGCGTCAGGCCTTAGCGATTCTGGAAAAGATCAAAAGCATGAATGGGAATCGAGAGCTGATTTTCGTAGGCGATCACGATCCCCGTAAGCCGATGAGTGAGAATACAGTGAACAAGGCTTTGCGAGTAATGGGCTATGACACGAAAACGGAAGTGTGCGGGCATGGCTTTAGAACCATGGCCTGTAGTTCATTGATTGAATCGGGATTGTGGTCGAAGGATGCGGTAGAGCGTCAGATGAGTCACCAGGAACGTAACTCTGTACGGGCGGCTTACATTCATAAGGCAGAGCATCTGGGGGAGAGGAGGCTAATGTTGCAGTGGTGGGCTGATTATCTGGATATTAATCGAGAAAAATCAATTAGTCCGTTTGACTTTGCTAAGTTGAAGACTGAGTAAATTTAGCAAACGAGAACGATTTGGTGTCCACCAAACGGAAAGCCATTTGTGGCATGTATAAATATGCGCTCTATCTGGAGGTAAGAAGGGAGATGGAGCACGTGTATGAGATAAACTTGCGTCAATTTTGAGTGATATTACACAGATTATTTAACAAAATTGCATAAAAGTGCGCAGCCTTTGAAAATATTTGCGCATATTTCATTCTTCTTTGGTTTTTTTTAATTTATTTAAAATCAATTAGTTGAGTCGCGAGAGAACGGTTTTTTTGCACCTAAATTATGATGTCTCTTCTCTGTAGACCCGCTACTGCATTATTTTTTAGTTTACATTCTGATCTTTTTGCTCAATCATAGCTTTACCAAATCACTTTTAACTCTGTACACGATCTACAGATTTGAGTGGTGAGGTGCGACAGACTGCAATCTGTCGCGTTGACTCAAACCCAAACGTCTAAATTAGGAGATCAAATCTATGTCAGCTTATCAAATTTCTTACGATCTGCGAAAGCAGAAAGATTATGCCCCGCTCATTGAGCGCATCAAGTCTTATGGGACCTGGTGTCATCCTCTGGAATCAACCTGGATTATTGTCACCGAGCAAACGGCAACTCAAGTTCGCGATTATCTCAAAGCCGTTATGGATAACGATGATGGTTTACTCGTCACTGGTTTGCGGGGAGATGGTGCGTGGTATGGGCTTTCTGACAATATCTCTCAATGGCTTAAAAACAACTTATAATCGCCACGCTTAAGAATAGATGCGCCAGGGATGGTGCAATGAATCAGGGGCCCGTATGCCAACATCTTTAAAAAAGTTAGGCCAAATTGCAGGCATCCGTTCAGGCCACACTCTAAGGGGAGCAATCACGCATGACCCTGAAGGAGATGTGCGTCTGTTACAGATTAAAGACCTCGATCAGGACTGGCAGTTCAATCACAAAGCACTACCTACTGTTGTATGGGAACAACGCATCGCTCCCCCATTTCTTGAACAGGGGGAGATTGTTGTTGCCGCCAGAGGGAATCGTAATCTGGCAGTTGTATATCGTGGCCCGGTTCCTGTGGTTGCTACCAGCCAGTTCCTGATTGTTAGCCTCAGAAGACAAGAGCGTGAGATTGTCCCCGAATACCTGTGTTGGTTGCTAAACCATCCGACGATCCAGCAATGGTTTCATCGGAGTGGCACCAACATTCAGTTAATAACTAAATCAGCGCTGCTGGATGTAGCTATCCCGGTTCCCCCTCTTGAAACTCAATTACGGCTTATCGAGCTCCAACGTATATGGCAGAAAGAAGATGAACTTATCAATAAGTTACAGAAAAATCGCCATCAGCTTGAGCTCGGTATTATGCAAAAATTACTTAGGGATTAACTTGTTATGAGCAATATGATCGATCAGGACCGCATCAACCGCGTGCTATGGGGCGTATGTGACACTTTCCGTGGCACCATCAGCCCTGATACTTATAAAGATTTTATTCTTACTATGCTGTTTCTGAAGTACATCTCGGATGTTTGGCAGGATCACTATGATGAATACGAGTCTCAGTATCAGAATGAGCCTGAGTTAATTGCAGAAATGATGAAGACGGAGCGTTTCGTTCTCCCACAAGAAGCCAATTTTTATGAGCTTCTTAAGCGTCGAAATGAACCCAAAAACGGTGAACGCATCGATCAAGCATTACACGCTATTGAGGAAGCCAACGGAACCAAACTAAAAGATGGCGGAAAAAGCGTGTTCCAAGATATTTCTTTTAACACCGATAAATTAGGTGAAGAGAAACAAAAGAACTCTATTCTTAAACAACTTCTTGAGGATTTCACTGATCCAGAGCTGAATTTAAAACCGAGCCGTGTTGGTGGTCTGGATGTGATTGGTAATGCTTACGAATATCTCATCGGTAGGTTTGCTGCGAACAGTGGACAAAAAGCTGGAGAATACTACACACCACCTGAGGTTTCAGATTTGCTTGCTGCTTTGCTTGACCCGAAGCCTGGGGAGTCCATCTGCGATCCGGCATGTGGATCTGCTTCACTACTAATGAAGTGTGGAAAGTGGATAACTCAACAGTACCATAGCAAGAATTATGAGCTCTACGGGCAGGAAGCAATAGGTTCAACTTGGTCTCTGGCTAAAATGAATATGTTTCTGCACGGCGAGGATAATCATAAAATTGAGTGGGGGGATACGATTCGTAACCCCAAGTTACTTGATAAAAATGCCAATCTGATACTGTTTGATGTGGTTACTGCCAACCCACCATTCTCACTGGAGAAGTGGGGGGTTGAGGATGTTTCTGACGATCATTTTGGACGATTCCGCCGTGGCCTGCCACCTAAAACTAAGGGCGATTATGCGTTCATTCTGCATATGATCGAAACCATGAAGCCAAAGACTGGGCGTATGGGCGTAGTGGTTTCTCATGGTGTGCTGTTCCGTGGCTCTAGCGAAGGTAAAATCCGTCAGAAGTTAATTGAAGAAAACTTGCTTGATGCGGTGATTGGGTTACCCGAAAAACTGTTTTTTGGTACCGGTATCCCCGCAGCAATTTTGATTTTCAAAAAGCAAAAGATCGACGATAAGGTACTGTTTATAGATGCTAGCCGTGAGTTTAAACCGGGTAAGAATCAGAATCAGCTTACTAGTGACAACATTAGAGATATTGTTAAAGCTTATCAAAATGGAGATAGCATTGATAAATATGCTTATCTTGCCAGTCTGCAAGAAATCCGAGATAACGATTACAATATTAATGTTTCACGCTATGTCGACGTTTCTGAGCCAGAAGAAATAATTGATTTGCAAGTTTTAAAAGTCGAGCGAGAGCAACTGAATGCTCAACTTGTAGAATTGGAGATTGAAATGGCTAAGTATTTAGAGGAGCTTGGCTATGGTGCCTAATGGGTGGGAAAAGAGACATCTTGAAGATATTTTATCTGGGCCGATCAGAAATGGGTACTCACCTCTACCCGCAGGAGTCGATACTGGTTATTGGATTCTTAGCCTTGCTGCATTAGGTGATGATGGTATTAATCTCTTAGGTGTTAAACCAGTTGTACCTAATGTAAAAGTGATGCAAACACTTCTTAAATCAGGAGATTTTTTAGTTAGTCGTTCTAACACCCCCGAAAAAGTTGGCCGTTCAATACTATTTAAAGGGGAGATAGAGAACTGTTCATATCCAGATCTGATGATGCGATTTCGAGTTGATGAGAATAAAGTTGACCCACTTTTTATTGAACAAAAATTAAAAAGCTATGATGTCAGAAATTATCTCAGAAACAGCGCCGCAGGAAGTAGTCGCTCGATGGTGAAAATTAATAAAAAATCTTTAGAAAAAACACCTTTATTACTTCCACCTTTAGAAGAACAAAAGAAAATAGCCCAAGTTCTTTATGCTTGGGATAAGGTAATAGCTACTACCAAAAAACTTCTGACCATTAGCGAGAAGCAGAAGAGAGTGTTGATGCAACAATTACTCACCGGTCAAAGACGATTTCAAAACTGTAGTAAGAAATGGGAGATGGTTTTCTTAGGTGATATTGCAAAAATTACAACTGGTAGCTCTAATCGGCAGGACTCTACCCTGGAAGGCGAGTATACATTTTTCGATCGCTCAGAAGATATACGCTCTAGTGACAGATATTTGTTCGATGGTGAAGCTATCATCGTTCCTGGTGAAGGTCAGGATTTTATCCCAAAATATTTCGTTGGTAAATTTGATCTTCACCAGCGAACATACGCAATTATGGATTTTCCAACCTGTGACGGGAAATATCTTTTCTATGCTATTCACTACTTCAGGGCTCACTTTTTATCTCAAGCGGTAGGTTCAACGGTAAAATCTCTACGTTTGCCTATGTTTCAAAAGATGAAGTTGCATTTGCCAACATTAGCGGAACAAAAAAAGATCGCTTCCATCCTTTCGTGTGCAGATCAGGAAATTGAACTCTTACAACAAAAACTCCACCATCTAAAACAAGAAAAGAAAGCCCTGGTGCAGCAACTGCTCACCGGTAAACGCCGGGTGAATATGGAGGTTGCATGACTGATAAAAACTTACCTCAACCACCAGCAGGTGAATTCCTGCTATTTCAAAGCGAGGATGGTCGCGCACGCGTTGAATGTCGCTTTCAGTCAGATACGCTTTGGCTTACTCAGGCATCCATGGCTGAGCTATACGATAAAGATGTTCGTACTATCAACGAACATTTGATCAATATCTTCTCTGAAGGTGAACTTGGTCAAAATTCAACTATCCGGAAATTCCGGATAGTTCGCCAGGAAGGAAAACGTCAGGTTTCCAGAGAGATAGAGCACTACAGTCTCGAAGCCATATTGGCCGTAGGCTATCGTGTTCGCTCAGTTCGGGGGACTCAGTTCCGCCAGTGGGCCACGCAAACCCTACAGGAATATCTGATTAAAGGGTTTGTGATGGATGACGAGCGGCTGAAGAATCCGCCCGTTGGCTCTTCTGTGGTGCCCGACTACTTTGACGAGATGCTGGAACGTATCCGAGATATTCGTGCCAGCGAGCGGCGCGTCTATCTGCGTGTGCGGGAGATTTTCGCGCTGGCTGCTGATTATCAGCCGACTCTGAAAGAGACCACCCTCTTCTTTCAAACCATCCAGAACAAACTGCACTTTGCCTGCACTGGGCGTACAGCCGCTGAGCTGATCCACCAGCGGGCAGATGCCAGCCAGCCTCATATGGGGCTCACCAGCTATAAAGGCAGTGACGTGCGAAAAGGCGATGTCACGGTTGCTAAGAATTACCTGACCCAAAAAGAGGTCAGTGAGCTGAACCGTGTAGTGAATATGTGGCTGGACTATGCCGAAGATCAGGCGCTGCGACGTCAGCAGGTTTTTTTACAGGACTGGCAGGAGAAGCTGGATCAATTCCTGCAGTTCAACGACCGCAATGTGCTACAGGGTGCTGGCACTGTCAGTAAGAAAATGGCAGATGAAAAAGCTCAGGTTGAATATGCAAGATTTGCAGAGCAACGGCGTTTATTAAAAGAGGCCGAGGGTGAAAAGGATATCACCGAGCTACTGCACTGGAAAGCCGATAAAGATAAGGGAACATCATGAGCATGCAGATCGCGCCAAAATTCCAGGAGGAGTACAGTGCTAAGCTCCCGGCGCTGGCTCTCTTGAGCAATTTAGGCTGGACGTATATTTCATCTCAGCAAGCCATGTCTGCGCGAGCAGGCAAGGCAGATCAGGTGGTTTTAAACCAGATTTTGCGTGAACAGTTAGCCAAGAGAACGTTTATCTTTGCCGGTAAAGAGCATGTCATTTCCGACAAAGCGATTGAAAGCCTTATCGCCGAAGTTAACAGCCCTGCATTAAACCAGGGATTAATTACCGCCAATGAACATTTGTACAACCACTTGTTGTACGGCATTTCAGTGACGGAATTTATTGATGGTAAGCGGGTGAACCCAACAATCTCGTTGATTGACTGGAACAACCCGCAAAACAACAGCTTTGTTTTCACCGAAGAATTCAGTGTGACACGCGCTAACGGCATTGATGTGCGCAGGCCAGATATTGTCTGCTTTGTGAATGGTATTCCATTGGTAGTCATTGAGGCTAAGCGCCCGGACGGCAATGCTAAAAAAGGACCGACTATTGACGAGGGGATCTCACAAAGCCTGCGGAACCAGCGTCATGATGAAATTCCGCGACTGTTTGCCTATAGCCAGGTCTTACTGTCGATAAATGGTCATGATGGGCGATACGGGACTTGCGGAACACCGACTAAGTTTTGGGCGACATGGCGGGAAGAAGATATCTCCGACCTAGAGATGCTTGCCATCAAAAACCGTAAGCTTAGCGCGCAGCAGATGGATTCAATCTTCAGCCACCGTCCGGTTGCATGCCTGGAATGGTATCAAAATCTGACAACAGCGGGTGATTTGGCTATAACGGGCCAGGACCAGTTGCTGATCAGTCTGCTGTTACCCGAGCGCCTGCTGGATATGGCTCGCTTCTTCACATTGTTTGATAAGAGAGCCGGTAAGGTCATTGCCCGATATCAGCAGGTATTCAGTATCAAACGGCTGCTACAGCGTATCGAAACGAAGAATCCTGATGGTAGCCGCAACGGTGGGGTTATCTGGCATACCACGGGTTCTGGTAAGTCGCTGACGATGGTTTTCCTCAGCAAGGCGCTGATTCTGTGTGAAACTCTCAAACAGTGCCGCATCATCGTGGTAACCGATCGCGTCGATTTGGAAAACCAGCTCAGTCGCACCTTTATCTCAACCGGGGAACTGGCAGGTAAAAGGGATAAAGCCGATGCCATTGCCACCTCTGGCAGACGTTTAGCCGAACAGATAGGCCGGGGGACTGAGCGCATTCTCTTCTCGTTGATTCAGAAATTTAACACAGCCACCCGCCTGCCCGAGTGCGTGAATACCAGCTCTGATATCATAGTGTTGATTGATGAAGGCCACCGTAGCCATGGCGGCGAGAGTCATCAACGCATGAAGCTGGCTCTACCCAACGCAGCTTTTGTTGCTTTCACCGGTACGCCATTGCTGAAAGATGATAAGACCACTAATAAATTTGGTCCCATCGTTCATGCTTACACCATGCAGCGTGCGGTAGAGGACAAAACCGTCACTCCGCTTCTCTACGAAGAGCGGCCGCCCGAACTGAATGTTAACGAACGAGCTATAGATAGTTGGTTTGACCGTATCACCGAGGGGTTAACGGAAAAACAAAAAACCGACTTGAAGCGTAAGTTTGCTAATAAAGGGCAGGTTTATAATGCCGACGACCGCATCCACCTTATTGCGCTGGATATCGCCAACCATTTTGTCAAAAGCATCGATGATGGTTTGAAAGGGCAACTTGCCTGTGACAGTAAAGCAGCAGCGATAAAATACAAAAATTATCTTGATGAAGCCGGGCTGTTTGAGTCTGCAGTGGTCATTAGTTCTCCTGACACGCGTGAAGGGAATACCGAGGTGGATGAATCTGGCATCCCTGATGTGACCAAATGGTGGCAAGATAATGTCGGCTCTCAGGATGAGCAGGTTTACACGCGCAATGTCATTGAGCGTTTTGATAAAGATGATTCGCTGAAGCTACTTATTGTGGTCGATAAATTACTTACCGGCTTTGATGAGCCCAAAAATGCCGTGCTTTACATCGATAAGCCTCTTAAAGGGCATAACCTTATTCAGGCAATAGCCCGTGTTAACCGCCTCCACCCTAAGAAAAAATTTGGTCTGCTAATCGATTATCGGGGCATCCTCAAAGAGCTGGATACCACCATTGAGGATTACCAGAAGCTGGCATCTCGCACGCAGGGCGGGTTTGACATCGACGATCTGGTGGGGCTTTACGGTCAGATGAGTACGGAGTACAAGCGCCTTCCCCAGCTGTATAAAAATCTGTGGGCGATTTTCGCAGGTGTAAAAAACAAAAACGATATTGAGCAACTCCGTCAGGTGCTGGTGCCGCGCACGGAAGAAAAGCATGGCGAAATGGTTGATGTGCATCTTAAAGTCCGTGAAGACTTTTATGAGGCACTCACGCAATTTGCCAGCTGCCTGAAAGTGGCGTTGCAGTCGGCTACCTTCTTTGAGGATAAGAGTTTCAGCGAAGAAGACCGCCAGCACTATAAAGAGACGCTCAGACAATTTACCAGCCTGCGTCAGCTGGTGAAGCAGGATGCCGGTGAGACGGTAGATTATGATCAGTACACGGAACAGGTTAAAAAGCTGCTGGATAAACACGTTGTTGGTGTAGAAGTCCGCGAGCCTGATGGAGTGTATGAAGTCAGCAAAATGGGACAACGGCCCGAAGAGTGGAGTGAAGATAAAACTCGCAACGAAACGGATATTATTAAAACCCGCGTAACCCGGATGATTGAGCAGGATTTACGTGATGATCCTTATGCCCAGGAAGCCTTCTCGAAGTTACTGCGTCTGGCTATTGAAGAGGCCGAAAAACTGTTTGATCACCCTCTCAAGCAGTACATGCTATTTCGTGAGTTTGAGGAACAAGTACAGGAACGGCGGCTGAACGAAATACCCGACGTATTTGCTGGTAATCACCATGCACAGGCTTACTTCGGCGTGTACAAAAAAGTACTGCCGGAGGTTTTTGCCATTACCGATTCTCAGGTTATCGATAAGTGGGTGAAGCTTGCTTTTGAAGTAGACCAGGCTGTTGATATCTCAGTGGCTGAGAACTCGATCAATCCGCAAAATATCGAGGCTGATATTCGCAAGAAGCTTCTACCGATGATGTTTAAAGAGTGTAAGGCAATAGGTGGCGGAATGGATCAGGCAAAAAAGATTGTGGAAATGATCGTCCAGATTACCCGCGTAGGGCTGAGCGGAGTCTAAATTGTGGGCGAAAGAGCAATGAGCTTCATTTATGGTGATGAACGCATTACCTTCGAGTGTAAACCCCGACCGTTGGTGAATGGGCGTATCCTGATAAAAGTTCATCCCGACTGCCGGGTTGTAGTATCCGCGCCGCAGGATACCGATGACCAACAGGTTCTGAATGCCGTTGAAAAGCGTGGGCGCTGGATCTATCAGCAGCTACGAGACTTCCGTAAGCAGCTGGAATATATAACTCCACGACAATATATCAGCGGTGAGAGTCACTATTACCTGGGCAAACAGTACATGCTTAAGGTGATAGTGGCTCCCTCTGAGGCTCAGGGCGTAAAAATGTTGCGTGGCAAGCTGGAAGTCACCTTACGCCATAAGAGCGCTGAAAAGGTTCTGCAGTTGCTGACTGACTGGTATAAGGCTCGAGCCCGCGAAGTCTTCGCCAAAAGGCTGAGCGCTATGCTGGAGCAAGCGTTATGGGTCAGTGACTCACCGCCATTGCGTATTCTTACCATGCAGACTCAGTGGGGAAGTTGTTCCCCCAATGGAAGGGTGACCCTGAATCCCAATCTGGTAAAGGCCCCACGTGAGTGCATCGATTACGTTATTTTGCATGAGCTATGTCATCTGGCTGAGCATAACCATAGTGAACGCTTCTACCGGCTCATGGGGCAGGTAATGCCTGACTGGGAGAAGATCAAGAAGCGTTTGGACGGGATGGCTGGGATGATAATGACAAGCTAAACATAATGGCGTGCGATGCTTCTGTCCTGCAGCATCCATCGCTTGAGGGAGGAGAATATGGAAAAAATCATATGTGCTCTGTGTAATACTGCAGTTGAGGTGACGGTGCTGTCCAGTCATTTGCTAACCAATCATGGCTGGAAGATGGCACCTCATCTTGCTAAGCCGGTAGCTGAGGCACCGCTTATTGCCCGTCAAACCTGCAAATGTCCAGTATGTAACGTTTCTCTCAAAGACGCTAAAAGATTAGAAAAGCATATAAATAAAGCCCATTCAGAAAGACGAAGCTTTTCTTCCATCATTAGTACTCCTTCAAAGAAAAACAGTGTAACGACAATTTCCTATCAATGGGCGATAACTCAACCGCTCGATAAAAAATACTCCGCTGTAGTAGAGAAATTCGTTGCTGAAAAAACGTTATCTGAAATTGAAAAAGAAATAATGACCATCGTGAATGGCTATGATGCGGCGGATACTTCCAGACAGAGTTTGATGTCAGGGCGGCTCATTCTGCTTGCCCATGCCAAGAAAAGACTTGCTGCAAAAAGCAAATCTAGCAAAAACAAAAAAGTAACGGCAAAGGGTAAAAAAACCAAAGGTGCCAAGTCACGAGACATTATGGACCAATACATTGGCGGACGTAGGATTGTTGTCTCCGGCGGTTTACCTTCTCTGGGAAAAAGATAATGTACCGCTGTGCACTATGTTCAAAAAGCGAAGCAGGCCAAAAACACTGTGTTTTGATGTGTTAGCTCAGACCTGATCTGATACCGTCACGATACAGGGCTAAACCTAATCTGACCGAGCTGCTCGCTTTCATGATGTGTGAATTTTATCTTAAGTTTAGAGAGTTCTGTCACATATCCTTTTCATTTAAATGGTTATTGTTGAGCTGCAATAAGCATTTATTTAACAAGGATATTAAATGGAAAAGTATCAAAATCGCGGTGGCGATTCAGGTGTTGTAGGGTTTGAGATAGGGGATGACTCAATCACTGTACAATTTCGTGATAACTCTCTGTACCTATACAACTCCATCCGCCCAGGCCAGGTTACGGTTGACCACATGAAAATGCTTGCCAGGGCTGGTCAGGGGCTTAACAGTTATATCAGCCGCACTGTGCGCAAGAATTTTTATGAGACTGTAATTAAAATTGTGTAATTGCCTGTTTTTGATATGTTCACTCCAACAACGGAGACAGGCAAATTATGGACGAAAAGAAACTTAAAGCCCTTGCGGCTGAACTGGCTAAAGGCCTTAAAACCGAAGCCGATCTCAATCAGTTTTCCCGCATGTTGACGAAACTTACCGTCGAAACGGCGCTCAATGCTGAGCTGACAGACCACCTCGGACACGAGAAAAATGCGCCAAAATCAGGCTCGAATACCCGCAACGGCTATTCGTCCAAAATGCTGCTGTGCGACGAGGGTGAGATTGAACTCAGCACACCCCGTGACCGTGAAAACACCTTCGAGCCTCAGCTGATAAAGAAAAATCAGACCCGTATCACGCAGATGGACAGCCAGATTTTATCCCTGTACGCCAAAGGTATGACGACCCGGGAGATTGTCGCCACCTTCAAAGAGATGTACGACGCGGATGTGTCGCCCACCCTGATATCCAAAGTCACAGATGCGGTGAAAGAACAGGTGGCGGAGTGGCAAAACCGCCCTCTGGATACGCTGTATCCCATTGTTTATATGGACTGCATCGTCGTAAAAGTCCGTCAGAATGGCAGCGTAATAAACAAAGCCGTCTTCCTCGCACTGGGTATCAACACCGAAGGCCAGAAAGAATTACTGGGCATGTGGCTGGCCGAAAATGAAGGCGCAAAGTTCTGGCTGAATGTGCTGACGGAGCTGAAAAATCGTGGCCTTCAGGACATCCTGATTGCCTGCGTTGACGGCCTGAAGGGCTTCCCGGATGCGATAAACAGCGTGTACCCGCAGACACATATCCAGCTGTGTATCATCCATATGATGCGCAACAGCCTGAAATACGTGTCGTGGAAGGACTACAAAGCCGTGATCAGTGGGTTGAAAACAGTGTATCAGGCTTCGACGGAAGAAGCCGCGCTGATGGCGCTGGATACGTTCGCGGGAGTCTGGGACGATAAATATCC
The DNA here is from genome assembly GCA_010092695.1 of Enterobacteriaceae bacterium 4M9. GTDB lineage: Bacteria > Pseudomonadota > Gammaproteobacteria > Enterobacterales > Enterobacteriaceae > Tenebrionibacter. The sequence continues at coordinate 4,256,952 of JAADJJ010000001.1, read as the reverse complement.
GCAAATCAGCAAAAGCTGGCGTGCACACTGGGAAAATCTCAATACGTTCTTCGGTTACCCGCCAGATATCCGCAAGGCAATCTACACGACGAATGCCATCGAGTCGCTGAACAGCGTTATCCGTACAGCCATCAAAAAGCGAAAGGTGTTCCCGACAGACGACTCTGTGCGAAAAGTTATTTATCTGGCGATCAAGGATGCGTCAAAAAAATGGAGTATGCCGATCCGGAACTGGCGGCTGGCAATGAGCCGCTTTATTATCGAGTTCGGTGACCGCCTGAGCGTTCACCTTTAATACGGTGGCAGTTACACAGAATTATTTACAGGCTCAGTAGTTCTGCATCAATACTGGCCATACATTAATCCGTTTGAAATCAAATGAACGCAATTACGTAATATTTTACGTAACACTTGGTAGAATTTACAGCCTTATGTAGTTATATTTCACGTACTGTAATGCATTCCGCCAACATTTGATTGCTTTTAAACAGATTTCTACCTGGTTGGACTATCCCATAAAACGTTTGCCACCTTCAAAATATTTTCAAAGAATTCATAGGTTTTTGCGCAACCAGTTGCATGTTTTTTTATGTAAGATCCATGGCTTAAATTTACCCCCTCCTCATAACCTACATTCAACATTCTTCCCGACCGGGGGAGTACTTACGCACATGTCGCTACGCCACCTTTTTATCCTCACCTTAACCCTCACGTCGCCCTTAACCTCGTCAGTGGCCAGCGTATTGGGCCAATGGAGGTCGAGACCGGGGCGTGTTAATCCTGTAACAGGGCAAAACTATCTATCAGGACAAGAACAGTGTGCAGATTGCCGGATAAGGTAAACCGCTTCACAAAAGGGGCTTTCGCCCCCATTTACGCTAGATCTTCACCATCGGGAAAGCCTGCGACGACAAATCACCGTACGATCCTGACTGCGGTCCGCCGTCATAAACCACTTCCACCGTAGTCGGGGCCTGCACCGTGGTTCTGGCAATAAAGCGGCGGCAGGCGGCCGCACCACGGGAGAACAGGCCAAACGGTGACGCGTTGCCCTCAACCTGGCCGCCGGCCAAAAACAGGTTGCCCGCCGCGTCAAAGGCAATGCCGATATAGCGCGTATAGCCGGGTGCAAAGGTTAATTGTGGGAAGCGCCACAGGTAGCGCGTTTTCCATTCGCTGGTAGAGCGCGTGTCATCCACCACCCACAAATCGCCATAAAAGCCAATCAGCCACGCCCTGTCGTTACCATCAAACACAATATCCGTTACCCACTGCTCTTCCTGCTTGCCAAACGCAATGCGGGTTTCGCCAGGGCCGGGCACTACCGTGAGCTTGTGCAGCGCCAGGTTGGTGGTGCTCGGGTCATGTTTAAACCACGAAATCGTGTTGTTAAGGCCGCGGAACATAAAACCGGTGTCGTCCTGGCGGAATGCAAAGCCGTCCAGGTATTCGCCGCCGGAGATGGATGAAACCAACTCGAACGTCTGGCCCACTTTCCCGCGATACACCGTTGAGGTGTCCACCGCCATGTAATGATAACCATCGCCGGTAATCGCGTTGCTCTGGCCGGGTCGCTGGGCGCTATCCACCACTTTGGCTTTCAGCGCGCCGGTCTTTGCGTCGTGTGAATAGATGTCGCCGTTGTCGTCCTTGTTGCCTTTCCATAAATAATTATCCTGAAGCACAATGGCGTACAGTTCGTCAGTTTCCGGCGCTTTCATTTGTGGCACTTCAGGTGGGTTTTTGGGGTCAACCTCACAGCCGCACTGGTTAGCGGCCTGCCCGTCTGGGTGTTTGGGGGAAAGGTTTTCTGCGTCCTGCTCCGATTTATCATCACAGCAGCAGTTTGTCTCTTCATGCCGGTAAACCCGGGCTTCAAAACTACCGCTGTTGTCAGCGTAGTGGCTGTCGGCCACGAACAGGATAAGTTCGCCATCTGCCGGGGCTTCCCAGCCTGCGGCTTTGTTGACAATATCGTAGTCCTGCTTGCCGTCTCCGATTCTGGCGCGCAGGGTGGATTTACTGCCGATTCGCCCCGGCAGACCCTGTGGTGCAGCCCAGGCCGAGTCTTCTTTGCCAACCTTGATCCAGCCGGTGGCTTCTACGGTAATCCGCTCGCCTTTTTTTAGCATGATGCCGGTTTTAATCCCTTCGGGTTGGGTGGAATCCACGTCCCCGGACCATGTAAGGGTGGTTGTCATTACGCTATCTCCATTTCTGTTAGTTGCAATCGGAAAAGGCTTGCCGCCTGTTTTTAGCCCAGAGTGATTCACGGGCGTTGATAAAGTACACGAGCACATGCGGTTAATAATGGTGTGAGTTCTGGAATAATCTTTCCCGTGTAGATAAGCGCAGGGGAAGACTGGGGTTAATTAAAGACGATAGGGGGTAATGTATTTATATTATTTACTGATCAATATGTTTGCTGTTTGGTTTAAGTTTTCAATGCAATGAATTTAAAGATGTTTTTGTTTTAAGATTAAGATTTTCTTTATGCTTTTGATTTGAATGCTTTCATGCTTATTTAGCGCTGGCTATTTAAAAAAGTATTATTTATCACCACGAAATGTGCGTTATTAAATTATTAGATTAAAACGTTAACGTTACATCGAGTGGCAAAATATATTCTTCGCAGCGCATTCAGAAGCGACAATAAAGGCACAGAGACATTATCATCAACAACCCAACATTTATCTGGCTCTCACAGAGGCAGAATAAATACGAGGGGGATTTTTGCCCGCACGGTAGAGAAAAGCATATCGGTTTTATGGCGTGATAAAGCCTGTGAAAACTAACGTGCTTTAGCTGCGTGCAGAAAAGGGCGTGCTGTAACAGAAAATCCGTATCGATTCAGCTCTCGATTCTGGTGAAAACTTGTTTTCAGACTCGTTTGCCGCGGGCGCAATGGAATGAGGAAATGCTTAATTTGTTTCTTTATTGTTAATTTTAAGATCTTATTTTGGTGTTTTTTAACACATAAAGTAGATTTCATCGTTAATTCAAGACTGAATTTAACCATAAATTAACAAAATAAATTATATAAAATAACAATAATAAACATGTGTCACATTTCCATCATCTCCAGTTCTTTTCCTCTTTCATTTCTCGCTAACCTTCGCTCGTGAACGCCTCTGTCCACCCATAAGGTATAACTCTATGAAACTGAAACTCGCGTTACTGAGTGCTTCTCTGATGACAGCGTGCATGTTTTCCGGCACGTCACTCGCCGCGCAACAACATGAAATTGCTCTGGTCGCCAAAGTGACCGGGATTCCGTGGTTCAACCGTATGGAAGTGGGCGTTAACGACGCGGCCAAAAAGCTGAACGTCAACGCTTACCAGACCGGTCCGTCTACGCCCGATCCGGCGCAGCAGGTGAAGGTGATTGAGGATCTCATCGCCAAAAACGTCAACGCCATTATCGTGGTGCCCAATGATGCCAAAGTGCTGGAGCCGGTGCTGAAAAAGGCGCGTGACAAGGGCATTGTGGTGCTGACCCATGAGTCGCCGGACCAGCAAATCGGCCAGTGGGATATCGAAACCATCGACAGCGAAAAATACGCCCAGGCCAACGTCGATGAGCTGGCGAAAGACATGGGCGGCAAGGGCGGTTATGCCATTTACGTCGGCTCGCTTACGGTGCCGCTGCACAACGCCTGGGCTGACTACGCCATCAAATACCAGAAAGAAAAATACCCAGAGATGTTTGAAGTCACCTCGCGCCTGCCGGTGGCAGAAAGCATCGATAAATCCTACGCCACCACGCTGGATCTGATGAAAACCTACCCGAACATGAAGGGCGTGATTGGCTTTGGTTCACTGGGGCCGATTGGTGCAGGCCAGGCGGTGCAGAAGAAACGTGCCAAAGACAAAATCAGCGTGGTCGGTATCGCCATGCCTGCCCAGGCGGCACCGTACCTGATGCGCGGCGACATCAAAAAAGCGCTGCTGTGGGACCCGAAAGACGCAGGTTACGCGCTGGTCACGGTCGCAGAGCAGCTATTGCAGGGCAAAGAGGTGACGCCAGAGCTTGAAATCGACGGTCTCGGCAAAGCCGACGTTGATATGAAAAATAAAGTCATCCGCTTTAACAAGATTCTTGAAGTGACCAAAGACAACGCACAGTCATTGGGTTTTTAAGGCTTTTTGCCAACACCAGAAATCGCCGGCCTTCGGGCCGGCACCTCCCAGATTTTAATTACCGCGTTCGCTGTGAGCGCTGGCAGGGGTATTGTCCATGGCAGACACCACCGCATTTATCACACTGGAAAATATCAGCAAGCAATTTCCCGGCGTGCTGGCGCTCGATAAGGTCAGCCTGACGCTCAACAAAGGGGAAGTGCACTGCCTCGCAGGGCAGAACGGCTGTGGTAAAAGCACCATCATCAAGGTGATTTCCGGCGTCTATCACCCGGAGAAAGGCGCCAGCATTGAACTGGACGGCAAGCTGTTCCATCACCTTACGCCGCAGCTTTCAGCCCATTACGGCATCCAGGTGATCTACCAGGACTTGTCCCTGTTCCCCAACTTCACGGTGGCTGAAAACATCGCCATTCACCGCTACCTGCCGGGCGGCGATATGTGGGTGCACCGCAGTGCCATGCGCGAGCAGGCGCTGGCGGCGATGCAGCGTATTGGTATTACGCTCGACCCGGATAAAAAAGTGGAGAAACTCTCCATTGCCGACCGCCAGTTAGTGGCGATTTGTCGCGCCATTGCCGCCGATGCCCGGCTGGTGATTATGGATGAACCCACCGCGTCGCTCACCCACCAGGAAGTGAGCGGCCTGCTGCGCGTGGTCAGAGAGCTTAAGGCCGCCGGGATTTGCATTGTGTTTGTCAGCCACCGCCTGGAAGAGGTGATGGAAGTGGCCGACCGTATCAGCGTGATGCGCGACGGCAAGCTGGTTGGCACCTGGCCTGCAAGCGAACTGGACAGCCACGAACTGGCCTACCTCATGACCGGCCAGCGTTTTCACTTCAGCCCACTGCCCCGAGTGGAGCGCACAAAGCACGCGCCGCTGCTGGAGCTGCGCAACTTAAGCCGCAGTGGCAAATACCACAACGTGAACCTGTCGCTGTACGGCGGCGAAATTGTTTCCATTGTCGGCTTGCTTGGGGCCGGGCGTACCGAGCTGTGCATGAGCCTGTTTGGCATGACGCATCCGCAAAGCGGCGATATACGGCTCGATGGCCGCCCGGTCAGGCTTAAGAACAACCACGACGCGATTCGCCACGGCATTGGCTACGTTTCCGAAGACCGCCTCACCCAGGGGCTGATTATGGAGCAGTCGATATACGACAACACCATCGTCACCGTCTTCGACAAGCTGCGCACCCGCGCGGGCCTGCTGGATCACGGTAAAGCGCAACAGTTGGTCGCTGACCTGATTCGTGAACTGAATATCAAGGTTTCCGACAGCGCGTTACCGGTGAAAACCCTCTCCGGCGGTAACGCCCAGCGCATCGCCATTGCTAAATGGGTGGCAACCCAGCCGCGTATTTTGATTCTCGACTCGCCCACCGTGGGTGTGGATATCGCCAACAAAGAGGGCATCTACCAGATTGCCCGCTCGCTTGCCGAACAGGGTATGGCGGTACTGATGATCTGCGATGAAATTCCCGAAGCGTATTACAACAGCCACCGCGTGCTGGTGATGCGCCGCGGTGAGCTGGTGGCCGAGTTCGCACCGCACAGCTGTACCGAACAAGAGATTGCCGAGGTGGTAAATGAATAACTCACGCCTGTCCCGCCTGGTGGGGCTTCATGAATTCTGGCTTGGTGCGCTGGTTGTGCTGCTGGCCATTGGCCTGACTATCCGTACCGACGAGTTTATGACGTTTGGCAATATCACCGACGTGGCCACCAGCTACGCCATTCTCGGCATCCTCGCCTGCGGGCTGTTTGTGGTGCTGATTGCCGGCGGCATTGATATCTCATTCCCGGCCACAACCGCCATTGCCCAGTACGTAATGGCAAGCTGGGTGATTGCCCACGGCGGCAACTTTGCCGTGGCGCTGGGGCTGGCGGTGGTGGTTGGCCTGCTGCTGGGGCTGGTTAACGGTTTCCTGGTCTACTGGCTGCGCGTACCGGCCATCATCATCACGATTGCCACGCTCAACGTTTACTACGGCCTGCTGGTGTACTTCACCAAAGGCACCTGGCTGTACGGCTTCCCGGACTGGTTTATGGAGGGCATCAACTGGTTCTCCTTTACCGCTGCCGACGGCTACGACTACGGCCTGACGCTGCCGCTGTTGTGCCTGGGCGGCACCATTCTCTTCACCGCCGTTCTGATGAACCGCACGCGTTTAGGCCGCCAGATTTACGCCATGGGCGGCAACCGTGACGCGGCATCACGCCTGGGGCTGAACCTGCTGCGTCTGCACTTCTACGTCTACGGCTACATGGGCATTCTGGCGGGCATTGCGGCGTTGGTGCAGGCGCAAATTACTCAGTCGGTAGCGCCCAACTCGCTGCTGGGGTTTGAGTTGACGGTGCTGGCAGCGGTGGTGCTCGGTGGCACCAGCATGAGCGGCGGGCGCGGTACGCTCACCGGCACGCTGCTCGGTGTGCTGCTGCTGGCGTTTTTGCAAAACGGCCTGACGCTGCTGGGTGTCTCCTCCTACTGGCACACGGTATTCAGCGGCGCGATTATTTTAGTGAGCATCAGCGCCACCGCGTGGAACGAAAAACGCAAACTGGCCAGGGAGTTATAAGATGAAACCTTTAGCACGACTGCTGCCTGGCGATGCGATTATCCGCTTGCAGTGCATCATTATTGTCGCGGTCGCGGTGATTTTCTCGCTCACCCTCGGCCAGCGCTTTTTCAGCGTTGCCAACTTCCAGTCGATGGGCTCGCAGTTGCCCATTCTTGGCATGCTGGCGCTCGGTATGGGCGTCACCATGCTTACCGGCGGGATCAACCTGTCGGTGATTGCCGGGGCTAACGCCTGCTCGCTGGTGATGGCGGCGGTGATTGTAACTAACCCGGATAACCCGATGATGACCGGCGTGGCGCTGCTGGCAGGCCTCGCGGTGGCAGTGGCGATTGGCGTGCTCAACGGCGCGCTGGTGGCCTGGGTTGGCGTTTCGCCCATTCTGGCCACGCTCGGCACCATGACGCTGATTAACGGCCTCAACATTCTGCTGTCTGACGGCGCGGTCATTTCCGGCTTCCCGCCGGTCATTCAGTACCTTGGCAACGCTTATGTCGTGGGCATTCCGGTGGCGCTGCTGCTGTTTATTGTGGTCGCCTTCCTGCTGTGGGTGCTGCTCGAGCACACCACCCTTGGCCGCAGCCTGTACCTGATGGGCTCTAACGAGCAGGCCACGCGCTTTAGCGGCGTGAATACCGCGCGGGTGCAGATTTCGGTTTACGTTATCTCTGCGGTGCTCGGCTGGGGCGCGGCCATTCTGATGATGGCGAAATTCAATTCCGCAAAGGCCGGCTACGGTGAATCCTATCTGCTGGTGACCATTCTGGCCTCGGTGCTGGGCGGCATTAATCCGGACGGCGGCTTTGGACGCGTGATTGGTCTGGTACTGGCGCTCATCGTGCTGCAAATGCTGGAAAGCGGCTTCAATTTGCTGGGGATCAGCAGCTATCTGACTATGGCCCTGTGGGGCGGGGTGCTGATCCTGTTTATCGCGCTACAGAATCGAAAAGCCTGAGTTCGGGAGAAAATTATGGCGAGCTATTTTATTGGTGTGGATGTAGGAACAGGCAGCGCACGCGCAGGGGTTTTCGATCTTACCGGTCGCATGGTTGGCCAGGCGTCACGGGCCATTGAGATGTACCGCCCGAAAATGGATTTTGTCGAACAGTCTTCTGACAACATCTGGCAATCGGTGTGCAACGCGGTGCGCGATGCGGTTAACCAGGCCGAAATCAACCCGATTCAGGTCAAAGGCATTGGCTTTGACGCCACCTGTTCGCTGGTGGTGCTGGATAAAGACGGCAAGCCGCTCACCGTCAGCCCCTCCGGGCGCAGCGAGCAAAACATAGTGGTGTGGATGGACCATCGCGCCATCAGCCAGGCCGAGCGCATCAACGCCACGCACCACCGGGTGCTGGACTATGTCGGCGGCATTATTTCACCGGAAATGCAGACGCCGAAGCTGCTGTGGCTCAAGCAGCATATGCCCAACACCTGGGCTAACGCCGGGTATTTCTTCGACCTGCCGGACTTCCTCACCTGGCGCGCCACCGCCGACGACACCCGCTCGTTGTGCTCCACGGTCTGTAAATGGACCTACATGGGCCACGAAGACAGCTGGGATAAAAGCTATTTCCGCGAAATCGGGCTTGAGGACTTGCTTGAGCATGACGCAGCAAAAATTGGTCGCTACGTCAAAATGATGGGCGAGCCGTTGGGCCGTGGCCTGACCCAGCGTGCAGCAAGCGAACTGGGGCTGATTCCGGGCGTGGCGGTGAGCGTGTCGATTATTGATGCCCACGCGGGTACGCTCGGCAGCCTTGGCGCCACGGGGGTTTCCGGTGAAGTGGCGAACTTTGACCGTCGCGTGGCGCTCATTGGTGGCACCTCTACCGGCCACATGGCGATGTCGCCAAAACCGCGCTTTATCAGCGGCGTCTGGGGACCGTATTACTCCGCTATTTTGCCGGGCTACTGGCTCAACGAGGGCGGCCAGTCGGCAACCGGCGCGTTGATTGACCACGTGATTCAGTCGCATCCATGCTATGAAACGCTGCTGGCGCAGGGCAAGGCAAACGGCCAGACCATTTATGAAGTGCTGAACGCGCTGCTGCGCAAAATGGCGGGCGAGCCAGAGGCTATCGCGTTTCTTACCAAAGACATTCACATCCTGCCGTACTTCCACGGCAACCGCTCGCCGCGCGCCAACCCGACGCTGACCGGCGGCATCACCGGGCTTAAGCTCTCGCGCACGCCGGAGGATATGGCGCTGCATTACCTTGCCACCGTACAAGCCATTGCGCTCGGCACGCGCCACATCATTGAGACCATGAACCAGAGTGGCTACAGCATCGACACCATTATGGCGAGCGGCGGCGGCACCAAAAACCCGATTTTCGTGCAGGAGCACGCGAACGCCACCGGTTGCGCCATGCTGCTGCCGGAAGAGAGTGAGGCAATGCTGCTCGGCAGCGCCATGATGGGCACCGTGGCCGCTGGCGTGTACGAGACGCTGCCGGAGGCGATGGCTGCCATGAGCCGTATTGGTAAAACCGTGACGCCGCAGACCAACAGCATCAAGCGCTATTACGACCGCAAATATAAGGTGTTCCACGAAATGTATCTGGACCACATGAAGTACCGGGCGCTGATGCAGGAGGAGAACTGATGAGCACCTGGCAGCAGGCCGGGCAGGCGTGGCGCGTTTACAGCGAGGAGTTGGCCCAACTGAGCCAGCGGCTGGACGAAGGGCTGTGGAACGCGCTTCTGGCAAAGCTTGCGGGCTGTCGAGGCAAAATTGCCGTCACTGGAGTGGGCACGTCCGGCGTGGCGGCGCGCAAAGTTGCCCATATGCTGGCCTGTGTGGAGCGCCCGGCGATTTACCTTAACGCTACCGATGCCGCCCACGGCGACCTGGGGTTCCTGCGCGCCGATGACCTCATCATCATGATATCCCGCGGCGGCAATTCCGATGAGTTAACGCGGCTGCTGCCAACGCTTGCGGCAAAGGGCGTGGAGATAATCAGCGTCACCGAAAACCCGCACTCGGCCCTTGCCCAGGCCGCAAGCCTGGTAGTACCGACTGGCGTTAAGCGCGAAATCGACCCGCTCAATATGCTGGCAACCACCTCAATTGTGCTGGTGCTGGCGATTTTTGATGCCGCCTGTGCGTGTCTGATGAGTGAAAGCGGTTATGACCGGGAAACCCTGCTGGCGGTACACCCGGGCGGCGATGTGGGGTTGACGCTGAGTCAGGAGAAAGGAAAGTAAGTGGCCCCACGCGCAGGCTCCCGGTTTCGAGAGTACTGCTGCGCGGGGCGTGAAGACGTCAGGATTTACCGATGCCTTCAAACGGGTTCCAGCCGTTTAAGCCTTTCACTTCTTTGAGGTAATAGGCGTAGTTGGCGGTCGTGCTCCACATTAGCCCCAGGGCGATGTTCACACCCATATCGACGCCACGCGGTAGCGGCGCGCCCATCATGCCTTCAATGATACCCAGCACCAGAGCGACGCCGATTGCAATAGCAACCAGTACCAGGTTTTTACGCCACAGCCCTAAGACGAAGAAGTAAATAAAACCGAAGAAAAACGCGATGATATTGCTGTTAATGAGCACGCGTTTGCCAAAAGGTAATGCTTTCAGTTCGGCTTTGTACTGGGGCGTACCCGGTGAGCCGTTTTTATCAAAGAACGCAAAGCGCTCCTGCCATTTCGCTGAGTACTGCTTGCTGTGAGAGGTATCCATAAAATAATCCTTAATTACAATGAGCTATCGTAGCTGCGGCACATAGTAGCGCCTTTGGTCAGGCATTCAATGAACAGAACTGCGTCATTTGTCTGAATTACGGATGTCGCCAGCGCATCGCCACGCGCTGTTGCAGCCCGCGGGCGCGCTCTTCACGCAAAATGTCCCGGATGGCGTCCGGCGCTGTGGCCTCGTCCACCGTGCAAAACCCCAGTTTCTGATAAAACGGCGCGTTCCACGGTACGTTTGAAAACGTGGTGAGCCAGACTTCATTGCCGCCACGCGCCTGCACCTGCACGAGCGCATGGTTAACCAGCGCCGCGCCCAGCCCCTGGCGGGCGTGTGCCGGGTGGACGTCGATTTGTGCAAGCAGCGTCAGCCCCGCAACGCTCTCCAGCACCACATAGCCCACTGGCGTGCCGTCAGCGCGTTGTACCAGCCACAGCCCGTTCTGCTGGCGGGCCTGCTCCAGCACGCCAAAGGGCAGCTTATCGTCGAGCACTTCGGCGGGCAGGAAACCCGGCGGGAAAATGCGCGCGGCCGCCTGCTCAATGTGGTTAAGTGGCGCAAAATCGGCCACTGTGGCAGCGCGCAGTTGGTAGCCTGGTACTAAACGGGTCATTGTTATCCTTCCTGGGGAATATCTGCACCGCAGTTTACAGCGCCACGCGGGAATGGCACGCCAGATTGCCAGGTTTAAAACGCATCTTTTCACCGTGTGAGCCACCTCCCTGTTGCGCCAGCGGTGCTATCATAACCGCACCGTTATCGGGTTAAGCCGCGCACACGACAAGAGCACTCTATGTAACTTCTGCGCAGGTGGTATTTTTTAAGGCAGGCTCATGAGCACAGGAACAAGCAGTACCGACGCCCCGTTTGGCACTTTACTGGGCTACGCGCCAGGCGGCGTGGCCATTTACTCATCTAACTACAGCAGCTTAGATCGCAACAACTACCCTGAAGACGCATCCTTTCGCAGCTATATCGGCAACGAATATATGGGCTACAAATGGCAGTGCGTGGAGTTCGCACGCCGCTTTTTGTTTCTCACCTACGGTTACGTTTTTACCGATGTCGGCATGGCTTATGAAATCTTTTCACTGCGCTTTTTGCGTGAAGTGGTGAACGACAATATTCTGCCATTACAGGCCTTTGCCAACGGCTGCCAGCGCCCGCCGGTTGCGGGTGCATTGCTTATCTGGCAAAAGGGCGGCGAGTTTGAAAAGACCGGCCACGTGGCGGTGGTAACCCAGCTTGTGGGCAACAAAGTGCGTATCGCCGAGCAAAATGTTTTGCACCATGCGCTGCCGCCGGGCCAGCAGTGGACGCGTGAGCTAACGCTTGAGGTTAAAGACGGGCGCTACATTCTTCATGACACCTTTGATGACACCGCAATCCTTGGCTGGATGATCCAGACCGAGGACACGCGCTACAGCGAACCTGTCCCGGCCGTGCCGCCGGAGGAACTGGCTATCCACTGCGCCCACGTTGAGAACAAAGGCCAGTTTGATGGCAAATGGATTGATGAAAGCGACTCGCTGCAAAAGGCTTATGTTGACGCCAACGGCCAGGTAATTAACCAGAACCCATACCGCTATTTCACCATCTCCGAGAGCGCCGAGCAGGAGCTTATTAAGGCCACCAACGAGATGCACCTGATGTACCTGCACGCCACCGATAAGGTGATGAAGGATGACAATCTGCTGGCGCTGTTCGACATCCCGAAAATTCTCTGGCCGCGTCTGCGCCTGTCCTGGCAGCGCCGTCGTCACCACATGATTACCGGGCGCATGGATTTTTGCATGGATGAGCGCGGCATTAAGGTGTACGAGTACAACGCCGATTCCGCTTCCTGCCACACCGAAGGCGGGCTGATTCTGGAGCAATGGGCCAAAGCGGCTTACCAGGGCAGCGGCCATAATCCGGCAGAAGACTTGCTCGGTGAGCTGGTGGGAGCCTGGCAGCACAGCCGCGCACGCCCGTTTGTGCATATCATGCAGGACAAGGATCTGGAGGAGAACTACCACGCGCAATTCATGCAGCGTGCGCTCACCAAAGCCGGTTTTGAGAGCAAGATCCTCTATGGTCTCGACGAGCTGCACTGGGATGCCACCGGGCAGTTAATTGACGGCGATGGCCGCCTGGTTAACTGCGTGTGGAAGACCTGGGCGTGGGAAACGGTAATTGAACAGGTGCGCGAGGTCAGCGAAACCGAGTACGCGGCGGTGCCGATTCGTACCGGCCATCCGCATAATGACGTGCGCCTGATTGACGTGCTGCTGCGCCCGGAAGTGCTGGTGTTTGAGCCGCTGTGGACCGTTATTCCCGGCAACAAAGCCATTTTACCGGTGCTGTGGTCGCTGTTCCCGAACCATCCGTACCTGCTGGATACCGACTTTGAAGTCACCGAGCATCTGGCCAAAACCGGCTACGCAGCCAAACCGATTTCCGGGCGCTGTGGTAGCAACATCGACCTTGTGAGCCATCACAACGAAGTGCTGGATAAGAGCAGCGGCAAGTTCACTGACCGCAAGACTATCTACCAGGAACTATGGTGCCTGCCGAAAGTGGACGGCAAGTATCTGCAGGTGTGCACCTTTACCGTCGGCGGCAACTACGGCGGCGCGTGCCTGCGCGGTGATGACTCGCTGGTGATAAAAAAAGAGAGCGATATTGAGCCGCTTATCGTGCTTAAAGACAGCGAATTCTTGTCTTAATAACGCGTTAGTATGATAAAACGGCGCTGTGTGAATGCAGCGCCGTTTTTTTATCGGCTATCCTTGATATTCCGGCGCTTGCAGGCGGCGTTTATGATGAGTATTACGCCGATGAAAGCCCGTTTTGACGTCGCCTTTTCTCGTAAATCCTCATATAACGTCCAAAAGTCGTAGAGTTGCCAAAAAGGCGTGACCGCGGGCGTATGTTTGACTAAGTTACGAGGCAGAAATTTTTGACGCCTTGCGCACAGGAGATAACCTTTGACTACCAGTAAAACCTATTCGCAGCTGCCGCGTGCTGCGGGGCCATATGTTCACGCCGTGCGCCATCACGATACGCTGTACGTTTCCGGGCTGACGGCGGCGAACACCGACGTGCAGGCGGGCAACCTCGAAGAACAGGCAAACGAAGTGCTGCGCCAGATTGCCGCTATTCTCTCTCACGAGCAACGCAGCCAGGTGGACTTGATTAAACTCACCATTTTCCTGCGTGATATCAGCCAGCTGGAGAACATCCGTGGGCTGCTGCTGAAATTCTTTGCCGGGCATTTCCCTGCCTGCACCATGGTGGAAGTGTCAGGTCTTATTCAGCCGGATTTGCTGATTGAGGTTGAAGCGGTGATTGCGCTGGCGTAATGCGCGGCGCAGGGTCGAGCAAAGAAAAAAGCCCTCCTCGGAGGGCTTTTTTGCGTTAATTACAACACGCCTGAAGTCATGTGCAGGCCGTAGAACACACAGCGGGCAAGCACCTCGGCCAGCACCGCCAGCAGCAGCGCAAGGCCAAGCGCCGGGACACTGGCGACGTTGCCTTTACAGTGTGGCACCAGCCACACGGCGAGCGCCGCCGCCAGCAGTACAACGCGTGTTGCCATCATGGCGCCGTAATTCGGGATAAGCGCCAGCGCCTGCTTGACCGAAGTCGTGATGCCCGCAAGGTCTGCCGTTTGCATCATCACGGCCACAATGCTCACCACCACAGCGGCAACGACCACATACGCCAGCCCACGTGGGCGACAGGTAAACCCGGCCAGGCGCAGCAACAGCAGGCCAAACAGTGGGCCGCCAATCAACATCGTCAGGAAAAAGTGCACCGGGGTCCAGACCGAGTTCCAGGTCGGGATGGTCTCAATGCTGCTGTAGACGCGTGCCATCATCCACACCATCACCACGCCGAGTATGGCATTCAGCACCATCCAGCCTTTATCGAGCGCGGCGGGCAGGCGGTTGAGCAGACTGAGCAGCCACCACAGACCGCCAAGGGCGAAAAACAGCGCGCCGCTGGCGATTTCATTACTGAGTGCCGAGCTGCCAATCTGATTTAAGGCGTTGAATGCGCGCAGCGGCGAGCCGAGGTGCAGGGTTGAGGCCACAAAACCCAGCCCCATTGCCACCCACAGCCCCAGCATGGTCACCAGAATGCGCTGGCGCAGCGCCTGCCCTTCCTGGGTCAGGAGTGCTGCGGCCATCACAATGAACCCGCCTGCCACGCACTGCCCAAACACAGTAAAAATGATTAACGGCCATTCGCTCCATCCGTGTCCCATGTTACACCTCCTTCGGGTTTGCCAGAGAGCCGGTCTTGTCACCGGTCGGGCGGCTGTTTGCGTTGGGCTTAATCACAATGCAAGGGCGAGTGAAATGTGCAGCCGGTAGTGGCGCGACCTCAGCGAGTGTGCCGTGTTTTTCCCGCAGTTCGTCGATAGGGCCAAAGTCCAGCGCCCTGAGCGGGCAGGACTCCACGCACATCGGTTTTTTGCCTTCGCCCACGCGGGAATAGCAGCCGTCGCACTTGGTCATGTGACCTTTGGTGGCGTCGTACTGCGGTGCGCCATACGGGCAGGCCATGTGGCAATAGCGACAGCCGATGCACACCTCTTCGTTCACAACGACAAAGCCGTCCTCACGTTTGTGCATTGCTCCGCTGGGGCATACTTTGGTACAGGCGGGATCTTCGCAATGGTTGCAGGCAATAGACAGGTAATAGGCAAACACGTCGTGATGCCAGACGTTGTTCTCCTGCTGCCAGGTGCCGCCCGCGTATTCATAAATGCGGCGAAAGCTCACATCCGGGGTTAAGTCTTTGTAGTCCTTACATGCAAGCTCACAGGTTTTGCAGCCCGTGCAGCGCGCAGAATCAATATAAAAACCATACTGCGTAGTCATTGTGCGCTTCCTTATGCTTTCTTCACATCAACAAGGTTGCTGTGCTGCGGGTTGCCTTTCGCCAGAGGAGAAGGGCGCTGCGTGGTGATAACGTTCATGCTGCCGCCGTGGTCAACGCCGTTAGCATCCGGGGCGTACCAGGCACCTTCACCGAGTGCCACCACGCCCGGAATAATGCGCGGCGTGACTTTGGCGTTGATGCGGATCTCGCCACGATCGTTAAAGATGCTCACCAGATCGCCGTTGTTAATCCCTCTTTCGTGCGCATCAATGGGGTTTATCCACATCTCCTGGAGGCAGGCGGCCTTAAGGACATCGACGTTGCCGTAGGTAGAGTGCACGCGCGATTTGTAATGGAAGCCGCACATTTGCAGCGGATACTTGTTTGTCAGCGGGTCGAGGTGGCTTTCAAAGCCCGGGGAGTAAACCGGTAGTGCTGCGATAACATCGCCCTCCGGTAACTGCCAGGTACTTGCCAGTTCGGCCAGACGTGAAGAGTAAATTTCAATTTTGCCGGACGGCGTTTTCAGCGGGTTGGCATCCGGGTCTTCACGGAACGCCTTGTGCGCCACGAAATGGCCGCGCGGGTCCATCATTTTGAAAATGCCCTGCTCGCGAAACGCCTCGAAAGACGGTAAGTCCGGGATGTTATTGGCTTTGGTTTTGTCGTACAGATGGCGCAGCCACTCTTCCTGGGTTTTGCCCTCGGTGAACTGTTGCTCCACGTTCATACGCCGTGCGATTTCGGTACACATGTTGTAAACCGTGCGGCACTCAAAGCGCGGTGTGATGGCCTGGCTTGCGAAAATGGCGTAACCGAGGTTGCTGGTGTAGCCATCCATGCAAAAATCCATCTGCTCAGAGGCGGTACAGTCCGGCAGCAGCAGGTCAGCGTATTTCGCCGACGAGGTCATGTGGTTATCAATCACCACAATCATTTCGCACTTCTTGTCGTCCTGCAAAATGGCGTGGGTTTTGTTGATGTCTGAATGCTGGTTGACGAGCGAGTTGCTGGCGTAGTTCCAGATAAATTTAATCGGCACATCGAGCTTATCTTTGCCGCGCACGCCGTCAGCGGTGGCGGTCATTTGCGGCCCGCGCTCAATGGCATCGGTCCACAGGAACACCGAAATGCTGGCTTTCACCGGATTTTCCAGTACCGGCATGCGCTCAAACGGAATAGCGTAGCTGCCTTCGCGTGCGCCGGTATTGCCGCCAGCAATGCCGACGTTGCCGGTTAAAATTGGCAGCATGGCAATAGCGCGAGCGGTCAGCTCACCGTTGGCGTGGCGCTGTGGTCCCCAGCCCTGGGCGATATAAGCCGGTTTGGCGCTGCCGATTTCCCGTGCCAGCTTGATGATTTTGTCAGCCGGGATGCCGGTAATGTCAGAAGCCCACTGCGGCGTTTTTGCCGTGTTGTCTGCGCCCTGGCCGAGAATATAGGCCTTATAGTGGCTGTTTGCCGGGGCCTCTGGCGGCAGCGTTTTCTCGTCGTAGCCCACGCAGTATTTATCAAGAAACGCCTGATCGACCAGATTCTCTGTAATCAGTACGTAGGCGAGGCCAGCGACCAGCGCGGCATCGGTGCCCGGGCGAATCGGGATCCACTCGTCTTCACGCCCGGCAGCGGTGTCGGTGTAGCGCGGATCGATTACGATCATGCGCGCGTTGGAGCGCTCGCGCGCCTGCTGTAGCTGGTAGGTTATGCCGCCGCCGCTCATGCGCGTTTCGGCCGGGTTGTTGCCAAACAGCACCACCAGCGTTGAGTTCTCAATATCTGAAATGCTGTTGCCGTCGCCGCTGCCGTAGGTGTACGGCATGGCGCAGCTGATTTGCGCGGTGCTATAGGTGCCGTAATGGTTAAGGTAACCGCCGACGCAGTTCATCAGGCGTGCCACCGGTGAGTTAGCCGGTGGCCACGAGCGGGCAACAGTGCCGCCTAATGCGCCGGTGCCATAATTTAGATAAATGGCTTCGTTGCCGTAATCTTTGATAATACGTTGTAGGTTGTCGCTGATTAAATCAAACGCCTCTTCCCAGCTGATGCGCTTAAATTTCCCTTCACCGCGCTTGCCGGTTCTGAGCATCGGGTATTTAAGCCGGTCCGGGTTATAGACCCGTCGACGCATGGAACGTCCGCGCAGGCAGGCTCTGATCTGATGCTTGTCGCCATAAATATCCGGACCGGTATTATCGGTTTCAACATATTTTATTTCGCCATCGACAATATGCATCCGCAGCGGGCAACGGCTGCCGCAGTTAACGGTGCACGCACTCCAGACGACTTTTTCTTCAGGCTGGTGGGGAACACTACTGGCTTGTGCCATTTGGATGAAAGGTAAGCCGAAGGCACCGCTGGCGCTGGCAAGACCGCCGAGCGCAGTGGCTTTCATCAGCCGACGACGGCTGACGCAAGACTGCAATAACGGGTCGGTAATTTTGTTATCCACATTACTCATAACTGCTCCTGATGTCGGGATATTCCCTGAAATTTGTATCCTTGTTATTTTATATATGTTGCTTTTTTGTCATGAAATAAAATAAAGGTTTGCAGAGGCTACACGATTATGTAAAAGCCTCTGGCTGGTGTTGTTTGAGGTCAATGATTAGCAGAAGAAGTGGCGATTAGTTTTTATCTGTGATTTATTTCACAATCTGTTATTCATTATGAAGTGGTTGGTGTCATAAATAATACCTTTCTGGTTATTGAAAGGGCGGAAATAATATTTATTCTCATAGCGTTGATGGGGTGTGATGAAATAATAAGTCTATCCCTCGTTATGTATTTAAATATATACCGATGGCGATGTGATTGGGGATATTCTTATCATCATGCTGAAGGCGAGGTTTATACCTGACCTAAGAGGGAAAACGAAATGTGGCAGGCGCTAGTGGATCCATTCAATGTTCACAATGCGGCTGTCGGCACGCCCGCGATCGTCCACTGCGCGAATGCGGTAGCGCCCATTGTTAACCGGTCGCCACTCCAGCGGCGCTTTGCTCACGCTGCTGCCGAGATAGGCGTCATCCACAAACCAGTAAATGGTTTTGCTGCCCGCATCCGTCACTGCGTTAAAGGCAATTTTATCGCGCCCGCCCTGCGACTGGCGCAGCGTATAGGTTGTGTTGCGAAGAGGAGAGGTAATGCGCGGCGGATTGCCGCCTGGGGCAGCAACGCCGTTTGCGCAGCGGTTAACCGGCGGCTGGCGCTTGGGAAGCCCGGCAAGCGCGAAGACGCTGGCAAGATCCGAAGGCCAGAACTCATAGATGTCGGTACGCGTTTGTGCGCTGTCATAAGGTGGGCAGGCCACTTCGCCGGTGTGTATATCCACCACCACCGGACGATAAACGGTATCAACCGTAATGGGTGATTTGCCGGGGATAAACCAGGTTTTGCCCCTTTGCTGGCACCAGGGTGTGGGCAGGTTGCCACTGGCAAGGCAAATATCCACACGGCTGAGGTTGGCCGGAAAGGGGCGCTTTGGCTCACTCAGGCGCGGGTAGCTGGCGTTAATGCTGTCGATGATATTGAAAAACAGCGGGGCAGCGGCATCTGCGCCAACAAAGGCGTTGTTGCCGCGGCTGTCGAAATTGCCCTGCCAGACCACCAGCGCATAAGGGCCAAACACGCCTGCGCTCCAGGCATCGCGAAATCCCCATGAGGTACCGGTTTTCCAGTAAACGGGCAGGGCGGCAGGGCGCTGTGCCAGCGTGTCGCCAGGGCGGCGGTGTTGGCGCAACATGTCCAGCGTGATAAAGCTTGCCTCGTCGCTTAAAAGACGCACCGGCGTTGCCTGTGGTGTACTCTCCAGCATACGCAGCGGCTGTAGCTCGCCGCGGTTAGCCAACAGGGTGTACAGCTTTGCCAGTTCCTGCGCCGTGACCTCTCCTCCACCCAGCACCAGCGACAGACCATAGTGGTTTTCGCTTGCCATCCCCGCTACGCCAGAAAGGCGCAGAAACTGATAGAACGAAGGCTGGCGCAATTGAGACGCGACCCAAACGGCAGGAATGTTGCGGCTGTAGTTCAGCGCATCCGTTGCCGTGAGCGGGCCGAGGAAGCGGCGGTCAAAGTTCTCCGGCGCATAGCTGCCAAAGCTTGAAGGAACATCCTTGAGGACCGTCATCGGGTGCAGCACGCCCTGCTCCAGGCCGAGCGCGTAGATAAACGGCTTTAGCGTGGAGCCAGGCGAGCGCTTAGCGTGGGTGCCATTTACCTGACCGTGGATAGCGCGGTTGTAGTAATCCGCAGAGCCAACCAGCGCACGCACGCCCATGTCACGGGTGTCCACCAGTACGACCGCAGCGTTATGGATGCCGCGCTGTTGGTTACGAGTGATAAACGCATTAACCTGGCGCTCGACCAGCCGCTGCAGCCCGGCATCGAGCGTGGTGTCGATGTGGCTGCCCTGGTCCAGGAAGCGGTTTTGCTGTTGCAGTTGCTCAATAAAATGCGGGGCGATGTAGGGCATTTGCTCCGGCTGGCGTAGTGCCAACGGTAGCTTAAGCAGCGCCTGGCTGGCATCGTCCGTTGGGTAGACTTGCTGCCAGCGCCGGAACAGGCGCTCGCGGGCAAGGTTCAGCGCCGGGCCTGGTACAGCGTTTTTGGCCGTCATGCGGTTGCCCGGAGACTGTGGGAGCACGGCGAGCGTGAGCGCTTCCGGCAGCGTCAGCCCCTGCGGCGTTTTATTAAAATAAATCAGGCTTGCCGCGCCTATGCTTTCAATGTTGCGTCCCCAGGGTGCGTAGTTGAGATAGGCTTCAAGAATCTCGCGCTTGGAATAGCTCAGTTCAAGCTGGAGAGCACGGGCGATTTGCACCAGCTTACCCGTTGGCGTGCGCGTGTTGAGGTGCCAGCGCATACGCGCAAGCTGCATGGTGATAGTGGAGCCGCCCTGCATTCTGCCGCCCGCGATATAGCTGCGCCAGAAGCTGCGTACCAGGCTTACCGGGTTGAAGCCGGGGTTGTAGTAAAACCAGCGGTCTTCATGCAGCAGGACCGCCTGAGTCAGCAGCGGTGAAACGTTATCGAGCGGTGTCCACAGGCGGTAGCGGTCGTCGTTAGCGAGGCTCAGGCGCAACAGCGTGCCGTTACGGTCGTACCAGACTTTTGACAACGGAACGCCCTGGCGTAGCGGCGCGTGCGGCCACAGGCGCAAGCCTGCCAGCAACAGTGCCAGCAGCAGCAGGACAACCGCCAGGTTTTGCAGCCAGCGCTTGAGGTTTGGTGACAGGCCGGACAACATTTTCATGGGCTACTCAACATCTGACGCCGCCCGGAGTGCGGCGGCGTCAGAACAACGTTTAACGCTCAACCACCGTCAGCTTGCCCTGGCTTACCGACAGCGCCTGGACTTCACGGTCATACATGGCCTCGCCATACGCCGGCGGAATAGTGAAGCTACCGGTATTGGTGGCCTTAATCTGGTAAACGAACGTCTGTACTTCGGACGTTGCGCTACCGTAGATGATGACCCGGTCTTCACGGATATCGCTGTAATCCGGGCTCCAGGTGGAGCCAGCCGCTGCCAGCGGTGAGAGCCAGCCGCCGTTACTCTCTTGTGCGTCCGCTTCATCCTCTTCGCTTTCTGGCTCAGGTGCCGATTGCTGCACGACCTCAAAGCCGCCCGGCAGCAGGTCAACAATAGCCAGATTGTTCAGTCCTTCTTTGCTGTTGGCGCGGATTTTCAGGTGCACGTTGACCTTCTGCCCAATTACGACCTGGGTAAGCGGCTTGCCCTGTTCGTCGGTGTAATCGCGGATGATTTCCAGTCCGCGCGACAGCGCTTTGTCAGGTGCCGCCACGTCATAACCGGCCTGCGTGACCACATACCAGGCTGGGGCGTTACCGTGGTTTTCAAAGCGAAGGGTCTGGGCATCTGCGCTGAACGCACCCAGGGCAAACATGCCCTGCATGGTGGAAATCAGCGTCGGCTCGACGTTACTGCGCTTGCTGTTTTGCAAAATACTCAGCGTATCGCCTTCGCCCTGAGCGTTGGTGACCTGTGAGGAATAGCTTTCCAGCGCCAGGATGCTCATGGCTGAGGAGAAGGTGGTATTGCGCTGGTCCTTAAGCGCGATCGTCATGTTCTCCAGCACCTGCGGCGGAATGTCGGGCGTTTTTTCCGGGAAGTGGCGCGTGATGAGATACAGGCGTGTGGCGTCCTGCACCAGCGGATCGTAATAGTTTTGCGTCCACCAGGCTTTGCTCCACGCCTGTCCGAGTTGCTTCCAGCTCGGCTCCATAAGCGCCTTCGCCTCTTTATCCATTTTCAGCAGGCGGTAAGACGAGGCCAGATAGAGCGCACTCAGGTCAGTTTGCCAGTCTTGCGCAGACAAGTTTTGCAGCCTGCTCTGGGTGGTAGCCAGCGCTCCCGTGGTGATTTCACCCTGGCGCGTCAACAGATAGATGGCCCAACTGCTAAGACGCAGGTGGTACATATCGTCATAAGGCGTGGCCGCCAGTTCGCGCAGCGCACCGTTGGCGTCCTCCAGCATCCCGGAAGGTAACGCAAAGCCTGCGTCTTTGGCCTCAAGCAGCAGTTGCACCACCCACGGCGTAATAAACGGTTCGGCCTGCGGCGTGGAGCGCCACATACCAAACGCACCGTCATCGTTCTGGCGCGAGCGCAGCACACCCAGCAGTGATTGCAGCTGCTGGTTGGCCTGCGCCGGGTTCATGTTGCTGCGCAGTTCCGGGTAGCGGCTTTGCAACAGCATAGGCACGGTGCGGCTGGCGATTTGCTCCGAGCAGTAGTAAGGATAGTTAGTCAGGTACTGCGCCAGGCCGTCACTGAGCACCAGCGGTGAATGAGAGAGCGCCGCTTTGCGCTGGGCAAAGTCGTCAAACATGTTGCGCAGACCGTCAATGCTCTGGCTGCTGCCGCTCATGCGCCCCATCACCGACTGCGTGCGGTACGGCGATGCCGGGCGCACAGAGGTACTCAGCGTGCGGCGGCTGGACTTGTCGGCGTAACGGGCGTCAAACACCAGCGGTGCGTCGCCAGGCAGCGTTTTTGCGCGCAAGCGGAAGGTAACGACGCCTTCACGTTTTGCCGCCAGTTGCAGGCTGCGAGCGGCATCGCCCACTACTTCGAGCTGCGGCGGTGGCGTTACCGTAAAGCTGATGTCTGCGGTTTTACCGTTCAGGTCTTCGAGGTTGTTGCTAACGCCTACGCTTACGTCAAATTCATCGCCGGGTGCGACCATTGCCGGGACTTCTGGCGTCATGATGAAGTTGTCGCGCACGGTGGTGGCAGTCTGGGCTTTGCCAATTTTGTCCGGCGTGGCAGAAATGGCCATGACGCGGATTTTGCCGTTGAAGTAGTCCGGCACCGGATAAGTGAACGTGTGCTCGCCGTTCACCTCGGTAATGCCTGACCAGTAAGCCACCGGTTTATCCCGCTTGCGCTTAAACGGGTTCAGATGCAGATCCAGTCCTTCACCGCCGTCACCGCCGGGTGCTGCACTCAGCGCCATCAGCTTGCTGAACTCTGGCAGGATCAAATCGAGGATCTGCGCGCTCTCCACTGCCAGTTCACGCTTGCGGAAGAACCAGTCGAGCGGATCTTTCAGGCGATAGCGCGCCACCTGCAAAATGCCTTCATCCACGGCAAACAGCGCGACCTTCTGCGGCCCGTCGGTGTTGACTGTCATGGTCAGGTTCTGGCCGGGCTTAATCACTTCTGGCACCGAAATGCTCAGTGCGTTTTTGTGGGCGACCGGGTCAATCTTAAACGGCATCACGCCATAGCTCAGCGGGCTCATAAAGATTTCATCGGAGTTAATGTCACGCACAAACTGGACGTTGATGTAGCCATTACCTTCCATTGCCGCAGGTACACGGATGCGCTGTACAGAACTGGTGGTGTCGGTGTGAAACCACTGCCAGGCGTAAACGTTGTCTTTCTCAATGGTGATAAGGCCGCTGCCGGTGTATGGCGCACTGATAGAAACTTCAATTTCTTCGCCCGGCAGATAGCTTTGCTTATCGAGCCTTAGCTTCAGTTCGGCGTTGCGGTCCAGCGAGCGGGCTACGTTGGCGTCTCCGGCCACGCTGTAAGCAATACGGTTGAGCGTTTTGCCCTGTGCATTTTGTACGATCAGCACGTAATCGCCCGGCTTGTCGGTGGCTAGCGGCAGGTTAGCGCCTTGCTCAGACAGGCTCAGTGGCTCCTCGGAGACGGGGATTTCTTTAAGCTTCGACTCGTATTTGTAAACGCCAGAATCCTGCTTCGTCAGCACTGAAATATACTTCTGTTCGCTCAGTACGAGTTTGAGACTGGAAAGGGCGATTTGTTTAAGCGAGGGATCAATGGCGACCAGATGCAGGTTGCGCGCTGCGTTGAGCTTCACGTAACTGAGGTTGCCGTCTGCTTTTGCACCAATGAGATAGTCATAAGGCGAGACCAGTGCGCGGGCGGTTGCCGCAACGGAGCGCCCGCTGCCGGCAACAAAGGCTTCGGAGATAAGCTGTAACTGGTAAGTTGCATCGCCCCAGTCTTTAAGGTTAAGCGCAATCTGTGCTTCGCCCTTTTCGTCGGTAGTGCTGTCTTCCAGTGTGTTTTCAAAGCCGTCGTTATTAGGCCGCGCTTCGTAGAACGCGTAATCCTGAAATTGCGGAAAGCTCGGCCAGGTCGGGCGCAGGGTCAACGTAGAGGCCACGCGCCGCTGTTGTGCTGGAGTACCGAACAGATTTTGCACGTCAATACTGGCCCGCAGTTCTGAAGGTTTAACCCAGCCCTGAGTGCGCTCTGGAGTGAGCGCGAGTTTCACCTTGAGCTGGTCTGGCTCAAACTCTTTAACGTTAACTGTGGTGTAGCCAAGCAGCGTGCTGTTTTCTTTGTTTTTACCCGGCAGATACAGATACACCGTCCACTCACCGGTTGGTGAGTTCTCCTGGGTGGTGTAGCTCAGTTCGTTAAAGCCGCTGGCATCCAGCGTGAGCGGCACGGTGGACATGAGCCTGTCACGTGGGTCGTGAATTTCAGCGCTTACGGGCACACCGGCAAGCGCCACGCCCCAGTCGGCAGCGCGGGTTAGCAGGCCAATGTTGAAGGTATCCCCAGGGCGATACACGCCACGGTCTGAGAACAGATAACTGCTTAACGCGCGCGGATCGGTTGGCGTTTCGTCGCCGCCGGTATCAAAGCGTGAGAAATCCAGCCCACGGTCGTTGTAGCGACCGGTTGGCAGGAACGACACGTCGCCCTCTTTTTCCACCAGGAACATCACCGGCGTGCGTTCATGGGTGTAGACATCCAGCGGAGGGAAGCGTACGTGACCAGACATATCGGTGTTCTGGCTTAAAAGGCGCGTACCGTTGCGGGCAATGACCGACACCTGCGCGTTGCTGACCGGCTCGCCGCTGTGGATAGACTGCACAAATACGTCGCGGGTTTTGTTTTGCGCGCGCTTGGCGATGATGCCAAGGTCAGTCACCACTACAAAGCGCGAATCGCTCGCGTTGACGGCGCGATCGTCGGTTTCATCTTCTTCGTAGTCTGAACTATCTTCCTGTGCCTGCGGTTTTGCCTGCGGGTCCCATTCAGAGAGCGTCAGCAAAAAGATGCCGCGGTGCGAGGCCGGGTTGGTGGACAAGTACTGTGACAGGTCGATACCTTGGTAGCTGACTTCGCCAGGTTTGGTGTTATTGACCGCCGCCTGGAACTGAAAGTGTTCGGTAAAATATTCATCATTCAACCGGTCAAAGCTTGCCGAGGAGAAGGTGTCGCTTTTAAAAGAGACGATATGCTGTAGCTGGCTTGGGATAACGCGCTTGATGTCCATGCGCAGCCCCGGCACGTTACGGGCGGCAACGCTGATTTTCTTGTCGCCGCTTACCGACAGCAGCGAGCCTTCAGAGGTAAAGCGCAGCGTTTTCGGGTAAT
This sequence comes from Enterobacteriaceae bacterium 4M9, assembly GCA_010092695.1. Taxonomy (GTDB): domain Bacteria; phylum Pseudomonadota; class Gammaproteobacteria; order Enterobacterales; family Enterobacteriaceae; genus Tenebrionibacter. Next base: position 4,231,778 of record JAADJJ010000001.1, on the reverse strand, counting down.
CGGGGACTTCCACAATGCGCCAGACTTTCTCCGGCATTTTATAGCCGCCGGAAGAGGTCATGCGCGGTGAGATCTCCAGCAAGACAAAACGCTGAGCCGGGGCGTCAAACCGGAAGCTGAACTGCTGTTGATACGCTTCTTCGCTGTCATTGAGTGCTAAATCCAGCACGCTTGACTGCGCTAACACTGTGTTGTCTACGCTTTTTACGCTGCTCCACGCATAGAAGCTATTGGCATCTTCAGGCTCACGCGGCTCGTCAGGGTGATGCTGCGGCAGCAGCCAGGCTTTAACGGCGCGAGCGGCGTCTTTGTCTTTCACCGCATCGCTGAAGGTCACCACCAGCACGCGCTGGCTTTGCAGGTTGGCGTTGTCCACCACCTGCGCGCTGGCATCTTCCACCCGCAGGCTGAAGAGATTCGGCACTGACACCCGGCTGCTTTTTGCATCACGCGTGGCGTTTGACGGTACGCTCGCCTTCACGCCGCGCCCAACAGTCAGGTGCACTGCGCCACCGTTATCCAGCGCCTGGAGTGGTTCGGAATGCACCCAGGCGTTGAGTTTTTTCTCGTCGTAAACCAGTGAATACTTTAGTGGGCGCTCGGTTGTCGATTTTCCTTCGCTCAGGCCCAACGACAGTTGTTTTTCAAAGCTGGCGACATCAACCGGGGCGTTGAATTTGATATTAAAAATCGCGCTGCGTTTCTGGTTATCTTGCGGGTCCTGGTAGTACTCAGCCTTACCGGTCTCATAGCTAAATGCGGGAGTTGTCACCTCGTAGCGGGTCTCGCTGAGTTTCACCTGGGGAGCCAGAAGTGCGCCAGGGTCGAGCGTTATCTGGTATTTCTCGCCCATGGGCAGCGGCTTTTTCGGTGTGAATATCAGGCTGGCATCGCTGTCCCAACGCCACTCGCCTTCAACGGCTGGGCTGAGGGTAACGCCTTTTTCTGGTGTTTTGCCAACCAACGTAATGGGGGCAACGGAGTGTTGAAACGTTAGCGTTATTGGTTGAGGCGTAATGCGGGCTGCCGCGTAGTCAACGGGTTCTGGTGAAGAAACCTGCACGCGGGTTTCCTGAATGACCAACGGGGCTGGTTCAATTGGCTGCGGGCGGTTTTGCCACCAGTGCCAGCCGTAAATGGCACCAGCACCGGCACACAGCAGCACAATGATGCCGGCCAGCACGCCTTTGGCATGGTGCTGTACGCCGTTTTCCAGTCGCACAAAGCCGCTTGCGAGAGTCGCCCACCAGCGCGGGGCCTGCCAGCGCAGCTTGCCAAGAACAGGGCTAAGTACGCGTGCGAGCAGGCTAAAGATAAAGGCCAACAGGCGGAAAATGCTTTTAATTAGCAAAAACGGCAGGCGAAGGATGAACTTTAGTACGTCCATGGTTGCAGCACCCCAAATCCCTTTAATACGCGAAGAAGTTTAATCATATGTCGGTTGCTCATCCCGGACGGCGTGAAGTTGGTGACAATGACGAACACTGTCTGAGCTTAACGCATCTTACCGGGCGTATGACATAAAGTAAGCGCTATAACTAAACTTTGCGAGATGTGTTCCAGTGAAATGAAATCTTTCTGGTGGCATTGCCATGGCTGACAGGCCCGTTAGCGCCAAAGTGCCCCGGATAACCGCGGTTGCCTGAAAGAACGAGCCTGAAAGCGCTCAGACCTTTGTCTGGCCTGCTATCGGTGCCGTCAGTTTTATTGCTCATTTATGTCAGCCTTATCTTATATTTGCGCATTGCCTGTTATAATAAGACGCTATTTAAGACGCTGGTATCATTGCTCGTAATAAATGGGTTTATTGTGAGACCGGGTGAGGTAAGTATTTTTAAGGATTTGTGTAAGACATGCCTGAATAAATGAGACGGGGATGACGGGTTATTGTAAAATGATATGTCAGCCCGTTCGCTTTTATACCTGATGCTTTTACTTTTCCCAGTAAATACAGATAATGACGACAATGTTCACTTATATTCTTATTTGTTTTTCCTGGTGATTAATAGTTGCTATTTTAAAAGAAAGATTGCAATAATGTGCTTCCGGTGAATATCGTTTAATCTTCCTGGATTGTTCATAAAAATATCCATAGGCTTGTTAGCTGTTATATTTAAGCGATCGTTTTATCGATCGCTTTTTTTTTCCGTTTTTTCGGATTGGCTAAACGATGAATTTTCTGTATATATATACCTTACGATAAATAAGGATAAAATGGCATATGGTTAATAATCAATGGGTTGATATGCTGAGGCGCATTGCCTCACCTGAAGCGTTGGAAAAAATGGTCGACAGAAAAGCCAGAGAACTCGAAGGTACTGACCTGCTCGACTTCATGAAAGCAGCAGAATATCGTCATGCTGAAATGATGCAGTAATTCTCTTCCGCTATGCGTGTTGGCTGCTGGCTTTTCAGCTGGCAGTTGTCACTTTTTTGTATACCGATTATCCCCTGTTTCATCAGTATTATTCTTAAATGTGATTATCTGTTTCTCCTGTTTCTCCTGTTTCTCCTGTTTCTCCTGTTTCTCCTGTTTCTCCTGTTTCAGATAGTTTGCGTAGCGCCTCGCATTGTGTAATAAGCACGCTAATTAACACTGTTACTGGTGAGAAATTATGTGCACTATGCGAAGGGCTGCCACTGAATGTCTGTAAGGAGTCAACATGAAGGTTGTTAACGCGCGTTTACGCCGCAGGGCGGGGTTATACACGATTACGTTGCAGGGCGAACGCATCCAGAGCGTTACTGCACAGTCGCAGCCCTGCGTGGCCCAGGAAGATAGCCTGGATGCCGTCGGTGGGTTGGTTATTCCGCCGATGGTGGAACCGCATATTCATCTTGATGCAGTACTGACGGCAGGTGAGCCGGCGTGGAATATGAGTGGCACACTGTTTGAAGGCATTGAACGTTGGGGGCAGCGTAAGGCGACCATCACCCATGAAGATACAAAGCGCAGGGCGCTAACCGCCATTGGCTGGCTGCGCGACCACGGCATTCAGCATGTTCGTACCCACGTTGACGTTACCGACCCCAGTCTTGCGGCGCTCCAGGCCATGCTGGAGGTACGAGAAGAAGCGCGCAGCCTGATTGATTTGCAGATTGTGGCTTTTCCACAGGAAGGGATTGAGTCCTACCCCGATGGACGAGCGCTCATGGAGCGTGCCGTGGAAATGGGTGCCGACGTGGTAGGTGGTATTCCACATTTCGAGAACACCCGCGAGCAGGGCGTGAGTTCGATAAAGTTTCTGATGGCGCTGGCAGAGCGTAGCGGCTGTCTGGTGGACGTACACTGCGACGAAACCGACGACCCCCAGTCACGTTTTCTTGAAGTGTTGGCAGAGGAGGCACGGGTACGTGACATGGGCGCGCGGGTGACGGCCAGCCACACCGTCGCGATGGGCTCTTATGACAATGCATACTGCTCAAAGCTGTTTCGCCTGCTTAAGCGCTCTGGCATCAACTTTGTTTCCTGCCCGACGGAGAGCATTCACTTACAGGGGCGCTTTGATACCTGGCCTAAGCGGCGTGGTGTGACGCGTGTGGCGGAACTCGATCGTGCCGGAATGAACGTTTGCTTTGGGCAGGACTCCATTAAAGACCCCTGGTACCCGCTCGGTAACGGCAATATTTTGCGCGTGCTGGAAGCCGGGCTGCATATCTGTCACATGATGGGCTATGAAGATTTACAGCGTAGCCTGGACTTTGTGACCGACAACAGCGCCAGGGCGTTGAGCCTGGGTGACAATTACGGCATTGAACCAGGGCGTCCGGCAAACCTGGTGATTCTGGATGCAGAAGATGATTACGAGGTGGTGCGCCGCCAGGCCAAAGCGCGTGCGTCTGTTCGCCTTGGCCGGGTTATCATGCAGCGCCACCCGGAGCGGCTCGAATACCCGCAGTAGCGGCTGTGGGCGGTGCGCAGGTGCCAGGTGCTACGAGGAGTGCTCTGACTCCTGTACAGTGCCAGTGGTGCCGCGATGGGCTTTTACGCGCGGTAGCAGCGCCGACAGGCACAAGAGGGCGAGGCTGCCTGCCGCCAGCCCCAACAGGTGAAAGGCCAGTTGCCCGCCCAGGTTGCTGTACACCCAGCGCGCCAGCTCCACCGAGGCGGCTGAGATGCTGAGTATCAGAATATTGAGCGAGGCAGAGACCGTGCCTTTGGGCAGGCTGTTAGAAAATAGCGTAAAGCGAAACAGCGTCGGGAATATCAGACCGATACCGAAGGCAAAAAGCGTCATGCCGACTAATGACCAAACCCAGGCGTGCGCGTGCGCGAGCTGGCCCGCCGCTGCGATAGCAAGCCCCAGCAACAGCACGGGGGCGCAGGCAGCAATAAAGCGCGGCGAGGTGGGATCGTTGATAAAGCGCGCGACGGTCATATTCGCAATGATAACAGCACCAAATACCGGCACCTGTGTCCAGGCGAATGCAGATGCGCTAAGCCCGGCATCTTCAATCAGAATTAATGGCGACAGCGCCACCCACGTCATGAGCGGGATGTAGCTGCATGCCAGCGTCAGCGCGCCGATAAGGAAAATACGGTTGCGAAAAACGTGTTTAAAATCCTGCACGACGCCGCGGGCGGTAAAAGGGGCATCGCGCCTGACAATGGTTTCTGGCATGTTCAGCAGCAGCCCGAACCAGGCCATAAACCCCATAATGCCAATCACTCCGAACAGCGCTTTCCAGTGAAAAAAATGCATTAACACGGCGCCGAGTAACGGGCCAATGATGGGCGCAACTAAGACCACGGAAGTGACTATTGCCATCAGACGAATCGATTTCTTTTCCTCAAAGGCTTCCTGCACGCTTACATAACCGACGGTGGCAATAAAACAGATGCTGGTGCCCTGCACAAAGCGTGCGGCGAGAAATTGTTCCATTGATGTGGTGAACAGCGTGGCGAGGCAGGCGAGGGTAAAAATCAGTGCGCCGGTCAGTAGTACCGGGCGGCGGCCAATACGGTCGGAGAGCGGACCGAGTAACCACTGTAGCGCCATACCGCCCGCCATAAACAGGCTCACTGAGGCTGGCGCAAGGCTTACGTCGGCGTTGAATTCCCGCACCACGTTCAGAATACCCGGTTGAATCATATCGGTAGTGAGATAGGCCGAGAAGTCGAACAGTATCAGCGCAATCGGGAAGAACAAGGCAGCGGCACGGCCTGCAAGCGCATCAGATGTCCGTTGCATTTTTTATTCTCCTGAAGCTTAGGGGCAGGCGTTTAGCGCCGACTGTCGCAGCCCGCGAACCGCGACAAAGTTCATCAGGAGAGCATAAAGCGTTTACCGGGCTGCTGCCAGGTTAGCGGTGCGTTTGGTGACGGCGCGCCTGGTTATGTGCCATTCAGCCTGCACTAAGGAAACGCCGCAGGCCGTCTGTTTGTTTACCAGAAGACGCTTGCGGCCTGCGCTGCACGTGCCAGGTAGTTAGCCATCTCGGCTTCAGGCACCATACCGCCGCCGGTGGCCCACACCAGATGGGTGGCGTTTTGCCACTGGCGTTGGGTGAAATGTTCCTGCCACTGCGTATTCGCGGTTGTTATCCAGGGGCCAGCCATGCCTGCCAGCGCGGAAGGCTCCAGCGCTATCCCCTCACTGCGATAAAGCGTATTCAGCAGCGCAAACAGATGCTCGTCGCTGAGCGTGTAATAGCCAGTAATCATGCGCTCCATCGCGCGGCCAACAAAGCCAGAAGGTCTGCCGACTGCCAGTCCGTCGGCGGCGGTGCGGTTATCAATGCCAATGTCTTGCACCGCAATGCCATCATGCAGACCGCTGTATACGCCAAGCAACATACAGGGCGAATGGGTAGGCTCTGCAAAAAAACAGTGCACATGGTCACCAAAGGCAAGTTTAAGGCCGAACGCTACTCCACCGGGGCCGCCGCCGACCCCGCAGGGTAAATACACAAACAATGGATGCTGTTCATCAACAGTAATGTTCTGTTCGACGAACTGACGCCGGAGCCGCTGTGCCGCCGTGGCGTAACCCAGAAACAGCGTGCGCGAGTTTTCGTCATCAATAAAAAAGCAGCGTGGGTCTGCCTGCGCCGCCAGCCGCCCTTGTTCCACTGCCACGCCGTAATCCTGCGCGTATTCCACTACCTTTACACCGTGCTCTCGCAGCTTGCGCTTTTTCCATTCGCGGGCATCGGCAGACATGTGCACCGTGACCTCAAAACCAAGTTGCGCACTCATGATGCCGATAGAAAGCCCAAGGTTGCCGGTGGAGCCAACGGCAATACGGTAACCGGCAAAAAATGCCCGCAGCGCGGGGCTGTCGAGCCGCGTGTAGTCATCGCTTTCGTTGAGTAGCCCCGCCTCAAGTGCCAGCTTTTCAGCATGCGTCAGGACCTCGTAAATCCCCCCGCGCGCTTTGATGGAGCCGGAGACCGGCAGATGGCTGTCTTTTTTAAGCCACAGCGTCCCCAAAAGCGGCTGGCCGGTCAGACGGTTCATCTCCTTATGCATGGCCTCAATTGCCACAAGCTCAGACTCAATAATGCCGCCAGTGGCGCGCGTTGCGGGGAAAACGCGACTCAGGTAGGGGGCAAAGCGCTGTAGTCGCGCTTCGGCATCGGCAACGTTGTGTTTATCAAGGCCGACATGCGGGAGCGCCTGTGCCAGCGAACCGGCGGCGGGGTTAAACCAGCTTACTTCACGCAAGGCAATCAGGTCCTGAATGAGCGGGCTGTTGAGGTCTGGCTGAATAGGTTTCACCGGCGGCTCCTGAAGGTGATATCTGGCGATAACACCATGTTAACCAAAGCTTGACCAGCGGGACAGGGCTGTTTGTTAGCAGGCTTGAGAGTCGCGGCGAACTGTGCGACAGGGCGTGTTGTTGGTGAGTGGCCTGGGCGGGCTGGTTTGATGAGACTGAGTATGTTGGCGATATTCTGCGCCTGTGTGGTCGTGAACCGTCTCCCGGTCATCTGCGCGCTGGTTGAGCCAGGGCTTCTAAGCAGCCTGTAGAACGCTGAGCGCTGGCGCACTGCGCAACATCGTGCTGGTTCTGCTTAACCACCGGCATGACAGCATTCACCTCATTGCCTACCCGTAAATCGGCATGCTGCCAGCGTCAAAGAAAAAAGCGGCTCCCTGGGGAGCCGCGCAGGAGGTTAACCCTCTGTTTTCACAATTTTGATATCGACCATACCGATACCGAGCTTACGCGGTGCGTGGCCGAGAATGTTGCCCTCATTAGAAAGCTGCGGCTCTGGTGGTGCGATAGTCAAAAGCTTGCTGTGAGACGGATTATCGAAATGCAGCGTTGTGGTCGTCACGTCCTTGCCAAGCGTCAGCGTTTGCTCGCTGCTGCCAATGCGCACTTTCACCGGCTTATCAACGTTCGGCCCAAAGGCTTTTGCCGTAATAACCACGTCAAATTTAGCTGGCAGCGGGTCGCGGTATTCGATTTTCACTTCTGGTGCCAGGTTGGCATTCGACCAACGGCCCCAGCTTTCCGGGCGCGAGATGCCGCTGAACTGGCGGACTTCTTCCGGTGCGCCGGCCACATTGAAGACAAAGCTGTCTGCTTTGTAGCGAATGTCGTTATCTACCGTTTTCAGCAGGGCAACGTTGCGCTTATAGCGCTCGGTATCAATCACGCTGCTTTTTATCGCTACTTTGCCCTGCCACTGCGGGCGGTCTACGCGCACTATCTTCTGCTCGCCGCCCGTCTGGCCCTGAGCGACGCACAGGTCAGTAGACAGTGCCAACTCTGGCTGCCACAGGCGTGCCATTTTGTAGCAACTGTCAATCCACACAAAGTTATCGCGCGGCGCAAAATCGGCAAGCTGAAAGCGCAGCGGTGCCGAGTACTCGCTCTCTGGCAGTGGCTCCACGCGGGTATCTGACACCCTCAGCAGCAGCGGCAGACGGAACTGCGAGCCGGAGAAACTGATGGTCTTTTTCTCGCTATCAACGGTGAACTCATCAATGCTTTTCGGGAATTTCCACAGGCGGACGATTTCCGGCTTCCAGCCCATGATCTTTTCTTTCAGGTTCAGGAATACCTGCGACAGCGATTCGCCGGAAAGCGAGCTACGTCCGAGGCCAATGTAATTGTCGCCCCCGAGGATATCGAGCACGGTCGCGCCGTTATCCATTGAGTTACGCTTCACCGCGACCACTTTTTGCTCCGGCTTATCGCCGCGCAGCACAAAGAACAGATTGCTGCGGTCCTGCTCGTTGAGGTATTTCCAGGCGGTATTGTTCATCGCCAGATGGTCTGACGAAACCACAATGACCGTGTTTTTGAACCACGGTGAAGCTTTGATTTTCTCAATCAACGCGGCGATGTGCTGTTGGCTACAGGTCACGGCGCTGAAGGACTGATTTACTTTGCCGTCAAACTCATAGCTTTTACGTGCACAGCCGCGAGAGATAAAGCCGTCCGGATGGTGAGTATCGACCGTCAGTGTAAAGAGAGAGAAACGTTGGCCGGATTTCGACAGTTCTTCGTATTTCTGCCAGACCTCATTGAGCACCGTGTCGTCGTAAAAGCCCCAGTCGTTGCGATACTCCGGGTCATCCACCATCGTTTTTAGCTCCTCGGAGCCATAGAGGTGGTCGAAGCCGTGGGATTTCAGGAACACGTCTTTACCGGCAAAGCGCAGGTTGGCGCCCTGAATAAAGTAGTTGTCGTAACCAGAGTTTTTCAGGATATCGCCAAGGCAGATATTCTGCGGAAAGAAGCTCGACATGGACGAGGCTGAGTTGCCTTCAAACGGCGCAAACAGCGGGATACCGCACTGCGAGGCAACCATCCCGGCAATGGTGTAGTCGGTGCCGGGCAGTTGTGCCGTGTGGCTGAAGTCCAGGCTCTGGTTTTTCAGCGCGCCCAGTTCAGGCGTGAGGTCAGGGAAAGCGCTGTCGTTAAAATAGGTGCGCTCAAGGCTTTCACCGTAAATGTAGACCAGGTTGAGCTTTGGCTTTTTAATCTGTTTACCCGGTTCTTTGTAATACATGGCAAAGTCCGGGTCGCCATCGCGCGTCTGGGATTTGACCAGTTCAGTTATCTGGTGAAACGCGGGGCTGGCATCCACCGAGGCCAGCGCCAGCAGCAGCGCCAGCAGGCTGTAGCCAAAGTGATGCGGGCGGTGCCAGCGACGGCGTAGCATCCAGGACAGCAGTGTAAATACCGCAGCCACCCCGGCAATGATGCCAATGCCCGGCAGAATATATTTGCTTACGCCTGCACCGGTCAGGCTGTTGGTCAGCGTGTAGAGCACCGCATCATTAATCCCATCGCCAGTGAAATAGTTGCTGGCGTATTGGGTAATATTAATGACAACAAACAGCCCCAGCACCAGCAGGATGGCGGAGAACCACCACCGGTTACGGCCGGCCTTAAAGGTATATATCGCCACTGAGGCGATAAACAGGGCGATGGAAAGTAGCTCTGGCAACAGACGATCCTCTTAAGAGACTTAACCCCAGGTGGGGGCCATTCAGGCGTGCATTAATCTAGCGATGTTGTCACATAGCTGCAATTCTACCGTCAAAGAAGTGTGCTTGTTATTCAGAATTGGTTTATAAAACGACCATTTTTGCGAGCCGTCATGCCAGTGATGGCGCGCAGCGCAGCCGCTAAAAGCAGAAAAACAGGAATGTTCGGATAATGATTGCTCGTTGTCTTTATTCTTCTGCGTTTTATCTATGACCTCACTGGTTTGTTAGGAATATATTTAAGAAAAACCTCAGGGTGAACAGAGGTGAGATACAGGATATATCGTGATAGTGTCGCAGGCGTTGGTGTTATTTTTGACTTAATAACGCCCTGCTTTTTGTGGGTATAGCGCTATGATTTTCTCTGTGGTCGGTATTTTATTCCTGCTGGCATTCGCATTGTTTTGTTTTATAAGGCATAACCGGCAGGTAAGCAAACGCAGCCTCATACTAAAAAAGGGTGAGCGCACGCGTAAAAAATAAGTCAGGTTAAACCGAAAAATAAAAACGGCGGTAAGGTTACCGCCGTTTTTTAAGGCAAGACGCTATCAGGAAATAAAGTTTACGCCCTGTTTCAGTACCAGGTCGCAGGCTTTCGTTTTCACTTTTTCTGCCAGTTGCGAGTTGCCAAGATTATTTAAATCCAGCTGCTGGCCGTTGCCGGTTTTCAGCAAGCCCGCGAGGCCCTGCTGATAATCCTGCTGCTGCGTTTGCTGCTGTGTGCTTTCCAGCCCCAGCTTACCGAGCAGTTTGTCTTTAATGTTGTCAACGTTGGTGGCCGCAACCAGCTTCTGTTTAGCGCAGTACTGCATCACGCCGGTGGCGTTGCTCATGGTACCGGAGCTCAGAGCCTTGTCACCGCCGTTCATCAGGCTGGTCAGGGAAGACAGGGACAGGCCGCTACCGCTTTGCGCCGCAGTGGTCGTACCGCTGTTCTGACCCAACTGGCTTGCTGCGCTGGAAAGCTGATCCTGCCAGCTTGCCGCCGTTGCACCTGCCGATACCAGTACCGCAGCCAGTGCCGCAGAACGCATCATCCTTTTCGTCATTTTCACAATCGATACTCCAGTCTCTGTTGTCTTAACCAGCAAAGTATAGCGCTATGAGCATACAGAAAAACCCGATAATGCGTGTGGATGCGGGCAGACGAAAGAAAAAAGCGCTTTAGCGTAGAAGGCGGGTAGGCGGCGGCATGAAAAATTGCCGACCGCCGGATTATCAATATTCTTTACCGGTGACGCGGCTGCGGTAGCTGTCCCAGTTGAAATTCACCCACAGGCTGTTGCCAAGGCGCATTCTGTCCATGACGCGCTCCCCGAGCAGGGTGTTCATCTCTTTAATGTTAAGGTTAGACAGCATACCGGTTGGGCGGCGCGACGAGGAGCGGCGGTCCACAATCTGGTTGATGATGACCTTTTCGTAACGTGACTCGGTCTGCATACCTATTTCGTCAATCACCAGCAGATCAACGTTGCTGAGATCGCTAATTAAGCGTTCTTCGGTGGTGTCGTCACGGGAAAAGGTGCTTTTCATGGCTGACATAATGTCAGCGACGGTAATAATCAGTACCGATTTCCCCTGTAACAGCAGCTCGTTGCAGATTGCTGCCGCCAGGTGGTTTTTGCCGGTGCCGGGGTTGCCGGAGAAGATAAAACTGGCGATGTTGCCTTCAAACTCTGCCGCGTACTGGCGCGCGCGCGCCAGCGCCGTCATCTGACCTTCGTTTTCGACGCGATAATTGTCAAACGAGCAGTTCATGTGCAGCTCGCGAATACCGGAGCGGTTAAAGGTGCGCTGCATTTTCATGGCCAGGTTTTCGCGTGCAATCGCGGCAGAGCGCTGGCGGCCCTGCTCCTGTTGCCAGGCAATCAACTCTTCACCGCTGGTAAAGGCAGGTTTAACGCCCGCGGGCATTAACTTTTGTAGACGGGCTATCAGCCCGGCAACGTTTTTCATTGCTACCCCCGGAATCCATCAGGAATACAGTTATCAGGCTGTGACAGCGTGTTGACATCCCGCCGTGGTGCGCCGCCGTTGGCTGCACGCCCCATTTGTACGCTGCGTGCCAGCTTTTGCTGCCACTGAACGTGGTGGAACACTTTACCTTCTGCCTGCCAGTAGGCAATAAAGGCGGCGAGCTCCTCGGGGGTGACCGGCTCACGCAGAATGATGCCCCACAGCGCCGCCATACGTTGAAAATCGTCGTCTGCACGCCAGTCTGGATACATGGCAAATTTACCCAGCGGCGGGGTGTGTACAGGAACAGGGGCATCGTCATAGAACGCGGCCTCAAGGGCCACGTCGGTTGCCGGGCGAGCGAGCTTTGCCTCCAGCGCCAGCAGCTCGGCGAGGCGTGCGGGCGTCAGGGCGTAAAACGCAGGCGCGTTATTACTGAATACGGCGACGGCGCCCTGCTCGCTGGCGGCCAGCGCCGCCGCAGGATCGCGGCAAAAAGCGTCGATACCGGTGACATCAGGCGTCAGGATTTTTGCGGGCATAGCACCCTCTCAGAAAGCGGTTGTAGTGAGGCAAAAACATCTTTTTATAGTAACACAGTTAAGACGCGCTAAGGTCCGTTGCCGCGCGGCTCCCTTTTACGGGCAAATAAATCGCAGTACCACCTGTACCGCCATCTCCCGGTAATGGGCAAGCTGTGCCGCGCTGTCGGTGCCTTCTTCAAAGAGCAGGGAGAACGTGTAACTGTTGGCCACGTGGTGGAAGCTAAAGCTACTGATAAGGCGGTGCACATCGCGTGCGCTTACGGCTTTATTAAAGAGCTGTTTTTGTTGGCCCCGGGCGAGCACGTCTTCCAGCAGGGTGAGCGCGCTGCGGTTAACCTCTCTGAGCACGGTGGAGTTTTGCGCATAGCGTCCGCGCTGCATGTTTTCCATGCAGATAATGCGCACAAAATCCGGGTGAGTGGCGTGATACTCGAAGCTTGATTCAACCAGTTGCACCATCGCTTCGACCGGCGGCAGTTCGGTCAGGTTAAGTTGCTGTTCAGCGGCGCGAATCTGGATGTAGACGTATTCCAGCACCTGAACATAAAGCGTCTCTTTATTGCGAAAGTGGTAAACTACCATGCGCTTGGTGGTGCCTGCTTTGTCGGCAATCTGCTCCATACGCGCGCCGCTCAGGCCGTATTCTGCGAACAGAGAAATCGCGCTGAAGAAGATTTTTTCCTTGAGGCTGGCGTCGTCAAAACGGCCGGGCAGGTCAATGTCGTGGTGTTCCACGCGAGCTCCTTTAATGCGGTTATGCACGCAGCATTCACTGGTTCATGCCCGTGCTGGCACGGTGGTCTCACGGCGACGGGCGATAGCTGGATTTATTTTACGACGTGCAGCGATGGCTTGCCCGCGGATTGTAGCAATCATTTTGTGCTGACGGAAAAGCGATACGCAGGACTTTTATCACGCGCCGTGAAAAAGCCCGTTAGCGTTATGGCATTGCCGCTAACTTTTAACACGTACGGCAACTGCTGGTGTTTTGCGTGGGTAATCACAGGGACAAATGAACCTGACAACGCCTGTTATACATTGTTATTTATGTGCCATTTAGCTGGTTTTTTCAGAATGCGCTTATGCCATTAGTGTTTTATTTTATTCCTGGAATGATGAATTGTATTTTCAGTTGTGAAAAATCTTATAAAGAAGGTGGCGGTGAGGATTGTGTATCATAAAATTCTGATCCCACGAAAGTAGCATAAGGCGCTGCCTTAGGTTTGTTATTTAGAATTGCGTCTCGCGATAGAAGGAGATTTATTGGTGAAGTTTTTACATGACGTGAAATTTGTCGTCCCTGGATGAATACAGGAATTAAATTTCGCTTCTTTGATAAAGTGAAAATGGTTGCAATGTCTGAAAATATAACGGTGATTAATTCCTAAAAGTTTAAACAAGATTGACAGCCCGTACGCTAAGTATTACTTTACAAACGCACGCTATATTCAATAAAGATAAGATTTTTTCATCTGCCGTGTAAAAACGCCAGGTAAAGAGAGTATTCAGTGCGTTATCCGAATATCACGCCACATTTGATATTCACCCGTAAAATAAAGCAAAAACAATAAAATCATAAAAGCCATAAAGTGAGTTTAAAGGACTGCGGTTTTCAGCAATTTTAGACAACTGTAACATTCTTACAGTTTTAATGGACATCGTAAGCCAGGGAAAGCAGGGAGAGGTTTTGTCTTTGTCACAGCGTTTGCCGGGCAGGTCAACGCAAGCGCTATGCGGGTGATGAATATAAAACACGGCCTGATGTACTGGATGCTTAGTAACAGGAGATTAAAATGACTCAGGGACGTCACCAGAAAACCATCATCTTTAGCCGCTATCCCGCAATGGCTGCGGGCCTGGAGCGGTGCATCAAAGATGATAACCCCCATTGTATGATTTTGCCTGTCTGCGGCTATGAGTCGCTGACGCCACTGCTATTGCTGCAGGCATCGCTGGCAATTATCGATCTGACAGGCGATGTTAGCGAGGTCGAACAGGACCTGCAACAGCTCCCGCCTTTGTACCGTGCCGCACCGCATATTCACTGGGTTTTTCTGGTTCCTGCGTTTGCTCGCTTTACCGCTCTGCAACAGCTTTTATGGCCAAATAGCATCTTACTGCCCAACAGTGCCGGGCTTGAGCAAATTCTGCACTGCGTGAAGACGAAAGAAGGCGGCCTGAGCTACCTTGAGGGTGAGGTCAATATGCCTTCAGCCAGTGCGAATGAAGGGTCGTTAATTCTTACGCTCTCAGAACGCCAGGTATTAAGATTAATGGCGAAAGGCTGGAGCATTAACCAGATTTCTGGCTTGCTAAAAAAGAGCAATAAAACGGTGAGCGCCCAGAAAAATAGCGCGATGCGCCGCCTGGCATTGCGCAGCAACGCTGAAATGTATGCCTGGATAAACAGCCCACGCGGAATGAGAGAATTGAATCTGCAATCAACCGCGTCTGCTCTGTCAGAAGAGATTGCGTGATTATTCTTATTGATTGTTTTGTGTAGAAACTATTTTCCCGTCGCAGGGCGGGAAAATAAAAAGCATTTAGCAAAACATTGCTGCGGAAATATTAAGCGGCTCATTATTACACTTTGAAACTACTTCTCAGCCCTCTTTGTCGGTTTCCTCTGGTATAAACAATTTATTAACATTTCTATCGTGTATTTTTTATCACGAAGTGTGAAAGATTGTTAATTCTCCGGACCGGCGAGCCTCGCGCCAGGGACTGTCCTCCTCTCCTTGTCTGCCCGTTTGCACGTCGTGTTAGCACCATGCCTGGTGCCTGAAAGACAGGACTCAACCTCTATGATCACGCCTTTAACCTGGACGCCAACGCAGCGTCACGTGGCGTTTGCCAGTTTTGCTGCCTGGATGCTGGACGCCTTTGATTTTTTTATTCTGGTTTTCGTACTCAGCGATCTGGCAACGTATTTCCATTCCTCGGTTGCCACAGTGTCGTTGGCAATTATGCTCACGCTGGCAGTGCGCCCCATTGGTGCGCTGATTTTCGGGCGGCTTGCTGAAAAATATGGCCGACGGCCTGTTTTGATGCTTAATGTCGGTTGCTTCGCGGTCTTTGAAATTCTCTCTGCCTGGTCACCCACATTTGCCGCATTCCTGATATTTCGCCTGGTGTACGGCGTGGCGATGGGCGGTATCTGGGGTGTTGCGTCGTCGCTGGCGATGGAAACCATACCGGATCGCTCACGCGGGCTGATGTCCGGTATTTTTCAGGCAGGCTATCCCTGTGGCTATCTGTTGGCTTCCGTGGTGTTCGGCCTGTTTTATACCATGGTGGGCTGGCGTGGGATGTTCCTGATTGGCGCGCTGCCGATAGTGCTGCTGCCCTATATCTGGCTGAAAGTGCCAGAATCCCCGGTTTGGCTTGCTGCCCGCGCCCGCCAGCAGAGTGTGGCGTTATTGCCAACGATACGCAGGCACTGGAAGCTGTGCCTGTATCTGGTGCTGGTAATGGCGTGCTTTAACTTCTTTAGCCACGGCACGCAGGATCTGTATCCGACGTTTTTGAAAGTGCAGCACGGCTTCACGCCACAGACGGTCAGTACGATTGCCATTTTCTATAATATTGCGGCCATGCTTGGTGGCGTTTTCTTTGGCGTCATCTCTGAAAATATCGGGCGTAAAAAAGCGATGATGATCGCTGCCTTCCTGGCGCTACCGGTGCTGCCTCTGTGGGCATTTTCTACCGGCTCCGTCACCATTGGTGTGGGGGCGTTCCTGATGCAGTTTATGGTGCAGGGGGCCTGGGGCGTGGTGCCGACGTGGCTTAACGAACTGGTGCCCGCCAACGCTCGCGCGGTGTTGCCAGGCTTTGTTTACCAGTTGGGGAACCTGATTGCTTCGGTGAATGCCACATTGCAGGCGACCATTGCCGAGCACAATGGCGGCAACTATGGCATGGCAATGGCGATAGTGGCAGGTACAGTAGCAGTGCTGATTTGTGTCTTTGTCGCCTTTGGGCGTGAGACACGCGGCATGGTTATCACCGGCAACCATGACGCACCGCAGGGCGGTGCGTCACAGCACTCGGCTCACTGACAAACGTCAATCCAGGTGGCGTTGGTCAACTCGGCCATACGCGCGGGAGAAATGCGCACGGCGCTATGGATGGCGCCTGCGGCAGGCAGGACTTCATCATAATTTTTAAGTGAGATGTCGCAGTAGACTGCCAGCGGATTCTCCAGCCCAAAGGGGCAAACACCGCCCACCGGATGGCCGGTACACATGACAACTTCATCACAGCTCAGCATGCGCGCCTTGGCACCGAAGGCATTTTTCAGCTTTTTGTTATCAAGGCGGGCATCGCCCTTTGCGACGACCAGCACCACGTTATCTTTCACCTTCAGAGATAGCGTCTTGGCGATTTGCCCCGGCTCCACTTGATGGGCCGCAGCGGCCAATGCCACGGTGGCGGTGCTTTCATTGAGTTCGATAATTTCGATATCGGGGGCATTGTCGGCAAAAAACTGCCGTACGGATTGCAGGCTCATGAGTCTCTCCACATTAATGCGGCAGATAATCTGTCACAAGGCAGGGCAATCTGTAAACGGGAACAGGGATAATCCTGGTAAATTTCGTCACGTTCCAGTGCGAGCGCGGGCGCAGTAAGCAGGGTTGCGCACTATTTCAGCGTACAGTCACCGCACAGCTGGACGCCGGGCAGGCGGTTGCGTTGACAGCAGGTGCGCCTCACCAGCAGGCCGTTGCGGGGAACGACGGTGCGATACAGTGGATTATCGCGCCCGTCGCTGAGTTGGGCGTTAAAAAAGCAGGCATGACGCAGTGCGTTGTATTGTGCTTCGCCGAGTTGTTCGCGCATTTCGCCCAAAAACCAGTTAATCAGATAACCGGTGTTACTCCAGATGAGTTTACCGTTAATGTCGCCGGAGGCCTCCAGCGCATCAACCACGGGCGTGATACTGGCCGTCCACAGTTTCTCCAGACGCAGGTGCGGTGGCAGCAGCGTGGTGCTGAGATCTTCACGCACGTCCAGATAAAAGCGTGCAGCACGGCCGGTTTCATGGAAGGTGACGCGAATGCGTTCGGGGGAAACGTCGATAGCCCTGTCATTTGCCAGTAAGGCCAGCATCAGCGGTGGCACCAGCAGGCCAAGATACCACTGTGCCCAGAGGGACTTCAGCGGTTTGCTCTGGCGCGTGTCTTCACTCGCCTGATAGATATGGTCGCCGTAGGTCGCGATAAGTGCGCTAAGCGTGTGCGGGGTTGACCAGTCGGCCAGGGTCAGGCTGTCTGTACCGGGTGTGCTAAACGTGAAGGTGTCGAGGAAATAGGCACGTTGTTCGCTAAAGCAGGCATGTAGTTCATCGGCCAGAGACAACCTGGCGGGCTCCGGGTGCCAGACGGCGGGAGAAACGAGAGGAGAACCGTAATATGCCATGCCTTGAGCGCTAATCTAAATGATAATGATTGCCAATCCTAATCATAGGTTGCGTCAATGGCAAGTCCCTTTACGTGCTCTTGCAAGACGTGATTTGCAAATGAGAAAAATTACCATATGATATTGGTTATCATTATCTATTGCAGAGATAGCCGGTATGTTACAAAAAAGTCTGGAAAGCGGTTGGGGTGTGCTGTTATCCGGTGCAGTGGTGGCCGGACTGGCGCTGGGCGGGCTAACGTTTGCGCAATGGCGCGTGCTGATGGTGCTGGCAATGGTAGCGACCACCGGCATGCTTTTTCACCGCCGACTGCGCCACTTCATGCTGCTACCGTCGTGTATTGCGTTTGCCAGCGGTATGGCGCTGCTTGCGTTGAATCTGGGTGTACTGGCTGAAAGATAAGGCACGTCGCCAGCGGGTTCTGGGATGATACTGATCAGAGGGATTATCTGGCGCTATCGCCGGGAGATGAAAAAGAAAGTGGTGCGAGGGGGGGGACTTGAACCCCCACGTCCGTAAGGACACTAACACCTGAAGCTAGCGCGTCTACCAATTCCGCCACCTTCGCACGGTCTACTTTCTTTCTTTTGATGATATTGCCCGCGCAGTGTGGTGCGAGGGGGGGGACTTGAACCCCCACGTCCGTAAGGACACTAACACCTGAAGCTAGCGCGTCTACCAATTCCGCCACCTTCGCAGTGTGCTGCTAAAAGCAATATCGCGTGGTTGTTGGTGCGAGGGGGGGGACTTGAACCCCCACGTCCGTAAGGACACTAACACCTGAAGCTAGCGCGTCTACCAATTCCGCCACCTTCGCATACCGGCAACACTACAGAAGTATTGCAACCACGGAGGCGCATTCTAGATGTTTTACGGGGCAGGTCAATACTTAATTGCGTGCCGTTTTTCCAATTGCTGCAAAAAACGGCACCCTGAGCAGCGGCGCATTTTTAACGATAACGCAAAGAAAGCCCGCTTACTGCTGCACCGGTCTTCTCCTGCGAGTGAGCACAGGCGCAGCGTTACGCCCGGTCGTGTCGCTAGCGGCGCGGCCTGCGGCTGTGAACGGAGCGGTACACTTTGAACCGCCCGGTCTGGGCAATGACTTCGTGATTGCCAAACACCTCATCCAGCACGGTGGCATACGGCAGGAAGGTGTTGGCGACAATGCGTAGCTCACCGCCGATATTAAGATGGCGTATGGCACCGCGAATCAACGTTTGCGCGGCATCAAGACTGGTCTGGCGCCCTTCGTGGAACGGCGGGTTAGACAAAATCATGTCAAAGCGCCCGCTGATCTCAGAGTAAACGTTGCTCGCAAGCACCTCGCCTTCAAAGCCGTTGGCAGCCAGTGTTGCGCGGCTGGCTTCAACCGCAGGTGCGGACACGTCGCACAGCGTCAGGCGCACCTTCGGTGAATGGCTGATAAGCGTTGCTGCCAGCACGCCTGCGCCGCTGCCAACATCCAGCACTTTGCCCTTGGTGTGCGGTGTGAGCGTTGACAGCAGCAACTGGCTGCCGGTGTCCAGCCCGTCGCGGCTAAAGACGCCAGGCAGCGTTTTAATCGCCAGCCCTTCGCTCTGGTACTCGCTCCACCAGCCGTCGGCGTCAAAGGTGGGGCGGCTTTCCAGCTTGCCGTAATAAAGGCCGCAGCGGCGGGCGCTGTCGATTTTGTTGAGCGGGGCAATGTCCGCAAGAATTTGTTCGGCGCTGCGCACGCCGCTGCGGTTTTCGCCTACCACAAACAGATCACTGCCCTGCGGCAGTAAAGAGAGCAGGTTCATCAACTGGAATTGGGCTTCAGGTTTGTTCTTCGGCCAGTAGTAAATCAGTGTGTCGCAATCGGCCACGCTGTCGGCGTTGGCCACCAGCCCAAATTGTGCGTTCTCGCCCATCTGCGCGCTCAGCGTCTGCCAGTGGTGATATTGCTGGGTGTGGACGCGGCTGCCCGCCGTTTCCAGGCGTGCAGGCAGGTCGTCCTGCAAATCGCCGGCAAATAGCACGCGGCGGTTTTCGAAATCATCACTGTGGCGCAGTAGCACTTCACTCGCCGGGGTCCACGCGGACATAACATACTCCTCATCGTAATCAGGCGGCGATTATATACGCTCGTCCGACAAGTTGCAGGTGTCCTGTCATATGGCGGGGAAATTGGCGGGCGTGCGATGGATTTGCTATATTTGCGCCCCTCAGGTGACTTAAACAGGTTTCGCTCATGACTACCCGACGTGACTGGCAGCTTCAGCAGCTGGGAATCACCCGGTGGACGCTGCGCCGCCCCGCGGTGTTGCAGGGCGAAATCGCGCTGACTCTCCCCGATACCGTGCGCCTGGTGGTGGTGGCTGATGTGCTGCCGTCACCGGCTGATGCACTGGTGGCCGATATTTTACGCGCGCTTGCGCTTTCCACCGACGCCGTGATGTGGCTTACGCCCGACCGTGCCGCCATGCTGCCGGAAGGGGCGAGCTGCAACAGCTGGCTTTTGGGTGTGGAGGCGGCGCTTCCTCTGACGGGGGCGCGGCTTACGACGCCGGGCCTTGATGAGCTTCAACACAGCGCACAGGCGCGCGCCGCACTCTGGCGCCAGATATGTGAACATGAACAGGATTTCCTCTCTTAATACCGATGGCCTCGCGCAGGCGTTTGCCATTGAACAGCGCAGCCACGCCTTTCCCTGGAGTGAAAAGACGTTTGCCAGCAACCAGGGCGAGCGCTATTTCAACTTACGTCTGGATGTTGGCGATGAAATGGCGGCGTTTGCCATCACGCAGGTGGTGCTGGACGAAGCCACGCTGTTTAACATTGCGGTCAGCCCGGCTTTTCAGCGGCGCGGGCTTGGCCGGGCGCTGCTGGAGCACTTAATCAGCGAACTGGAACAAAAACAGATCCTCACGCTGTGGCTGGAGGTGCGGGCCTCTAACGTTGCCGCCATCGCGCTTTATGAAAGCCTTGGTTTTAACGAGGCGACGATACGGCGCAATTATTACCCTACCGCCAACGGGCGTGAGGACGCCATTATTATGGCCCTGCCGCTGGGCTGATAACGCTAAAGGTGATGTGAATGAAGTGGGACTGGATACTCTTTGATGCTGATGAAACGCTGTTTACCTTCGACGCGTTCGGCGGGCTACAGCGCATGTTTCTCGATTACAGCGTGACGTTTACTGACAAGGATTTCCAGGACTACCAGGCCGTGAATAAGCCGCTGTGGGTGGATTATCAGAACGGTGCCATTACCGCGCTCCAGCTTCAGGTACAGCGCTTTGAAAGCTGGGCTGAGCGGCTTAACGTGCCGGCAAGTGACCTTAATAGCGCGTTTCTGAACGCCATGGCAGATATTTGCGCCCCGCTGCCGGGGGCGCTGGCGCTGCTTGATGCGCTTAAAGGCAATACAAAGCTTGGCATCATCACCAATGGCTTTACCGCGCTCCAGCAAATTCGCCTCGAACGCACCGGCCTGCGCGACTTTTTCGACCTGCTGGTGATTTCCGAGCAGGTGGGCGTAGCAAAGCCGGATAAGAAAATCTTTGATTACGCGCTCACACAAATGGGCAACCCGACGCGTGAGCGGGTGTTGATGGTGGGCGATACCGCTGAGTCGGACATCCTGGGTGGCATTAACGCCGGGTTGAGTACCGTCTGGCTTAACGCCCACGGCCGCGCGTTGCCAGCCGGCATCACGCCGGACAAGCAGGTGACCTCGCTTGATGAACTACAGCAGTGGTTATTTAACGCCTGAGCCTCCCAGGCGCAGACGAATTCTTTTGGGTATCTGCGCCGCAATGGGTAAAATCCCCGCACTTTATTGAATAACGCGCCGCGCGCCACCTGGTCGCGCCTGACGAGAAGAGTGAAATATGACGTTGTCTCCCTATTTGCAGGAGGTGGCAAGACGCCGCACTTTTGCCATCATCTCCCACCCGGACGCCGGTAAAACGACGATCACTGAAAAAGTGCTGCTGTTCGGACAGGCTATTCAGACTGCGGGCACGGTAAAAGGGCGTGGCTCCAGCCAGCATGCAAAATCCGACTGGATGGAAATGGAAAAGCAGCGCGGTATCTCCATTACTACCTCGGTCATGCAGTTCCCGTATCACGATTGCCTGGTCAACCTGCTGGATACCCCAGGGCACGAAGACTTCTCGGAAGATACCTACCGTACCCTGACGGCAGTGGACTGCTGCCTGATGGTGATTGATGCGGCAAAAGGCGTTGAAGATCGTACCCGTAAGCTGATGGAAGTGACGCGTCTGCGCGACACGCCGATTCTGACGTTCATGAACAAGCTCGACCGCGATATCCGCGACCCGATGGAGCTGCTGGACGAAGTGGAAAACGAGCTGAAAATTGCCTGTGCGCCCATCACCTGGCCGATTGGCTGCGGCAAGCTGTTTAAAGGCGTTTATCACCTCTATAAAGACGAAACCTATCTCTACCAGACCGGACAGGGCCACACCATCCAGGAAGTGCGCATCGTAAAAGGGCTGGATAACCCGGACCTGGATGCCGCAGTCGGTGACGATCTCGCCCAGCAGCTGCGCGATGAGCTGGAGCTGGTAAAAGGTGCCTCAACCGAATTCGACGAAGAACTGTTCCTGAGCGGTGACATCACGCCAGTGTTCTTTGGGACCGCGCTGGGTAACTTCGGCGTTGACCATATGCTCGACGGGCTGGTGTCCTGGGCGCCTGCGCCCATGCCGCGTAAAACCGACGTGCGTGAAGTCGAAGCAAAAGAAGATAAGTTCTCTGGCTTTGTCTTCAAAATTCAGGCCAACATGGACCCGAAACACCGTGACCGCGTGGCGTTTATGCGCGTGGTGTCCGGTAAGTATGAGAAGGGCATGAAGCTGCGTCAGGTGCGCATCGGTAAAGACGTCGTGATTTCTGACGCGCTGACCTTTATGGCCGGTGACCGTGCACACGTTGAAGAGGCGTATCCGGGCGACATTATTGGCCTGCATAACCACGGTACTATTCAGATTGGTGATACCTTCACCCAGGGCGAAATGATGAAGTTCACCGGTATCCCGAACTTCGCACCGGAACTGTTTCGCCGCATTCGTCTTAAAGATCCGCTCAAGCAAAAGCAGCTACTCAAAGGGCTGGTGCAGCTTTCTGAAGAGGGCGCGGTACAGGTGTTCCGCCCGATTGCCAACAATGACCTGATTGTGGGCGCGGTGGGTGTGCTGCAGTTTGACGTGGTCGTGGCGCGTCTTAAGAGCGAGTACAACGTTGAGGCGATTTACGAATCCGTCAACGTGGCAACCGCGCGCTGGGTTGAGTCAACAGACGTGAAGAAATTTGAAGAATTCAAGCGTAAAAACGAGGTTCAACTGGCGCTGGATGGTGGTGATAACCTGACCTACATCGCCCCAACCATGGTGAACCTGAATCTGACGCAGGAGCGCTATCCTGACGTGGTGTTCCGTAAAACGCGCGAGCATTAATCTTGCCCTCACGGCGCATGCGTTCGCATGCGCCGCTAAAATAGTGTTGAATATTAGCCTGTTGCAGATGTTTCTTAAAATCCCCTCCTGAACGCAGCTTTTTAGCCTTTTCAGCGTTATTCCCATGCGTTTTTGCCATCACGAACTATATTTACCTCATTCACCGCGCTGCGTAATGGATAAAACACTCTCCTGATGATGTTTTCAGGTGCGATGTTCAGCCATGAAATCCAGCGCGTGATTAATTACCGTTTCTTACGTCACCGACGTAAAAAAGAGGATGAGCCGGGCAGTTAAGCCCAGCTGTATGTCTGGCCGTCGGCATGGCGGTACTGGCTCACTATTTGGGCAAAACAACAGGAATACATCGATGAATACACGTAAGTTTTCGAAAACTCTGCTGACTGTGGTTCTGGGTTCTGTGCTGGCAAGCGGTGCTGCGTTTGCACAGAGTGAAACGACCCAGAGCACCGGTGAATCCGCAGGTCAGAAAATCGATAGCTCTATGAACAAAGTCGGTAATTTCATGGACGACAGCGCAATTACAGCTAAGGTTAAAGCGGCGCTGCTCGATGATAAAGGCGTAAAAAGCACCGATATTTCGGTCAAAACTGAAAACAAAGTCGTGACGTTGAGCGGTTTTGTCGCAAGCCAGGCTGAAGCTGAAAAAGCGGTCGCTACGGCAAAAGGCGTTGAAGGCGTCAGCTCTGTTAGCGACAAACTGCACGTGAAAGACGGTGCAACGCAGTCAGTGAGCGGTTATGCCGGTGACACAGCCACCACCAGTGAAATCAAAGCAAAACTTCTGGCAGATGACATGGTGCCTTCGCGTAACGTGAAAGTGAGCACCACCGATGGTGTGGTACAGCTTTCCGGTACCGTGGAATCGCAGGCGCAGTCCGACAGGGCTGAAAGCGTTGCGAAAGCGGTAGACGGCGTGAAAAGCGTGAAAAACGATCTGCAAATTAAAAAGTAACGTCTGTAATGCGGCTCCTGGCAAAGCCAGGAGCGCACAAGCAATACGGAAACATAACGATGTCATGGCAAGGCGTGTTACGCCGGTGAGCAACAGCAGGTTCGCTTTTAATCATAAATAAAGGAGAGTCTTATGTTTCGATGGGGCATTATTTTTCTGGTTATCGCGGTAATTGCTGCAGCACTTGGTTTTGGTGGGCTTGCGGGTACTGCGGCAAGTGCGGCTAAAATTGTGTTTGTAGTCGGTGTTATCTTGTTTCTGGTTAGCTTGTTTATGGGCCGCAGACGTCCCTGACGCCCGTCGTCAAGTCGGTGTGAAAAGGCCAGCCTTGCGTGCTGGCCTTTGCGGTTTTTAAACATTTATCATTATACGTATCGTCTGCTTAAGGGCAGGCGACATCATGACAGGAAGGCAGGGGTGGGACAGCGAATTCCCGTTACGCTCGGCAATATTGCGCCGCTGGCGCTGAAGCCTTTTGAGCCCGGCAAAGTTGCGCTGGTGTGCGAAGGTGGCGGGCAGCGCGGCATTTTTACCGCCGGTGTGCTGGACGAATTCATGATTAATGAGTTCGATCCGTTTGATGAGTACTTTGGTACCTCTGCCGGTGCCCAGAATCTTTCGGCCTTTGTGTGCCACCAGCCGGGCTACGCCCGGCGCGTGATTGCCAACTACACCACACGGCGCGAGTTCTTCAACCCGGTGCGCTTTGTGCGCGGCGGCCATTTGATTGATCTCGACTGGCTGCTGGATGCGACCGCAAAAACGATGCCGCTGTCGATGGAGACCGCCGAGCGCCGCTTTGATGCGGGCAAAGCCTTTTACATGTGCGCCTGTCGCAGCGACGACTACGCCGCGAGTTATTTCTCACCGTTGCGTGATACCTGGCTTGATATCATCCGCGCTTCCAGCGCTATTCCGGGGTTTTACCGCAGCGGTGCAATGCTTGATGGCATCAGCTACCAGGATGGCGGCATCAGCGATGCGGTGCCGGTGCGCGAGGCGGCAAAGCGCGGCGCACAGACGCTGGTAGTTATCCGCACCGTGCCGTCACAAATGTATTATACGCCGCAGTGGTTTCGCCATATGGAGCGCTGGCTGAGCGAAAGCAGCCTCAAGCCCTTGGTGAACCTGGTGCATCACCATGAAGAGAGCTACACCGCGATTCAGCACTTTATTGAACATCCGCCGGGTGATTTGCGGATTATCGAAATTTTCCCGCCTGCGCCGCTGCAAAGTTTTGCGCTCGGCAGCCGTGAGGTGGCACTGCGTGCGGACTACCGTACCGGGCGGCGCTGCGGGCGCTACTTTCTGGCCACCATTGGCAAGCTGCTGGCAGGCAAGCCAGCGCTGCATCGCTTCACTAAACCGGTGAGGGTGCCTGCGACCTCGCGCATTGTGGCTCCCCGCGCGCCGGGTGCAACGCCAATTATTCTGCCGTCGGTAAATGAACCGGCGAGTGTGCAGGTTTACGCCGGCGCTGTTCAGGCATCACACGTGCCCGCAGCGGTAGCCGCCACAATGCCCGTTGCAAACGATGGCCCGGCACAGCACCAGGCCAATGACGGCGAGTTCAAAAATGAGGACAGTGCGTGAGCCTGCGTTTTATTGATACCCATTGTCACTTTGATTTCCCGCCTTTTACTGACCATGAAGCCGCAAGCCTTGAATTAGCGGCCCAGGCAGGCGTTGAGCAGATTCTGGTACCAGCGGTGTCGGCCAGCCGCTTTGATTTTGTACTGGCGCTGGCAGAACGCTTTACGCCGGTATATGCCGCACTGGGCCTGCACCCGATTGTGATTGAAGAGCATGATGAAGCGGCGCTGGCGTTACTTGAGCAACACCTGGCACAGCGCCCAGCCAAACTCGTCGCAGTAGGTGAAATCGGGCTGGATTTGTACCGGGAAAACCCTCAGTTTGCACGCCAGCAGGCACTGCTGGACGACCAGCTACGGCTGGCAAAGCGTTATGACCTGCCGGTTATTCTGCATTCGCGCCGCACCCACGATAAGCTGGCGCTGCACTTAAGGCGTGCGGCACTGCCACGCACTGGCGTAGTGCACGGTTTTGCCGGTAGCCTGCAACAGGCGCAGCGCTTTATTGAGCTTGGGTATTACATCGGCGTAGGTGGCACCATTACCTACGAGCGTGCCAGTAAAACGCGCGACGTTGTGGCGCGGCTGCCGCTCACGTCGCTGTTGCTGGAAACCGATGCGCCCGATATGCCGCTCAACGGCTACCAGGGGCAACCCAATCGACCCGAACGCGTGGCGCAGGTTTTCAGGGCGCTGTGTAAACTGCGCGAGGAAGCCCCGGAAACGATTGCTCATGCAATAATCGACAATACCCGGCGACTTTTTGCGCTTCAGGGTGAAAAAATGTGATCTTCGTCACTCTAAGAAACAATAACCTGTAACAATCATCGCTGTTCCGTGATCAAGATAGCCATCATGGCCCTCCCTGCCGTTATAATCCTTGCGCCTCTCGGGGCTTCTTTTTTTCTTTTTTTGACGACTACACGCAGGGACTTCGTATGCAAATCCTAATGGGGCTTGTTGGCATGGCTGTACTGGTGCTGCTTGCCGTTCTTCTCTCCAGTAACCGCAAAGCCATTAATTTGCGCACCGTTATTGGCGCATGGTGCATTCAGGTAGGTATCGGCGCACTGGTGCTGTATGTCCCGGTTGGGCGTAAGGTATTGCTGGCCATGACTGATGGCGTGGCGAGCGTCATTGCCTACGGTAATGAAGGTATCAGCTTCCTGTTTGGTGGCCTGGTGTCTGATAAGATGTTTGAGGTGTTCGGCGGCGGCGGCTTTATTTTTGCCCTGCGCGTGCTGCCGGTCATTGTGTTCTTCTCCTCGCTGATTGCCGTGCTGTATTACATCGGCATTATGCAGCTGGTTATCCGCATTCTCGGCGGTGCGCTGCGTAAAGTGCTGGGTACCTCGCGCACCGAGTCGCTCTCTGCAACCGCGAATATCTTTGTTGGGCAGACCGAAGCGCCGCTGGTGGTGCGTCCGTATATTGCGACGATGACGCGCTCTGAACTGTTTGCGGTTATGTGTGGCGGCCTGGCCTCCGTTGCCGGTTCGGTACTGGCAGGTTACGCGCAGATGGGCGTACCGCTGGATTACCTGATTGCGGCGTCGTTTATGGCGGCACCGGGTGGTCTGCTGTTTGCGAAAATTATCCTGCCGGAAACCGAAAAACCGCATGATGCGGCGCAACCGGAAGCGATGGCAAACGATCCGGACAGGCCGTCTAACGTGCTGGACGCCGCCGCTGCCGGTGCGGCCTCTGGTATGCAGCTGGCGCTGAACGTGGGCGCGATGCTGCTGGCGTTTGTCGCACTGATCGCACTGCTCAATGGCATCCTCGGCGGAATTGGCGGCTGGTTCGACTATCCACAGCTTTCTCTGCAACTGATTCTGGGCTGGGTGTTCTCACCGCTTGCCTGGCTGATTGGCGTGCCGTGGAATGAGGCGATGGTGGCAGGCTCCTTCATCGGCCAGAAAGTTATCATCAACGAATTTGTCGCCTATCTGAACTTCGGCGAGTATCTGCGAGCAGACGAGGTGGTGCACGCGGCCGGTTTGCAGGTGCTTTCCCCTCACACCAAAGCGATTATCTCCTTTGCGCTGTGTGGTTTTGCTAACCTGTCGTCTATCGCTATTCTGATTGGCGGGCTGGGCAGCATGGCACCGAACCGTCGTCACGACGTGGCGCAGTTGGGTCTGAAGGCCGTTGCCGCGGGTACGCTTTCTAACCTGATGAGCGCGACCATTGCCGGGGTTTTCCTGGCGCTGTAACGGCTGCATTGTTAGAAAAATAACATTTCTCTACGGCGGTCAGGCTGTTAGCCTGACCGCCGTTTTTATTCCCAGCATACAGGCGTTGTTTTGCCCGTTTAATCCCCTATACTGTCGGTATTGCACCACGTAATCTTAAGCTTTTGTGAACAGCAACACGAAACCGTCTTTCAGTGGAATGTTAGTATTTTAACATTGACCGCAGGAGTCGGATTTCGCTGCCTCCGCTCAACCTGACTTTCTGGAGAACACCATGACCGATTTAACCGCCAGCAGCCTGCGCGCGCTGAAACTGATGGATTTGACCACGCTGAACGACGACGACACCGACGAGAAAGTGATTGCGCTGTGCCGCCAGGCGAAAACGCCGGTCGGCAACACCGCCGCCGTGTGTATTTATCCGCGTTTTATCCCGATTGCGCGTAAAACACTGAACGCGCAGGGTACGCCGGATATTCGCATTGCTACCGTCACCAACTTCCCGCACGGCAATGACGATATCGACATCGCGGTGGCTGAGACGCGTGCTGCGGTTGCATACGGTGCAGATGAAGTTGATGTGGTCTTCCCGTACCGCGCGCTTATCGCGGGCAATGAGCAGGTGGGTTTTGATCTGGTCAAAGCCTGTAAAGCGGTATGTGCCGGGGCGAATGTGCTGCTGAAAGTCATCATCGAAACCGGTGAGCTAAAAGAAGAGCGTCTGATTCGCAAAGCCTCAGAAATCGCTATCAACGCCGGGGCGGATTTCATCAAAACCTCTACCGGTAAAGTGCCGGTGAATGCGACGCCGGAAAGCGCACGCATCATGCTGGAAGTCATTCGCGATATGGGCGTTGAAAAAACGGTGGGCTTCAAGCCTGCGGGCGGCGTGCGTAGCGCAGAAGACGCTGCGACCTATCTGGCAACGGCAGATGAGATCTTTGGTGGTGACTGGGCCGATGCGCGTCACTACCGCTTTGGTGCATCCAGCCTGCTGGCAAGCCTGCTTAAGGCGCTGGGTCACGGCGACGGCAAAAGCAGCAGCGGCTATTAATTTCTGACGTTTCCTGGAGGTCACGTGTTTCTGGCTCAAGAAATCATTCGTAAAAAGCGCGACGGACAGCCGCTCAGCGATGAAGAGATCCGCTTTTTTATTAACGGCATTCGCGATAACACCGTCTCTGAAGGGCAAATTGCCGCCCTGGCGATGACGATTTTCTTTCACGATATGTCCGTTGCCGAGCGCGTTTCGCTGACGCTGGCGATGCGCGATTCTGGTGCGGTGCTTGACTGGAGCGGCCTTGGGCTGAACGGTCCGATTGTGGATAAACACTCCACCGGTGGTGTGGGCGATGTGACGTCGCTGATGCTGGGACCGATGGTGGCCGCCTGTGGCGGCTATGTACCGATGATCTCCGGGCGCGGGCTGGGTCATACCGGCGGTACGCTCGACAAGCTCGAAGCCATCCCTGGGTTTGATATCTTCCCGGACGACGCACGGTTTCGCGACATCATTAAGGACGTGGGCGTGGCGATTATCGGCCAGACCAGCTCGCTGGCACCGGCAGACAAGCGTTTCTACGCTACGCGCGATATCACCGCAACGGTGGACTCCATCCCGCTGATTACCGCCTCCATCCTTGCTAAAAAGCTGGCCGAGGGGCTGGACGCGCTGGTCATGGACGTGAAGGTGGGCAGCGGCGCGTTTATGCCGACCTTTGAGCGCTCGGTCGCGCTTGCCGAGGCGATTGCCGGCGTGGCGAACGGTGCGGGCGTGCGCACCACGGCACTTCTGACCGATATGAACCAGGTGCTGGCCTCCAGCGCCGGTAACGCAGTGGAAGTGCGTGAAGCGGTGCGTTTCCTGACGGGCGATGAGCGCAATCCGCGCCTGCTGGACGTGACCATGGCGCTGTGTGTGGAAATGCTGGTGTCCGGCAAGCTTGCCGCGAACGAGGCCGAAGCACGCGCGCAACTGCAAGCGGTGCTGGATAACGGCCGCGCCGCCGAGGTGTTTGGCCGCATGGTGGCCGCGCAGCAGGGACCAACGGATTTTGTTGAGCGCTATGACCGCTATTTACCCGCTGCCGCGCTGTGTAAGCCGGTCTTTGCCGACGGGCAGGGCGTGGTCAGTGCCATGGACACGCGCGCGCTCGGCATGGCGGTAATGGGCCTTGGTGGCGGTCGTCGCCAGGCGGCAGATGCCATTGATTACAGCGTGGGACTTACGCAGATGATTACGCTCGGCGAGCGCGCAGACGCACAGCGCCCGCTGGCAATGATCCACGCTCGTGATGAAGCGCAGTGGCAGCAGGCCGCGCAGGCGTTGAAGGCCGCCGTTGAACTACACGATGCACCTGTACAGGCGACACCGGTGGTTTACAGAAGAATTACCGGTTAATTCGCGCGACAGGCTGACTATCGACAGGCGCGTTGCGATATACTGATCCGATCGCTTTCTTTTAGCGCCTCAGAGCGTGATTGCGTACCAACGCAGGAGAAATTATGAAACGTGTATTTATTATGGTGCTGGATTCCTTCGGCATTGGCGCGAGCGCAGACGCCGCGCGCTTTGGCGACGAAGGCTCGGATACGCTGGGCCATATCGCGCAGGCCTGTGCCAACGGTGAAGCCAACACTGGTCGCCAGGGGCCGCTGAATCTGCCTAACCTGACGCGCCTGGGCCTGGCGAAAGCCGCCGAAGGCTCCACCGGGAAAATTCCGGCAGGTATGGACGGCAATGCGGATATCGTCGGGGCGTATGCCTGGGCGCAGGAACTCTCTTCGGGCAAAGATACGCCGTCTGGCCACTGGGAAATTGCGGGCGTACCGGTGCTGTTTGACTGGGGCTATTTCACCAACCAGGAGAACAGCTTCCCACAGGAACTGCTCGATAAACTGGTCGAGCGCGGTAATTTGCCGGGTTACCTCGGCAACTGCCATTCCTCCGGCACGGTCATTCTCGACCAACTGGGCGAAGAGCACATGAAAACCGGCAAGCCGATTTTCTATACCTCCGCTGACTCGGTGTTCCAGATTGCCTGTCACGAAGAAACCTTTGGTCTGGACCGCCTTTACGAGCTGTGTGAAATCGCCCGTGAAGAGCTGACCGAAGGCGGCTACAACATTGGCCGCGTGATTGCGCGTCCGTTTGTGGGCGACAAGGCAGGTAACTTCCAGCGTACCGGTAACCGCCACGACCTGGCGGTCGAGCCGCCGTCGGCCACCGTGCTGAAAAAGCTGGTGGATGAGAAGCAGGGCGACGTGGTGTCTGTCGGTAAAATTGCCGATATCTATGCCAACGTCGGCATCACCAAAAAAGTGAAGGCTACAGGCCTGGATGCGCTGTTTGACGCCACGCTGGCAGAAATGAAGGCCGCGGGCGATAACACCATTGTCTTTACCAACTTCGTTGATTTTGACTCCAGCTGGGGTCATCGTCGCGACGTGGCGGGCTATGCGGGCGGCCTGGAGCTGTTTGACCGCCGTCTGCCGGAGTTGATGGAACTGGTGAAAGAGGACGATATTCTCATCCTTACCGCCGACCACGGCTGCGACCCGACCTGGACAGGCACTGACCATACCCGCGAGCATATTCCGGTACTGGTTTACGGCCCGCACGTGAAGCCTGGGTCACTTGGCCAGCGCGAGACGTTTGCTGATATCGGCCAGACGGTGGCGAAATACTTTGGCCTGTCGGACATGCAGTACGGCAAGGTGATGTTTTAAGTTGAATTCGGGCGCCGGGTGCGCCTGGTAAATGAATTAATTAATAAGGATAACGTTATGGCTACGCCACACATTAACGCAGAGATGGGCGATTTCGCTGACGTAGTACTGATGCCGGGTGACCCGCTGCGCGCAAAACATATCGCAGAAACCTTCCTGGAAGACGTGCGTGAAGTCAACAATGTGCGCGGCATGCTGGGCTATACCGGCACTTACAAAGGTCGCAAGTTCTCGGTAATGGGCCACGGCATGGGCATTCCGTCCTGCTCTATCTACACCAAAGAGCTGATCACCGATTTTGGCGTGAAGAAAATCATCCGCGTGGGCTCCTGCGGTGCGGTGCGCCCGGATGTGAAACTGCGTGACGTGGTGATTGGTATGGGTGCCTGCACCGATTCCAAAGTGAACCGCCTGCGTTTTAAAGATCACGATTTTGCCGCTATCGCTGATTTTGACATGGTGCGCAACGCGGTGGACGCGGCCAAAGCGCTGGGCGTTGACGCTCGCGTGGGCAACCTGTTCTCTGCTGACCTGTTCTACTCGCCGGACCCGCAGATGTTCGACGTGATGGAAAAATACGGCATTCTGGGCGTGGAAATGGAAGCGGCCGGTATCTACGGCGTGGCGGCAGAGTTTGGCGCAAAAGCGCTGACGATTTGCACCGTGTCTGACCATATCCGCACCCACGAGCAGACCACGGCGGCAGAGCGCCAGACCACGTTTAACGATATGATTAAAATCGCGCTGGAGTCCGTGCTGTTAGGAGATAAAGAGGCGTAAGCCGCTTTATGTTCAAAAAAGGGTGCCGACGGGCACCCTTTTTTATTGGTGGTGTGTAAGTGGGGAGAGATTCTGTCCATATATGAGGCGTCTTTGTGGCAGGATTGTGGGTGAAAGTTAAACGGTTATGTTCACTAAAGCTGTTTTTCCAAAGGGATGATTGAACATATGAATGACAAGAGCTAGTCCGCCAGCACCTCCTTATAAATAATGGCTTCTGGCTAAAATATTGCTGTCTTGCGCTGTCTTAGCTTCATATGAATGAATGTGGCGTAACATCCTTGTGCCTTTAGGCGGCCAGCCGTGAACCTCGCGACGATTCTAACCGTCTTCGAGATGTTTCTATATTCTGTTTAAACGTGCCTAATGTGATGTTGTGCTTGACAGGGGGAAAATAACTCATTAGATATGTTAATGAATCCATTGGTATTTGACTACAATAGATGTTGTGGCTTTATGTCTAATTATATTCGTGTGTGCATTTTATTTGATTAAAATCATAATGTTATATTTAATCGCGCTTCCCGGGCTTTCACTATCAAAAGGAGTTGTAAATGACAGATGTACGAATAACATGTATTACTCTTTCTGATGTAAATTCAACGCATGAACATATTACTCACGTTGGTAGTAATCAATTCTCTCCCCCAGGAAGTAAGTGGTCGGTTGCACAAGTAGTTCAGGCTATCGAAACTAAACAGCATACATTTTATGTAACGGATAGTTATGGAAAACGAGCTGATGTGGGGGTAGTGGATCCCGGTAGCGGTGGGAGGAAATATATTCGAACTTACGCAGATGGACGGTGGAATAATAACTTATTGTCACTGCCAAAATGCTAGTCGTTATTTGAATGACGAATAAAATCTAGGACGAAGTATTCCTGGCAAAGCAGAGGCTGGCTAGAAATAGCCAGCATTTTTTTATGGCTATGATTCATATTGAAATTTTTTGTTATCATGGCTCGATAGTCCACTACTTTAATCTTCACCTCATTGGTTATGTTGATTGAGCTGTGGTGTAAAAATATAAACGCCTTCTTCATCTGGATAGAGTGTTAAAGATAATAGTTGCTGTTTAACTTACTGTCTGCGCCACCCAGCTACTCAGCTCCCGCAGTTCATACGCCTGCTCCGGGAAGGTCTCAATCAGAGCCGTGCAGCGTTGGGCTAAATCCTCACTGCGATAAGGGCAGCCGTGCAGACTTGTGGCCAGCGCTTCCAGCGGGGTTGGGTTCAGGCTGTCAGTAAATATCCGGGCGTGCACGATAACGCCTTTTTCAACGTCAAAGTGAATCTCCACGCCGCCCCAGGTAAAGCGCTCATCCAGCAGGTGGCTAAAGGCCGGGGCCTGGCCGAAGTTCCACTCCCAACTGCTCTGGCGTGCGAAGGTTTCAGCAAAACCGGGCAGGTCAGGAACGGCGTCGGGAGAAATAATTTCTGGCGCCACGCGCTCGCCAAAGTGGTCAAAAAACGCGCTCTTAACGGCTTCGCAAATCTGCGCGTGAGTGACACTGGGTAGCAGTTCGCTCAGGTTGGTCACGCGCCCGCGCACAGACGTAATGCCTTTGGCCTGCAATTTTTTCTTATCGGGATTGAGGTAGTTGGCCAGCCGACTCAGGTCGGCATCCAGCAACAGCGTGCCGTGGTGAAAGCCACGGTCTTTGGTTTCTCGGTAGGCGGAGCCGGAAATCTTGCGCGCGCCGTCAGGCGTGTCCACAAGAAGGTCGTTGCGCCCGGATGCGGATGCCTCAATGCCCAGGCGGCGCAGCGCATCGATAACAATCGCGGTGGACACGCTCTTGTCATACTCCGGCTTGCCCGCCATAAACGTAAAACAGGTGTTGCCGAGGTCGTGGAACACCGCACCGCCGCCGCTGCTGCGCCGGGCAAGGCGCACGTGGTCTTCTTCCATACGCCGGGTATTGCACTCTTTCCACGGGTTTTGCGCCCGGCCAATAACCACGGTATCTGCATTGCGCCACAGGAACAGCACGCGCTGGGTGGCAGGCATCTGGCGGAAAATGCATTCTTCTACCGCAAGGTTGAACCAGGGATCGTGAGAGTCGGAAATCAGCAGTCGCAGTGAGGGCATGGTGGGATCCTTTCCATAACAAGACCCCAAATCATACCACGCGCCCGGAGTTGAGCGCGTGTCGTGCAGAGCGCTTTAGCGCGCCTTATCATCATCCTTTGTTTCTTCATCGTCTTCCTGCACCGAGCGGTTGGCGGTGAGCAGATACGGCGACTGCTGCCAGCGGGTGCGTTTGCCCTGTAACAACGTGCGCGTGAGCACAATGCCAACGGCCAGCGCCAGTAGCAGCATCAGGCGCAAAATATTGGTGGTGTTATCCACCTGCTTGGCTTCGGTTGCCAGCGTGTGGGTATCAAGCGTGATACGCAGTTGGCCCAGACGACCATTTTTGCCGGTAATATCTTCGACAATTTGCTGGTTGAAGTAGCTGCCGGCTTTTTTCCCGTCCAGCGCCAGTCGGTCGCGGACATCCAGGCTTTCGCCTGCGCGAGTGATAAGCGCACCCTCGTCGTCATAGACGCTGGCATCCAGGATGCGGCTGTTGTCGGTGAGTTTGCGCAAAATAGCGGTAATTTGTCTCTCATCCGGGGTCTGGCCGCGCATCAGTGGGGCGAGTGAATAACTCACCTGGCGCGCCAGCGTGCGGGCGACTTCTTCCATCTGGATGTTACGCGAGTTCTGGTGGTTCTGGCTGAACCACGATGCGCCCTGCATCAGCACTACCAGCAGCGCCAGACAGAGCAGCACAATCACCGCGCGGTGTAGCCGGAATTTAAATTTTCCCTTACCCATATTTCACCCGTTGAAAATTTGCAGACTGCATGTTGCCAGATGCGCTCCCAACAGGGTAGCCTCATGCGTTGTTTTGTGTCGGCATAACTTTATACAGGAGCTGCAATGCCAAACAGTCTGACCTGGCGTGACCTGCCAAATGAGGTCTCCCTCTGGCCTGGGTTGCCTCTTTCTTTGAGCGGTGATGAGGTGATGCCTCTGGACTACCGCGCAGGACGCACGGGATGGCTCCTGTATGGGCGCGATCTGGATAAAGACCGGCTCACGCGCTACCAGCGTAAACTGGGTGCGGCGATGGTTATCGTCAGTGCCTGGTGTGTGGAAGACTACCAGGTGATTCGCCTCGCGGGTTCGCTGACGCCGCGCGCCGCGCGCCTGGCGCACGAGGCTGGGCTGGATGTGGCCCCCATGGGCAAGCTGCCGCACCTGCGCACGCCTGGCCTGCTGGTGATGGATATGGACTCCACGGCCATTGAAATTGAATGCATTGATGAAATTGCCAAACTGGCCGGAACCGGCGAAATGGTAGCCGAAGTGACCGAGCGCGCCATGCGTGGTGAACTGGATTTTACTGCCAGCCTGCGCCAGCGCGTGGCAACCCTTGAAGGCGCCGATGCGGCCATCCTGCGCGAAGTGCGTGACGCACTGCCGCTGATGCCAGGCCTGGTGTCACTGGTGATGAAACTCCAGGCGCTGGGCTGGAAGGTGGCGATTGCCTCCGGTGGTTTTACGTTCTTTGCCGATTATCTGCGTGAAAAACTGCACCTGACCGCTGCGGTGGCGAACGAGCTGGAAATCCGCGACGGCAAACTGACGGGGGCAGTGACCGGGCAGATAGTGGATGCGAAGTTCAAAGCGAAGACGCTGATGGCGCTGATGGAAAAGCATGAAATTGCCCCCACCCAGACGGTTGCCATTGGCGATGGTGCTAATGATTTGCCAATGCTTAAACACGCGGCGTTGGGCATTGCCTACCACGCGAAGCCGAAGGTTAACCAGCAGGCGCATGTCACCATTCGTAATGCCGATTTGATGGGCGTGTTCTGCATTCTCTCCGGCAGTCTTAATCAGGAATAAAGAAGAGGTAATAAGGTGGCGAAAGCGGCAAAACGCGCGTTTGTCTGTAATGAATGCGGGGCGGATTATCCGCGCTGGCAGGGGCAGTGCAGCGCCTGCCAGGCCTGGAATACCATTACCGAAATAAGGCTTGCTGCGTCGCCGCAGGTGGCGCGCAACGAGCGTCTTTCAGGCTATGCGGGTAACGCAGGCGCGAGCAAGGTGCAAAAGCTCTCCGATATCAGTCTGGAGGCGCTGCCACGTTTTTCCACCGGTTTTAAAGAGTTCGACCGCGTGCTGGGCGGCGGTGTGGTACCCGGCAGCGCCATTCTTATTGGCGGCAACCCGGGGGCCGGTAAATCTACCCTGCTATTGCAGACGCTGTGCAAGCTGGCCGCTGACATGAAAACGCTGTACGTCACCGGTGAAGAGTCTCTTCAGCAGGTGGCGATGCGTGCGCACCGACTCGGGCTGCCGACCGATAACCTCAATATGCTCTCCGAAACCAGCATCGAGCAGATTTGCCTGATAGCCGAGGAAGAACAGCCGAAGCTAATGGTGATTGACTCTATTCAGGTGATGCACATGGCAGATGTGCAGTCGTCGCCCGGAAGTGTTGCCCAGGTGCGCGAAACGGCGGCCTATCTGACCCGGTTTGCCAAAACGCGCGGCGTGGCTATCGTGATGGTTGGTCACGTCACCAAAGATGGCTCGCTGGCAGGCCCGAAGGTGCTGGAGCACTGTATTGACTGCTCTGTGCTGCTCGACGGCGACGCCGATTCACGCTTTCGCACCCTGCGCAGCCACAAAAACCGCTTTGGCGCGGTGAACGAATTAGGTGTGTTTGCCATGACTGAACAAGGGATGCGTGAAGTCAGCAACCCGTCGGCCATCTTCCTGAGTCGGGGCGACGAACTGACGCCGGGTAGCTCGGTGATGGTGGTCTGGGAAGGCACGCGCCCGCTGCTGGTGGAAATTCAGGCGCTGGTCGATCAATCGATGATGGCAAACCCTAGGCGCGTGGCGGTGGGGCTTGAGCAAAACCGGCTGGCGATTCTGCTGGCGGTGTTGCACCGCCACGGCGGGCTACAGATGGCCGATCAGGATGTGTTCGTAAACGTGGTGGGCGGCGTGAAGGTGATGGAGACCAGCGCCGACCTCGCCCTGCTGCTGGCGATGGTCTCCAGCCTGCGCAACCGCCCGCTGCCGCAGGATTTAGTGGTGTTTGGTGAGGTGGGGCTGGCCGGAGAGATTCGCCCGGTGCCCAGTGGCCAGGAGCGCATTACCGAAGCGGCCAAACACGGCTTTCAACGCGCGATTGTGCCGCATGCGAACGTGCCAAAAAAACCGCCGGAAGGCATGAAAGTGTTTGGCGTAAAAAAACTGGCGGATGCGCTGGCGGTTTTTGACGACTTATAATGTGATTATTACAGAGTCAGTTACGCGCCGGGCATTGCCCGGCTGACGAGTTATTGCAGGAGGCAGCATATGTCGTCGTTCGACTACATCAGAACCGCTATACGCCAGAAGGGCTGCACGCTACAGCAGGTAGCCGATGCCAGCGGGATGACTAAAGGCTACCTCAGCCAGCTACTGAACGCGAAAATCAAAAGCCCCAGCGCCCGCAAACTAGAGGCGCTGCACCAGTTTCTGGGGCTGGAATATCCGCTTAAGCAAAAAAGCGTTGGCGTGGTGTTCGGCAAGTTCTATCCGCTGCACACCGGGCACATCTACCTGATTCAGCGCGCCTGTAGCCAGGTCGATGAGTTGCACATCATCATGGGCTACGACGAGCCACGCGACCGTGCGCTGTTTAACGACAGCGCCATGTCGCAGCAGCCAACCATCAGCGACAGGCTGCGCTGGCTGCTCCAGACCTTCAAATACCAGAAAAATATCCGTATTCACGCCTTCAACGAAGAGGGGATGGAGCCGTATCCTCACGGCTGGGATGTATGGAGTGAGGGCATCAAGGCCTTTATGGCCGAGAAGGGCATTTCACCGGACTGGATCTACACCTCTGAAGAGAGCGATGCGCCGCAGTACCTGCAACATTTAGGCATTGAAGCCCGGCTTATTGACCCGAAACGCACCTTTATGAGCATCAGCGGGACTCAGATTCGTGAAAACCCGTTCCGCTACTGGGAGTATATTCCGACCGAGGTGAAGCCATTTTTTGTGCGTACCGTGGCGATACTCGGGGGCGAATCAAGCGGAAAATCAACGCTGGTCAACAAGCTTGCCAATATCTTCAATACCACCAGCGCCTGGGAATACGGGCGT
Source organism: Enterobacteriaceae bacterium 4M9 (assembly GCA_010092695.1). GTDB lineage: Bacteria > Pseudomonadota > Gammaproteobacteria > Enterobacterales > Enterobacteriaceae > Tenebrionibacter. The sequence goes on along the minus strand of JAADJJ010000001.1, from coordinate 4,193,523 downwards.
GATTACGTGTTCTCGCACCTTGGCGGCGACGAGATGGCGCTACAGTATTCCGACTATGACAAAATCGCCTTAGGTCAGGCGCAGTATATTGATTTTGCTGTGAAATACGCTAACCGCGTGGCGTTTGTGGATACCGATTTTGTCACGACCCAGGCGTTTTGTAAGAAGTATGAGGGCAAAGAACATCCCTTTGTGCAGGCGCTTATCGACGAGTACCGCTTTGACCTGGTTATCCTGCTTGAGAACAACACGCCGTGGGTGGCAGATGGACTGCGCAGCCTTGGTAGTTCAGTAGACCGGCGCCAGTTTCAACAGCTTTTAGTTGAGATGCTTGAGCAAAACGGCATCAGCTACGTGCACGTTGAAGAAGCCGATTATGACTCCCGCTTCCTGCGTTGTGTGGAGTTAGTCAAAGAGATGATGGGCGAATCTGGCCCGCAGGCAGACTGACAGAGCGGCGGCCCCAGGCCGCCGCTTTGGTTTAGTAGGCGATAACAATCTTGCCGCGCATGTGGCCTTCCAGCACACGTTTGTGCGCTTCACTGATATTTTCCACACTCAGACCGTGCAGGGTTTCGTTCAGCGTACCCGTGACTTTGCCGGCATCCACCAGTTTCGCCACTTCGTTTAAGATCTCGCCCTGGCGCGCCATATCGGCAGTCTGGTACATGCTGCGCGTGTACATCAGCTCCCAGTGCAGTGCGGCAGATTTGGTTTTCAGAACGCTTTGATCGAGCGGCTTTTCGTTTTCGACGATGGTACAGATATGGCCCTGCGGCGCGATGAGCGTGCTCACCGCGTCCCAGTGGCCGTCGGTATCGTTAAGAATAAAAATGTAATCCACGAATTTAATGTCGTGTTTTGCCAATTCTCCCGGCAGGTCGTGATAATTCACCACCAGGTCGGCACCGCGCTCCCGGCACCACTGTGCAGAGTCTTCGCGCGAGGCGGTGGCAATCACTTTGACCTGGCTGCGCAATTTAGCAAACGGGATAGCCAGTGAGCCGACGCCCCCGGCACCGCCAATAATCAGCAGCGTTTTTTCGCTACCCGCATCCTGAATATGCAGACGTTCAAACAGGCCCTCCCAGGCGGTCAGCGCCGTAAGCGGCAGTGCGGCGGCAGCGGCCCAGTCAAGGCTTGTAGGCTTGTGGCCGACAAGGCGGGAATCAATCAGCTGTTGGCTGGCGTTGCTGCCTGAACGGGTGATATCCCCTGCGTACCAGACTTCATCTCCGGGTTTAAAGCCGCTGACCTTAGCGCCGACTGCTTTGACCACGCCGCTGGCATCCCAGCCCAGCACACGCGGTGCCTCCAGGCCATTTTTTTGCAGCCCTTTATGCACCTTGGTGTCTACCGGGTTGACGGAAACCGCTTTAACGTCCACCAGCAGGTCGAATTCGCCAGGCTGCGGCACTGGCTGTGTGATTTCAATAAAGGACGCCGGGTTTTTCGGGTCAACGGCAATGGCTGTCACGGACATGGTCTTCTCCTGAGAATGAAGGGATAACATTAATCAATGTAGTCTATGCGGCTGTAGCGGGAGTGATAAGATGGACAATAGGGAACAACCCGTTCGGCTCAGGTGAACAATCGTGTTTAAACAATTGCAGGATATGGCGCTGTTTGCGCTGGTGGTGGAGTGCGGTGGCTTTAGTGCTGCGGCGCGCCGTGCCGGGTTGCCTAAATCAAGCGTGAGTCAGCGCATCAGCCAGCTTGAGCAGCAGGTGGGGCTGCGTCTGCTTAACCGCACCACGCGCAGGTTGAGCCTGACATTCGCGGGTGAGCATTATCTCACCCACTGCCGGGAGATGGTGAGCGCCAGCGAGCGTGCCGAGCTTGCTGTGCAGCGCCTGCGCGATAACCCCAGCGGCCGGTTACGCATTACGTGTCCTGCGGGGCTGGGTGCCACGCTACTGGCGCGACTCAATGCCGCGTTTGCGCTGCGCTACCCTGAGGTGTCGCTGGAGGTGTCCATTTCCGATGACGTCATTGACCTGGTGGATGCCGGGTTTGATGTGGCGCTGCGTACCGGTAAACCGCAGGACTCCTCGCTGATTGGCCGCGCCATCGGCCATTGCCCGCGTTATTTAGTGGCGTCTGCAGCGTATCTGGCGGGCAAGCCAGCGCTGGCGCACCCCGGCGAGCTTGTGGCGCACCGCTGCATTACCCATATGGCGTGGCCGGAATGGCTGTTACAGCGCGGCGGTGAGGATTACCGCTGCCTGCCCGGTACGCTGCATCAGACCGATAATCTGCTCTATGCACGTGAAAGCGCGATTGCCGGTGCGGGCGTGACGTTGCTGCCAGCATTTTTACTGGAAGATAAAATTGAGCAAGGGGCGTTGGTGCAGGTGTTACCCGAATGGACGGTGGCGGGCAACTCGCTGTGGCTGGTGTACCCAAGCCGCAAGCTGAACTCACCGGCACTGATGAGCTATATCGAGTTCGCACTGGGGTTTGAAGAAGTCAGGCAGTTTTACGCACCGGTAATGGGGTAACGCCACAGGTACAGGTTAAGCGGGCGTTACGCTCTGCCGTCAGGCTAAAAAAACGGCCTTGCGAAGAAGGCCGTTTGATAGCTTTACTTGGTAATACGCTTGTACTTGATGCGCTTAGGCTCCAGCGCGTCAGCACCGAGGGTGCGTTTCTTGTACTCTTCGTATTCGGTGAAGTTACCTTCAAAGAACTCCACTTTACCTTCATCCTGGTAGTCCAGGATATGGGTCGCGATGCGGTCCAGGAACCAGCGGTCATGCGAGATAACCATGGCGCAGCCTGGGAATTCCAGCAGGGCGTTTTCCAGTGCGCGCAGGGTTTCGATGTCGAGGTCGTTGGTCGGTTCATCGAGCAGCAGCATGTTGCCGCCAACCTGCAGCAGCTTGGCAAGGTGCAGACGACCGCGCTCACCACCGGACAGTTCGCCCACGCGTTTGCCCTGATCGGTGCCTTTAAAGTTAAAGCGACCCACATAGGCGCGGCTCGGGATTTCAGTGTTGCCGATCTTCATAATATCCAGACCGCCGGACACTTCTTCCCAGACCGTTTTCTTGTCGTCCATGGCATCGCGGAACTGATCAACAGAGGCGATTTTGACGGTATCGCCAAGCGTGATGGTGCCAGAATCCGGCTGCTCGGCACCGGTAATCATACGGAACAGCGTGGATTTACCTGCGCCGTTCGGGCCGATGATGCCGACAATCGCGCCTTTCGGAATGGAGAACGACAGCCCGTCAATCAGCACGCGATCGCCGTAAGATTTGGTCAGGTTTTCCACTTCCAGCACTTTATCGCCAAGACGCGGTCCAGGCGGAATAAACAGTTCACTGGTTTCGTTACGCTTTTGGTACTCAACGCTGTTGAGTTCCTCAAAGCGAGCCAGACGCGCTTTGCCTTTAGACTGGCGGCCTTTGGCGCCCTGGCGCACCCACTCCAGTTCTTTCTCAATGGATTTGCGGCGAGCGGCTTCCTGAGAGGCTTCCTGCGCCAGGCGCTGGTCTTTCTGCTCAAGCCAGGAAGAGTAGTTGCCTTCCCACGGAATACCTTCACCGCGGTCCAGTTCCAGAATCCAGCCCGCGACGTTATCGAGGAAGTAACGGTCGTGGGTAATGGCTACGACGGTGCCTTCGAAGTCGTGCAGGAAACGCTCCAGCCAGGCAACCGACTCGGCGTCCAGGTGGTTAGTCGGTTCGTCGAGCAGCAGCATGTCCGGCTTTTCAAGCAGCAGGCGGCACAGCGCCACGCGGCGGCGCTCACCGCCGGAGAGGTTATCGATTTTCGCATCCCAGTCCGGCAGGCGCAGCGCATCGGCCGCGCGCTCAAGCTGCATGTTCAGGTTATGGCCGTCATGGGCCTGAATGATTTCTTCAAGCTTACCTTGCTCGGCGGCGAGCTTGTCAAAGTCGGCGTCCGGGTCAGCATACAGTGCGTACACTTCATCCAAGCGTTTAAGGGCGTTAACCACCTCAGAAACGGCTTCTTCTACCGACTCACGCACGGTGTGTTCAGGGTTGAGCCTCGGCTCCTGGGGCAGATAGCCCACTTTCAGCCCCGGCTGCGGACGAGCTTCGCCTTCAATATCGGTATCAATACCGGCCATGATGCGCAGCAGAGTAGATTTACCGGCGCCGTTAAGACCCAGCACGCCGATTTTTGCGCCAGGGAAAAAGCTCAGAGAGATGTTCTTGAGAATATGACGCTTCGGCGGCACAACTTTGCCGACGCGGTGCATGGTATAAACGAATTGAGCCACGTTGCGACTTCGCCTCTTTATAATGGGTAAATGATTCGTCTCAGGGGCGAAGTTTAGCCTTTTTCACACCTTAATCCCAGCCAGCGACCGGTTGATTCCATATTCTTCGTGCTGCCTTCCAGAACACAATGAAAGGAATGAAAGCAATGGCGTTATCCGCACACTCTGGTGTACATGATGGGTGTGTGCCACTGGCCTGTTTTGACCGAAGCTGCGCTAAGGTGAGTAAAAAACTGTCCGGAACATGGCATAACCGTCATCCCCCGGTTAGCATTAAACAATTATTTTCAGCGGCATGACGCCGCGGTGGCATACAACAATAACGCGAGGAATTTTTGTGGGAAGAGCCAAACAGGCAGTCTGGCGTACCCTGGCATTCAGCGTCTGTCTGCTGAGTTTCAGTCAGGCGGTACAGGCCGATTCGCTGGACGAGCAACGCAGCCGGTACGCGCAGGTCAAACAGGCCTGGGACAACAAGCAAATGGATGTGGTCGCGCAACTGATGCCCACCCTGCGGGATTACCCGCTGTATCCTTACCTTGAATACCGCCAGCTAACTGACGATTTAAAAAATGAGCCTTCAGTCAGCGTGACGCAGTTTGTGCAGACGTATCCCACGCTTCCGCTGGCGCGCAGCCTGAAATCGCGCTTCGTCAACGAACTGGCGCGGCGCGAGGACTGGCGAGGCATTCTGGCCTTCAGCCCTGAAGAGCCAGGTTCGGTCGAAGCGAAATGTAATTTTTACTACGCCAAATGGACTGTCGGGCAGACCTCTGATGCCTGGCGCGGCGCCCACGAACTGTGGCTGACCGGTAAAAACCAGCCTTCTGCCTGCGACCGGCTGTTCCAGGCCTGGCGCAGCTCTGGCACGCAGTCGGCAGAAGATTACCTTGAGCGTATTCGGCTGGCGATGAAAGCGGGCAATAATTCCCTGGTGTCGCGCCTTGCGGCAGATATGCCTGCGGGCTACGGCACAGTGGCCGGGGCTATCGGCTCACTTGCAGCGAACCCTGCAAGCGTGATGAGCTTTGCCAGAAGCGTCAGTGCAACCAATTTCACCCGCCAGATGGCGGCGGTGGCGTTCGCAAGCGTGGCTCGCCAGGATGCAGAAAACGCCAGACTGATGATCCCAACTCTTGCCCAGGCGCAGCAGCTTACCGAAGCGCAGACGCAGGAGCTTAACGATATCGTGGCCTGGCGTTTGATGGGCAATGACATAACCTCCGAGCAGGCAGACTGGCGCGACAGCGTAATTATGCGCTCTGAGTCTACGTCGCTGCTGGAGCGGCGCGTGCGTATGGCGCTGGGCGCTGGTGACAGACATGGCCTGAACACCTGGCTTGCCCGGCTGCCGATGGAGGCAAAAAGCAAAGACGAATGGCGCTACTGGCAGGCGGATTTGCTGATGGAGCGCGGGCGCGATGAAGAGGCCAAAGCGATCCTGCGTGAACTGATGCGCGGGCGTGGCTTCTACCCGATGTCGGCTGCACAGCGGCTGGGTGAAAATTACACGTTGCGTATCGATAAAGCCCCGGCAGTAAACCCTATTCTGGTGCAAGGTCCGGAGATGAACCGCGTACGCGAGCTGATGTACTGGAGTATGGATAACACCGCACGCGGCGAGTGGGCAAACCTTGTAACCAGCCGCACTAAAGACGAGCAGGCGAGTCTGGCGCGTTATGCGTTCAGCCAGGGCTGGTGGGATCTCAGCGTGCAGGCGACGATCGCCGGTAAACTTTGGGATCATCTTGAAGAGCGCTTCCCGCTGGCGTGGCAGTCAACGTTCGACAGCTATACCCGCAGTAAGGATATTTCATCGAGCTATGCGATGGCGATAGCCCGCCAGGAGAGTGCCTGGAACCCGAAAGTGCGCTCACCGGTTGGTGCTACCGGGCTAATGCAGCTGATGCCTGCCACGGCCGCCCATACGGCGAAAATATTCGGTATTCCTTATTCCAGCACTAATCAGTTGCTTGACCCGGATATGAACATCAACCTTGGCACCAGCTATCTCCAACAAGTCTATGAGCAGTTTGGCTACAACCGCATCTTTGCTTCTGCGGCGTACAACGCAGGGCCAGGAAGGGTGAGAACCTGGCGCGGTAACAGCGCAGGGCGCATTGATGCAGTGGCGTTTGTAGAAAGCATTCCGTTTTCTGAAACCCGCGGCTACGTGAAAAACGTGCTGGCGTATGATGCCTACTACCGCTACTTCTCTGGCAAGGATAAAACGCCGGTGTTGATGACTGATGCCGAGTGGCAGATGCGTTACTGATTTTGGCTGACGGTATGTTATGCTGCTGTACTAGTTAGATAGTATTTTTACGGTGGAGCGGCATAATATGTCTCAGTTATCTCAGTATTCAGCGGCGCAGGCGGAGCAAAACAATAAAGAGTGGCTGCGCTTTGTGGCACTGTTGCAGCAGGCGTTTGATAAAGGTCTCCATTTGCCTTTACTGACGCTGATGCTCACGCCGGATGAGCGCGATGCGCTTGGTACCCGCATCCGCATTATTGAAGAACTGCTGCGTGGTGAAATGAGCCAGCGCGAGCTTAAAAACGAGCTGGGCGCAGGCATTGCTACGATTACGCGTGGCTCTAACAGCCTGAAATCAGCGCCGCCGGAACTGCGTGGCTGGCTTGAGCAGATGCTGCTGGAAAACGCAGGCGACTAGCTGTAAATGGCGTTGTGAAACGGGCTTAGCGCCAGCAGTACGGCCTGATGGTACACGCTGCTGCGTGTAAGATGGCCCGCGGTGAAGACGCCAATTGCACCTTCTTTGCGCCCAATTTCACTAATACCACTCCATTGCGACATCACCGGTCCCAGTTCTTCGCCTGCCAGCACGCGCTCAAGAATGCTCGTGGGCAGCGGCAAGGTAGCAGAGCGCGCTTCTCCCACTTTATTTTTATCTTTAATGACGACCCAACTGAAGGTGCTTCCTTCGTCAATGCCGGCTTCAATCGCGACCCAGAAATCGGCGTCAGGACGGACAAGGCGGGCATTTTCAACGCGCTGGCGTGCGCCACGTCGCGTTTCTTCACTGCCAATCGGTTGATCCGGGACACCGCTCTCAACGTTAATTGCGTCGATATGGCAAGATTGTGGCCCGAAAATTAATTCAAAAGCCCCCAGAATTGCCTTAATTTTGGCTGGGTTTTGGGTTGCGCAGATGACATGGTACATAATCTGTGGAACTCTGATAAAAATTTGTGAACGCAGTATACCCAAAATCACCCATATTGCAGAAAGCAGTTGGCAAAGACGTCTGCGTATTCAACGGGCAGTTGGCTTGTGAAGACGAAGAAAACGGTGTCCTGGCAGTCTGCATTCATGACGTGAAGGGTAAGTCATGGATAAAACGTATGTTACAGGTATATCTTGTTCGCCACGGCGAGACATTGTGGAATGCCGAAAGACGCATTCAGGGTCAGTCAGACAGCCCGCTTACCGCACTCGGAGAGCAGCAGGCTATGCAGGTTGCACAGCGTGTGAAAGCGCTGGGCATTACGCATGTGATAGCCAGCGATCTGGGCCGCACGCAGCGTACCGCAGAAATCATTGCTGAAGTCTGTGGTTGTGGCGTGGTGCTGGACGCGCGCCTGCGCGAGCTGGACATGGGGGTGCTGGAGCGTCGCCACCTTGATTCGTTGACTGACGAAGAAGAGGGCTGGCGTCGTCGGCTGGTAAACGGTACACCGGATGGGCGCATCCCGGATGGTGAGTCAATGCAGGAAGTCAGCGTGCGTATGCACGGTGCGCTCAATGCCTGCCGTGAACTACCTGAAGGCAGTCGCCCGCTGCTGGTGAGCCACGGTATGGCGCTTGGTTGCCTGGTGAGCACAATTCTCGGGCTGCCGCCTTACGCTGAGCGACGCCTGCGCCTTCGCAACTGTTCGCTTTCACGCGTGGATTATCAGCAAAGCCCGTGGCTGGCGCCGGGATGGGTGGTGGAAATGGCGGGCGACATCTCGCATCTTAATGCCCCCGCCCTTGACGAGTTGCAGCGCTAGCGCCGCACCGGAATCAGGTACTCGCAGCGCAGTTCTTTTGGCGGCTCTGCCAGCTTTTCACGGTGGGTAGGATAGAAACGTTCAATATCCTGCCCACGGCGGCGCGTCAGGTTCAGCATCGGCATGCAGGTGCCATAAACGGTCAGCACAAAGTCCTGGAGGCCGTCGGCGGGTCCTTCGTAGTTAAACTGCACATAATCCCCACCTTCCAGATAGACCGGCTGTGCGTCGGGAATGCTGCCGTTGACCATTTCTGGCGGCAGCGCAGTGGTGTAAAGCACTTCCTGCTCGTCATCTTTTTCCACATTAGCGCGCGGTTCATGCAGGCCGTAAAGCACTGGTGGAATGGTGGGCGCATGGCTCAGAAAGTGGCGCCAGAACTGGGTGCGCATGTCGTTGCGAAAAGCGCTTATCTGCTCAAGCGTGCAACTGTAGCTTTGTGTGATGCCCAGCAGGTGAGTTTCAGGCAGGGTGATAAAATTCGGCTGTGGTGGTGTGAATTCACCAAGCCGGATTGGCGGGCGCATGCCGAAGGCGCTCCAGTCTGGTGAGCGGCGATACAGTGCTGGCGTCTGGGCAAATTGCTTTTTAAACGCGCGGGTAAAGGTTTGCTGGGAGTCAAAGCGATATTGCAGCGCAATGTCCAGGATGGGGCGAGCAGTAAGCCGCAGTGCAACGGCCGATTTAGACAAGCGCCGTGCCCGAATATAAGCGCCAATAGCATGACCTGTTACCTCTTTGAACATACGTTGCAAATGCCACTTGGAGTAGCCTGCTTTGGCAGCAACGTTATCCAGAGAAAGGACCTGGTCGAGATGGCCTTCCAGCCAGATTAACAGATCGCGAATAATCCCAGCCTGATCCATATAATATCCTCATCCTGACGAGCAAATATCTGATATTAAAGAAATGGATAATATCATTTTTTGTTCTTTAAGCATTCAGTGTTTTTTTTAACAATTGATGCGAAAAATATCATCGCAGCGCGTGAATTTTTTTAATAAAGTGATATTAAACGGTTTTTTGTCTGATGACTGATAATTGCTAAGCGTAACTTTAAAAAATGGTAACAATATGAAATATAAGGTGTTGAGTGCGTTTTTTCCGCTGGTGCTGTTGGCGGGGCCAGCGGTGGCTGAACAGGTTGGCTCTGTTGACACTGTTTTTAAGATGTTTGGCCCGGACCATAAAATTGTCGTAGAAGCTTTTGACGATCCGGATGTAAAAAACGTGACGTGCTATATAAGCCGGGCGAAAACGGGCGGTATCAAAGGCGGGCTGGGGCTTGCAGAAGACACTGCCGATGCTGCCATCTCCTGCCAGCAGGTCGGGCCGATAGAGCTGGATGCAAAGATAGCTGCGGGTAAAAAAGAAGGCGAAGTGGTGTTTCGCAAACGCACCTCGCTAGTGTTTAAAAAGCTCCAGGTCGTGCGTTTTTATGATAAACAGCGCCATGCACTGATCTACCTTTCCTATTCTGATAAGGTCGTGGACGGCTCTCCTAAAAACGCGTTGAGTGCGGTGCCGATTATGCCGTGGAAATAGTTCTGTTTCAGGCGCGCGTTGCACTTTATCTGATAACGCCACAGTAAGATTCTCACAAGTTTTGATTGCGTCTGGTAATAGTTATGCCTGCCGGACGCATGTTAAATCTGATTAATAAAATTTGCGCTGTCATCGAATAATTATTTTATTTTTGCAGCGTCGAAGAGGGCTGGCAATACGCACTGGTAAGATAGTGGCATAGCATTATTCGGCGCTGGTGCGTGATGCAGAGAATAAAATGGACTGAAGTGTAAAGTATTCTGCAAGGAAAGCGGAATAAAACGGGGTGAGTTATTTTATATAAGAAACCAGAATGTTTATTCACGAAAAGAAAAAGGGCGGAGTTTCCGCCCTTTTTTATTGTACCTCAGTGTCAGGTTTTTATTCCTGCAAATCGCCGCAGAAACGATAGCCTTCGCCATGAATAGTGGCGATGATTTCTGGCGTGTCTGCAATTGACTCGAAGTGTTTGCGAATTCGACGAATAGTGACATCCACAGTACGGTCATGCGGCTTCAGTTCACGGCCTGTCATTTTCTTCAGCAGCTCTGCGCGCGTCTGAATTTTGCCAGGGTTTTCACAGAAGTGCAGCATGGCGCGGAATTCGCTGCGCGGCAGCTTGTATTGCTCGCCGTTCGGGCTGATGAGAGAGCGGCTGTTAATATCCAGCTCCCAGCCGTTGAATTTATAGCTTTCTACCGAGCGGCGCTCTTCGCTGCCTGCCCCCAGGTTCATTGTGCGTGACAGCAGATTGCGTGCACGAATAGTTAGCTCACGCGGGTTGAACGGCTTGGTAATATAGTCGTCCGCGCCAATTTCCAGGCCCAGGATCTTGTCGACTTCATTGTCGCGCCCGGTGAGGAACATCAACGCGACATTCGCCTGCTCGCGTAATTCACGCGCAAGCAGCAGGCCGTTCTTACCCGGCAGGTTGATATCCATAATCACAAGATTGACGTCATTGTCGGAAAGAATTTGATGCATCTCGGCGCCATCGGTCGCTTCAAATACATCATAGCCCTCCGCCTCGAAAATACTTTTCAACGTATTGCGTGTTACTAGCTCGTCTTCAACGATAAGAATATGAGGGGTCTGCATGTTTGCTACCTAAAATTGCCAACTAAATCGAAACAGGAGTACAGAAGTCCCTGACCTGCCTGATACATGCTGAGAATTAACATGCCAGGCTAAAACATGACTAAAGTACGTAATTGCGTTCTTGATGCTCTTTCCATCAACGTCAACAACATCATTAGCTTGGTCGTGGGATCCGGTTCCCTCAAGACCCGACGGTGTCAAAAACGGCTGTCATCCTACCATTTTAACAGCAACATAACAGGGCGCCCAGTTTCTGACACTCAATAAAACTACGCTTCGTTGACATATATCAATTTCAATTGTAGCACGTTAACAGGGTGATGAAATCTTCATATCGAATTGTCTGTCTTTGTCACATTTTATTAATATATTTTTTGCTTTACCACTAAGCATGATACAAAAAAACAAGCGTAAACGGGGTCGAGAAATGTCTTATTTATTTAATTTAAACAGTAAGATATCGAATTTTTCTCTGGGTATTTCAGCGTCAGTGTGATACCTGCAACATCAGCTTTCATTATAGGATAAGATACCGCTTTGCTGCGGATTTTTGTTACGTAAAGGTAAATTTTCGCTGCGAATTATCATTTTAATGAGAAAAAACCTGTTTCCAGATGGTGTGTGCTGGTTTTGAGTAAGAGGGAATATGCGCTTAATTATCATCCTGGTGGCGCCCGCCAGGGCAGAGAATGTGGGGGCGGCAGCCAGGGCAATGAAAACGATGGGCTTTAGCGAATTGCGTGTTGTCGACAGTGAGGCGCACCGCCAGCCTGCGGCGCGCTATGTGGCCCATGGCTCAACAGAGATTATCGATAATGCGCAGGACTTCCCCGATCTTGCGTCTGCACTGCATGATGTGGATTTTACCGTTGCGACCACGGCACGCAGCCGCGCGCGTTATCATTATTACGCCACACCGGCGCAGTTGTTGCCGCTGTTGGACGAACGGCGCAGCTGGACGCCGACGGCCGCCCTGGTATTTGGCCGCGAGGACTCAGGGTTAACGAATGAGGAGCTGGAACTGGCGGATGTCCTGACAGGCGTACCGATGGTGGCCGACTATCCTTCACTGAATCTGGGGCAGGCGGTGATGGTGTATTGCGCCCAGTTAGCGTCACTTACGGGCGTTGAGGCCGCTTCTGAAACGCCGGTGGCAACAGGGCAACTGGCGGCCTTGCGAACGCGTGTTGAGGCGTTGCTTGAAAAGCTGGAAGTGGCGGATGATAAAAAAATGGCCGACTGGCTACACCAGCGCCTGGGCTTTTTAGGGCAGCGCGATACGGCCATGCTGCATCGCTTACTTCATGATATCGAAAAAAAGTTAACAGATTAAAAATCTGATATATGAATGATGGCTGGTTGTTTTCTCTGCTTTACTGTCGTGCCCTGGTGGTATTTCAAGGTTTTTTGGCGAAATGCCGCTGGGTGGGCGACGGGTGATAACGGTAAGTAATTTAAATATTCGTTGACCTGCCAGCGCAGATACTTTATCCAATAGGAATACACGACAGGAAAATGTAGTAGAGCACACACATCATGATTCGCAACGGCCTGACTATCACCATTATTACCACCACCATTACCACAGGTAACGGGGCGGGCTGACGCGTACAGGAAACATCGAAAAAAGCCCGCTCCCAGCCAGGAGCGGGCTTTTTTTTGTTCTGAATTCAAGGGGTAATAAAAGCATGCGAGTGTTGAAATTTGGCGGTACATCGGTAGCGAATGCAGAGCGCTTTGCGCGCGTTGCCGATATTCTGGAAAGCAAAACCGGACAGGGACAGGTCGCAACCGTACTTTCTGCACCTGCGAAGATTACCAACCACCTTGTAGCGATGATTGAAAAAACCATCGCCGGTCAGGATGCTTTACCGAATATCAGCGATGCCGAGCGCATTTTTGACGATCTGTTGCAGGGGCTGGCAAAGATGCAACCGGGATTCCCACACGCTCGTATGAAGGCGTTTGTGGACCAGGAGTTTGCGCAGATTAAGCACGTGCTGCACGGCATCAGCCTGCTTGGTCAGTGCCCTGACAGCGTCAATGCCGGGCTGATTTGCCGTGGCGAAAAGATGTCTATCGCCATCATGGCAGCGTTGCTGGAGGCGCGCGGTAAGAGCGTGACGGTTATTGACCCGGTTGAGAAGTTGTTGGCTGTGGGGCACTATCTAGAATCTACCGTGGATATCGCTGAATCCACCCGACGCATCGCTGCAAGCCGCATTCCGGCTGACCATATGATTCTGATGGCAGGGTTCACTGCCGGAAATGAAAAAGGTGAACTGGTGGTGCTGGGGCGTAACGGCTCCGATTATTCTGCCGCGGTGCTGGCCGCCTGCCTGCGTGCTGAGTGCTGTGAAATCTGGACCGACGTTGATGGCGTTTATACCTGCGATCCGCGCCAGGTGCCTGATGCCAGACTGTTAAAATCAATGTCATGGCACGAAGCGATGGAGCTATCCTACTTCGGCGCTAAAGTGCTGCATCCCCGTACTATCTCCCCCATCGCCCAGTTCCAGATCCCATGCCTGATTAAAAATACCGGTAACCCGGATGCACCTGGCACGCTCATCGGTGAGAAGAGCGGCGAGCAGGATGATATGCCGGTTAAAGGCATTTCGAATCTCAATAACATGGCGATGTTCAGCGTTTCCGGTCCGGGCATGAAAGGAATGGTCGGTATGGCGGCGCGCGTATTTGCCACCATGTCGCGCAGCGGTATCTCGGTTGTGCTGATTACCCAGTCTTCTTCTGAATACAGCATCAGTTTCTGCGTACCGCAGAGCGACTGCGCCCGCGCCCGTCGCGCGCTGGAAGAGGAGTTTAAGCTTGAACTTAAAGAGGGGCTGCTGGAGCCGCTGGCCATTGTTGAACGCCTGGCGGTTATTTCGGTAGTAGGCGACGGTATGCGCACCCTGCGCGGGATCTCCGCGAAGTTCTTTGCCGCCCTTGCGCGTGCGCGTATCAATATTATTGCCATTGCCCAGGGCTCCTCTGAGCGCTCTATCTCCGTTGTGATTAACAACGACGATGTCACCACCGGCGTGCGCGTGGTGCACCAGATGCTGTTTAACACCGAGCAGGTGATTGAGGTCTTTGTCATTGGCGTGGGCGGTGTCGGTGGTGCGCTGCTGGAGCAACTTAAGCGCCAGCAGGCCTGGCTTAAGAAAAAGAATATCGACCTGCGCGTTTGCGGGGTGGCTAACTCGCGCGCGATGCTGACCAACGTCCACGGCCTTGATCTGGAAAACTGGCGCCCGGCGCTGGCAGAGGCGTCTGAGTCGTTCAACCTGGGGCGTTTAATTCGTCTGGTGAAGGAATATCACCTGCTAAACCCGGTGATTGTCGACTGCACCTCTAACCAGGCGGTGGCCAGCCAGTATGTGGACTTCCTTAACGAAGGCTTTCACGTGGTCACGCCAAACAAAAAGGCCAACACCTCGTCAATGGCCTACTATCACCAACTGCGCGTGGCTGCTGCACGCTCGCGCCGTAAGTTCCTGTACGACACCAACGTTGGCGCGGGTCTGCCGGTTATTGAAAACCTGCAAAACCTGCTTAACGCGGGCGATGAGCTACAGCGCTTTACCGGTATTCTGTCCGGGTCGCTGTCCTTTATTTTTGGCAAACTGGATGAGGGCGTGACGCTGTCTGAAGCGACCCGCAGTGCGCGCGAGCTTGGCTACACTGAGCCGGATCCGCGTGACGATCTCTCCGGTATGGATGTGGCGCGTAAGCTGCTGATTCTGGCACGCGAAAGCGGTTATCAGCTTGAGTTGAGTGATATCCTGGTAGAGCCAGTGCTGCCCGCTACGTTTGACGCCGAAGGCGATGTGGAAAGCTTTATGGCCCGTCTGCCTGAGCTTGATAGTGAGTTTTCCATGCGTGTTGCTCAGGCACGCGATGCGGGCAAAGTGCTGCGTTACGTTGGCCTGATTGAAGAAGATGGCGTTTGCCGCGTCAGGATTGAAGCGGTGGATGGTAACGATCCGCTGTTTAAAGTGAAAAACGGTGAAAACGCCCTGGCGTTTTACAGCCACTATTATCAGCCGCTGCCGCTGGTGCTGCGTGGCTACGGTGCCGGCAACGATGTGACGGCCGCAGGCGTGTTTGCGGATCTGCTGCGCACTCTGTCATGGAATTCAGGAGTTTAAGATGGTTAAAGTGTATGCCCCAGCCTCAATTGGCAACGTCAGCGTGGGCTTTGATGTGCTGGGTGCGGCCGTGTCGCCGGTAGATGGAACACTGCTGGGCGACTGCGTCAGCGTTGAAACTGCTGCGGATTTCAGTCTGAAAAACGTCGGGCGCTTTGTCAGTAAGCTGCCGCCAGAGCCACGCGAGAATATCGTGTATCAGTGCTGGGAGCGTTTTTGTGAAAAGCTTGGCAAAAACGTGCCGGTCGTGATGACGCTGGAAAAGAATATGCCGATTGGCTCCGGGCTGGGCTCCAGCGCCTGCTCTGTGGTGGCGGCCCTGATGGCGCTCAACGAGCACTGCGGCAAGCCGCTAAATGATACCGAACTGCTGGCGCTGATGGGCGAGCAGGAAGGGCGCATCTCAGGTAGCGTGCACTACGATAACGTGGCACCGTGCTTTTTAGGCGGTATGCAGTTGATGCTTGAAGAGCAGGGCGTCATCAGCCAGTCAGTACCGGGCTTTGACGACTGGTTCTGGGTGATGGCCTATCCGGGCATTAAAGTGTCTACTGCTGAGGCACGGGCCATATTGCCTGCCCAGTATTCCCGTAAGGATATCGTGAGCCACGGTCGTTATCTGGCCGGTTTTATTCACGCTTGCCACACGCGCCAGCCAGCGCTTGCGGCAGCATTGATGCGTGATGTCATTGCTGAGCCGTACCGCACCCAGTTGCTGCCGGGCTTTAAAGAAGCGCGCCAGGCGGCCAGTGAAATGGGCGCACTGGCCTGTGGGATTTCCGGCTCCGGGCCGACGCTGTTTACCGTGTGCGGCAGTCAGGATGTTGCACAACGCATGGCTGGCTGGCTCAGCCAGCACTATTTACAAAATGATGAAGGCTTCGTTCATATTTGCCGTCTGGATACCGCGGGCGCACGAGTACTGGGATAACGTATGAAACTCTACAATCTGAAAGATCATAACGAACAGGTCAGCTTTGCGCAGGCCGTCACGCAGGGACTGGGGAAACAGCAGGGGCTGTTTTTCCCGCATGAGTTGCCGGAATTTTCCCTCACAGATATCGACGCCATGCTGGAGATGGACTTTGTCAGCCGCAGCGGCAAAATCCTCTCTGCCTTTATTGGCGACGAAATTCCTGCACAAATTCTCGAAGAGCGCGTGCGCAGCGCATTTGCTTTCCCGGCACCGGTGGCGAAGGTGAGCGATGACGTAGCCTGTCTGGAACTGTTCCATGGCCCGACGCTGGCGTTTAAGGACTTTGGCGGGCGCTTTATGGCGCAGATGCTGTCGCACATCAGCGGCGACAAGCCGGTCACGATTCTGACGGCAACCTCTGGCGATACCGGTGCAGCCGTTGCGCACGCGTTTTACGGCATGAAAAACGTGCGCGTGGTTATCCTCTATCCGCGCGGCAAAATCAGCCCGTTGCAGGAGAAACTGTTCTGCACGCTTGGCGGCAATATCGAAACGGTGGCCGTTGAAGGCGACTTTGATGCCTGCCAGGCGCTGGTAAAACAGGCGTTTGATGATGAAGAGCTTAAGCAGGCACTGGGCCTGAACTCGGCGAACTCCATTAACATCAGCCGCCTGCTGGCGCAGATTTGCTACTACTTTGAAGCTGTCGCACAGCTGCCGCAGGAAGCACGTAACCAGCTGGTTATCTCTGTGCCAAGCGGCAACTTTGGCGACCTGACTGCTGGCCTGCTGGCAAAAGCGCTGGGCCTGCCGGTAAAACGCTTTATTGCTGCCACCAACGCTAACGACACCGTGCCACGCTATCTGCAAAGCGGCGAGTGGACACCGAAAGCCACCGTTGCGACGCTGTCGAACGCGATGGACGTCAGCCAACCGAACAACTGGCCGCGCGTGGAAGAGCTGTTCCGTCGCAAAATCTGGCAGCTTAAAGAGTTGGGTTATGCGGCGGTGGATGAAGAAACCACCCGGGCGGCGGTGCGTGAGCTTAAAGGTCTGGGTTACGTTTCTGAACCGCATGCCGCTGTGGCCTGGCGTGCGCTGCGCGATGACCTGCAACCGGGCGAGTTTGGCCTGTTCCTGGGGACCGCACATCCGGCGAAGTTCAAAGAAAGCGTGGAAGAGATCCTGGGTGAAACGCTGGCGCTGCCGCCTGAGCTTGCAGAGCGCGCGGACAAGCCGCTGCTGTCGGTTAACCTGCCAGCTGATTTCAGCGCGCTGCGTGCGTTACTGATGAAGTAACAGACAAAACGTGTCGCTAAAAAACCGCTCCCCTGGAGCGGTTTTTTTATGCCGTTACTCAGCACAGGTACAAATGGAGACGCAAAGGGCGTGTGATTTATCGGTGAGGCATTATCAGCAGCAGTACCGTCACTTAAGCGAAGAGGGAGAGGTGGCAATGTTGAAACTCATGGCATTGGTCTGGCACCAGAAATGTCACGGTTGTTGCGCTGTGCCTGGTATCTTTGCCGCTGCGGACTGTACGGCTCGTAGTAAAAAGGGAAGATATTGGCATCTTCCCTTTTGTTGTTTGCCCGTTATGGCTGAGCGCAGCAACTACTGCTCGTGGCGTTTAAACACCAGTTCATGCGCATTTGAATCAGCCTCATCAAAGAAATAACCTTCGCTGTTAAACGCCGTCAGCTGCTCGGGTTTGGTCAGGCGGTTTTCGATGATGTAGCGGCTCATCAGGCCGCGCGCTTTCTTGGCATAAAAGCTGATGACCTTAAACTTGCCGTTTTTCTCATCAAGAAATACCGGTTTGATGAGCCTGGCTTTCAGTTTTGCCGTTTTCACCGACTTAAAGTACTCGTCCGAGGCGAGGTTAATGACGATATCGTCACCTTGTTCTGAAAGGGCTTCGTTAAGCGTGTTCGTGATGATATCGCCCCAGAAGCTGTAGAGGTCTTTGCCTTTTTTGTTCTCAAGTTTGATGCCCATTTCCAGGCGATAGGGCTGCATCAGGTCCAGCGGGCGCAGCACGCCGTACAGGCCCGAGAGCATGCGCAGGTGGCGCTGGGCAAAGTCAAAATCCTCTTCGCTGAAGGTTTCAGCCTGCAGTCCTGTGTAGACATCGCCTTTAAACGCCAGAATGGCCTGGCGCGCGTTTTGCGCGCTAAATTCCGGGGTCCAGTCGTGAAAGCGAGTGGCGTTAAGCGATGCCAGCTTATCGCTGATGCTCATCAGCGAGGCTATCTGCGCAGCAGACAGTTTGCGCGCTTCGCGAATCAGCTGCTGGGAATAGCTCAGCAGTTCGGGCTGGGTGTGACGATCGGTTGCCAGAGGGCTTTGGTAGTCCAGCGTTTTGGCCGGAGAAATTAGAATGAGCATCGCTTTTCCTTCCCAGTGAGATGGCGATACTGTACCAAATTTTTAGCCGCTCTGGCTTGCTGTCACAGCCGATGGCTGTGATTGCGTTCCTGATAGCTGCCGGGTGTGTGGTTATCCCAGACGCCGGGTTCAAGTGACAGATTGAGTTCAGGATAGTGAGTGGGATCAAACACCGGGTCCAGACCCAGCTTACGCTGGCGCAGCCAGTCGCTGATGATAATTTTCACCACAGGCGCGAGCATCAAAATAGCGAGCAGATTGATAATAGCCATCACTGCCATCGCGATTTTTGCCAGCTGCCACACCGACGGCATACTCACGAAACAACCGAGTGCCACCATGGCCGCGACCCCCGCACGAAAGAGGATGCTTTGGTAAGGGCTGACGCTGGTCAAAAATCCGAGGTTGTTTTCTGCATACACCACGTTTGCTGCAATGGAGATAAAAGCGAAACAGCAGAACACCAGGATAATGAGATTGCCACCCCAGGAGCCCAGCAGCACATTCATGGCGTTGTACATCATCATATGACCATCAATCGGCAAGCTGGCGTTATCCATAACACCCGACAGCAGCAGCAAGGCACCAGAGAGGGAGCCTATCACCAGCGTGTCGATGACAACTCCCATAATCTGTACGATGCCCTGAGAAGCGGGATGTTGCAGAGCACCCGCCGTGGCACCTGCAACGTTAGGAGTAGACCCCAGTCCAGCTTCACTGGAAAACATGCCGCGCTGAAAGCCATTGTTCAGTGCCTGACCCAGTGTGTAGCCCATAGCGCCTGCTGCAGCAGAATGCCAGCCAAAGGCACCACTCAAAATGGCCCAGAGAATGTCCGGCAGGCGGTCAATATGCCAGATAAGAACGCCAAGACTCGGGATTATCCACGCCAGCGCAAATAGCGGCACCAGCCACTGGGTAAGCCGGGCAATCCCCTGAATACCGCGACGCACCATTAAGACCACCAGCACTACCAGCGGCACGGCGCTGGCTTCTGTCGGCAGGTTGAAGGTGAAGCTTGCTACCCTGCTAATCGCGTTAGCCTGGAGTGCGTTGAAAAGAAAACCGAAGGTGAGCACCAGTAAGACGGCAAACAGCCGGGCAATCCAGTACATGCCCAGCGCATGCTCCATGTACCAGGCTGGGCCGCCGCGCAGTTGGCCTTTGTTATCCCGCCGCCGGTAAAGCTGGGCCAGCGCACATTCAGCAAACGTGATTGCCATACCGAGCAGACTGGCTATCCACATCCAGAAAATGGCGCCAGGGCCACCTGCAATCAGTGCCAGTGCAGCGGCAACAAGGTTCCCACTCCCGGCGCGAGCGGCAAATGCAATAGTGAGTGCCTGAAAGGGCGTGATGCTGCCGCCAGGGGCGGCGTTGTTTTTTTTCAGGGCGGCAGAGAAAGCGCTGAAATAGCGCAGAGGAAGACGGCGAATCAGCCAAAGAAACCACAGACCTGCTCCTGCGAGCAGATAAATCATGACGGAGCCCCAGAGCAGGTCATTGATAAAAATTAAAAAATAGCGCATTGATGTTCTTTTGACTCTCCTGCTCAGTCCCTTATACGGCCTGGAAACCGTATTACCCCTGATTTTTATTGGGGGAAGTTTACCACAGCGTGCACGTTGTGATGACTTCGGTTGCGCCAAAAGTGTCGCGTGATATTATCGGGTAAGACCGGTTACATCTCCCTAACATAGCGTTTCTAAGAGAAATAGTATCATGACGGATAAATTGACCTCCCTGCGTCAGTTCACCACCGTGGTGGCCGACACCGGAGACATCGCGGCAATGAAGCTGTACCAGCCGCAGGATGCCACGACCAACCCTTCCCTGATTCTCAACGCAGCACAAATTCCTGAATACCGTAAACTGATTGACGAAGCTGTCACCTGGGCAAAAAGCCAGAGCAGCGACCGTGCACAGCAGGTTGTGGATGCAACCGACAAACTGGCCGTTAACATCGGTCTTGAGATCCTCAAACTGATCCCAGGGCGTATTTCGACCGAAGTGGATGCGCGCCTGTCTTACGACACCGAAGGCAGCATTGCCAAAGCGAAACGTTTGATTAAGCTCTACAACGATGCAGGCATCAGCAACGAGCGCATTCTGATTAAGCTGGCGTCAACCTGGCAGGGCATTCGCGCTGCTGAACAGCTGGAAAAAGAAGGCATCAACTGTAACCTGACGCTGCTGTTCTCCTTTGCTCAGGCGCGTGCCTGTGCGGAAGCGGGCGTTTACCTGATCTCCCCGTTTGTGGGCCGTATTCTGGACTGGTACAAAGCCAATACCGATAAAAAAGAGTACGCCGCAGATGAAGATCCGGGCGTGGTTTCCGTGAGCGAAATTTACTCTTATTACAAAGAGCACGGCTATGAAACCGTGGTGATGGGCGCAAGCTTCCGTAACGTGGGTGAAATCCTGGCGCTGGCAGGCTGCGACCGCCTGACTATTGCTCCGGCTCTGCTCAAAGAACTGGCTGAAGCAGACGGCGGCGTTGAGCGTAAGCTCGCGTTTAGCGGTGAAGTGAAAGCACGTCCGGCGCGTCTGAGTGAATCGGCGTTCCTGTGGCAGCATAACCAGGATCCGATGGCGGTTGATAAACTGGCCGAAGGTATCCGCAAGTTTGCCATTGACCAGGAAAAACTGGAAAAAATGGTCAGCGAACTGCTGTAATCGCTCTGTGGCCGGGTTCTCCGGCCACGCTTTTCTTCGCGTTTTTGTCTGTAGTACCTTCCTGCGTGTATTATTCCGTGTAAGAACCTGATGATTGCGGAATAGCTATGAATACCTTTCGTATTGGACTCGTTTCCATCTCCGACCGCGCCTCCAGCGGCATTTATGAAGATAAAGGCATCCCGGCGTTAGAAAGCTGGCTAGCCAAAGCGCTGGCAACGCCATTTATCCTTGAAAAGCGCCTCATCCCCGACGAACAACCGATTATTGAACAGACATTGTGCGAGCTGGTGGATGAAATGGGCTGCCATCTGGTGCTGACCACCGGCGGCACCGGGCCAGCACGGCGTGACGTAACGCCCGATGCCACGCTGGCGATTGCTGACCGTGAAATGCCGGGGTTTGGCGAGCAGATGCGCCAGGTGAGCCTGCGTTTTGTGCCAACGGCCATTCTTTCTCGCCAGGTGGGCGTGATTCGCAAGCAGGCGCTGATCCTCAATCTGCCCGGCCAGCCGAAGGCGATTGAAGAAACGCTGACTGGCGTAAAGGACGAGGCCGGGAATGTGCTGGTGCACGGTATTTTTGCAAGCGTACCGTATTGCGTACAGTTGCTGGAAGGGCCGTATGTAGAGACTCATCCTGAGGTTGTAGCGGCTTTTCGTCCCAAAAGCGCACGTCGTGAAACAATATCCTGAAGATAATCATTTCATGCCATAAACTTTCGTGCCTGTGGTCGCTGTGACGCTTTCCGTTTTATAGTCATCTTTGCTTTACATGAAACGGAAAGCAACCAGTACACCATAAATGCGCTGATGGCTCAGGACCGGGACGGTCACTCCTTAGCAGCAACCAATAAAAGGCCCGGAAGCTTATGACACAACACACACGACCTCTTAACCGCCAGGATTACAAAACGCTGACGCTGGCCGCCCTCGGCGGCGCGTTGGAATTCTACGACTTTATCATCTTCGTCTTTTTTGCCGCCGCTGTCGGCGCGCTGTTCTTTCCGGCAGATATTCCCGAATGGCTGCGCCAGGTGCAGACGTTTGGCATTTTTGCTGCTGGATATCTGGCGCGCCCGTTGGGCGGCATCATCATGGCTCACTTTGGCGACAAAGTCGGGCGCAAGAAAATGTTTACCCTGAGTATTCTTCTGATGGCGCTCCCGACGCTGGCTATCGGTTTGCTGCCGACTTATGCCACGCTCGGCATTGCTGCCCCTTTACTGTTGCTACTGCTGCGTATTATGCAGGGGGCGGCTATCGGCGGCGAAGTGCCGGGGGCTTGGGTATTTGTGGCCGAGCATGTCCCGGCGCGGCGCACCGGCATCGCCTGCGGCACGCTGACGGCAGGGCTGACCATCGGTATTTTACTGGGCTCGGTGGTCGCAACGCTGCTTAATACCTGGTTTACGCAGCAGGCCATTCTGGACGGTGGCTGGCGTATTCCGTTCCTGCTGGGGGGCGCGTTTGGCCTGCTGGCAATGTACCTGCGCCGCTGGCTGCAGGAAACGCCGGTCTTTATCGAAATGCAAAAGCGCAAGCAGCTTGCCGACGAACTGCCGATTAAAGCGGTGGTGCAGAACCATAAAGCGGGCGTGGTGGTCTCCATGCTGCTGACCTGGCTGCTCTCGGCGGGCATTGTCGTGGTCATTCTGATGGCACCCGTGTGGCTGCAAACGCAGTTTGCGATGGCCCCGGCGCTCACGCTTCAGGCCAATAGCGTGGCAATTATTATGCTGTGTCTCGGCTGTTTGCTGGCGGGGCTGTCAGCAGACCGGTTTGGCTCTGGCATCACTTTTATTGTCGGTAGCCTGCTGCTGGCGCTGTTTAGCTGGCTTTTCTATCACCATGCGGCCAGTTCAACCAGCGCGCTGTTCATCTGTTACGGACTGGCGGGCCTGAGCGTGGGTGTGGTGGGGGCGGTGCCGTTTGTGATGGTGCGAGCCTTCCCGGCGGCGGTGCGCTTTAGCGGCATCTCTTTTTCCTACAACGTGTCTTACGCGATTTTTGGCGGCATGACGCCGATTGTGGTGACGCTGATGATGCGCTTCTCGCCGCATGCGCCGGCCTGGTACGTGCTGGCGCTGGCGTTAATGGGCCTGGGGCTGGGTGTCTGGCTGCTGAGTGCACGAGAGCAGGAAAAGCAAAGCGCACAGGGTGCGTTGGTGAGCGAGTAAGAAAAACGCCCTCATGCCAGGGTAATGCTGTTCATTTAAGGAGTGGTGGATGTTCCGTTCACCTGAAGCCCGACAACAAATGGGACTTCATTTGCGGTGAACGGGCAAAGAGGGCCACCGCGGCCCTCTTTGCAATCTCCGGCGGCCCCGCCAGGAAATCGCCGCTTCGCGGTGCGCTCACCTCCCGGCGCTGCGCCTGCGGCCGGCTCGACTCGACATCCTGTCTCGTTTCGCCTCAGCCCGCCATCCCTGGCGGGCTGACCTTGTCTTCACGCCTCCGGTTCGCCGATTTCAGCGGGGGTCAGCACCCCCACACTGTATGCCTGTGCACCTTAAAAACGAATGAGTGCGCTGCTTATTTGTTTCAAGGAAAGAAAAAAGGCCCGATGACTCGGGCCTTAAAAAGTGTCACATTCTTAAGCATTACAATGAATTTCTATTCATAAAAATGCTTAAGTGACTGGCATTGCTCATGCGAGGGCGTTTTTTCAATTAGTGGCGTTCGCCAATCGGCAGAACGGTGCGGCCGTGCTGCTCATTGAGCACTTCGCCCATCGCCAGATAAAACGCGCTGGCGCCACAGACAATGCCAACCCAACCGGCAACGCGCACAATGCTTTCGCTGTCGACCAGGTGGCCAATGCACAGCAAGGCGAACAGAACGGTCAGGCTCAGGAACACGAACTGCAGCATGCGTGGACCGGTGAGCGTGCCAAAGAACATAAACAGGGTGAAGACGCCCCACAGGCCAAGGTAGGCACCCAGGAAGTGGCCGTCAGCCGCATCTGCCAGACCCATTTTCGGCATCAGCAGAATAGCGACCAGCGTCAGCCAGAAGCAGCCGTAGGAGGTAAATGCGGTCACGCCAAAGGTATTGTTCTTCTTATATTCCATCAGGCCAGCAAAGATTTGCGCCAGGCCGCCGTAGAAAATGCCCATCGCCAGGATGGTCACATCCATCGGGAAAAAGCCGGCATTGTGCAAATTCAGCAGAATGGTGGTCATGCCGAAACCCATCAGGCCGAGCGGAGCTGGATTAGCCAACGAAGTGTTGCCCATAATTCCTCATCAATCATTAATAAAAAGCAAAAGTAGAAAAAGGTGCCGCCCGAAACCGCTACTCCAGCAGTGGGCGCGGCATGATAAAGGGGCGCGGGGGCGCGTTCAATGATCTGAAAGGGCCAGAAATGAAAAAAATTTGACTTGCCCCCTTGATGACCAGGCGGCTGGCCCCATTTAGTAATCAACCGAATGTTGTTGGACCTGAAAAAACCACAGCCGGGCAGTTGAAATAGACACTTTTGCCCTTATTACAGGTTCACAACCATGATGACGAATTTTTAGTGGAGACGTTTTAGATGGGTAAAATTATTGGTATCGACCTGGGGACCACCAACTCTTGTGTAGCAATTATGGATGGCACTCAGGCACGCGTGCTCGAGAACGCAGAAGGCGACCGTACCACGCCTTCAATCATCGCTTACACGCAGGACGGTGAGACTCTGGTGGGCCAGCCGGCTAAACGTCAGGCAGTAACCAACCCGCAGAACACCCTGTTTGCTATCAAGCGCCTGATTGGCCGTCGCTTCCAGGACGAAGAAGTACAGCGTGACGAATCCATCATGCCGTACAAAATCATTGCTGCCGATAACGGTGACGCATGGCTGGACGTGAAAGGCCAGAAAATGGCGCCGCCGCAGATTTCTGCCGAAGTCCTGAAAAAAATGAAGAAAACCGCCGAGGATTACCTGGGCGAGCCAGTGACTGAAGCGGTCATTACCGTTCCGGCCTACTTTAACGACGCGCAGCGTCAGGCTACCAAAGACGCCGGTCGTATCGCGGGTCTGGAAGTAAAACGTATCATTAACGAACCGACTGCCGCAGCGCTGGCTTACGGTCTGGATAAAGAAACCGGCAACCGCACCATTGCCGTTTACGACCTCGGCGGCGGTACGTTTGATATCTCCATCATCGAAATCGATGAAGTGGACGGCGAGAAAACCTTTGAAGTACTGGCGACCAACGGTGACACTCACCTGGGCGGCGAAGACTTCGATAACCGTTTGATCAACTACCTGGTGGATGAGTTCAAGAAAGATCAGGGTATCGATCTGCGTAACGATCCGCTGGCGATGCAGCGCCTGAAAGAAGCGGCTGAAAAAGCGAAAATTGAGCTGTCTTCTGCGCAGCAGACCGACGTGAACCTGCCGTATGTTACCGCAGACGCGACCGGTCCGAAGCACATGAACATCAAAGTGACCCGTGCGAAACTGGAAAGCCTGGTTGAAGACCTGGTGAACCGTTCTATCGACCCGCTGAAAGTGGCGTTGCAGGACGCTGGCCTGTCGGTTTCTGACATCAACGACGTTATCCTCGTTGGCGGCCAGACCCGTATGCCGATGGTGCAGAAGAAAGTTGCCGAGTTCTTTGGTAAAGAGCCGCGTAAAGACGTGAACCCGGACGAAGCTGTTGCAGTGGGTGCCGCAGTTCAGGGCGGCGTACTGGCCGGTGATGTGAAAGACGTGCTGCTGCTGGACGTGAGCCCGCTGTCTCTGGGTATCGAAACCATGGGTGGCGTGATGACCTCGCTCATCACTAAAAACACCACCATCCCGACCAAGCACAGCCAGGTGTTCTCTACTGCAGAAGACAACCAGTCTGCAGTAACCATCCATGTGCTGCAGGGTGAGCGTAAACGTGCGTCCGACAACAAATCTCTGGGCCAGTTTAACCTGGACGGGATTAGCCCGGCGCCGCGCGGTATGCCGCAGATTGAAGTCACCTTTGACATCGATGCAGACGGTATTCTGCACGTGTCTGCGAAAGACAAAAACAGCGGTAAAGAGCAGAAAATCACCATTAAAGCGTCTTCCGGTCTGAACGAAGATGAAATCCAGAAAATGGTGAACGAAGCTGAAGCCAACGCTGAAGCTGACCGTAAGTTTGAAGAACTGGTACAGACCCGCAACCAGGCTGACCATCTGGTGCACAGCACCCGTAAGCAGGTGGAAGAAGCCGGTGAGCAGCTGCCAGCAGACGACAAAACGGCTATCGAATCTGCGCTGAGCGCGCTGGAAACGTCGCTGAAAGGTGAAGATAAAGCCGACATCGAAGCCAAAATGCAGGCGCTGGCTCAGGCTTCCGCCAAACTGATGGAAATCGCTCAGCAGCAGCATGCTCAGCAGGCTGGCGGCGCTGAGACTTCTGCAGACAATGCGAAAGACGACGATGTTGTTGACGCAGAGTTTGAAGAAGTAAAAGACAAAAAATAATCGCCCTGATGCAGGGTAGATAAACCAGCACGGGCGTCGGGGTTATCCTCTACGCCCGTGCTCGCTTGTTAGGGCAGACTTAAAACGATGGCGAAGAAAGATTATTACGAGATTTTAGGCGTTGATAAGAGCGCAGAAGAGCGCGAAATCAAAAAGGCCTATAAGCGTCTGGCCATGAAATACCACCCGGACCGTAACCAGGGTGATAAAGACGCGGAAAGCAAATTTAAAGAAATCAAAGAAGCCTATGAAATCCTGACCGATGCGCAAAAGCGTGCGGCCTACGACCAGTACGGCCACGCAGCCTTTGAACAGGGCGGCGGTGGCGGCTACGGCGGCGGCGGTTTTGGCGGCGGCGGTGCTGACTTCAGCGATATCTTTGGTGACGTGTTCGGCGATATCTTCGGCGGTGGCCGTGGTCGCCAGCGTGCGGCACGTGGCGCTGATTTACGCTACAACATGGAGCTGTCGCTCGAAGAAGCCGTGCGCGGTGTCAGTAAAGAAATCCGTATCCCGACGCTTGAAGAGTGCGACGTGTGCCACGGCAGCGGCGCAAAAGCGGGCTCTCAGCCGCAGACCTGTTCGACCTGTCACGGCTCCGGCCAGGTGCAGATGCGCCAGGGCTTCTTCACCGTGCAGCAGACCTGTCCGCACTGCCAGGGCCGCGGTACGCTGATTAAAGACCCGTGCAACAAGTGCCACGGCCACGGTCGCGTAGAGAAGACCAAAACACTGTCGGTGAAAATCCCGGCCGGTGTGGATACCGGAGACCGCATTCGTCTTTCGGGTGAAGGTGAAGCCGGCGAGCACGGCGCACCGTCAGGCGATTTGTACGTTCAGGTGCAGGTGAAAGCGCACCCGATCTTCGAGCGTGAAGGCAATAACCTCTACTGCGAAGTGCCGATTAACTTTGCCATGGCGGCGCTGGGCGGTGAAATTGAAGTACCGACGCTGGACGGTCGCGTGAAGCTGAAAGTCCCGGGCGAAACCCAGACCGGTAAACTGTTTCGCATGCGTGGCAAAGGCGTGAAGTCAGTGCGCGGCGGGGCGCAGGGCGACCTGCTGTGCCGCGTGGTGGTTGAAACGCCGGTGGGCCTTAACGATAAGCAGAAGCAGTTGCTTAAGGACTTGCAGGAAAGCTTTGGTGGGCCAACGGGCGAGAAAAATAGCCCGCGTTCCAAAAGCTTTTTCGACGGTGTGAAGAAGTTCTTTGACGACCTGACTCGCTAACCTCAGTCTGGTTGAGTAAAAAACCTTAAGGCGAGCCTGCTCCCTTAAGGTTTTTTTATGTCCTGATATGTCACGATTCGCCCTCTTGCTGAATGCACATTTTTCATTAATGCTTTCAATATCAAAACATTAAATGCTATTCATTATATTTCATAAGGTTATGTTTTTTATCTTTCGTAAAAAGCGAGTATTTCGCCAGTTATAAACTTATTTTACCGATGTTTCAGTCTGGCCTATGATCGTATCACTTCGGTTTTGCATTACGAGAAAGTCTGATAATGAAACTCCTGCAACGTTTTTTCCACAGTGACGCCGCTAGTGGCGTTCTCCTTATCATTGCCGCGGCGCTTGCCATGTGTATGGCGAATTTAAGCGGTACGCGTGACCTGTACTTCACGTTCCTCAATCTACCGGTTGATCTGAAGGTTGGTAGCCTTGAGATCCATAAAAATATGCTGCTCTGGATTAACGATGCGCTGATGGCGGCGTTTTTCCTGCTGGTTGGGCTGGAAGTGAAGCGCGAACTGCTTACCGGTACGCTCGCCAGCCGCCAGAGGGCCACCTTCCCGGTGATTGCCGCCATCGGCGGTATGGTGATGCCTGCGCTGATTTACCTGATGTTCAACGCAGCCGACCCGGTCACGCGCTCAGGCTGGGCCATTCCGGCGGCAACCGACATCGCCTTTGCACTCGGCGTGCTGGCGCTGCTGGGCAGTCGTGTACCCGTGGCACTCAAGGTCTTTCTGATGGCGCTGGCAATCATTGATGATTTAGGTGCCATTGTCATCATAGCCCTGTTTTATACCCATCAACTGTCGCTGCTTTCTCTTGGCGTGGCCGCGGCGGCCATCGCTGTACTGGTCGTGATGAATCTGTTAAACGTGCGGCGCATCGGCCTTTATTTGTTAGTGGGCGTGGTGCTGTGGACTGCGGTACTTAAATCCGGCGTTCACGCTACGCTTGCGGGCGTCATCATCGGCTTTCTTATCCCGCTTAAGAAAGAGCGTGGCTATTCGCCAGCGAATGAGCTTGAGCATATCCTGCACCCGTGGGTTGCCTTTCTTATTCTGCCGCTGTTTGCGTTTGCCAATGCGGGCGTGTCGCTTCAGGGTGTGACGCCGGGCGGTCTGTTCTCCCTGCTGCCGCTGGGGATCATTGCCGGTTTGTTGGTTGGTAAGCCGCTGGGCGTGGGGATATTCTGCTGGCTGGGGCTGAAGTTCAAACTGGTGTCGTTGCCCGAAGGCACCACCTTCCGGGACATTCTCGCCATCGGTGTGCTGTGCGGTATCGGTTTTACCATGTCGATATTTATCACCTCACTGGCGTTTAGTGACATCGAACCTGCGCTGATAGGCTTTGCCAAGCTTGGCATTCTGATTGGTTCAGTGCTCTCCGCTATAGTGGGCTATTGCATGTTGAGGGCGCGGTTTTCTACTACGGCCTGATTGAATGGCCCGGCGCGGCTCAGAGAGGATTTTTGTGTCACATATCAATTACAACCATCTTTATTACTTCTGGCATGTGTGCCGGGCAGGCTCGGTGGTGGGGGCAGCAGAAATGCTGTTCCTCACGCCGCAGACCATCACCGGGCAAATCAAGGCGCTGGAAGAACGCTTACAGGGAAAGCTGTTTAAGCGTAAAGGGCGCGGGCTTGAACCTTCGGAACTGGGGCAGCTGGTATTTCGCTATGCCGACCGGATGTTCAGCCTGAGCCAGGAGATGATGGATATCATCAACTACCGCAAAGAGTCGCACCTGCTGTTTGACGTGGGCGTGGCGGATGCGCTTTCCAAAAGTCTGGTGAGCGGCGTGCTGGAAACGGCGGTGGAAGATGATGACCACATTCGCCTGCGTTGTTTTGAATCCACTCATGAAATGCTGCTTGAGCAACTGAGCCAGCATAAGCTGGATATGATCCTCTCCGACTGCCCGATTGATTCCACCCAGCAGGAAGGGCTGTTTTCAATGAAAATCGGTGAGTGCAGCATCAGCTTCTGGTGTCGTACACCGGCACCGGAGCTGCCTTTCCCGGCGTGCCTCGAAACCCGCAGCCTGCTCATCCCTGGGCGTCGCTCTATGCTTGGGCGCAATCTGCTCAACTGGATTAACACTCAGGGACTGAAGGTACAAATTCTCGGGGAATTCGATGACGCGGCGCTGATGAAGGCCTTTGGCGCGGCCCATAACGCCATTTTTGTTGCACCTACGTCGTATGCCCAGGACTTTTATCGCGACGGCGACATTGTCGAAGTGGGGCGAATTGATAACGTGATGGAGGAGTACCACGTTATTTTTGCCGAACGCATGATTCAGCATCCGGCGGTACAGCGTATCTGCAACCGCGATTACTCAGCGCTGTTCGCGCCACCGCCGCGCTAAACCGCAGACATAAAAAAACCGGCCTGAGCCGGTTTTTTTTATCAAAGCTGATAAAAGGGCAATTACGCCATTTTAACAATCTGCGCGACCAGGTTAGCCTTATGACGCGCTGCTTTGTTTTTGTGGATCAGACCTTTAGCGGCCTGGCGATCCACGATCGGTTGCATGTCGTTAAATGCTTTCTGTGCAGCTTCTTTATCGCCTGCTGCAATCGCCGCGTATACCTTTTTGATATAGGTACGCATCATGGAGCGACGGCTAGCGTTGTGCTTGCGGCGCTTCTCAGACTGTACGGCGCGTTTCTTAGCTGATTTGATATTAGCCAAGGTCCAACTCCCAAATAATCATATGTGGACAATTCAAAGGCCGAGGAATATGCCCGTTCGACCTTCTTTTGTCAATGGATTTGTGCAAATAAGCGCCGTAAATGATCCGGCACCGGTTACGTGATGATGGCGCAGGATTCTATCAGCTTGCGGCGCGCGAATACAGCTTTTCAGCCATAAAAATCCGCATCTGCACCTGTGGGGAGAAACATAATGATGAAATCATTGTAGCTTTATGCTAAACGGGCCATTCGTTGGTTAATTTTAGCGGCTGTACAAGGTATAATCCGCCGATTTCCACTGTTCTGAGCCTGTCATGAAGCTGATACGCGGCATACATAATCTCAAGGCCGAGCACCGCGGCTGTGTGTTGACCATAGGTAATTTTGACGGCGTGCACCGTGGGCACCAGGCTTTGCTTAAGCGTCTGGTGGCCGAGGGGCGCAGGCGTCATCTGCCGGTGATGGTGATGATTTTTGAGCCGCAGCCGCTGGAGCTTTTTGCCGCCGAGCGTGCACCTGCGCGCCTCACGCGTCTGCGTGACAAGTTGCGTTATCTGGCTGAGTGCGGCATTGATGCCGTGCTGTGCGTGCGTTTTGACCGCCGCTTTGCTGCCCTGACGGCACAGACCTTTGTCAGCGACCTGCTGGTTAAGCGCCTTGGCGTGCAGTATCTGGCCGTGGGCGATGATTTCCGCTTTGGCGCTGGTCGCCAGGGGGATTTCTTGTTATTACAGAAGGCGGGCGAGGAATATGGCTTTGACGTGGTCAGCACCGACACCTTTTGCGAAGGCGGCGTGCGTATCAGCAGCACTGCGGTGCGCCAGGCGCTAGCCGAAGATGACCTCCCGCTTGCCGAAAGCCTGCTGGGCCACCCGTTTGCCATTAGCGGGCGCGTGGTGCACGGCGACAAGCTGGGGCGCACTATCGGTTTCCCAACCGCTAACCTGCCGCTGCGCCGCCAGGTTTCTCCGGTGAAAGGCGTGTATGCCGTGGAAGTGCACGGGCTGGGTGAAAAAGCCTTGCCGGGGGTGGCCAATATCGGCACCCGCCCGACCGTAGCCGGGCTGCGTCAGCAGTTAGAAGTTCACCTGCTGGACGTTGCAATGGACCTTTATGGTCGCCATATCGATGTCATACTGCGCAAAAAAATACGCAATGAACAGCGCTTTGCCTCGCTGGACGAACTGAAAGCGCAAATCGCGCGAGACGAAATCACAGCCCGCACCTTTTTTGGGCTCAATACAACGGAATGAATGTTCGCACCCGCCGTGAATCTACAGCCGCGAACCTGCAATCGATGCTTTAACCAAACCGAAATACGGAACCGAGAATCTGATGAGTGACTATAAATCCACCCTGAATTTGCCGGAAACAGGGTTCCCGATGCGCGGCGACCTCGCTAAGCGCGAACCGGGCATGCTGGCGCGCTGGACCGACGACAATCTTTACAACGTCATCCGTAACGCGAAGAAAGGTAAAAAAACCTTCATTCTTCACGATGGCCCTCCTTATGCAAACGGCAGCATTCACATTGGTCACTCGGTTAACAAGATTCTGAAAGATATTATCGTGAAGTCCAAAGGGCTTTCCGGTTTTGACTCCCCGTACGTACCGGGCTGGGACTGCCACGGCCTGCCAATTGAGCTGAAAGTTGAAGGGCTGATTGGTAAACCGGGTGAGAAAGTGTCTGCCGCAGAGTTCCGTGAATCATGCCGCAAATACGCCGCCGAGCAGGTTGACGGCCAGCGTAAAGACTTTATCCGCCTGGGCGTGCTCGGTGACTGGGACCATCCTTACCTGACGATGGACTTCAAAACCGAAGCCAACATCATTCGTGCGCTGGGTAAAATCATCGGCAACGGCCACCTGCTCAAAGGGGCGAAGCCGGTGCACTGGTGCGTGGACTGCCGCTCAGCGCTCGCTGAAGCAGAAGTGGAATACTACGACAAAACCTCTCCGTCTATCGACGTGGCCTTCCATGCGGTTGACGCCGCTGCGGTAAGCGCGAAGTTTGGCGCGGCTAACGTGAAAGGCCCGGTATCACTGGTTATCTGGACCACCACACCGTGGACGCTGCCTGCCAACCGCGCCATTTCGCTGCATCCTGAATTTGAGTATGCGCTGGTACAGGTTGACGGCCAGGCGCTGATCCTTGCTAAAGATCTGGTTGAAAGCGTGATGAAGCGCGCCGGTATTGACAGCTGGCAGGTCCTCGGCACGGCAAAAGGTGCAGAGCTTGAATTGATGCGCTTTACGCACCCGTTCCTCGACTTTGACGTACCGGCCATTCTTGGCGAGCACGTCACTCTCGACGCCGGTACTGGTGCGGTACACACTGCACCTGGCCACGGCCCGGACGACTACGTCATCGGCCAGAAATACGGTCTGGAAACCGCCAACCCGGTTGGCCCGGACGGTTGCTACCTGCCGGGTACATACCCGACGCTGGACGGCGTGAACGTATTTAAAGCCAACGATATCGTCGTTGAGCTGCTGCGCGAGAAAGGCGCGCTGCTGCACGTTGAAAAACTGCTGCACAGCTACCCATGCTGCTGGCGTCACAAAACGCCAATCATCTTTCGCGCCACACCGCAGTGGTTCGTGAGCATGGACAAAAAAGGCCTGCGTGCGCAGTCCTTGCAGGAAATCAAAGGTGTGCAATGGATCCCGGACTGGGGCCAGGCGCGTATTGAGTCCATGGTCGCTAACCGCCCGGACTGGTGTATCTCGCGCCAGCGCACCTGGGGCGTCCCGATGTCGCTGTTCGTGCATAAAGACACTGAAGAACTGCATCCGCGCACGCTGGAACTGATGGAAGCAGTGGCAAAACGCGTGGAAGAGGCCGGTATCCAGGCGTGGTGGGATCTCGACGCGCGCGACATCATGGGTGACGACGCTGACAGCTACGTGAAAGTGATGGACACCCTCGACGTGTGGTTTGACTCCGGTTCAACCCACGCCTCTGTGGTGGATGTGCGCCCGGAGTTTGCCGGTCACGCCGCCGACATGTATCTCGAAGGCTCGGATCAGCATCGCGGCTGGTTTATGTCCTCGCTGATGATTTCAACGGCGATGAAGGGCAAAGCACCGTATCGCCAGGTACTGACCCACGGCTTCACCGTGGACGGTCAGGGCCGCAAAATGTCCAAGTCCATCGGCAACACCGTTAGCCCGCAGGATGTCATGAACAAGCTCGGCGCTGACATTTTGCGTCTGTGGGTGGCGTCTACCGACTACACCGGCGAAATGGCGGTCTCTGATGAGATCCTCAAACGTGCCGCAGACGCTTATCGCCGTATCCGTAACACCGCACGCTTCCTGCTGGCAAACCTCAATGGCTTTGATCCAGTAAAAGACATGGTCAAGCCAGAAGAGATGGTGGTGCTGGACCGCTGGGCGGTGGGCTGTGCCAAAGCCGCACAGGCAGACATCCTCAAGGCCTACGAGGATTACGATTTCCACGAAGTGGTGCAGCGCCTGATGCGCTTCTGCTCGGTTGAGATGGGGTCGTTCTACCTCGACATCATCAAAGACCGCCAGTACACCGCGAAAGCCGACAGCGTGGCGCGCCGCAGCTGCCAGACCGCGCTGTATCACATCTGTGAGGCGCTGGTGCGCTGGATGGCGCCGATTCTCTCCTTCACCGCAGACGAAGTCTGGGGCTACCTGCCGGGTGAGCGTGAGAAATACGTGTTTACCGGCGAGTGGTACGAAGGCCTGTTTGGTCTTGCGGATAACGAAGCCATGAACGACGCTTACTGGACCGAGCTTTTGAAAGTGCGCGGTGAAGTGAACAAGGTCATTGAGCAGGCGCGCGCCGACAAGCGCGTAGGTGGCTCGCTTGAAGCCGCGGTAGCGTTGTATGCCGAGCCGGAACTGGCAGCCAAACTCACCGCTCTGGGCGATGAACTGCGATTTGTCCTGTTGACCTCCAGCGCGAGCGTCGGTGATTATGCGCAGGCAGGTGCCGATGCCCAGCAGAGCGAACTGCTCAAAGGGTTGAAGGTGGCGCTGCATAAAGCCGAAGGTGAGAAATGCCCGCGCTGCTGGCATTACACCACCGATGTCGGCCAGGTGGCGGAACACGCAGAACTCTGCGGTCGCTGTGTCAGCAACGTCGCCGGTGACGGCGAAAAACGTAAGTTTGCCTGATGAGTAAACCGATACTTTCTACCGGACTGCGCTGGCTGTGGCTGGCGCTTCTGGTTCTGGTGGTGGATCTGGGTGTCAAACAGTGGATTATGGATAACTTCCAGCTGTATGAAACCCGGGCGGTCATTCCATTTCTGAATCTGCACTACGCACATAACCCGGGTGCAGCGTTCAGCTTCCTGGCCGATAAAGGCGGCTGGCAGCGCTGGTTCTTCGCGGGTATCGCGGTGGGGATTGCCGTGGTGCTGGTGGTGCTGATGTACCGTTCAAGCGCCAGTCAGAAGCTCAACAACATTGCCTACGCGCTGATTATTGGCGGCGCGCTCGGCAACCTGTTCGACAGGATGGTGCACGGTTTTGTGGTCGACATGATTGATTTCTACGTCGGCGACTGGCATTTCGCCACCTTTAATTTTGCCGATGTGGGTATCTGTATCGGTGCCGCGCTGATTGTGCTGGAAAGCTTTATTCCGTCCGGCAAATCGGCTAAGCCAAAGGAAAGCTGATGTCTGATTCCGTACAAAGCGACAGCGCAGTGCTGGTGCATTTTACCCTCAAGCTGGAAGATGGTTCTGTGGCTGAGTCAACGCGCGCGGGCGGTAAGCCTGCGCTGTTTCGCCTCGGCGACGGCAGCCTGTCTGAAGGGCTGGAGCAGCACCTGCTCGGCCTGAAAGAAGGGGCGAAAACGGACTTCACGCTACAGCCTGAAGATGCCTTTGGCACTATCAGTCCGGACCTTATCCAGTATTTCTCCCGCCGCGAGTTCATCGATGCCGGTGAGCCGGAGCCGGGTGCGATTATGCTCTTTACCGCAATGGACGGCAGCGAAATGCCTGGCGTGATACGTGATGTTAACGGGGATTCCATTACTGTTGACTTCAACCATCCGCTCGCCGGGCAAACCATCCATTTTGATATTGAGGTACTGGACGTCAATCCGGTACTGGAGGCTTAAATGCAGATTCTGCTGGCAAACCCACGCGGCTTTTGCGCGGGCGTCGACAGGGCGATCAGCATCGTGGAAAACGCGCTGGAAATTTACGGCGCGCCCATTTATGTCCGCCATGAAGTGGTGCACAACCGTTACGTCGTGGACAGCCTGCGCGCGCGCGGCGCTATTTTTATTGAAGAAATCAGCGAAGTGCCGGACGGCACCATCCTGATTTTCTCCGCACATGGCGTGTCTCAGGCGGTACGTAACGAAGCGAAAAGCCGTGACCTGACCATTTTTGATGCGACTTGTCCGCTGGTGACCAAGGTGCATATGGAAGTGGCGCGCGCCAGCCGCCGTGGTGAAGAGTCGATTCTTATCGGCCACGCCGGGCACCCGGAAGTGGAAGGTACGATGGGCCAGTACAGCAACCCAAAAGGCGGCATGTATCTGGTGGAATCGCCGGAAGATGTGTGGAAACTGAGCGTTAAGGATGAGAAAAAGCTCTCCTTTATGACCCAGACCACGCTTTCCGTGGATGATACCTCGGATGTGATTGACGCGCTGCGCAAGCGTTTTCCAGACATCGTCGGGCCGCGCAAAGACGATATCTGCTACGCGACCACCAACCGCCAGGAAGCGGTAAGGGCGCTGGCGGCGCAGGCAGATGTTGTGCTGGTGGTTGGCTCGAAAAACTCATCAAACTCCAACCGCCTGGCTGAACTGGCCCAGCGTATGGGGAAAACCGCGTGGCTGATTGATGATGCTGACGATATTCAGGAGTCCTGGTTTAGCGGCGTGAACTGCGTTGGTGTGACAGCCGGTGCCTCTGCGCCAGATATCCTGGTGCAAAACGTTATCGCTCGTCTGAAAACGCTGGGCGGTGAAGCGTTGCAGGAGTTGACCGGGCGTGAAGAAAACATTGTTTTTGAAGTCCCGAAAGAGCTGCGCCTGGATGTCCGTGAAGTGCAGTAACTTTTTGTCGTGACGCTTATGAGAAGATGCCAGGCACTGCCTGGCATTTTTTTATCCTTTTTAAGGAGAAACGCATGACCCGAATCCCAATTATTCTCGATACCGATCCTGGCATTGACGATGCCGTCGCCATCGCCGCTGCACTGCATGCGCCAGAGCTGGATCTGCGGCTCATTACCACCGTTGCGGGTAACGTTAGTATCGACAAAACCACCCGCAATGCGTTGCAACTGATGGATTTCTGGAACGCGTCGGTGCCGGTTGCACGCGGTGCGGCCACGCCGCTGGTGCGCCCGTTGCGCGATGCGGCATCGGTGCACGGCGAGTCGGGCATGGCGGGCTATTCCTTTGAGCAAACCCAGCGCACGGTACTGGGCAAGCCTGCGGTTGAGGCGATGTATGAGTGCCTTAACGCCAGCGCCGAGCCGGTGACGCTGGTCGCTATTGGCCCGCTGACCAACATCGCGCTGCTGTTGACGCAATACCCGGAGTGCAAAAGCAAAATCAGCCGTATTGTGCTGATGGGCGGCACTGCCGGGCGCGGCAATTTTACCCCTTACGCCGAGTTCAATATAGGCGTTGACCCGGAGGCGGCGGCGCGCGTGTTTGAAAGCGGGCTGGACATCCAGATGTGCGGGCTGGATGTGACCAACAATGCCGTGCTGACGCCGGACTATCTGGCAGCGCTACCCGCGCTTGGGCGTAGCGGGAAAATGCTGCACGCCATTTTTAGTCACTATCGCAGCGGCTCCATGACAACAGGGCTGCGTATGCATGACCTGTGCGCCATCGCCGCCCTGGTGCGCCCGGCGCTGTTTGGCTGGCGTGCGTGTTTTGTGGCAGTAGAAACCCAGGGGCGCTGGACCTCAGGCGCAACGGTGGTGGATATTGATAACAAATTCGGGCAGCCCGCTAACGCTCAGGTGGCGCTGGACATCGACATAACAGGGTTTCGCGACTGGGCTTCGCAGGTGCTGGCGCTGGCGCCATAGAGAAGTCTCAGCGGGTAGACGTGTGGGCAGAAGAGGTATGAGACAATGTTTGCTGGCAATGCCCACATCCTGCCAGGGAAATCATGCTTTTTACTGATATCCGGCACGGATTATCATTAAATTCTAATTATGCGCAGGTTTGGCTGGCAGCACGCTTGCGGGCTGGCTAACCTGAAAACGTTCGAACGACAATTTAACAAGTGAAAAAGAGTATAACTATGCATGAAGCACAGGTCCGCGTCGCTATCGCGGGAGCGGGTGGCCGTATGGGACGGCAGCTGATTCAGGCTGCTCTGCAAATGGATGGCGTAACGCCGGGAGCAGCGCTGGAGCGCGAAGGCTCCTCCCTTGTTGGCAGCGACGCTGGCGAGCTGGCGGGCGCTGGCCGCTGTGGCGTAACGGTTCACAGTCGCCTTGATGAAGTGGTGAATGATTTCGATATCCTCATCGACTTCACGCGCCCGGAAGGGACGTTGAACCACCTGGCATTTTGCCGTCAGCACGGTAAAGGCATGATAATCGGCACCACCGGGTTTGACGACGCGGGTAAAAAAGCCATTGAAGCGGCCGCCGCCGACATCCCAATCGTGTTTGCCGCGAATTTTAGCGTTGGCGTGAACGTGCTGCTACGCCTGCTGGAAAAAACCGCCAAAGTGATGGGCGACTATACGGATATTGAAATTATTGAAGCGCATCATCGCCATAAAGTGGATGCACCGTCAGGCACGGCGCTGGCGATGGGCGAGGCGATTGCCGGGGCGCTGAATAAAGATTTCCGCGACTGCGCGGTGTACGCACGTGAAGGCCACACCGGTGAGCGTGAGCCGGGCACCATCGGTTTTGCCACCGTGCGTGCAGGCGACATTGTGGGTGAGCATACTGCGATGTTTGCGGATATCGGCGAACGTATTGAGATTACCCACAAGGCGTCAAGCCGTATGACCTTTGCAAATGGCGCAGTTCGCTCTGCTGTCTGGCTGAAAGGCAAAAAAGATGGCCTTTATGATATGCGTGATGTGCTGGATTTACGCAGTATTTAATTTTTGATACCCATCGTGATGTGGTTATTGCAATCATAGTACATTGATTGGCAGGGCAATTATTCATTGCCCTTTTTCTTTTGTGATTTTCGATGTGTTTCGTTGTTACTTTGGATTAAGTGCGTAAAAATAGATGTTATCGACAGTCTTGCAACCTGCTTTTGGTTAATTTGACCATTTGGTCCACTTTTGATGTTATGGTAGACTGATTTTTTAGTTTTCATGGCGACGAAAGCGTTTTACTCACCTGGTTTTCTCCTGTTTTTGGCTTTTTGTTGTGTCATTTCTTCTCAGTGCCTCAAAAACATCATAAAAAATCACCTTCAGACTGGACTTTTCTCTGGGTTATCTCTAGAATGCCGCCGTTTGCCAAAAATTCACCTGGTGGGCGTTTATGCATTGATTCTTCCGTCATGGTTGAATTAATATGCAAATAAACTGATTGTTTATTCCCTGGAGGACGTTTTGATTAAGTCAGCGCTATTGGTTCTGGAAGACGGAACCCAATTCCACGGTCGGGCCATAGGGGCAACGGGATCGGCGGTGGGAGAGGTTGTTTTCAATACTTCTATGACCGGTTATCAAGAAATCCTCACCGATCCCTCCTATTCCCGCCAGATTGTCACTCTCACTTATCCCCATATTGGTAACGTCGGTACTAACCCGGCAGATGAAGAATCCGCACAGGTTCACGCCCAAGGCCTCATCATTCGCGACCTGCCCATCATCGCCAGTAACTACCGCAGCCAGGAAGATCTCTCTTCTTACCTCAAGCGTCACAACATTGTGGCGATTGCCGATATCGACACCCGCAAGCTGACCCGCCTGCTGCGTGAAAAAGGCGCGCAGAACGGCTGCATTATCGCGGGCGATAACCTTGATGCCGCACTGGCGCAGGAAAAAGCGAAGTCTTTCCCTGGCCTTAAGGGTATGGATTTGGCAAAAGAAGTGACCACCAGCGAGTCTTACAGCTGGTTGCAGGGGAGCTGGACGCTGGCAGGCGAACTGCCGGAAGCGAAAAAAGAAAGCGAGCTGCCGTTCCACGTGGTGGCTTACGACTACGGCGTGAAGCGTAACATCCTGCGCATGCTGGTAGACCGTGGCTGCCGCCTGACGGTGGTGCCGGCGCAAACGCCAGCAGAAGACGTGCTGAAGTTGAATCCGGACGGCATCTTCCTCTCCAACGGTCCTGGCGACCCGGAGCCGTGTGACTACGCCATTAGCGCAATTAAGCGCTTCCTTGAAACCGACGTGCCGGTATTCGGTATCTGCCTTGGCCATCAGTTGCTGGCACTGGCAAGTGGCGCCAAAACCGTAAAGATGAAGTTTGGTCACCACGGCGGCAACCACCCGGTTAAAGATATCGACCGCGATGTCGTGATGATCACCGCTCAGAACCACGGTTTTGCCGTGGATGAAGCCACGCTCCCGGCCAACCTGCGCGTGACCCACACATCGCTGTTTGATGGCACCTTGCAGGGCATTCACCGCACCGATAAAGCGGCTTTCAGCTTCCAGGGGCACCCGGAAGCAAGCCCGGGCCCGCACGACGCCGCACCGCTGTTCGATCACTTTATCGAGCTCATCGAGCAATACCGTACTTCCGCGAAATAATCAGGAGCGAAAAAGAGCTATGCCAAAACGTACAGATATTAAAAGCATCCTGATTCTTGGCGCTGGCCCGATTGTTATCGGCCAGGCCTGCGAGTTTGACTACTCCGGCGCACAGGCGTGTAAGGCGCTGCGCGAAGAGGGCTACCGCGTTATCCTGGTGAACTCCAACCCAGCGACCATCATGACCGACCCGGAAATGGCCGATGCGACCTACATTGAGCCTATCCACTGGGAAGTGGTGCGTAAAATTATCGAAAAAGAGCGCCCGGATGCGGTGCTGCCGACCATGGGCGGCCAGACTGCGCTCAACTGTGCGCTGGAGCTTGAGCGCCAGGGCGTGCTGGAAGAGTTCGGCGTGACCATGATTGGTGCCACTGCCGATGCGATTGATAAAGCCGAAGACCGCCGCCGTTTCGACGTGGCAATGAAGAAAATTGGCCTCGACACCGCGCGCTCCGGCATTGCACACACCATGGATGAAGCGCTGGCTGTGGCGGCTGACGTGGGTTATCCGTGCATCATCCGTCCGTCTTTTACCATGGGCGGCACCGGTGGCGGCATCGCTTACAACCGCGAAGAGTTCGAAGAGATCTGCGCGCGCGGTCTCGACCTGTCGCCGACCAATGAACTGCTGATTGACGAGTCGCTCATTGGCTGGAAAGAGTACGAGATGGAAGTGGTGCGTGACAAAAACGACAACTGCATCATCGTCTGCTCCATCGAAAACTTCGATGCGATGGGTATCCACACCGGTGACTCTATCACCGTGGCCCCGGCCCAGACCCTGACCGATAAGGAATACCAGATCATGCGTAACGCCTCGATGGCGGTGCTGCGTGAAATCGGTGTGGAAACCGGTGGCTCCAACGTACAGTTTGCGGTGAACCCGAAAAACGGTCGCCTGATTGTTATCGAAATGAACCCGCGTGTGTCGCGCTCCTCGGCGTTGGCCTCTAAAGCGACCGGCTTCCCGATTGCTAAAGTGGCAGCCAAGCTGGCAGTGGGTTACACCCTTGATGAACTGATGAACGACATCACCGGCGGGCGTACTCCGGCCTCGTTTGAGCCGTCTATCGACTACGTTGTGACTAAAATTCCGCGCTTCAACTTTGAAAAATTTGCCGGTGCGAACGACCGCCTGACCACCCAGATGAAGTCTGTGGGCGAAGTGATGGCGATTGGCCGTACCCAGCAGGAATCGCTGCAAAAAGCGCTGCGCGGTCTGGAAGTGGGCGCAGCCGGTTTTGACCCGAAGGTGAGCCTGGACGACCCTGAAGCGCTGACCAAAATCCGCCGCGAGCTGAAAGACGCTGGTGCCGAGCGTATCTGGTATATCGCTGATGCGTTCCGCGCCGGGCTGTCCGTTGACGGCGTGTTCAACCTGACCAACATTGACCGCTGGTTCCTGGTACAGATTGAAGAACTGGTGCGTCTGGAAGAACAGACGGCTGAGGTGGGTGTCACCGGCCTGAACGCTGACTTCCTGCGCCACCTTAAGCGCAAAGGTTTTGCCGACGCGCGTCTGGCAAAACTGGTGGGCGTGGCAGAAAGCGAAATCCGCAAGCTGCGTGAGAAGCTGGCTATCCATCCGGTCTACAAACGCGTGGATACCTGTGCGGCTGAGTTTGCAACCGACACCGCCTACATGTACTCCACTTACGAGGAAGAGTGCGAAGCCAACCCGAGCCAGGACCGTGAAAAAATCATGGTGCTGGGCGGTGGCCCGAACCGTATCGGCCAGGGCATTGAGTTTGACTACTGCTGCGTGCACGCCTCTCTGGCGCTGCGCGAAGACGGTTATGAAACCATTATGGTTAACTGCAACCCGGAAACCGTCTCCACCGATTACGACACCTCAGACCGCCTGTATTTCGAGCCGGTGACGCTGGAAGACGTGCTGGAAATCGTGCGCATCGAGAAGCCTAAGGGCGTTATCGTGCAGTACGGCGGCCAGACGCCGCTGAAACTGGCGCGTGCGCTGGAAGCGGCCGGTGTTCCGGTTATCGGCACCAGTCCGGATGCCATTGACCGTGCTGAAGACCGCGAGCGCTTCCAGCAGGCGGTGGATCGCCTGAAGCTTAAGCAACCGGCTAACGCCACCGTGACGGCCATTGAGCAGGCGGTGGAGAAAGCTAAAGAGATTGGTTACCCGCTGGTGGTGCGCCCGTCTTACGTGCTGGGCGGCCGCGCGATGGAAATCGTGTATGACGAAGTTGACCTCAAGCGCTACTTCCAGACCGCGGTGAGCGTGTCTAACGATGCGCCGGTGCTGCTGGACCGCTTCCTGGACGACGCCGTAGAAGTTGACGTGGACGCGGTGTGCGATGGCGAAACGGTGCTGATTGGCGGCATCATGGAGCACATCGAGCAGGCGGGTGTTCACTCCGGTGACTCGGCCTGTTCGCTGCCAGCCTACACGCTGAGCCAGGCGATTCAGGACGAAATGCGCCAGCAGGTACAGAAACTGGCGCTGGAGTTGCAGGTACGCGGTCTGATGAACGTGCAGTTTGCGGTCAAAGACAACGAGGTGTATCTCATTGAGGTTAACCCGCGTGCCGCGCGTACCGTGCCGTTCGTCTCCAAAGCTACCGGCCTGCCGCTGGCGAAAGTGGCCGCGCGCGTGATGACCGGTAAGACCCTTGCTGAGCAGGGCTGCACCAAAGAAATCATCCCGCCGTACTACTCCGTGAAGGAAGTGGTGCTGCCGTTTAACAAGTTCCCGGGCGTTGACCCGCTGCTGGGGCCAGAAATGCGCTCCACCGGTGAAGTAATGGGTGTGGGCCGCACCTTTGCCGAGGCGTTTGCAAAAGCGCAGCTTGGCAGTAGCTCCACCATGAAGAAAAGCGGTCGTGCGCTGCTCTCCGTGCGTGAAGGTGATAAAGAGCGCGTGGTGGACCTCGCTGCTCGCCTTATTAAGCATGGTTATGAGCTGGATGCGACTCACGGCACTGCGATTGTGCTGGGTGAAGCAGGAATCAATCCGCGCCTGGTGAACAAAGTGCACGAAGGCCGTCCGCACATTCAGGACCGCATTAAAAACGGCGAGTACAGCTACATCATCAATACCACGGCAGGCCGCCAGGCGATTGAAGATTCACGCGTTATTCGCCGCAGCGCGCTGCAGTACAAAGTGCATTATGACACCACGCTGAACGGCGGCTTTGCCACCACCATGGCGCTGGCCGCAGACGCGACTGACAAGGTAACGTCTGTCCAGGAAATGCATGCGCAGATTGCGAAATAATCAGTACCAGTAGGTCAGTAAAATTAACGGCCCCCATATTGGGGGCCGTTTTTTATTGCTCTCGGAGTGTTCCGGTTTTCGCCATCAGCACGTTTAAAGCCATGTTCTTTGTCTATAGTTTACTAACTAAAGTTATGAAATGACTACGATGAAGGGAGAGCACAATGCGAACGACACTACTGGTTACTACTTCACTCACTGCACTCGCGCTGCTGTTTGTCAGCGGCTGTTCGTCTAATCAGACGGTAAGAACCAATGATGGCAAAACCATTGTTACCGACGGTAAGCCGCAGGTCGATGACGATACCGGACTGGTTTCTTATAAAAATGCCGAAACCGGTCAAACAGAGCAGATTAACCGCGACCGAGTTAAGTCCATGAGTGAGCTGGATAATTAACCTTTAGCATGCAGTGGCGTTGCCACTGCATTTCTTCCCAGGACGCTGTAAGCCGCCGGATTAACTGTCTACACTGTGATGCATAACAACAATGCGGTGAAAGACAGGCGAATCCATGATTCTGATTATTTATGCACACCCCTATCCGCAGCATTCCCATGCTAACAAGCGGATGATTGAGCTGGCAGGGACGCTTCCCAACGTAGAAATCCGTTCTCTCTATCAGCTTTACCCCGACTTTAATATTGATATCGCCGCTGAGCAGGCGGCACTGAGCCGTGCCGATTTGGTGGTCTGGCAACATCCTATGCAGTGGTACAGCGTGCCGCCATTGCTGAAGCTGTGGATAGATAAAGTGCTGGCCCACGGCTGGGCCTACGGTAAAGGCGGCGGGGCATTGCATGGCAAAAGTGTGCTGTGGGCCGTGACCACTGGCGGCGGTGAGCAGCATTTTGATATTGGTGATAACCCCGGTTTTGCGATACTCGGTCAGCCGTTACAGGCAACAGCACTTTACTGTGGTTTGCGCTGGCTGGAGCCATTTTCTATGCACTGTACCTTTATTTGCGATGACAACACGCTGAGTACGCAGGCGCAGGCCTACTACCAACGTCTGGCGTCGTGGCAGGAGGTGGCACATGGATAGTCACAGCCTGATTCAGGCGCTGATTTACCTCGGTTCGGCAGCGCTGATTGTACCTGTTGCGGTGCGCCTGGGCCTTGGTTCAGTGCTGGGTTATCTGATTGCCGGTTGTATTATCGGGCCGTGGGGCCTGCGCCTGGTAACGGATGCCGACGCCATCCTGCACTTTGCCGAGATTGGCGTAGTGCTGATGTTATTTGTGATTGGCCTGGAACTTGATCCTAAACGCCTGTGGACGTTGCGTGCCTCGGTGTTTGGCGGCGGTGTGCTGCAAATGGCGGCATGCGGACTGGCGCTGGGCGTGTTCTGTGCGCTGCTTGGGTTGAGCGTACCGGTTGCGGTGCTGATTGGCCTGACGCTGGCGCTGTCGTCAACGGCTATCGCGATGCAGGCCATGAACGAACGTAACCTCACACTTTCGCCGATGGGACGTAGCGCCTTTGCGGTGCTGCTGTTTCAGGACATTGCGGCGATCCCGCTGGTGGCGATGATCCCTTTGCTGGCAAGCAGCAGTGCAGCCACCACATCGGGGGCATTTTTCTTCTCGGCGCTGAAGG
Source organism: Enterobacteriaceae bacterium 4M9 (assembly GCA_010092695.1). Classification (GTDB taxonomy): domain Bacteria; phylum Pseudomonadota; class Gammaproteobacteria; order Enterobacterales; family Enterobacteriaceae; genus Tenebrionibacter. The sequence continues at coordinate 4,148,546 of JAADJJ010000001.1, read as the reverse complement.
TGGTGGGAGCGCTTGCGCTGGTCGTGCTGCTGGGGCGTTATGTTACTCGCCCGCTGCTGCGGTTTGTTGCGCGCTCTGGTCTGCGTGAAGTATTCAGTGCCGTGGCGCTGTTCCTGGTGTTTGGCTTTGGGCTACTGCTGGAAGAGGCCGGGTTGTCGATGGCAATGGGCGCGTTTCTTGCCGGTGTGCTGCTGGCAAGCTCCGAATACCGCCACGCGCTGGAAAGCGACATTGAACCGTTTAAGGGACTGTTGCTGGGGTTGTTTTTCATCGGCGTTGGGATGTCGGTTGATTTCGGCACGCTGGTGGACTCACCGCTGCGGGTGCTGACTCTGCTGCTTGGTTTCCTGGTTATTAAAACCGTCATGCTGTGGCTGATTGCCCGCCCGCTGCGGGTGCCGCGCCGCCAGTGGCGCACTTTTGCCGTGCTGTTAGGGCAGGGCAGTGAATTCGCGTTTGTGATTTTCGGTGCGGCAAGCATGGCCCGGGTTCTTGATGATGGTTGGGCGAAATCACTGACGCTTGCCGTCGCACTGTCAATGGCAGCAACCCCCCTGCTGCTGGTGCTGCTCTCACGTCTGGAGAAAAACGATAGCACTCAGGAGCGTGAGGCCGATGAGATTGATGCCGAGCAGCCGCGGGTGATTGTGGCCGGGTTCGGCCGTTTTGGTCAGATTACGGGTCGTCTGCTGCTCTCCAGCGGGGTGAAAATGGTGGTTCTCGATCACGACCCTGACCACATCGAAACGCTGCGCAAATTTGGTATGAAGGTGTTTTACGGCGATGCCACGCGCCTTGATTTGCTGGAGTCAGCCGGAGCGGCGAAGGCAGAGGTGCTGATTAACGCCATCGATGACCCTGAAACTAACATGCAGCTCACCGAGTTGGTAAAAACACATTTCCCTGATTTACGGATAATCGCCCGCGCGCGTGACGTTGATCATTACATACGGCTGCGCCAGATGGGCATTGAACATCCTGAGCGCGAAACCTTTGAAGGTGCGCTGGTGGCCGGACGGCGGGCGCTGGAGCAGCTGGGGCTTGATAACTACGAGGCGCGTGAGCGTGCCGATTTGTTCCGGCGCTTTAATCAGCGGATGGTCGAGGAAATGGTCGAAGGAGAAGACAGCACCAAAGCGCGCGCCGCTGCGCTGCGCCGCACCAGCGACATGCTTACTGAAATCATTAGCGAAGATCGCGCCAATCTGGCGCTGATTCAGCGTCACGGCTGGCAAGGCACCGAAGAGGGCCGACACAGTGGCAACCCAGCCGATGAACCCGAGGTGAAGCCAGGGGTTTGAGCACGGTAGGTAGAACCGCAGGGCAGGCACTGTTAGCGCGCCCTGCGGGGTTGGCATGTACCAGTAAAGAGACGTTTTTTGGTACTTCGGGCTTAAGCGCTAGCGCGGTTTTTTAAATCTTTTGAAATCAATTGGTTAAAATTTTACGTGTGTGATGTTTTGTTGGTGGATTTATTGCCGCTAGAATTAAATAATTATTTCAATAAGATAGATTTAGAGTGTTCCCCGCGCGAGCGGGGATAAACCGGAGGTATTCAGGCCAGCGTTATAATCAATCGGGTGTTCCCCGCGCGAGCGGGGATAAACCGAAACTTTCAGCGCCAGGCAGAAACGTTAATATGTGTTCCCCGCGCGAGCGGGGATAAACCGCCGATTACCGCGATACGTTGCCAGTTGCTGGTGTGTTCCCCGCGCGAGCGGGGATAAACCGTTGCACCACCGGCATTATCAGTCACTCCGTAAGTGTTCCCCGCGCGAGCGGGGATAAACCGGAACATTAAGTACGGAGGCTGGCGCCACGCCTGTGTTCCCCGCGCGAGCGGGGATAAACCGATAACATTCCTCACCATAAAAATCTGAGAGTTGTGTTCCCCGCGCGAGCGGGGATAAACCGGATTACCCCTTGCTGGTGGATGTGCTCTATGCGTGTTCCCCGCGCGAGCGGGGATAAACCGCATTGCCATAAAACCTCACGCTAAAACGAAATGTGTTCCCCGCGCGAGCGGGGATAAACCGCGTGAGAATTGTTACTGAACCATTCGCCACAAGTGTTCCCCGCGCGAGCGGGGATAAACCGCGTTGGTGCGATCTATCTCGGTGACGATCTGAGTGTTCCCCGCGCGAGCGGGGATAAACCGTTTTGCCTTGATGCTTCACGAGCATGCCTGGGGTGTTCCCCGCGCGAGCGGGGATAAACCGCGGCAGAGAAAGAGGCAGCAGCCACCACAAAAGTGTTCCCCGCGCGAGCGGGGATAAACCGAGTGGGTTAATGCAGCAACGACACTGTCCTATGTGTTCCCCGCGCGAGCGGGGATAAACCGGTTCTCTCAAAAAATGCCCCATACTTCTGGCGGTGTTCCCCGCGCGAGCGGGGATAAACCGCCTCAGCCGTTCTATAAAATGACGCGCAATGGCGTGTTCCCCGCGCGAGCGGGGATAAACCGGTGCGTAACGGATGGGGGGATGTGGTGGCACTGTGTTCCCCGCGCGAGCGGGGATAAACCGTGGGCCTGGACAGATAATCCCGCGTGGATTTTGTGTTCCCCGCGCAAGCGGGGATAAACCAAATGCAGTGGCCTCACCAACGAGTTTGCGGCCTCTCTGCTCCAGAATATGTTGAAACGCCATAACGCTCCTGCTGCATTGTCATCGCCGGGAAAAGGTCGCGTTAGCCTGATAAGTATTTAAAACGAATAACACCATTTCTTACTACTTAACTTATTTATCCTTTAGCCATGCCAACAACCTGTTTGTACGCCACTGGTAGTGGCTTTAAATAATCTATGATGCCGCCTCTATAAATATTGAAATTGTTCTTAATGTTCAGGGTTGTTATTTTTTTATTGCACATAACTTAAAGGTTTTATGTCAGAGAGTGTCTCTCTTGGTTTATTTACTCAGCTTCCATAATGAAGAGTGTGCGAATATTTGCATTTGTTGGGCGAATGATAAAAGGAGACTGGACGGTTAATCCTGCTAACAATTATGCCAGCAACATATTCACCGGGAGGTGGAAATGATAAACAATAAAGAAATAATAGCTATGAATGCTGAATTACCGCAATGTCTTGTCGGGCAGCGTTCAGAACATGGAAAACTCGATATCGCTTTTAAATCGCAAACAATGACACCCGAGTCGGCGCGTTTTACCTTTCTCATTCAGCAGCAGCTGCAAAGCAACTGGTGCTGGGCGGCGGTTTCCACCTCAGTCGGGAATTATTATTACGGTTCAGGTACGTTTACGCAGTGTGAAGTCGCCAGTGCAGAATTGAGCAGTGACTGCTGCGCACGACCGGTGCCGTGTAATATTTATGGTTATCTTGATACCGCGCTGATGCAAACGCGCAGTTTTGATCGAATGGTGCAAAGAAAAATTCAGTTCTCAGAAATTAAAAAGGAAGTTAACGCCGAGCGACCCATTGGATTACGCTGTGCCTGGTTTGGCGGTGGTGCACACTTCCTGGTAATTAACGGCTATTACGGTGACTATGTGTGGACGGCAGATTCCATTCATGGCTTTAGCCTTTATGCACTCAATGCTTTTCCGGCGAATTATCAAAGCGGGGGAACCTGGACCCACACCTATTTCACAAAGAAAAATCAGGAGAGTGCATAATGAAAATAACGTTTCCCCACGCCCCGGCCCACGATGAAAAAGCGATTATTGCTGCCATTCAGGCTGCATTGCAGGCGCAGGTACTGAATATCACGGCGTCTGCGAGTAAAGCTGGTGGCGCTTCACTGAGCTTGTCGCACGCTTATCCAGGGTATTCCCTGCGGTTAGATGACCTGGCGGCGGGTAATGACCTCAGTTATGTGGCAAAAGGTATGTGGCATCAGCTGGTATTTATCAACAATGAGGCTGTTGCAGACGCCCAGTTAACGTGGCGTGACGACAAAATGCAATTGAGTGCGCTGAGTTGCGGGCCGATGGCGGCTTCAATCGTTGATGCGCTCAATATGGCAGAAAAGGCATCTGCATTGCACGGCAAAAGCGTTGAGTTGCGCCTGCTGTCGGCTCCTGCGTTGCACTTCATCGCCGTCTGGCTGCATGGCGAGAATGAGGAGAGATTTATTCCTGTTGCCCCCACGCCAGATGCGCTCATGCCGATGCAGCTTGTCGATAAAGATAGCCTGTTTGGGGTATTGCTCCCTGCGGCTCGGGCTCTTAAACAAAAGTTTGATGCTGACACCACGGACACGCGTGGCAACTAGCCCAGGGGTATGATGTTGAATTGAGCACAAGCGCGTTTACCGTGCCGTTTACCAGGCCCGGTCTGAGTGCCGGGCGTACGTGTCATCACCTTTCTGGCGGAGTGCCGAGGCCTGTTTTAATAGAGCAGCCTGAGCCACATTAGGCCAGACTTAACTCAGCGCCACCTTCACGCCGAGTGCAATCAGCACGCCGCCCAGAAGCTTATCGACAATCTTCTGCGCCTTCGCAAGCCCTTTGCGCACCGGTTCGCTTTGGATCAGCACGACCAGAAGCGGCCACCACAGCACGGAAAGCCCGACGATAATCGCGGCATACCAGAGTTTTTCACCTAAGCCTGAGTCCACGCTCAGGACCTGGGTAAACATCGCGAGAAAAAACAGTGTCGCCTTCGGATTGAGCAAATTGCACAGATAACCCTGTATAAAGGCTTTTTTCAGCGGGGGTTGCTGTTGTGCATACTGACTGACATCCATTTTGCTGTCGCCGCGAGAAAATAGCGCGTGTAGTCCGACCCACACCAGGTAAGCTGCCCCGGCGTACTTCAGTAGCCCAAACAGCCACGGCGTGGTGGTGATAACCACGGCAAGCCCTGCCACGCAGTAGCTCATGTGTGTCATCACGCCACAGACCACGCCAGCGCTGGTCATCAGTGCTGCTGTACGCGGATAGCGGGCTGCATTTTTAATCACCAGGAAGAAGTCAGGACCCGGAGAAATCATGCCAAGCGTGGCGATAGTTGCGATAAAAAACGTGGTTTCCAGCATGGCGAAACGCTCATTACAGAAATAATCGCGTCACTATACTCGCTTGCCGACACGGCGAGTAGCGCGGATAACGACTTTTATTTACGCTCCGTTGCAATTACTTTACGCGTAACATTCTGTGCTCCCGTTATACTGTCTGCCATGCTATCCAGATGCTGCCGGGTGACGGCAGTAAAAATTGGTCGGCAGAAGTCGACGCCAGATTATGCTTTCCGTATAGTGGCGACAATTTTCATCCCCCTGAGATTCTTCACATGATCAGTCTGATTGCCGCACTTGCGGCAGATCGCGTTATTGGTATGGAAAACGCCATGCCGTGGAATTTGCCGGCGGATCTCGCCTGGTTTAAACGTAATACGCTTAACAAACCGGTGATTATGGGACGCCTGACCTGGGAATCTATCGGCCGTCCGCTCCCGGACAGGAAGAATATTGTCATCAGCCGTCATCCCGGGACGGATGAGCGCGTTACCTGGGTCAGCTCGGTTGAAGACGCTATCGCCGCCTGCGGCGAGGTAGAAGAGATTATGGTGATTGGCGGTGGCCGTATTTATGAGCAATTTTTGCCGCTGGCCCAGCGCCTGTATCTGACGCACATTGATGCCGAGGTGGAAGGTGATACGCACTTCCCGGAATATGAGCCGGATGAATGGCAGCCGGTGTTCAGTGAGTTTCGTGATGCAGATGACAACAACTCACACGGCTGTTTCTTTGAAATTCTGGAACGACGCCAGTAATCGGACAACAAAAAAGGAGGCTTCAGCCTCCTTTTTTTACGCCCACCGTTACGGATAAAAGCGCTACGACGCCACCGCCGCAGTCCCTTCATCATTATCGCTCTGGCGATGCGAGGTCTGGGTAAATACAGCCTTATCTTCCCAGCGCAGGCAGGTCAGCGTCCCGCCCCAGCAACAGCCAGTATCAAGCGCATAAACGCCTTCTGGTGTGCCCCGACCTTCAAGCGAGGCCCAGTGGCCAAACACAATACTGTACGCTTGCGACACCGGGCCGGGGATGGCAAACCAGGGCTTGAGCGGTGCAGGAGCGTTTTCCGGCGTATCTTTACAGTACATATCCAGCTGCCCGTTCGGGAAGCAGTAGCGCATGCGCGTCAGAGCATTGGTGATAAAACGCAGGCGCGCCAGTCCGGTCAGTTCTTCGCTCCAGTTGTTGGGCATATCGCCATACATAGCATCAAGGAACAGTGGATAGCTGTCGCTTGAAAGCACCGCTTCGACATCGCGAGCGCAGTTAATGGCCGTTGGGAGATCCCACTGCGGGGTTATCCCTGCATGGGCCATCACCAGTTTTTTCTCTTCATCGACCTGCAACAGAGGTTGGCGGCGCAGCCAGTTGAGCAGCTCGTCAGCATCGGGTGCTTCGAGTAACGCGGTAACGCGATCTTTGGGCTTATTACGGCTGATGCCTGCGTAAACGGCCAGCAGATGTAAATCGTGATTACCGAGTACGAGGCGAACTGCATCACCAAGGTCGCGCACAAAACGCAGCACATCCAGCGAACCAGGGCCACGGGCCACCAGATCGCCAGTCAGCCACAGCGTGTCCTTGCCAGGCGTAAACTCAACCTGCTTTAACAGTGCGACCAGTTCATCGTAGCAACCGTGAACGTCGCCAATCAGGTATGTCGACATGAGATTTTCAGTGAATGAGAATGGGAACAGCCAGTCGGAAGACCGGAATGTCGAGGTGGAACGGGCGACCCTGCTCGTCAATCATTTCATAATGACCCTGCATGGTGCCAAGCGGCGTTTCAATGACTGCACCGCTGGTGTACTGGTAGTCATCACCCGGTTCGATATGCGGCTGGACGCCGACCACGCCCTCGCCCTGAACCTCGGTTTCACGCCCGTTACCATTAGTGATAAGCCAGTAGCGGCCCAGTAGCTGAACCGAGCAGTGCCCCAGGTTGCGAATGGTGACGGTATAGGCGAAGACATAGCGTTCCTCATCGGGAGCCGACTGGGATTCGATGTAAACACTCTGTACCTGGACACAAACACGAGGCGTATCTGACATGGCTCAGCTCTCCTTCGGTAGCGGATTCTCTGCCAGATGGTTTGCCATCAGGCAGTACTGCGCCACGGATACGTTTTCAGCACGTAGCGCGGGATCGACACCTAATTCTGTCAGCACTTGTGGGCTGAACAGATTCCCCAGACTGTTGCGAATCGTCTTGCGGCGCTGGTTAAAGGCTTCGGTCGTGAGCCTGCTCAGTATACGCAGCTCTTTTACCTGATGCGGCAATTCAGCATGCGGAACCAGGCGCACAACGGCAGAATCAACCTTTGGCGGCGGCGTAAAGGAGCCAGGCGGTACTTCCAGCACCGGGATCACCTGGCAGTAGTACTGCGCCATCACGCTCAGGCGGCCATAGGCTTTGCTGTTCGGCCCCGCCACCAGGCGATTGACCACCTCTTTTTGCAGCATAAAGTGCATGTCCTTTATGGCATCAGTATAGCTAAACAGGTGGAACATCAGCGGTGTGGAAATATTGTAAGGCAGGTTGCCGAATACGCGCAGCGGCTGGCCTTCCTGACGGGAAAGCTCACCGAAGTCCATTGTCATGGCATCCTGTTGATAAATGGTCAGCTTAGGGCCAAGAAACGGATGCGTTTTCAGGCGCGCAGCCAGATCGCGGTCGAGTTCGATGACGGTCAGCTTATCAAGGCGCTCGCCCACCGGTTCGGTGAGTGCCGCCAGGCCCGGGCCGATTTCAACCAGCGCTTCGCCTTTTTGCGGGTTAATCGCGCTGACGATGCTGTCGATAATGAACGGGTCATTGAGAAAGTTTTGCCCGAAGCGTTTGCGGGCAAGGTGGCCCTGGTGAACTCGATTATTCATTGACTGTTAAAGATCATTTTCGTGGCGAGATTAAGCGCCGTAATAAAACTGCCGACATCGGCTGTCCCCTGGCCCGCAAGCTCAAGAGCGGTACCGTGATCAACCGATGTGCGAATGAAAGGCAGGCCGAGCGTAATATTCACCGCGCGACCAAAGCCCTGGTATTTTAGCACGGGAAGTCCCTGATCGTGGTACATCGCCAGTACGGCATCGGCACTTTCGAGATATTTCGGCTGAAACAGCGTGTCGGCAGGTAAGGGACCGGTAAGGCGCATACCGCCAGCGCGCATTTCATCAAGCACGGGAATGATAGTGTCAATTTCTTCCGTGCCCATGTGCCCGCCTTCACCGGCGTGTGGATTGAGGCCGCTGACCAGAATGTGTGGGCGAGTGATGCCGAATTTGGTCTGCAAATCATGATGTAAAATAGCCAGCACCTGGCGCAACAGCGACGGCGTAATGGCATCGGCCACCGCCCGCAATGGTAAGTGCGTCGTGGCGAGCGCCACGCGAAGCTCCTCTGTTGCCAGCATCATCACCACTTTCTTACTGCCTGAGCGGGCTTCGAAGAATTCCGTATGGCCGGTAAATGCCACACCCGCGTCATTGATGATGCCTTTGTGTACCGGGCCGGTCACCACAGCGGCAAACTCACCGCTCAGGCAGCCGTCACAGGCGCGAACCAGCGTCTGGACAACATAGTTGCCGTTGCGTGGGTCAAGTTTGCCAGGTGTGACTGGCGCATGTAGCGCCACAGGCAGGACCGTCAGTGTCCCTGCGCGCTGTGGGTGGACAGGGGCATGCGGTTGCCAGGGAAGACATTGTATGGCGTGACCGAGCAGTGCTGCGCGCTCGGTCAGCAGTTGCTCAGAAGCACAAACGACCAGCTCAACGGGCCAGTCGTGTTGTGCAAGCGCAATAACCAGGTCGGGACCAATCCCGGCGGGTTCGCCGGGAGTGATAACTACGCGGGGAGTATTAGCCATTGCCGTCCAGGATTTTCACGTAAGCACTGGCGCGTTGCTCCTGCATCCAGGTCTGCGCTTCTTCAGCGAACTTACGGTTGAACAGCATGCGATAGGCGCGATCTTTTTGCGCCGTATCGGTCTTATCCACCTTGCGGGTATCCATCAGCTCAATCAGATGCCAGCCAAATGTGGAGTGCACTGGCGCGCTCAGTTGGCCTTTGCTCAGACGCATCAGCGCATCGCGGAATGCCGGATCGTAGATATCTGGCATCGACCAACCCAGATCGCCGCCCTGGTTAGCAGAGCCTGGATCCTGCGAGTACTCTTTTGCCGCTTCGGCAAAAGTGGTTTTACCGCTACGGATATCAGAGGCAATCTCTTCAAGCTTCAGGCGCGCCTGCTGATCGGTCATGATCGGCGACGGCTTAAGCAGGATATGACGGGCTTTGACTTCCGTGACAGAAATGTTCTGCGATTCACCGCGCATATCGTTAACTTTCAGAATATGAAAGCCAACGCCAGAGCGGATTGGGCCGATAACATCGCCTTTTTTCGCGGTGGTCAGGGCCTGGGCGAAAATGCCCGGCAGTTCCTGAATACGACCCCAGCCCATCTGGCCGCCCTTGAGCGCAGACTGGTCGGCAGAGTAGGTGATAGCAAGCTTGCCAAAATCTTCACCGCTGCGCGCGCGCTCAACGATGGAGGTTGCCTGAGCGCCCGCTTCGTTGACCTGGTCTGAGGTTGGGTTTTCCGGCAGCGGCAGCAGAATGTGGCTCAGGTTAAGCTCGGTGCTGGCGTCGTTCTGGTTAGAGACCTGTTTTGCCAGTTGTTCAACTTCCTGCGGCAAAATGGTGACGCGGCGGCGCACTTCGCTGTTACGCACGTCAGAAATGATCATCTCTTTGCGAATCTGGCTGCGGTAGGCCGGGTAGTTGATCCCTTCATAAGCCAGGCGGCTGCGCATCTGATCTAAAGACATGTTGTTTTGTGCCGCGATGTCGGCGATAGCTTTATCAAGCTGTTCATCGCTGATGTTAACGCCGCCCTTCTGGCCCATCTGCAGAATGACCTGATCGACGATCAGGCGCTCCAGAATCTGATGGCGCAGCGTGTTATCGTCCGGAAGCTGCTGGCCGGACTGCATGGCATTAAGCTTTACAGACTGCATCAGGCCGTTAACGTCGCTTTCCAGCACAACGCCGTTATTAACTACAGCGGCGACTTTATCGACAACTTGTGGGGCGGCGAAGGAGGTATTCGCTACCAGAGCGATACCGAGAAGCAGCGTTCTCCAGTTCTTCATACACTTTCCATTTCTGATTAAACCGCATTGCGGATTCATTTTTAACATCACATTACAGCGAGTTCTGATACGGCAGAATGTTCGAGCGCAGCATACGCTGTGTGCCCAGGCCATAGTTGGAGCTCAGGCCGCGCAGCTCGATGTTGAAACCGATTCTTTCGTTAAACGCGCTCTTGTTGTTTTCCCAACCGTTGAGCTTGCGCTCGTAACCGACACGGATTGCATAACAGCAGGAGTTATACTGCACGCCCAGCATCTGGTCGGCCGGCTGATTGGCGTTAGTGTCGTAGTAATACGCACCCACTAATGACCACCTGTCGACAATCGGCCAGCTTGCGGTGACACCCACCTGAGAAATCCCCTCTTTATAACGTGCAGAGGAAGAGAAAGATGGCAGCGTGGCGCGAATATATTCCGGACTGGCGTAGCGGTAGTTCAGCTGCATCAGGCGGTCGGCGTCTTTACGGTATTCCACAACGCCGCTGGCGGTGGAAACGTTGCTCAAACGCGTATCATATTGCACACCACCGCGCAGGCCCCAGCGATCGGTGATGCGCCAGTAAGTGTCACCTGCCCAGGCAATAGCCCCGGTTTTCTTGTCTTTTTCCCAGTTGATATTGTCATCACCGGTACGGGATTCGGTGAAATAGTAGATTTGACCCACAGAAACGTTAAAACGTTCAACGGCAGCTTCATCATAAACGCGAGACGTCACACCGGTGGTTATCTGATTTGCCGAAGCGATACGGTCCAGGCCGCCGTAAGCGCGGTCACGGAACAGGCCGGTGTAATCTGATTGCAGGAATGATGAGTCGTAGTTGTTGATATTGCTCTGGTTACGATAGGGCACATACAGGTACTGCGCGCGCGGCTCCAGCGTCTGGGTGTAGCCCTGCGACCAGTCCATATCACGCTCAAACACCAGCTTGCCGTCCATCTTAAACTGTGGCATCACGCGGTCAACGCTGTCTTCAAGCTTGGCTGCCGCCGCACTGGTAGTCGCGTTATTACGCACGTAGTAGCGATAGCGGTCCAGATTGTTCTGCTGGTAATGGGTCGCCATCACTTTCATTTCGGTGTTCAGACTGCCCCAGCCGTTGGACATCGGCAGGCTGATAGTCGGCTCAACGTGCAGACGCGTTGCTTCCGGGTAGTTGTCATTAACGTTGGTAAAACGCACCGCCTGAGCATACAGATGGCTGTCAAACGGACCCAGGTCATTGAGGTAATAGTTAACGTCCAGCTGCGGCTCTGCACGGTAGGAGTTACGGTTACGCTGAACGTCGAATACCTGGAACTGCTTGGTGGACACGGTCGCGTCAAAGTTCTGGTTGGCGTAACCGACGCTGAATTTCTGCGTAGCGTAGCCGTCAGTACTGTCGCCGTAGACCGAATCGAAGTCGTTGAAGTAATACGGGTCGCTGACTTTGGTGTAGTTGGCGTTAAAGCGCCACACTTTGTCCATCACCCCGGCGTGACGCCAGAAGAACAGCCAGCGACGGTCGCGGTTCTCCGTCGGGTGGTCTTGCGTGTACTGATCGTCTGAGCCAAGGTAGTCAAACGCAACAGTACCCGCGCCCGGCGTAGTCAGATAACGGAATTCGTTTTGCCACTGTACGCCGCCGCGCTGCTGGTAGTAGTGCGGGGTGATGGTCGCATCGAAGTTAGGTGCGATGTTCCAGTAATACGGAATGGTAAATTCCAGTCCGTTATTAGAGCTATATTTGGCATTCGGGATAAGAAAGCCCGAGCGGCGCTTATCGCCAACCGGCAGTTGCAGGTACGGGCTGTAGAAAACCGGCACCGGACCAATTTTAAAGCGTGCGTTCCAGATTTCGGCAACCTGCTCTTCGCGGTCGTGAATCACTTCACTGCCTACGACGCTCCAGGTATTGGTGCCTGGCAGGCAGGAGGTAAAGGTGCCGTTTTCCAGAATGGTGTAGCGGTTTTCGCCACGCTGCTTCATCACGTCTGCCGTACCGCGCCCCTGGCGGCCAACCATCTGGTAGTCACCTTGCCAGACGTTGGTGTCTTTGGTATTCAGATTGGACCAGGCTTTCGGACCCTTCAGGATGACCTGATTGTCGTCGTAATGCACATTACCCAACGCGTCGACCGTGCGTACCGGATCGGCCTGGCCTGCCACCTGTTTTTGATGCAGCTGGACTTCGTCGGCCTGCAGGCGGCTGTTGCCCTGTTCAATATCAACGTTGCCGCTAAATACCGCGCGCTCCGGGTAATCGCCTTTGGCGTTCTCGGCGTTGATAGTCACAGGCAGCTGGTTGGCATCGCCCTGTACCAGAGGACGATTGTAGCTGGGTACGCCGAGCATACATTGCGAGGCGAGGTCGGCAGCCATCCCTTGTTGGCTATAAATCGCTGAACCAATCAGAGTGGCCAGCAAGGTGGGAATACGTTTTTTCATACGTTTTTTTCGTTGTTCCGTCATCAGTGGCTACGCGTCGGCAAACGACCAGAGACTAACTTACTCGGTAGCTGCACGCCAGCTTTACGCCCTAAATAATTCAGGCAGCTGGAGCAGGATTTTGTTGCTTACGCGTCCATTTTGAGGCGCAGGGCGTACATCTCGTGCCGGAATTGCGCCGGGTCGTTATGCAGCGTTCAGAATGACGGGTATGATAATGCAAATTCTGTCAGTCAGCATGATGATTTGGGGAGTATATGCAGTATTTGGGAAAAGTGATTGGCGTGGGCATGGCGTTATTCATGGGCGGCGGCTTCTGGGGCGTGGTCGCCGGGCTGATTATTGGCCATATGTTTGACAAGGCGCGGGCGCGTCGCACCACGTGGTTTGCCGGGCAGCAGCAGCGCCAGGCGATATTTTTTGCCACGACCTTTGAGGTGATGGGCCACCTGACCAAATCAAAAGGGCGCGTTACCGAGACCGATATTCAGCTCGCGTCGCGGTTTATGGACCAGATGCAGCTGCACGGCGAGGCGCGTACCGCAGCCCAGCAGGCGTTTCGTACCGGTAAGCAAAACGGCTATCCGCTGCGTGAGAAGATGCGCCAGCTGCGCAGCGTCTGCTTTGGCCGCTTTGATTTGATTAGGATGTTTCTGGAAATTCAGGTCCGCGCCGCGCTGTCGGACGGTTCGCTGCATCCTAACGAGCGTGATGTACTGCTGGTGATTGGTGAGGAACTGGGGATTTCGCCTGCGCAGTTTGAGCACTTTATTCGCATGATGCAGGGTGGTGCGTCGTTTGGTGGCGCAGGCGGGCAGGGCGGCTACAGCCAGAGCGGCGCCCAGGCACAGCGCGGCCCAACGCTTGCTGATGCCTGTGACGTGCTCGGTGTGAATCCCAATGATGACCAGGCCACTATCAAGCGTGCGTATCGCAAGCTGATGAGCGAACACCACCCGGATAAATTGGTCGCCAAAGGTCTGCCGCCGGAAATGATTGAAATGGCGAAGCAAAAAACCCAGGAAATCCAGAAGGCGTGGGAGCTGATTAAAGAGCAGAAGGGTTTTAAGTAAAACGGCGACTTTTACGCGTTACGTGCGTATTTTCCGATAAAGGGGCGAAAAGCCCCTTTTTTTGTCTCTGAGTACTGGGGGAATAGCCTTTTTATCATTCTCTTATGAGGCAATAAGGCCAGAAGGCAAAGCCAGACCGCCAGCACTTCACGTTTGTAAACTAACAGCACTCTTTATCGCTTTTAACGTGCACAGGCTTACCGTGTGGGGTTGCTGACCCCGCTGAAATCGGCGAACCGGAGGCCGCAAGACAAGGTCAGATCGCCAGGGATGGCGGGCAGAGGCGACAACATTACCGGGAGCAATGTTGAACAACGCCGCAAGCGTTGGCCCCGAAGGGGCTAGGCCCAGGGACGGGCCGGGTAAACAGGACATCGAGTCGAGCCGGCCGCAGGCGCAGCGCCGGGAGGTGAGCGCACCGCCCAACGGGCGGCGATTTCCTGGCGGGGCCGCCGGAGATTGCAGAGGGCCGCGGTACCCCTCTTTGCCCGTTCTCCGCAAATGAAATTTCATTTGTTGTCGGGCTTCAGGTGAACGGAACATCCACTGAACTTCCCGCAATAGAATAAACGAAGCACCGACTGAACTATTCAACGTAAGCGAACGAAACGACATCAGGCGCAGAACCCAACTCGAACGACAAAAACGCTCACCAGTGAGCAGATCCAACCGTCCCCAGGCGGAATTAAAAATCCACCGGTGCCTTAAACGTCATACTCGTCCCAAACTGCGGATGGGTAATCGTCAGCGTCCAGGCATGCAGCAGCAGGCGCGGCGCCATTGCCAGTACCTCAGGCGTGGCATAAAACTTATCACCTAAAATCGGATGCCCCAGCGCCTGCATATGCACGCGCAGCTGGTGTGAGCGCCCGGTAATGGGCTTGAGCAGAATGCGCGCCGTATTGTCTGGCGCGTACTCCAGCACTTCATACTCAGTTTGCGCTGGTTTGCCGGTTTCATAGCACACCTTCTGCTTTGGCCGGTTCGGCCAGTCGCAAATCAGTGGTAAATCAACCAACCCTTCGGCGTTGGCCGGATGGCCCCCGATGCGCGCCAGATACTGCTTCTTCGGCTCACGCTCGCGAAACTGGCGCTTAAGCTCGCGCTCAGCCTGTTTGGTGAGCGCGACGACAATCACGCCGCTGGTGGCCATATCGAGGCGGTGCACGGATTCTGCCTGCGGATAGTCGCGCTGGATGCGCGTCATCACGCTATCTTTGTGCTCATCCAACCGACCGGGCACGGACAGCAGGCCGCTCGGCTTATTGACCACCATAATATGCTCATCCTGATACAGAATGACCAGCCATGGCTCCTGCGGCGGATTGTACGGCTCCATCATACGGCCTCCGGTTACTGGTGCGTCACGACTATCGGGCGCAATGCGTCCAGACGCCAGTTTGCCTGCTTCAGAGCTTCCAGCACCTGCTGACGGTTGCTTTCAATGGCGCTCAGCTCGTCGTCACGGATGTTCGGGTTAACGGCCTTGAGGGCTTCAAGACGTGAGTATTCGGCGCTCAGTCTCTCGTCTGCTTCGTCGCGTGCGGCCTTAATCAGCGCCTGCGCTTGCTCCTGCACCTGGCTTTCTGCCTGTTGTAAAAGCAGGTGCACGTCCTGCTGAATGGCGTTAACCAGCTTGCTGCCGGTGTGGCGGTTTACGGCACTCAGTTGGCGGTTAAAGCTTTCAAACTCCACCTGGGCTGCGAGATTGACGCCGTTTTTGTCCATCAGCATGCGCACCGGTGTCGGCGGCAGGAAACGGTTAAGTTGCAGGTACTTCGGCGCTTTGGCTTCCACCACGTACACCAGTTCCAGCAGGAGCGTGCCGACCGGCAGCGCTTTGTTTTTCAAAAGCGACATCGCGCTGCTGCCGGTATCGCCGGAGAGGATCAGATCCAGCCCGTTGCGAATCAGCGGGTGCTCCCAGGTGACAAACTGTGCATCTTCACGCGACAGTGCCACGTCGCGGTCAAAGGTTATTGTGCAGCCGTCTTCCGGCAGGCCCGGGAAGTCCGGCACCAGCATATGATCCGACGGAGTGAGCACGATCATGTGCTCACCACGGTCGTCCTGGTTGATGCCGATGATGTCAAACAGGTTCATCGCGAAGTTGACCAGCGCCGTGTCGTTGTCCTGTTCGGCAATCTCATTGGCCAGCAACTGTGCTTTTTCGCCACCGTTGGAGTTAATTTCCAGCAGGCGATCGCGGCCCTGCTCAAGCTGGGTTTTCAGCGCATCGTGCTTTTTACGGCTGGTGGCAATCAGTTCGTCAAAACCGTCGGCGTTGTCCGGGTTGGCCAGATAGTGGGTCAGCGGCTCACGCACTTCGTCATAAATGGTGCGCCCGGTTGGGCAGGTATGTTCAAAGGCGTCGAGGCCTTCGTGATACCAGCGCACCAGCACCGACTGGGCGGTTTTCTCAAGATACGGCACGTGGATCTGGATGTCGTGCGCCTGACCGATGCGGTCCAGACGACCGATGCGCTGCTCCAGCAGGTCCGGGTTAAGCGGCAGGTCGAACATGATGAGATGGCTGGCAAACTGGAAGTTGCGCCCTTCGGAGCCAATTTCCGAGCACAACAGCACCTGTGCGCCGGTGTCTTCCTCGGCAAACCAGGCGGCGGCGCGGTCGCGCTCGATAATCGACATGCCTTCATGGAACACCGCAGCACGAATGCCTTCACGCTCACGCAGTACCTGCTCAAGCTGTAGCGCCGTATCGGCGCGGGCGCAAATCACCAGCACCTTCTGCGAGCGGTGGCTGGTTAGCCAGCCCATCAGCCACTCTACGCGCGGATCGAAGTTCCACCAGGTGCCGGTGTCACCTTCAAACTCCTGATAAATCTGCTCCGGATAGAGCATGTCGCGCGCGCGGTCTTCGGGCGATTTACGTGCGCCCATGATGCCGGAAACCTTAATCGCGGTCTGGTACTGGGTGGGCAGCGGCAGGCGGATAGCGTGCAATTCACGCTGCGGGAAGCCCTTCACGCCGTTGCGGGTGTTGCGAAACAGCACGCGGCTGGTGCCGTGGCGGTCCAGCAGCATGGAAATCAGTTCCTGGCGTGCGGCCTCGCTGCCGTCGCGTTCGCTGTTAGCGGTTTGCAGCAGCGGTTCAATGTCCTGCTCGCCAATCAGCTCGCTTAAGGTATTGAGTTCGTCGTTGCTCAGGCGGTTACCTGCCAGCAGCAGCGCTACGGCATCAGCCACCGGGCGGTAATTCTTTTGTTCTTCAACAAATTGGGCAAAGTCGTGAAAGCGGTTCGGGTCGAGCAGGCGCAGGCGCGCGAAATGGCTCTCCATCCCTAACTGCTCCGGCGTTGCCGTCAACAGCAGCACGCCCGGCGTATGGCTGGCAATCTGTTCGATGGCCTGATATTCGCGGCTCGGTGCGTCCTCGCTCCAGACCAGGTGATGGGCTTCATCCACCACCAGCAGATCCCACTGGGCATCGCTCAGGTGCTCCAGGCGCTGTTTGCTGCGGCGCACAAAATCGAGCGAGCAAATCACCAGTTGCTCGGTATCAAACGGGTTGTCGGATTCGTGCTGGGCTTCGGCGTAGCGGTCGTCATCAAACAGGGAAAAACGCAGATTGAAGCGGCGCAGCATTTCGACCAGCCACTGGTGTTGCAGGGTTTCCGGCACCACAATCAGCACGCGCTCGGCAGCACCTGACAGCAGTTGTTGGTGGATAATCATCCCGGCTTCGATGGTTTTACCCAGGCCCACTTCGTCGGCCAGCAGCACGCGCGGCGCGTGGCGGCGGCCTACGTCGCGGGCGATGTGCAGCTGGTGGGGAATGAGGTTAGTGCGCATACCACGCAGGCCGCTCCACGGCTGGCGGTACTGCTCGCTCTGGTATTTACGGGCGCGATAGCGCAATGCAAACCGGTCCATTCTGTCAAGCTGGCCGGCAAACAGGCGGTCCTGTGGCTTGCTGAACACCAGTTTGCTGTCGAGCAGCACTTCGCGCAGTTGTACGCCGGTTTCCTGGGTATCTTCACGCGTGCCGGTGTAGGTCAGCAGGCCGTTTTGTTCCTGAACATCTTCTACCTTGAGCAGCCAGCCGTCGTGGCTGGTAATCACATCGCCTGGGTTGAACATGACGCGAGTGATAGGGGCGTCGCTTCTGGCGTACAGGCGATTTTCACCGATGGCGGGAAAGAGCAATGTGACCGTGCGGGCGTCCATCGCCACCACAGTACCGAGTCCGAGTTCACTTTCCGTATCGCTGATCCAGCGCTGTCCAAGAGTAAATGGCATATCTGTTGGGCTCTGTTTATCTGAAATTTGCAGGCAATCATCCCGTCATCAATGCTGTTGCAGCATTGTCGTCAGGGTGGAGTTCACCCTCCGCAAGTGGGGCGGCGGGCTTATAAAATTGGGTTCAATAAAAAGGAAAGGGCGCTATGGTACTGGAAGGTAACGCATTCGTCACCTGTCAAAATAACCCCAATTGCCCTGTTACCAGTGTAGCAAAATCCCCACCGACAAACGGCAGGATGCCTTCGGCCACGGGTTCCAGCTGGCGTGTCAGATAGTGTTCATAGTCAATGGGCGAGTGCAGATAATCCAGCGGCTCCGGTCCGGCAGTGGTCCAGACGTATTTAATGCTGCCGCGGTTCTGGTAGCGCAGAGGGCGACCCAGACGCTGGTTTTGCTCATCGGCCAGGCGCGCGGCACGCACGTGCGGCGGCACGTTGCGCTGGTATTCGGCCAGCGGGCGGCGTAGCTGTTTGCGATAGACCAGCTTGTCATCAAGTTCACCGGCCATCAGGCTTGCGACCGTTTCGCGGGCGTAGTCTTCCCAGGGTTCGTTGCGAAAGATGCGCTGGTATAGCGCCTGCTGAAACTGTTGCGCCAGCGGTGTCCAGTCAGTGCGTACCGTTTCCAGCCCTTTAAACACCATGCGCTCGTGGCTATCCGCGCGAATCATACCGGCGTAGCGCTTTTTACTGCCGGTTTCTGCACCGCGAATGGTGGGCATCAGAAAGCGGCAAAAATGGGTTTCGAACTCCAGTTCCAGCGCGCTTTCCAGGTTCCACTCATCGCGCAGATGCGCGTGCCACCATTGATTGACGTGCGCCACCAGCTGCTGGCCAATCGCGCTGGCGCTCGCTTCATCGTGCGCTTTTTTAAGCCAGACAAACGTGGAGTCGGTATCTCCGTAAATCACCTCAAAACCCTGCGCCTCAATCAATTCGCGGGTCTGGCGCATGATAGCGTGGCCGCGCATGGTAATAGAGGAGGCAAGACGTGGGTCGAAGAAACGACAGGCGCTGGTGCCCAGCACGCCATAAAAGGCGTTCATGATGATTTTCAGCGCCTGTGACAGCGGCTTGTTGTTGTGCCGCTTGGCGGCTTCGCGCCCCTGCCAGATATCCGTCACAATCGCGGGCAGGCAGTGCTTGTCGCGTGAGAACCAGGCGTCAAGAAAGCCTGGCACGCTGTGGGCGTTGTCTGGCTGCGCCATGCCTTCTACCAGCCCAACCGGGTCGATAAGAAAGGTGCGGATGATGGACGGATACA
This sequence comes from Enterobacteriaceae bacterium 4M9, assembly GCA_010092695.1. Taxonomy (GTDB): domain Bacteria; phylum Pseudomonadota; class Gammaproteobacteria; order Enterobacterales; family Enterobacteriaceae; genus Tenebrionibacter. The sequence goes on along the minus strand of JAADJJ010000001.1, from coordinate 4,129,389 downwards.
GGCTTTTGTAGTCCAGCACCAGCACCGAGTCGTACAGGCCGGGGCTGGAGTCCATCACAAAGCCGCCCGGGCTTGCCTGTGGCGCCACTGAGCCGAGATTGGGTGCCACGTAGCCGCTGCGGTGCATGCGCGGGAAATAAAGGTGGCCGAAAGAGGCAACCGAGCCGCCGTGGCGGTCGGCGGGCAGGCCGTTTACCGTCGCGCGCTCAAGCAAAAACGGCATGATTTCCGTTTTGTGGAAAATGCGCGTTACCAGCTCGCAGTCTTTAAGGTTGTAGACGGCGAGCGCGGGTTTATCTTCGTTAAAGCGCCGCTCGATTTCCCCCATTCGGTGCCACGGATCGTCAATCGATTTGCCCTCACCGAGCAACTCCTGCGACACCGCTTCCAGCGAAAAGGAGGAGAAGTTCCAGAAGGCCGATTTCAGTGCCTCTATGCCATCGACGATGAGCCGCCCGTGTGCCTGGGCAAAAAACACGCCAGGCTTGAAGCCGTGCTCGCGCCACTCAATGGCGGTGCCGCCGCGCCCCAGGCGTAGCGCAACACCATAGCGTTCGGCGTGCTTTTGCAACACGCGCAGGTCAAACTGCACCAGGTTCCAGCCGATAAGCACGTCCGGGTCGTGCCGGGCAAACCAGTCATTGAGCTTTTCCAGCAGCTGCGGGCGGCTGGTGACATATTCAAGATGAAAATCCACCGCGTAATCCGACGGCGTTTCAGGGCCAAGCATGTACACCGTGCGCTCGCCGCAGCCTTCAAGGCCGATGCAGTACAGCTCACCGTGGCGGCTGGTTTCGATATCAAGCGAGACCCATTTCAGCGCCGGGCGGTACGCCGGTTCAGGCCTCATGCGGGCGTTAATGAGTGCGCCGTTGCGCGCCTCGCCCTGCACCAGCACCGGGGCGTTGATAAAGCGCTCCATCAGGTAGCGCTCCGGTGGGCGGATATCCGCTTCGTAAACGGTGACGCCGCCGTCGCGTAATTTTTTCTCAATGCGCATCAGCGAGCGGTGCTGGCGCGTATACAGGCCGCAGACCGGCTGGCGGGAGAAGTCAGTAAGCGCCAGCGGCGTAAGACGCCAGTCGCGCTCATCGGCCAGCAGGCGCTCGGCCTGTGCCTGCTGAGTCTGGGGGATAAACGCGACCGATTCCTGCGGCGCCAGCGTGACGCGCAGCGGACCGGCGTCGGTTGCCAGCCAGAACTCCACTTCGGTTCCTTGCGGAGAATCCCGCCAGTGTCGGGTTAATAGAAAACCCTGCCGCGTTTCTGTCACGCTCTGTTCCTGCTGCAAAAAATGAGCGCTAAGTATAGCTGGATTTTCTGGCGGGCGCTGGGGTTTTATACAGTTGTGCGAGGCAGGCTCAGAAGCCTGCATTCGCGCCGTTCAGGGCAGTCAGGCTCCGCTCTTTAGCGCAATCACCGGATAGTGCCCGGAAATCACCGGGCGGCACAGGATCTTGTAGCCGTCCTGGTCAAAGCCTGGCGGCGTGCGCCTGAATTCGCTGAGGTGTTCAAGCGAGTCCACCGAACCGAGATAAAACCAGTGGTCGATGATGTGAATCTGGGTTTGGTGCTCGCCTTCTTCCACTAAACCGACCGCGCCTTTCCACGGCCAGCAGATAACGCGCACGCTTTCCAGCGCGTCCAGCAGCCTTGCATGGTGCGCCTCTTTACTCTCTTTACCACAGCAGGCACCGGCGCAGCGCCCGAGCGCGCTGCGAAAGCAGGCGCGTCCTGCGCTAAGCTTCTCAAGACCCAGCAGGCCGTGACACAGGCGATGTTCGTCAGCCAGGCTTTTGAGCGTTTCCAGTGCACCATGGCGGCTGCGGTAAAGGCCAAACAGGTCCGGAGTGGTAGAAAAATCCAGTTCCTTTGCATAGACCACCTGCGGCTGTTGGCCGCTAAGGCGCAGTGAACACAGCTGGCGGTTTTTGCGCAGGCGTTTGTTAAACAGCGGCTGGCGGGTCTTGATAAGCTGGGCTTCGAGCAGCAGCGCGCCCAGTTCACCGGCGGTAGGTATCCACTCAATGCGCTGCGCCTGGCGCAGCATTTTGGCCTCTGCGGTGGTGCGAAAATGCGACATCACCCGCGCGCGCAGGTTAACGCTTTTGCCAATGTAGAGCGGCAGGGTTTCGCTTTCACCGTGAAAGATATACACGCCTGGGCGGGCCGGGATATCGGCCAACCACGGGCGCAGGTGTTCGGGGTATTCGTAGATATCAGCCGGGTTAAGCTCCGGGCCATAAAGACGTACTGCTCTGACCAATTCAGCCTCCTGATGCTGGTTATGCATACAGGTTAACAGCCGAATCGATCGTTTTCTATACTTTATTGCCCATAGTAGGCTTTGGCACCGTGCTTGCGCAGGTAGTGCTTGTCGAGCAGGGTTTGCTGCATGGCGGGCAATTCAGGCGCCAACTGACGGCAGAAAATGCCCATGCAGGCCACTTCTTCGAGCACGATGGCGTTATGCACCGCATCGTGCGCGTCTTTGCCCCAGGCAAACGGGCCGTGGGAGTGCACCAGCACGCCAGGCATCTGCGCCGGGTTGATGTCGCGAGTCTGAAAAGCCTCAACAATCACTTCCCCGGTTTCCCATTCGTAATCGCCGTTAATTTCCGCATCGGTCATTTTACGCGTGCAGGGTATTTCGCCGTAGAAATAGTCTGCGTGGGTGGTGCCGGTAGCTGGAATCGGCAGGCCTGCCTGCGCCCAGACGGTAGCGTGGCGTGAATGGGTGTGCACAATGCCGCCAATAGACGGGAAGCGTTGATACAGCAGGCGGTGAGTGGGCGTATCTGACGACGGCTTTTTGCTGCCTTCGACCACGTCGCCGGTCTTAAGGCTTACCACCACCATGTCGTCGGCGCACATGGCGCTGTACTCCACGCCGGAAGGTTTGATTACCAGCACGCCGCGCTCGCGGTCCACGGCACTGACGTTGCCCCAGGTTAGCGTCACCAGGTTGTGCTCAGGAAGCGCCAGATTAGCCTCGAGCACCTGGCGTTTTAACTCATCGTACATGTTGCCTCCAGGCGAGGGCGGACCGGCACGCAGCCAGCCCGGCTACGGTTAGCGTGTAAAGTGGTAGTAGACGTCGTTCCAGCGCAGCGCGTCTTTAAACGCGGGCAGCGTGGTGTCGTTGTCGATAACCGCCAGTTCAATATTGTGCAGTTCGGCAAACAGGCGCATATCGTCGAGCGTCAGCGCGTGGCTGAACACCGTGTGGTGCGCGCCACCGGCCATAATCCACGCTTCGGTCGCGGTGGGCAGGTCCGGCTGGGCTTTCCACAGCGCGTTGGCGACCGGTAGCTTCGGCAGTTGATGGGCCGCCTCGACGGTATCCACACAGTTCACCAGCAGGCGGAAACGGTCACCTAAATCAATCAGGCTGGCGTTGATGGCCGGGCCGGTTTTGGTGGAGAAAATCAGGCGTGCCGGGTCGTCTTTACCGCCAATGCCGAGGTACTGGACGTCAAGAATCGGCTTCTCGCGGGTGGCGATTGTCGGGCACACTTCCAGCATGTGTGAGCCGAGCACCAGGTCATTGCCCGCTTCAAAGTTGTAGGTGTAGTCCTCCATAAAGGAGGTGCCGCCCGCAAGCCCGGTGGACATCACTTTCATGATGCGCAGCAGCGCCGCGGTCTTCCAGTCGCCTTCACCGGCAAAGCCGTAGCCCTGCTGCATCAGGCGTTGAACCGCAAGCCCCGGCAGCTGTTTCAGCCCGTGCAGGTCTTCAAAAGTGGTGGTAAAAGCGTGGAATCCCCCGTCCTGCAAAAAGCGCTTCATGCCAAGCTCAATGCGCGCGGCGTCAATCACGTTCTGGCGCTTGTCGCCACCCACCTGGGCGGCGGCCGTCAGGCGGTAGCTGCTTTCGTATTCATCGACCAGGGCGTTGATATCGCCCTGGCTTACGGCGTTAACCACTTCAACCAGGTCGCCCACCGCCCAGGTGTTGACGGAGAAGCCAAACTTAATCTGTGCGGCGACTTTATCGCCTTCTGTCACCGCCACTTCACGCATATTGTCGCCAAAGCGCGCCACTTTAAGCTGGCGGGTGTCCTGCTTTGACACTGCCTGGCGCATCCACGCGCCGATGCGTTTGTGTGCCTGCGGGTCCTGCCAGTGGCCGGTGACTACGCTGTGCTGCTGGCGCATGCGCGCACCGATGAAGCCGAACTCGCGCCCGCCGTGAGCGGTCTGGTTCAGGTTCATAAAGTCCATGTCGATATCGCCCCACGGGATTTGGGCGTTGAACTGGGTGTGGAACTGCAACAGCGGTTTGTTCAGCACGCTCAGGCCGTTGATCCACATTTTGGATGGCGAGAAGGTGTGCAGCCACACCACCAGACCTGCGCAGCGTTCGCTGTGGCTGGCGTCACGGCAGATGGCGGTGATTTCATCCGGGCGGGTGCCGAGTGGTTTGAGCACCAGTTTGCACGGCAGGCGTGCGTCGCTGTTGAGCGTATTCACTACCTGCTGCGCGTGTTGGTTAACCTGACGCAGGGTGTCTTCGCCGTATAGATGCTGGCTACCGATAACAAACCACACTTCATATTGTTCGAAAATCGTCGTCATTGTTGGGTCCTTAATGAATGAGCGCCGTCTGGCTGGAGGGCGCGGCAGACGTTGCGGCAGAAACGGGGAGATAGTGCGGTTCAAGGCTTGCGGCCAGCTGCTGATAGCGGCGGTAAAGCTGTTCAAAGTGTGCCGCGCGCTGGGCATCTGGCGTCAGCGTGCGCTCAACGCGGCTTGCCATCGCCTGCTGGGCCGCCGGAATATCGGCGTGAACGCCTGCGGCCACGGCGGCAAAAATAGCGGCACCGAGAGCACAGCATTGATCGGAGGCAACCACCTGTAATGGTCGGTTCAGCACGTCGCTACACACCTGCATGATGGTTGGGTTTTTACGCGCAATCCCGCCGAGCGCCATCACGTGATGGACCGGGATACCCTGCTCGGTGAAGCACTCCATAATGGCGCGCGCGCCAAAGGCGGTGGCGGCAATCAGCCCGCCAAACAGCGCTGGCGCGTCGGTGGCAAGGTTCAGGTCGGCAATCACGCCTTTAAGGCGCTGGTTGGCAAAGGGCGTGCGGCGGCCGTTAAACCAGTCGAGCACCACCGGCAGGTGGGCCAGCGATGGGTTTTGCGCCCAGGCGGCGCTGAGTTCTGGGATAAGCTGCTGGCGTGCGGTGTCCAGCGTCTCGCGAAGCTCAGGCTGCTGCCGGGCGAGTTGCTCCAGCGGCCAGCCAAGCAGGCGGCTGAACCAGGCGTAGATATCGCCAAACGCCGATTGCCCGGCCTCCAGCCCGATAACGCCAGGCAGCACGCTGCCGTCCACCTGACCGCAGATGCCTTTCACCGCGCGCGCGCCGACGCTGGCGGCATTTGCCGTTAGAATGTCGCAGGTGGAGGTGCCAATCACTTTAACCAGCGTGTTGGTTTGCGCGCCGGCACCGACTGCGCCCATATGGCAGTCGAACGCGCCGCCGGAAATCATCACGCTTTCAGGCAGGCCAAGGCGCTGCGCCCACTCAGGGCAAAGCGTGCCCACCGGCACATCGGCAGTCCAGGTGTCCTGAAACAGCGGATAGGGCAGGCTACGGTTGATAACCGGGTCGAGGCTGTCAAAGAAGCTCGCAGGCGGCAGGCCGCCCCAGCTCTCATGCCACAGCGATTTATGGCCCGCAGCGCAGCGCCCGCGGCGAATGTCCTGCGGGCGCGTGGTGGCCGACAGCAGCGCGGGCACCCAGTCACATAGCTCAACCCAGGATACGGCGGCCTGAGCAACGTGCGCGTCGCTGCGCGTGATATGCAGGATTTTGGCCCAGTACCACTCGCTGGAATAAATACCGCCGATATAACGTGAATAGTCCACGCCGCCAGGCTGGTGGCACAGGCGCGTGATAGCCTCGGCCTCTTCCACCGCGGTGTGATCTTTCCACAGAATGAACATGGCGTTGGGGTTGTCAGCGAACTCCGGGCGCAGCGCCAGTACGTTGCCGTCGGCATCAATGGGGGCTGGCGTGGAACCGGTACTGTCTACGCCAATGCCGACCACGCTTGCTCGCTGTGCATCGGTAAGTTGTGCGAGCGCCGTTTTTATTGCCCGCTCCATCGACTCAATGTAATCCAGAGGATGGTGGCGAAACTGGTTGCGGGCGGCGTCGCAGTAACGCTCGTTGCGCCAGCGCGGATACCACTCCACGCCGCTTGTCAGTTCCTGGCCGCTGGCGCAGTCCACCGCCAGCGCGCGCACCGAGTCACTGCCAAAATCAAGGCCCAGCGCTATAGCCATATCGTTACTCCTGGGGTTAGTCGTTGATGGGAGAACAGTAGGTTTTGCGGCGCGACAAGCGTCAGGGCAGGCTGGCTTATTTTATGGATGATATTGCTGTCAGATGGCGAAGTGTGACGCCACGCAAATATTGGATGTGGACATTTCTGCCACAGTTATAGACACTCTTGTCGTAACCGTTGGGTGGCGAAATTTACTGTGTTCTTGCTGCCGTGCGGGCTGGTGCTCAGGTTGTTCCGGCCGCGTAGTTTGCCACGCGGGTAAACGGAATAATTAAATGCGATATGGATAATCGGTTTCCTTAATGGCGTTCTCAAGAGAGGCTTGTCATGGCTGAAACGCAAAATGATCCGCTGCTTCCGGGCTATTCGTTCAATGCGCATCTGGTGGCTGGGCTGACGCCCATCGAGGCTGAGGGACCACTCGACTTTTTCATTGACCGTCCGCTGGGCATGAAGGGCTATATCCTGAACATGACGGTGCGCGGCGAAGGCGTGATTAACAACCAGGGGCAGCAGTTTGTCTGCCGTCCCGGCGATATGCTGCTGTTCCCTCCAGGCGAAGTGCATCACTACGGCCGCCATCCGGACAACCGCGAGTGGTATCACCAGTGGGTGTACTTCCGCCCGCGTGCGTACTGGCATGAGTGGCTGAACTGGCCGTCCATCTTTGCCCAGACCGGTTTTTACCGCCCGGATGATGAGCATCAGGCGCTGTTCTCAGCCTTATTCCAGCAGATGATTGATGCCGGGCAGTCTGCCGGGCGTTACGCGGAGCTTCTTGCGATTAACCTGCTGGAGCAACTGCTGTTAAGGCGCATGTCAGCCATCAGCGAATCACAGAAAGCGCCGTTGGATAACCGGGTACGCGATGCCTGCCAGTTTATTACCGACCGACTCGCCGACGCGCGCTTTGATATTGCCAGCGTGGCGCAGCACGTATGCCTGTCGCCGTCGCGTTTGTCGCACCTGTTTCGCCAGCAGCTGGGTGTGAGCGTATTAAGCTGGCGTGAGGATCAGCGCATCAGTCAGGCGAAATTGCTTTTAAGCACCACGCGCCTGCCGATTGCCAGCGTCGGGCGCAACGTGGGCTTTGAAGATCAGCTCTATTTTTCACGCGTATTTAAAAAGTGTACCGGGGCCAGCCCCAGCGAGTTCCGCGCCGGTTGTGAAATGATGTCGCAGGCACAATAAAATCCGGAGTGCGCCGCCTTGACGGCTGGCGGGCCAGCGATGAGAATTCTCGCATTGCCCCGAGAACGGATAGCGTATGCAAGATTTTGTTGAGCACTTTATTACCCAGTCGACGACCTATGCACTGATTGCGGTGTGGCTGGTTGCGTTTCTGGAGTCACTGGCGCTGGTGGGGCTGTTGATGCCGGGCACGGTGTTTATGGCGGCGCTGGGTGCGCTGATTGGCAGCGGCCAGATAGGGCTGTATCAGGCGTGGCTGGTGGGGACGCTGGGCTGCCTGGTCGCGGACTGGCTCTCCTTCTGGCTAGGCTGGCGCTTTAAAAAACCGTTGCACAACTGGTCATTTCTGAAGAAGCAAAAAGCGTGGCTGGATAAAACCGAGTATGCGCTGCACAAGCACAGCATGTTTACCATTCTGGTTGGGCGCTTTGTTGGCCCAACGCGCCCACTGGTACCCATGGTCGCCGGGATGCTGGATTTGCCGGTGCGTAAATTTATTCTTCCCAATATCATCGGCTGTATTTTCTGGCCGCCGTTTTACTTTCTGCCGGGCATTCTCGCGGGGGCGGCGATTGATATTCCTTCGGGGAATAACAGCCGTGGCTTCATCTGGCTGCTGGCGGCAGCGGCGCTGCTGCTGTGGGTCGCGGGGTGGCTGTGCTGGCGCTGGTGGCGCAGTGGCAAGGCGGCACAGGACAGCCTCACGCGCTGGCTGCCGCGTGCGCGACTGCACTGGCTGGCACCTGTTGTAAGTGTGGTGGCGATCGTGGTTCTGGTGATGGCGCTGCGCCATCCGCTGATGCCAGTGTATGTTGGGATTTTGTGGAAGGTGTTTGGCGGGGCGTAGCGGGATTTAGCCGCTAGCCTGCCTTAATTCCCAACAGAGCGGAGGCGCTGGCGTCTCCTCTGAGAAGTTGTTGCGTGTCGCCGTCCCAGGCGATGCGCCCGTCTACCACCACCAGGCTACGCGGGGCAATCCTCGCCGCGTCTTCGGTGCTGTGCGACACCATCAGTAGCGTAATGTGCCGTGCACGGCATATCTCGTCGAGCAGCGAGAGCATTTCCTGGCGCAGCGCCGGATCGAGTGCGGAAAACGGCTCGTCGAGCAGCAGTAGCGGGCGCTGACGGACCAGGCAGCGGGCCAGCGCCGCTCGCTGGCGCTGGCCGCCGGAAAGCTCGCCCGGCAGGCGGTCCATCAGTGCACCCATCGCCATCTGTTCGGCAATGGCGTCTACTTCCGCTTTCTGTGTCGCACTCAGGCGCAGCCCCGGATCCAGCCCTAGCCCGATGTTTTGCCGCACGCTTAAGTGTGCGAACAGGTTGTTTTCCTGAAACAGCATTGAGACCGGGCGTGCGGAAGGCGGCGTGTGGGTGTGGTCCACACCATCAAGGACGATAGTGCCGCTTTCCGGCGCGAGAAATCCGGCTATCAGGCTTAACAGCGTGCTCTTACCCGCGCCGCTGGGGCCGAGAATAGCAAGCCTTTCGCCACGCGCGGCGTGCAAGCTAAAGCGCATGGGCAAGTGCTCGTAAAGCCAGGTGGTATCAGTCAGCGTCAGCATGGCGTCCGGGAAGTTTCTCCATCACGGTAAACAGAATAAAGCATAACAGCAGGAGCAACAGCGCGGTGGCGGCACCGTCGGCGCTGCGGTAAGCACCGGTCTGCTGATAAAGCAGGAACGGCAGGGTGCGGAAATCTTCGCTGCCAAACAGCGCCACCACACCAAAGTCTCCAATCGACAGCACGCAGGCAAAAGCCAGTGCCTGGCCAAGCGGGCGGCGCAGCGCGCGCAGTTCAATGACGCGCAGGCGGTTGACGGCGCTGATATTAAGCGACTGGCACAGCGGCCCGTAGCGCGAAGCGAGGTCGCGCATGGGGTTTTCCAGTACCTTAAGCGCATAAGGAATCGCCATCAGCGCATTGGTGAAAATCACGATACCGTCTGCCGACTGCGGCAGGCCGATGCTGTTATTGAGCAGAAGAAAAAAGCCGGTTGCCAGCACGATTCCGGGCATGGCGAGGATGATCATGCCGCTCATTTCCAGCGCCTGCCCGGCAAGCGCCCGCTGGCGCAGGCGCAGCTCGCGCGAGCTCCACAGCAGCATCAGAGTGAGTGCCACGCACAGCAGTCCGGCGGCGATGGCAATACGCAGCGACGTCCACACCGCCTGCCACAGCACTGGCTGGCCTAGCTGATGCAGCAGCGAACCGCTCAGCCCGTCCACAATAACTGCCAGCAGTGGCGGCAGCATCAGGAGCAGCATCAGCGTGATGAGCACCGCATCGCCCAGGCGGCTAATGTGGTTGTCTTGCGGGTCGCGCCAGCCCTGGCCCAGCGAAATGCCAGGCGCAACGGCTTTGCTCAGGCGTTGGCTCAGCAGCACCAACCCGAGGCAGCAAACCATCTGGATAATGGCGAGTAGCGCTGCGCGGGCGGGATCGTAGTCGTAGCTTAGCGCCTGCCAGATAGCCAGTTCGATGGTGGTGGCGCGCGGACCGCCGCCGAGCGACAGTACGGTCGCGAAGCTTGCAAAGCAGAGCATGAAAATGAGCGCGCCAGTTGGAAACAGTTGGCGGCGCAGCCACGGCCATTCCACCAGCCGGAAGAAATCGCGCCCGCGCATACCAAGCTGGGCGGCCAGCTGGCGCTGTTCGGTTGGGATATTTTCCAGCGCCTGCAACAGCAGGCGCGTTGCCATCGGCAGGTTGAAAAAAAGATGCGCCAGCAGAATGCCTTGCAAGCCGTAAGGGGAGAAGCGCCACTCAAACCCTGTGAACGCACTGAGTTGGGCAAGCCAGCCCTGGCGGCCATAAACCGAGAGGATGCCAAACACGGCCACCAGCACCGGCAGCACCAGCGTCATAGCGCACAGGCGCAGCAGCAGCGTGCGGCCCACAAAACGGCGGCGGTACAACGCGCGCGCCAGGAAAATGGCGGGCAGCACGGAAAATAGCGCGGACAGAAACGCCTGCCAGAAAGAGAAGCGCACCACGTGCCAGAGGTAGCTGTCGTGCCAGATGGCGGGCAGGTCGAGAGCGGGCGCGCTCCACCACAGCGCCAGCACCGCTGCCAGCGCCACGCACAGCACCAGGGCCGCGGCAAGCAGCCCTGGCAGCAGCCAGCCGGGGATCAGCGGCTGACGGCGTTCAGCCACGTGTTAATCCAGTTGCTGCGCTCCCGGGCGACCTGCTCCGGTGTGAACTGTAGCGTGGCGGCGGGTTTGACCAGCGTGTCGAAGCCCGCTGGCAGCGTTGTGTTGATGGCCGGGTACATCCAGTTGCCGGTAGCAATGGTGTTCTGGAAGTCCGGCGAAATCATAAATTGCAGAAACTGCTGCGCCAGTTCGGGCTGTTTGCTGTTTTTCAGACGTGCCGCGACTTCAACCTGCAAATAGTGGCCTTCGCTGAAACCGGCGGCGACGAGGTTATCTTTGTGTTCTTCAATCAGCGTGTAGGCCGGTGAAGTGGTATAGCTCAGCACGACATCGCTTTCGCCTTTCATGAATAGGCCCCACGCTTCGCTCCAGCCTTTGGTGACGGTGACGGTTTTCTTCGCCAGTTTCTGCCATGCCTGTGGAGCCTGCTCGCCGTAGACTTTCTGCATCCACAGCATCAGGCCAAGGCCGGGCGTGCTGGTACGCGGGTCCTGATAAATCACGCGCCATTTATTGTCGCTTTCTACCAGTTCTTTGAGGCTTTTAGGTGGGTTTTTCAGCTTGTTTTTATCGTAAACGAAGGCGAACCAGCCGTAATCGAAAGGAATAAAGGTGGTGTTCTGCCAGCCACCCGGCACAGTGAGTTTTGCGCTATCAATATCGGCTGGTGCAAACAGTCCCGTTTGTGTGGCTGCCTGCAACAGGTTGTTATCCAGCCCCAGCACCACATCGGCCTTGCTGTTTTTGCCTTCCATACGCAGGCGATTAAGCAGCGAGACGCCGTCTTCCAGCGCTACGTACTTAAGCTCACAGTTGCACTGCGCTTCGAACGCTTTTTTTACCGCAGGACCCGGTCCCCATTCGGCGGCAAATGAGTCGTAGGTATAAACCGTCAACTGTGGTTTGGCGAAAGCAGGCAGGGCAAAAAGCGCCAGCAGGGGGAGGAGTTTCTTCAGCACATTGCGCTCCATTTGGGGAGTTAAGCATGAAGGCAAAGGTGAGTGATGACCTCAAATCCCTTCGCCGGCGTTATCCGGATCAGGTTCGACGGGTATTATCTCAGCGCGCATCACGCGGCACCCCGTTGAGAACGGCGTGTATTGTAATAAGTTTGTATCACAGGAGGAAGCATTCGCTTCTCTTTAAGGGGAAGAGAAGCAAGCCTGCACCACTCAGTAAATATTCTTTGGAAGATGTAAAGTAACCCTCGGTTGCTCCGATATATGATCTAATTCAGAACAAGCTGAGTGTATAAAAATGGCACAGGTTATTAATACCAATACGCTATCCCAGGTGGCGCAGAACAATATGAATCGTTCTCAGTCGGCTTTAGGGACTTCTATTGAGCGTCTCTCCTCTGGTCTGCGCATTAATAGTGCTAAAGATGATGCCGCAGGCCAGGCCATTTCTAACCGCTTCACGTCGAACATCAATGGTCTGAGCCAGGGTGCCCGTAATGCCAACGACGGCATTTCTCTGGCGCAGACCACCGAAGGTGCCCTCAACGAAATCAATGATAACCTGCAAAATATTCGCCGTTTAACCGTGCAGTCACTTAATGCGACTAACTCTGAATCTGACCGTCAGTCTATACAGAATGAAATTGACCAGCGTCTGGATGAAATCAACCGTATTGCTGAGCAGACGGAGTTCAATGGGGTCAAGGTGTTGAGCGCAAATCAGACGCTGAGTATTCAGGTCGGTGCGCACGATGGTCAGGTTATCGAAATCGACCTTTATGAAATTAGCGCTGGCTCGCTGAACCTGGGTGGTTTTAATGTTGTTAATCCGGGTGCAGGCGGCGGTAGTGGCGCAGGGGGCGGCGATTCAGGCCTGACTGAAGTCAAGGAACTGGCTGGTGGTGACGTGATTACCACCGATGGGTACTCTCACACGCTATCGTCAGAACAGGTAGGGTATTACGACAGACTTGTTGAAATTATTGATGATAACGGTCAGACCCGCTATATCGGTATGGTGGCTGATGAGATTACCGGTGAGAATACTTACACTGAAATAATAGTCTTTGATGGTGGTCTAAGGTATACGCCCGTTAGCAATGAGTTTAAAGAGCAGCTGGACAAAGACTATGGCTCTGCTGATGGCGGTGGCGACTATTCCGGTGGCCTGCTGGCAACCATAGATGCTGCCATCGCGCAGGTTGATACGCTACGTTCCGGGCTGGGGGCAGTACAGAATCGTTTAGATTCCGTTATCAACAATATCGACAGCACCGTGAGTAACCTTTCTGCGTCCCGCTCGCGAATTCTGGATGCGGACTATGCCGTTGAAGTGACCAACATGAGCCGTGCTCAGATCCTGCAACAGGCCGGTACGGCGGTGTTGGCACAGGCTAATCAGGTGCCGCAGAATGTTCTGTCTTTGATGCGCTAATCCTGTTAGAGATACAAGCACGTTCGCGCTTTTGTCTCTGCTCTGCTGTTTTGATGCCCGCCGGTTTTAGTTTTCCGGTGGCGCAAACCACGCCGACTTAAAATCAAACCACCCCAGCGTATTCATCCTCACCCCGCGCATGCTGCGCTGGCCCTGAATCATCAGCCAGTGGTGAATCAGCGGCATAATCATCTGCTCGGCCATCAGCCGCTGGCACCACTCTGCCAGTACCAGCTCATCCGCTCGCCACTTGCGGGCATCGCCCTGCCAGTCGCCGGGAATGCAGCGTTGCAGCAGCGGGATTTCATATAAATGCGCAAATAAAGAAAACTCCAGCGGTAGCGTAAAATTAGCGCTGTTAAGCCACACATCGCTCACGGCCTCGCCGCGGTGCCATTCATCATAATCCACCTCCTGGGCCTTGAGCGTGACACCATGCTCGGCCAGCAGTTGGGCGAAGATGTCGCTCAGTACCCGGTGCTCGACGTGGTCGCGATAATACGTGATGGTCAGACTTTCCAGCCCGGCCGGTTTTTCGACGTCCTGCGGTAGATGGGCGTGATGCCAGCGCGGCAGCAGACCGCTTGCCGGGAACCAGTAGCGTTGATAACGCTCTCCGGCACGGTAAATCAGGTTAATTGGTGAGAGGATCTGGCTTAGCCAACGCCGCAACTGGGCGTTGGCACCCAGCGGCGAGCGGGTGTCAAACAGCAGGTAGTAGCAGCCCTCTTCGAGGCGACTTTCTACTGCTGTTTCGCTCTCGCTGTTGCCCTCAAGCTGCACACCGGGGCTGAGGTCTTCGCCAATTTCTGGCAATACCCAGAAATTAACTTCGTCAATCAGCGCGCGGTAACCAAAATAGTCGTCAAAGGCGTGGATGCGCAGCTGGCTGCTGCTGTTGCGCGCGACCGCATACGGGCCGGTGCCGACCGGTTTGCTGGCAAAGTTAGGGATAGCGCCCCATTCACGCGGCAGAATCATGGCGGTTACGTTGCCCATCAGCCACGGTAGCCAGCGATCGGGCTGTGAAAGGTGAATATCCAGCGTCCAGTCGGTTGGCGAGTCGATACGCGTAATGTGCGCATACAGCGGCAGGGCGATAATGCGTTGCAGCGAGGTGATAACGTCCAGCATGTCCAGTTCGCGCCCGTGGTGAAAACGGATGCCGGGGCGCAGAAAAAAACGCCAGTGCGTGTCGCCAAGCTGCTGCCAGTGGTGGGCAATGTCGGCTTCGGGTTCCCCGTTTTCCTCATTTATGCGTGTCAGCCCACTGAAAATCTGTCGGGCAATATGGGTTTCTGAACGGCGCAGTGGGGAGCCGGGCAGTAGGTTTTGCAAAGGACGATAGTAGAGCACGCGCAGGATGTGGCGTCCCTGGCGAAAGCTACGACCCAGATGTGAGACAATCATCTGGCGTACCGCGTCTTTATCACCGACTAACTGTACCAGTTGGTCGATGCGGTCCTGCTCCAGCAGGTCTTCAGCACGCTCCTGCTGTAGCGTTAGCCCGGTATAAAGAAACGTCAGCCTGGAGCGTTTGCCGCGTCCGGCTTCTGCCTGCCAGCTAAGCCAGCCTTTTTCCTGCATGGCGTTAAGCAGCGTACGCATATGGCGGCGCGAGCAGTTAAGCAGTTCTGACAGTTCGCTGAGCGTCGTGTCCTGTGGCTCGCCATTGCAGCTCTGCCACAGGCGGATGAACTGTTGTTGCAGACGGGCTGACGGCATAAAAGGGGAACTCCTTTAGCTGAAGTCATCAATTTTTCTTTCCCTATATTATGCAAGAATACAAACATGATGAAAGCAAAGACGTATGAACGATATCCCGGTTCATGCTCGCCTGTTGACTAACATCATGTGTGACTGAGTATTGGTGCTTTTCACCGGCCGGCAGTAATTTACTGCTGGCTTTTTTCGTTTATGCTTTGTGCGCTGCGCTGTTAACAGGGAATTCTTTATGCACTGGTTTTTGACTACAGGAAGGCGCCTTAACCTGGTGTACGTCGCCTTTATGGCTGTTTCTTTTATGATTGGTGTTGCAGGTGCACTGCAAATGCCAACGCTGAGTCTGTTTTTGACCCGAGAAGTTCAGGTGCGTCCGTTCTGGGTTGGGCTGTTTTATACCGTGAACGCTGTTGCCGGGATTCTGGTGAGCCTGTGGCTGGCAAAGCGCTCAGACAGTCGCGGCGACAGGCGTTCGCTGATTTTGATTTGCTGTGCGATGGCGGTGGGCAACAGCCTGCTGTTTGCCTTTAACCGCGATTATCTGACGCTGATTACTCTGGGCGTACTGCTTGCGGCGGTGGCAAATACCGCTATGCCGCAGGTTTTTGCGCTGGCACGCGAATATGCCGATAGCTCGGCACGCGAAGTGGTGATGTTCAGTTCCGTCATGCGCGCCCAGCTGTCGCTGGCGTGGGTGATTGGGCCGCCGCTGGCGTTCACGCTGGCGCTCAACTACGGCTTCACCACCATGTTCCTGATTGCTGCCGCAATTTTTGTGGTGAGTCTGGCGCTGGTGTTTTTCGCGCTGCCGTCGGTTCAACGCGTGCAACCGGCCGAAGGTGTCGCAATAACAGATGCAACCGGCTGGCGTGACAGTAACGTGCGCACGCTGTTTCTTGCCTCGGTGCTAATGTGGACCTGCAACACGATGTATATCATCGACATGCCGCTGTGGATTAGCCAGGATTTGGGGCTGCCGGATAAGCTTGCCGGGCTATTAATGGGCTGTGCGGCCGGACTGGAAATCCCGGCGATGTTATTGGCAGGCTATTACGTTAAGCGTGTCGGTAAAAAACGTATGGTACTGATGGCGGTGACGGCGGGCGTGATTTTTTACGTTGGTCTGCTGTTCTTTCAAAGCCGGACTGGGCTGCTGGCGTTACAGTTCTTTAACGCGGTATTCATCGGCATTATTGCCGGGATTGGCATGCTGTGGTTCCAGGACTTAATGCCAGGGCGCGCCGGTTCGGCAACCACGCTGTTTACCAGCAGTATTTCGACCGGCGTGATTCTGGCAGGCGTGATACAGGGAGCGGTGGCCGAACGTTTTGGTCACGCGGCAGTGTATCAGGTGATTGTTGGGGTTTCGCTTTTGACGCTGTGGATGACGGCGCGGGTGAAAGACGTATAAAGAAAAGCCCTCTCCCGGATGAGAGAGGGCTGAAGGTTAGCACATAGTTATTGCATAAAAGCAGGCAGTTTCTTTTCGTACGCCGCAATGGCGTCTTCGTGCTGCAACGTCAGACCGATGCTGTCGAGGCCATTCATCATGCAGTGGCGGCGGAAGGTATCAATGCTGAAGCTGTAGCTTTTCTCGCCGGCCTGTACCGTTTGCGACTCCAGATCGACCACAAAACGGATGCCCGGGTTCGCCTGGACCAGTGTGAACAACTCGTCGACCTCAGCGTCACTTAACGTGACCGGCAGCAGTTGGTTGTTGAAACTATTGCCGTAGAAGATGTCGGCGAAGCTTGGTGCGATAACTACCTTGAAGCCGTAGTCGGTCAGCGCCCACGGCGCGTGCTCGCGCGAGGAGCCGCAGCCGAAGTTTTCACGAGCCAGCAGAATCGACGCGCCTTTGTATTCAGGGAAGTTCAGCACGAACTCCGGGTTCGGCTGCTCGCCTTTATCATCCAGAAAACGCCAGTCGTTAAACAGGTGGGCGCCAAAGCCGGTGCGCGTCACCTTTTGCAGAAACTGCTTCGGGATAATGGCGTCGGTATCGACGTTCGCGGCATCCAGCGGGACGACCAGGCCGGTGTGTTGAATGAATTTCTCTGCCATGGTTTTCCTTCCTTATTTCATGTCGCGGATGTCGGCGAAACGGCCGGTGACCGCTGCTGCTGCTGCCATTGCCGGGCTGACCAGGTGCGTGCGTCCACCGCGCCCCTGACGGCCTTCAAAGTTACGGTTGCTGGTCGAGGCGCAGCGCTCGCCGGGGTTCAGGCGATCGTTGTTCATCGCCAGGCACATGGAGCAACCAGGCAACCGCCATTCAAAACCGGCTTCGATAAAGATTTTGTCGAGGCCTTCTTCTTCAGCCTGCGCTTTTACCGGGCCGGAGCCGGGCACCACCATCGCCAGCACGCCAGGTGCCACTTTACGCCCTTTGGCGATAGCAGCGGCGGCACGCAGGTCTTCAATGCGCGAGTTGGTGCATGAGCCGATAAACACTTTATCGATAGCGACATCTTTGAGTGACACGCCCGCCTGCAGGCCCATATAGGCCAGCGCTTTTTCAGCCGAGGCGCGTTCAACCGGGTCGCTGAACGAGGCCGGATCCGGCACGATATCAGTGACGGAAATCACCTGGCCTGGGTTGGTGCCCCAGGTGACCTGCGGCGCGATGTCTTCGGCGCGCAGTGTGACGACGGTATCAAACGATGCACCTTCGTCAGTATGGAAGGTCTTCCAGTAGGCGACCGCGTCGTCCCAGTCCTGGCCCTTCGGCGCGTGGCGACGCCCTTTTACATAGTTGAATGTGGTGTCATCCGGCGCGACTAGCCCCGCTTTGGCTCCCATTTCGATAGCCATGTTGCACAGCGTCATACGGCCTTCCATGCTCAGCGCCTGGATGGCCGGCCCGCAGAATTCCACCACATGTCCGGTGCCACCCGCGCTACCGGTTTTACCGATGATAGCCAGCACGATGTCTTTGGCAGTAATACCCGAAGCGGCGGTGCCGGTCACTTCAATCTTCATGGTTTTGGCGCGACCCTGCTTCAGGGTCTGGGTTGCCATGACGTGCTCAACCTCAGAGGTGCCGATACCAAACGCCAGTGCGCCAAATGCGCCGTGGGTCGCGGTATGGGAATCGCCGCAGACGATAGTCATGCCCGGCAGCGTAATACCCTGTTCCGGTCCCATCACGTGCACAATACCCTGGTACGGATGGTTCAGGTCGTACAGCTCAACGCCAAACTCTTTGCAGTTTTTCATCAACTCCTGCATCTGAATGCGAGCCATCTCGCCGCTGGCGTTGATGTCTTTGGTCTGGGTAGAGACGTTGTGGTCCATTGTGGCAAAGGTTTTGCCCGGCTGGCGCAGTTTGCGCCCGTGGGCGCGCAGGCCGTCAAACGCCTGCGGTGAGGTGACTTCATGCACCAGGTGGCGGTCGATATACAGCAGCGGCGTTTCGTTCGGCGCTTCGTACACCACGTGGGCGTCAAATAACTTCTGATATAACGTCTTCGCCATGGTTACACCCCTTCTGCAACATAGCGGGCAACGATGTCGCCCATTTCTTCTGTACTGGTCGCGCTGCCTTCGCGCGCCAGATCGCTGGTGCGAATACCTTCTTCCAGCGCTTTGTTGATGGCGCGCTCAATGGCCTGCGCGGCCTCTTCGGCATCCAGGCTGTAGCGCAGCAGCAGCGAGAGCGACAGGATTTGCGCAATGGGGTTAGCGATGTTTTTACCGGCGATGTCCGGTGCAGAGCCGCCCGCTGGCTCATACAGGCCAAAGCCTTGTTCGTTGAGGCTTGCAGAAGGCAGCATGCCCATTGAGCCGGTTATCATCGCGCATTCGTCAGACAGGATGTCACCAAACAGATTGGAGCACAGCAGCACGTCGAACTGCGCCGGGTTTTTCACCAACTGCATGGTGGCGTTGTCGATGTACATGTGTGCCAGCTCAACGTCCGGATACTCTTTGCCGATTTCGCTGACGATTTCGCGCCACAGTACGGAAGTTTGCAGCACGTTGGCTTTGTCGATTGAGGTGACTTTCTTACCGCGTTTGCGCGCAGATTCAAACGCGATGCGTGCAATGCGCTCAATCTCAAAGCGGTGATAAACCTCGGTGTCGTAGGCTTTTTCGTACATGCCGCTGCCTTCGCGGCCCTTCGGCTGACCAAAATAGATGCCGCCGGTAAGCTCGCGCACGCACAGGACATCAAAGCCGTTGGCGGCAATATCCGCACGCAGTGGGCAGAACTCTTCCAGGCCCTGGTACAGACGAGCAGGGCGCAGGTTGCTGAATAATTTGAAGTGTTTACGCAGCGGCAGCAGCGCACCGCGCTCGGGCTGCTCGGCTGGCGGCAGGTGCTCCCACTTCGGGCCGCCGACGGAGCCGAACAGAATGGCGTCTGCCTGCTCGCAGCCTTCAACTGTCGCTGCGGGCAGCGGTGAGCCCTGGCGGTCAATGGCGGCACCACCGACATCATACTCGCTGGTGGTGATGCGCATATCAAAACGCTTGCGTACGGCATCCAGCACTTTCATTGCTTGAGCCATTACTTCCGGACCGATGCCGTCACCCGGCAATACTGCTATATGGTAGTTCCTGGACATGTCACACGGTTTCCTGATTTTGTTCTTTGATTTGTTTGCGTTGTAATTCTTTTTCGACTTCGTTGGCGCGCCAGATGTTGTTCAGCACGTGCACCATGGCTTTGGCTGAGGATTCGACGATATCGGTCGCGAGCCCCACGCCGTGGAAGCGACGTTCGTGGTAGTTGACCACAATGTCCACCTGGCCCAGCGCGTTTTTACCGTGGCCTTTCGCGCCCAGCTTGTAATCGACCAGTTCAATATTGAAGTCAGTAATGCGGTTGATGGCCTGATAGACCGCATCTACCGGGCCGTTGCCGGTTGCGGCTTCTGTTTTAATTTCGTCACCGCAGGCAAGCTTCACAGACGCCGTTGCCATTTCGCTGGAGCTGGACTGTACGGTGAAGTAGTCCAGGCGGAAATGCTCTGGCTCTTCCTGCTGTTTGTTGATGAACGCCAGCGCTTCCAGGTCGTAGTCAAACACCTGGCCTTTTTTGTCGGCCAGCTTCAGGAAGGCGTCGTACAGGTCGTCCATGTTGTACTCGCTGTCTTTATAGCCCATCTCTTCCATGCGGTGCTTCACGGCAGCGCGACCGGAGCGAGAGGTCAGGTTCAACTGTACCTGGTTCAGGCCAATGGACTCCGGGGTCATGATTTCGTAGTTTTCGCGGTTTTTCAGCACGCCGTCCTGGTGGATGCCGGAGGAGTGCGCGAAGGCGTTGGCTCCGACTATCGCTTTGTTGCCCGGAATCGGCATATTACAGATTTGGCTCACGGTCTGGCTGGTACGCCAGATTTCGTTGTGATTAATGTTGGTGTGCAGGTTCATCATTTTGTTGCGCACTTTTATCGCCATGATGACCTCTTCCAGCGCACAGTTACCGGCGCGCTCGCCGATGCCGTTGAGCGTGCCTTCGACCTGGCGTGCGCCCGCCTGCACGGCCGCAATGGCGTTGCCGACCGCCATGCCTAAATCGTCATGGGTGTGAACGGAAATGATGGCTTTGTCGATGTTGGGAACGCGCTGGTATAAAGAGGAGATGATGTTGCCGTATTCGCTGGGGGTGGTGTAGCCCACGGTGTCCGGGATGTTAACGGTAGTCGCACCTGCGTTAATGGCGGCTTCGACCACGCGCGCTAAGTCTTCAATGGGTGTGCGCCCGGCGTCTTCGCAGGAGAATTCGACGTCATCGGTATAGTTGCGTGCGCGCTTGACCATATACACCGCACGTTCAATCACTTCGTCCAGCGTGCTGCGCAACTTGGTGGCAATGTGCATAGGCGAGGTGGCGATAAAGGTATGGATACGGAAGGCTTCGGCAACGCGTAAAGCTTCAGCGGTGACATCAATGTCTTTCTCCACGCAGCGCGCCAGTCCGCACACGCGGCTGTTTTTAATCTGGCGGGCAATGGTCTGCACGGATTCAAAATCCCCCGGTGAAGAGACCGGGAAGCCGACTTCCATTACATCAATACCCATACGCTCCAGCGCCAGCGCAATCTGCAGCTTTTCTTTCACACTCAGGCTTGCCTGCAATGCCTGTTCACCATCACGTAAGGTCGTATCAAAAATAATGACTTGTTGGCTCATGGGTTGGGTCCTTGTTCTGTCTTAAGCGCCCTGCATCGAGCATAAAAAAACCCGCGCAGTGGCGCGGGTTTTTATCGTTCTGGAAGGTTATCTCAATGTTGAGTGTTGTCCACCAGACTACCGCGCACAGTGAAGGCGTTTAGTAGTAGGCCGGCTAGACGAACAATAGTGAACATTGGATAACCCCGTATCAAATTCAGCGATACCCTTAGTGGTACTTGAATACGGGGGGCGCTGTCAACAATTTTGTGTAAACCCATTACGTAACCAAAACGTCAAAGCTGGAAAAGGGATTTCGGCAAATATTCTGTTTCGTGCTTTTAGGACAGATACAATTACTGTTTTTGATGTTCGTCACAATTTTCACGCCTGGTTTTTTAGTTAAGGCTGAAAGTTGTCTTTTATTTTACTGCGAGCCGAAAAGATATTTTATTGCCTGCGGTTCTCAACAGCCACGATAAAACTATTTATTTTCAAAATGTATTGTGGCTTTGTATTTGTCTTGTGAATGAATTGTGCCAGTAATAAAATTATGCTTTGATTGCGCCGGTGCAGTTACTATATGCTGGATGGGCCGATTTTACATGGCTCACATTTTTAGGGATATTCTCTACAGGATGGTTTAAGAATCATTTAATCCACACGGCGTTCTCATCTGGTTTTATTTAAATGTGAGGTAGCACGGCATTTGGCCGTGTTAAAAGGAATGGCTGCTTTTAATGGGGAAACGTATGTCTGAGGAAAAACCAGACAACCTGGATGCTGTTGAAGGAATAAAGTCGCATTTGCGTCAAGTGGATCTCAATCTACTCACGGTTTTTGATGCGGTGATGCAGGTACAAAATATTACGCGTGCTGCACAGATGCTGGGGATGTCTCAGCCCGCGGTCAGCAACGCCGTAGCCCGTCTGAAGCTCATGTTTGAAGATGACCTGTTCGTACGCTTTGGGCGCGGTATCCAGCCCACGCCAAGGGCGTGGCGTTTGTTTGAATCAACGCGGCAGGCGCTGCAGCTCATTCAGAATGAATTACCGGGCACGCAATTTCAGCCTCATACCAGCGAGCGTGTTTTTAATCTTTGTATCTGTAGTCCTCTTGATAATTTACTCACGTCATTAATTTATAATCGTGTTAAAAAACTGGCGCCTCATATTCAACTTCAGTTTACTTCTTCATTAAATCAAAATATTGAACAACAGCTGCGTCATCAGGAAGGCAGTTTTGTCATTGGTTATGATGAACTTCCAGGTTCGGAATTTTCTTGCGTTCCTCTCTTTTATGACGAAATGGTCCTGGTTGCGGGAAATTCCCACCCTCGTTTGAATAATCTTAAAAGAGAGCAGGATATATATCAGGAGCAGCATGCCGTAGTTGCGTTAGATAGTTTTACGTCATTTAGCGCGCCCTGGTACGATACGCCGGAGAAACGCAGCATGGTTGCCTATCAGGGTATGGCAATGACCAGCGTATTAAATGTGGTTTCACAAACCAACCTGGTGGCCATTGCACCGCGCTGGCTGGGTGAAGAATTTGCTGCAAGCCTTGATCTTAAAGTAATGCCGCTGCCGCTCAGGCAGGAAAACCGGCGCAGCTATTTGTGCTGGCATGAAGCTGCCGGGCGCGATAAAGGTCATCAGTGGATGCAGGAAATACTCATCAGCACCTGCCGCCGTTGAGTTGCTATTCTGTCGATACAATCAACCAGAATTCATAACTAATCTGGCATTTTGTTTTGCCCTGTGTGTGGCCTGTGCGGTACTGAAGGGAAAACGGAAAATAATTAGATTTCCTGCTGATTTTTGCCTTTTTTTTGAAATTTTAATTTATCGGATTTGCTTATAGCTGGATCATCACATGGCGAATGACGAATTAGCAGAGAGTGAATAGTCTGCTCAGGCGCGTAAGAGACCGTAAGGTGCATTGCTTGCCTGATTTTCAGCGGTTATGTTAAAGGAACAAACAGGCAGGCGCGGGGCCATGCCAGACGGTGTACAGCGCTTCTGTACCCGTCAATAACAAGAGCCTGGAGGCAAAGCATGGAGATGTTGTCAGGAGCCGAGATGGTCGTGCGATCTCTCATCGACCAGGGCGTGAAGCAAGTATTCGGCTACCCGGGAGGCGCGGTGCTGGATATTTACGATGCGCTCCATACGATTGGTGGTATCGATCATGTGCTGGTACGCCATGAGCAGGCGGCAGTGCATATGGCAGACGGCCTGGCGCGTGCCACTGGCGAGGTTGGTGTTGTGTTGGTCACATCCGGACCAGGAGCCACGAACGCGATAACCGGGATAGCCACAGCATATATGGATTCGATTCCCATGGTCGTGCTGTCAGGGCAGGTTGCAACGTCGCTGATTGGTTATGATGCCTTCCAGGAATGCGATATGGTCGGGATTTCCCGCCCTGTGGTGAAACACAGCTTCCTTGTAAAACAAACAGAAGATATTCCCACCGTTCTGAAAAAGGCCTTCTGGCTGGCGGCGAGCGGCCGTCCTGGCCCGGTGGTGGTGGATTTACCTAAAGATATTCTTA
The DNA here is from genome assembly GCA_010092695.1 of Enterobacteriaceae bacterium 4M9. Taxonomy (GTDB): domain Bacteria; phylum Pseudomonadota; class Gammaproteobacteria; order Enterobacterales; family Enterobacteriaceae; genus Tenebrionibacter. Next base: position 4,105,950 of record JAADJJ010000001.1, on the reverse strand, counting down.
ATCCAGCCAACAAACTGCCTTACGTCTGGCCGGACGCCGTCAGTATGCGTTCCTATAACCCCACCACGCAGGGCCATAAAGGCCAGATTAAACGTGCATTGCATACGCTGGCGGCGGCAAAGAAACCCGTCATGTACGTGGGCGGCGGTGCGATTAGCTCAGGCTGTCATGAAGAACTAAAAACCCTCGCTGAACGCCTGAATATTCCGGTAGTGTCCTCGCTAATGGGGCTGGGTGCTTTCCCTGGCACGCACCAACAGGCGCTGGGGATGCTTGGCATGCACGGCACGTATGAAGCCAATATGGTGATGCATAACGCTGATGTGATTTTTGCCGTGGGTGTCCGTTTTGATGATCGCACCACTAACAATCTGGCGAAGTATTGCCCGAACGCTACGGTGCTGCATATTGATGTCGATCCGGCGTCTATTTCTAAAACCGTGACGGCGGATGTGCCTATTGTTGGTGATGCACTCCAGGTGTTGCAGCAGATGCTGGAGCTTGTTGATCAGGAAGAGTCCGTGCAGCCGCTGGATGATATTCGCGACTGGTGGCAGCAGATTGCGCAGTGGCGGGCGCGTAACTGCCTGAAATACGATAGCGACAGTGAGACTATCAAACCACAGGCGGCCATTGAGACCATTTATCGTCTGACCGGTGGTGATGCGTATGTGACCTCTGACGTGGGCCAACATCAAATGTTCGCCGCGCTGCATTACGCCTTCGATAAGCCGCGTCGTTGGATAAACTCAGGCGGTCTTGGCACGATGGGTTTCGGCCTGCCTGCTGCGCTGGGCGTGAAGCTGGCGCTGCCTGAAGAGACCGTGGTGTGCGTTACCGGTGATGGCAGTATCCAGATGAATATCCAGGAGTTGTCTACTGCGCTGCAGTATGCGTTGCCGGTGCTGGTTTTGAATCTCAATAACCGCTATCTCGGCATGGTGAAACAGTGGCAGGACATGATCTATTCCGGGCGCCATTCCCAGTCGTACATGCAGTCTTTACCAGACTTTGTGCGTCTGGCAGAAGCTTACGGCCATGTCGGTATCAGCATCACTAAACCGCAGGAGCTGGAAAGTAAACTGGCTGAGGCGCTGGAGCAGGTGCGTGCCGGACGCCTGGTATTTGTTGATGTCACCGTCGATGGTACGGAACACGTCTACCCCATGCAGGTGCGCGGTGGTGCAATGGATGAAATGTGGCTGAGCAAAACGGAGAGAACCTGATTATGCGCCGGATATTATCTGTCTTACTGGAAAACGAATCAGGTGCACTGTCGCGCGTGGTCGGTTTGTTCTCTCAGCGTGGCTACAATATCGAAAGCCTGACGGTGGCACCAACTGAGGATCCCACACTGTCGCGGATGACTATCCAGACGGTTGGTGATGAAAAGACCATCGAGCAAATCGAAAAGCAGCTGCATAAACTGGTGGATGTGCTGCGCGTAAGCGAACTGGGACAGGGTTCGCACGTTGAGCGCGAAATCATGCTGGTGAAAGTGCAGGCCAGCGGTTACGGGCGTGAAGAGGTGAAGCGGAGCGCGGAAATTTTCCGTGGTCAGATTATCGACGTGACCCCGAGCCACTACACCGTGCAGATGGCCGGGACCAGCGAAAAGCTTGATGCCTTCCTGGCGACTATCCGCGATGTTGCCAAAATTGTTGAAGTGGCGCGTTCCGGCGTGGTGGGACTTTCCCGCGGCGATAAAATAATGCGTTAAGCCAGAGTATGCGCTGGCTCACAAGCCCGGCAATTTTGCCGGGTTTTTTTTTGCCAATCAGAGCGGCATGGATTTAAAAGCGGTTGCTCTGCCGTTTACTCTGCGGGTAGATTGTTAAAAGATGTAACCTGAACTTTCGTACGGATAAGGTTACCGTATATCAGATTCTGAAGGGGCAACCGTGAAACTGGATGAAATTGCGCGTCTCGCTGGCGTGTCGCGCACAACGGCGAGTTATGTCATTAATGGCAAAGCCAAGCAGTACCGCGTAAGCGATAAAACTGTGGAAAAGGTGATGGCGGTGGTGCGCGAGCATAACTATCACCCGAATGCCGTAGCCGCAGGTTTGCGTGCCGGACGCACACGCTCAATTGGCCTGGTGATCCCTGATCTGGAAAACACCAGTTATACCCGCATTGCGAATTACCTTGAGCGCCAGGCGCGCCAGCGCGGTTATCAACTGCTGATTGCCTGTTCTGAAGACCAGCCTGATAACGAAATGCGCTGCGTGGAACATCTGTTACAGCGTCAGGTCGATGCAATTATTGTCTCGACGTCGTTGCCGCCGGAACACCCCTTTTACCAGCGCTGGGCTAACGGCTCGTTCCCGATTATCGCGCTGGACCGCGCACTGGATCGCGAACACTTTATTAGCGTAGTGGGTGCCGATCAGGATGATTCACAGATGCTGGCCGCCGAACTGCGTAAGTTCCCGGCTGAACGCGTGCTTTATCTTGGCGCGTTGCCAGAGCTGTCGGTCAGCTTTTTGCGTGAGCAGGGCTTTCGTACAGCCTGGCAGGATGACCCGCGCGAAGTGAATTTTTTATATGCCGACAGTTATGAGCGCGAGGCGGCGAGTGCACTGTTTAGCCGTTGGCTTGAAAATAACCCGATGCCGCAGGCACTGTTCACGACGTCGTTTGCGCTGCTGCAGGGGGTTATGGATGTCACGCTACGTCGTGAAGGGCGCCTGCCGCCAGATCTGGCCATTGCCACCTTTGGCGACCATGAATTACTCGACTTTCTGCAATGCCCGGTGCTTGCCGTGGCGCAGCGCCACCGCGATGTGGCTGAGTGTGTGCTGGAACTTGTGCTGGCAAGCCTTGATGAACCGCGCAAACCACAACCCGGTTTGACGCGCATCAGAAGAAATTTATGGCGGCGAGGCAATTTAAGTCGCATTTAATTGTTCAGGCGGCATGGCCGCCTGATAATTGAGATTAATCTATTACTTACGGAGTAAAAATAATCAGAAAGCCCTAAATTATCTGAAATTGATATTTTAATTCCACGTGCAAAAATCCTTTCTTACATTTTAAACCGTTTCTCTCACTACCTTTACTGATGCCCGGCTATCGCCCAAACCGCCCGGTGTGAGTGGGGCGCTGTTGTGCGTCTCCTGGACTAATGTCGCGCTATCCGGCGCTGTTCATCCCCTGTGAATTACCTTAAAATGCCGCCCGCGTCGCAAAGTGGACACATCGATTCACTTCTTTTTTATCCGCAATTTTATTAATGAGTCTGATGGTTGGTGTTCATTTTTTTCGCAACGATTCATGGCGTTAATTTCATATCGCAGAGCTAATCGTTTTATTTAGGGTGAGTATTCGCCGCTAAACGCCTTTTTTTGCCCCGACTTAATTCCGATGCTGGCTTGACAAGGTTTTCCTCCGCTCCGTAAACTTCTTTATGTGGGAATTTGTGGGGCAAAGTGGTGAAAAGGGTCATTAGAGGGTGAGGCTGACATGTTCCGTGGGGCAACGGTAGTCAATCTCGACAGCAAAGGGCGGCTTGCCGTACCTACCCGTTACCGGGATAAGCTGGTCGAGAACGCATCCGGTCAACTGGTTTGCACCATTGACATCCATAACCCGTGCCTGCTGCTTTACCCACTGCCCGAATGGGAAGTGATTGAACAAAAGTTATCGCGTTTGTCCAGCATGAATCCCGTTGAGCGGCGGGTACAGCGTTTGCTGCTGGGCCATGCCAGCGAATGTCAGATGGACAGCGCTGGTCGTCTGCTGCTCACGCCTGTATTGAGGCAGCACGCTGGGTTGACAAAAGAAATCATGCTGGTTGGTCAGTTCAATAAATTTGAGCTGTGGGATGAAGCGACCTGGCATAAACAGGTCACGGAAGATATCGAAGCTGAGCAGTCCTCAGCCTCCGGGCTTTCTGAGCGATTGCAGGATTTGTCATTGTAATGACGGTAGAAAATTTTAAACACACCACGGTACTGCTCGATGAGGCCGTTAACGGCCTGAATATTCACCAGGATGGTATCTACATTGACGGTACATTTGGTCGCGGCGGCCACTCCCGTTTAATTCTCTCTCAGTTGGGAGAGGCAGGACGGTTGATCGCTATCGATCGCGATCCGCAGGCCGTGGCTGTGGCACAGGGGATAAACGATCCGCGCTTTTCTATCGTGCATGGTCCTTTTTCCGCGCTGGCAGAGTATGTCAGCGAGCGCGGGTTGACCGGTAAGGTTGACGGCATTTTGCTGGATCTTGGCGTGTCATCGCCGCAGCTTGACGATCCGGAGCGTGGCTTTTCCTTTATGCGCGATGGACCGCTGGATATGCGGATGGACCCCACGCGTGGGCAGTCGGCAGCACAGTGGTTACAAACGGCAGAAGAAGCCGATATTGCCTGGGTGTTAAAAGCCTACGGTGAAGAGCGTTTTGCCAGGCGCATTGCACGCGCCATTGTTGAGCGCAACCGTGAAGCGCCGATGACGCGCACGCGTGAGCTGGCTGAAGTCGTAGCTGCGGCAACGCCGGTAAAAGATAAATACAAACACCCCGCGACCCGTACCTTCCAGGCGGTGCGCATCTGGGTAAACAGTGAACTGGAGGAAATAGAGCTGGCGCTAAAAAGCTCGCTGGACGTACTGGCCCCGGGTGGGCGGCTTTCTGTCATTAGCTTCCATTCGCTGGAAGACAGGCTGGTGAAGCGCTTTATGCGCGAATGCAGCCGTGGTCCGCAGGTTCCGGCCGGGATCCCGATGACAGAGGCGCAGCTCAGCCAACTGGGCGGTCGCCAGCTTAAAACAATAACAAAAATGATGCCGGGCGAAGAAGAAGTGGGAGAAAACCCGCGTGCCCGTAGTTCAGTACTGCGTATTGCAGAAAGGACGCAAGCAGCATGATAAGCAGAGTGGCAGAAGCCCTGAGCAAAATTACCGGGTCGATCGGAAGCACCGAACGTCACGCCTTGCCTGGCGTTATCGGTGGCGACCTGTTGCGACACGGGAAGCTGCCACTCTGTCTTTTCACTGCCATTATCATTACCGCTATTTTCGTGGTCACGACCGCGCACCACACCCGCCTGCTGACCGCACAACGCGAGCAGATGGTGCTGGAGCGCGACGCGCTGGACATAGAATGGCGTAACTTGATTCTTGAAGAAAACGCGCTGGCTGACCACAGCCGGGTAGAACGCGTGGCGACGGACAAGCTGCAACTGCAGCATGTTGATCCATCGCAGGAAAATATCGTAGTGCAGAAGTAAAACGGTTCCGGCAATAAGGAATAAAGCGACCGATGAAAGCAGCAGCGGCAAAAACGCTAAAACAGAAACGTCAGGACGAACAGGCCAACTTTATCAGTTGGCGTTTTGCGTTGTTATGCGGCTGTATTTTACTGGCGCTGGGGCTGCTGCTGGGGCGCACTGCCTGGCTGCAAATCATTAACCCCGATATGCTGGTACGCCAGGGGGATATGCGCTCGCTGCGCGTACAGGAAGTCGCCACCTCACGTGGCATGCTGACTGACCGGGCCGGGCGGCCGCTGGCAGTTTCTGTGCCGGTTAACGCCATATGGGCAGACCCGAAAGAGCTGCATGACGCCGGGGGTATCACACTCGATAACCGCTGGAAAGCGCTGTCTGATGCACTGAAATTACCGCTCGATCAGCTGGCCGCACGCGTCAATGCCAATCCGAAAGGGCGCTTTATTTACCTCGCACGTCAGGTTAACCCTGAGATTGGCGACTACATCAAAAAGCTCAAGCTTCCTGGGATTCATCTGCGACAGGAATCCCGTCGTTATTATCCTTCCGGAGAAGTGACCGCTCACCTCATTGGTTTTACCAATGTTGACAGCCAGGGGATAGAAGGCGTTGAGAAAAGCTTTGATAAATGGCTGACTGGCCAGCCGGGCGAGCGTATCGTGCGTAAAGACCGCTATGGTCGCGTCATTGAAGATATTTCCTCAACCGACAGCCAGGCCGCGCACAACCTGGCGTTGAGCATTGATGAGCGCTTGCAGGCGCTGGTCTACCGTGAACTCAATAACGCCGTTGCCTTCAACAAGGCAGAGTCCGGCAGCGCCGTACTGGTGGATGTGAATACCGGCGAAGTATTGGCAATGGCGAACAGCCCTTCCTATAACCCCAACAACCTGGCAGGCACGCCCAAAGAGGTGATGCGTAATCGCACCATTACTGACGTGTTTGAACCGGGTTCTACCGTTAAACCAATGGTGGTGATGACGGCTTTACAGCGCGGCGTGGTGCGTGAAAACAGCGTGCTCAATACCGTGCCTTACCGTATTAACGGCCACGAAATCAAAGACGTGGCGCGTTACAGCGAATTGACCCTGACCGGGATTCTACAGAAGTCGAGTAACGTGGGTGTTTCGAAACTCGCGTTAGCGATGCCGTCCTCAGCGTTAGTGGATACTTACCAACGTTTTGGGCTGGGAAAATCGACCAATTTGGGGTTGGTCGGAGAACGCAGTGGCTTATACCCTCAAAAACAACGGTGGTCTGACATAGAGAGGGCCACCTTCTCTTTCGGCTACGGGCTAATGGTAACGCCGTTACAGTTAGCGCGAGTCTACGCAACAATCGGTAGCTATGGCGTCTATCGTCCGCTGTCCATCACTAAAGTGGACCCACCGGTGCCGGGTGAACGTATCTTCCCCGAACCGATAGTGCGCACTGTGGTGCACATGATGGAAAGCGTGGCGCTGCCTGGCGGCGGCGGCGTGAAGGCGGCCATCAAGGGCTACCGCATCGCGATTAAAACCGGTACGGCGAAAAAGGTCGGTCCGGATGGCAAATACATCAATAAATATATTGCTTACACCGCGGGCGTTGCACCTGCCAGTAATCCGCGTTTTGCGCTGGTAGTGGTAATTAACGATCCGCAGGCAGGTAAATACTACGGCGGTGCGGTTTCCGCACCGGTCTTTGGCGCCATTATGGGTGGCGTTTTGCGCACAATGAACATTGAACCTGATGCACTGGCAACAGGTGAGAAAAGTGAATTTGTGATTAATCAAGGTGAGAGAACCGGTGGCAGATCGTAATTTGCGCGACCTCCTCGCTCCGTGGGTGTCTTTAGCACCAGAGCGAGCTCTGCGGGAGATGACGCTCGACAGCCGTATCGCGGCGTCGGGGGATCTCTTTGTCGCAATTAAGGGGCATCAGGCGGACGGGCGTCGATATATCCCGCAGGCGATAGCGCAGGGTGTGGCTGCCGTAGTGGCAGAAGCGGAAGGTGAAGCCACCGATGGCGAAATCCGTGAAATGCACGGTGTGCCGGTCATCTATCTGGCCCAACTTCACCAGCGCCTGTCCGCGCTGGCCGGGCGTTTTTATCATGAACCTTCGCAGCGTTTGCAACTGGTCGGTGTCACTGGCACTAACGGTAAAACCACGACCACTCAGCTACTGGCCCAGTGGGCGCAGTGGCTGGGCGAGACAAGCGCGGTTATGGGCACGGTGGGCAACGGGCTGCTGGATAAGGTCGTTGCGACGGAAAACACGACCGGTTCTGCCGTTGACGTACAGCAAGTGCTCGCTAACCTTGCAGATCAAGGTGCTAGCTTTGCGGCGATGGAAGTGTCCTCACATGGCCTGGTTCAGCACCGCGTGGCGGCGCTGAAATTCGCTGCATCAGTTTTCACTAATCTTAGCCGCGACCATCTCGACTATCACGGCGATATGGAGCATTACGAAGCCGCTAAGTGGCTGCTGTTTTCTGAGCATACGTGCGGCCAGGCGATTATTAATGCCGACGACGAAGTGGGTCGGCGCTGGCTTTCAGCGCTGCCGGATGCGGTTGCGGTGTCGATGGAAAGCGCATTTGAGTGCAACCACGGCCGCTGGCTGAAAGCCACGCACGTGGATTATCACGACGGCGGTGCCACCGTGCGCTTTAGCTCCAGCTGGGGCGACGGTGAAATTGAAAGCCGTTTGATGGGCGCATTTAACGTCAGCAATCTGCTGCTGGCGCTGGCGACGCTGCTCGCACTTGATTATCCGCTGGCGCAGCTCATCGAAAGCGCTGCACGTCTGCAACCGGTTTGCGGGCGCATGGAAGTATTCAGCGCGCCGGGCAAGCCAACCGTAGTGGTGGATTACGCCCATACGCCGGATGCGCTGGAAAAAGCGCTTGAGGCGGCACGTTTGCACTGTAAGGGCAATCTGTGGTGCGTATTTGGTTGCGGCGGCGATCGCGATAAAGGCAAGCGTCCGCTGATGGGGGCAATCGCTGAAGAGTGCGCCGATATTGTTGTTGTTACCGACGATAACCCGCGTACCGAAGACCCAGGAGCCATTGTTAACGATATCCTGTCAGGCATGCTTGATGCGGGCCATGCGCACGTCGTGGCAGGCCGCGCTGAAGCGGTCACCAACGCCATCATGCAGGCTAAAGAAGACGATATGGTACTGATTGCCGGTAAAGGGCATGAGGATTACCAGATTGTCGGCAATCGCCGTCTGGATTATTCCGACCGCGTGACGGCTGCGCGCCTGCTGGGGGTGACAGCATGATTCGCCTCTCACTGGCAACGCTGGCCCAGGTGGTTGAAGGGCAATTACTAGGTGCCGACGGTGAAATTGATGCCGTCACCACCGACACGCGCAAGCTGACGCCGGGCTGCCTGTTCGTTGCACTCAAGGGCGAGCGTTTTAATGCTCACGATTTTGCCGACCAGGCATTACAGGGTGGTGCAGGCGCGCTGCTGGTGAGCCGCCGTCTGGACGTTGACGCCCCACAGGTGCTGGTGGATGACACGCGTCTGGCGTTTGGTCGCCTGGCGGCATGGGTGCGCCAGCAGGTGCCGACGCGCGTGGTGGCGTTGACCGGTTCATCTGGCAAAACCTCGGTCAAAGAGATGACGGCGGCAATTCTGCGCCAGTGTGGCAATACGCTCTATACCGCAGGCAACCTGAATAACGATATCGGCGTACCCATGACGTTGCTGCGCCTGACGCCAGAGCACGAATACGCTGTGATTGAGCTTGGTGCTAATCACCAGGGGGAAATCGCCTGGACGGTGAGCCTGACGCGCCCGGAAGCCGCGCTGGTCAATAACCTTGCCGCAGCACATCTGGAAGGCTTTGGCTCGCTTGCCGGTGTGGCAAAGGCTAAAGGCGAGATTTTCTCCGGGCTTGCTGAGAACGGTATCGCCATTATCAACGCCGATAATAATGACTGGCTGAACTGGCAGCAGATTATCGGTGCGCGTAAAACCTGGCGCTTCTCGCCAAACGCTGCCGACAGCGATTTCACGGCAACCGACATTCATATTACCGCGCGCGGCACTGAGTTTACCCTGCGCACACCGACTGGCGACGTAGCCGTTACGTTGCCGCTGCCGGGCCGTCATAATATCGCCAATGCACTGGCGGCAACCGCGCTGGCAATGGCCGTAGGCGCAACGCACAGTGCCGTAAAACAGGGCTTAAGTGAACTGCAGGCCGTACCGGGTCGCCTCTTTCCTGTGCCACTGGCAGAAAACCAGCTGCTGCTCGATGACAGCTATAACGCCAACGTGGGCTCAATGACCGCTGCTGTACAGGTACTTTCTGAAATGCCGGGTTACCGCGTGATGGTGGTGGGTGATATGGGGGAGCTCGGCGCAGAAGCCGAAGATTGTCACCGCCAGGTTGGTGATGCAGCGCGTAATGCGGGCATTGACCGTGTGCTGAGCGTTGGCAAATTGAGCGATAACCTTAGCCGCGCGAGCGGTGTGGGCGAACATTTTAATGATAAACAGGCGCTGATAGCGCGCCTGAAAGCGCTGCTTAACGAGCACGCTATCATGACAATTTTAGTGAAAGGTTCACGTAGCGCCGCCATGGAAGAGGTTGTTTGCGCACTACAGGAGAAGGGCACATGTTAGTCTGGCTGGCCGAACATTTGGTCAAATATTATTCCGGCTTTAACGTTTTTTCATATCTGACGTTTCGCGCCATCGTGAGCCTGTTGACGGCTCTTATTATCTCCTTGTGGATGGGGCCGCGTCTGATTGCCCGTCTGCAGGCGCTCTCTTTCGGCCAGGTTGTGCGTAACGACGGTCCTGAGTCGCACTTCAGTAAACGCGGTACGCCGACGATGGGTGGGATAATGATCCTCACCGCGATAGTCGTGTCGGTGCTGATGTGGGCCTATCCTTCTAACCCTTACGTCTGGTGCGTGCTGTTTGTGCTGGTTGGCTACGGCATCATCGGTTTTATTGATGATTACCGCAAAGTGGTACGTAAGGATACCAAAGGTCTGATTGCCCGCTGGAAGTACTTCTGGATGTCGCTTATCGCCCTGATTGTGGCCTTCGCGCTTTACATCACCGGCAAAGACACGCCCGCCACCGAACTGGTGGTGCCTTTCTTTAAAGATATCGTGCCGCAGCTCGGTATTTTCTACATTCTGCTCGCCTATTTCGTGATTGTGGGTACCGGTAATGCGGTAAACCTGACGGATGGCCTGGACGGTCTGGCGATTATGCCGACCGTGCTGGTTGCCGCCGGGTTTGCACTGGTCGCCTGGGCGACCGGCAACATGAATTTTGCCAGCTATCTGCACATTCCTTATTTACGCCACGCCGGTGAACTGGTGATTGTCTGTACCGCTATCGTCGGTGCTGGCCTGGGCTTTTTGTGGTTTAACACCTATCCGGCGCAGGTTTTCATGGGTGATGTGGGCTCGCTTGCGCTCGGTGGCGCGCTGGGCGTTATCGCCGTGCTGCTGCGCCAGGAATTCCTGCTGGTGATTATGGGTGGCGTGTTCGTGGTAGAAACGCTGTCGGTCATCCTGCAGGTGGGATCGTTCAAGCTGCGTGGTCAGCGTATTTTCCGCATGGCGCCGATTCACCATCACTATGAACTCAAAGGCTGGCCAGAGCCGCGCGTCATCGTGCGCTTCTGGATTATTTCGCTGATGCTGGTCCTGATTGGACTGGCAACGCTGAAGGTACGTTAATCATGGCAGATTATCAGGGTAAAAAGGTTGTCATCATTGGGCTTGGCTTAACGGGCCTGTCCTGCGTGACATTCTTTATGGCGCGTGGCGTAACACCGCGCGTTATGGATACCCGCATGTCACCACCAGGGCTGGATAAGCTGCCACAGGAAGTGGAATACCACACCGGCAGCCTGAATACGGACTGGCTGGTGGATGCGGACCTGATAGTTGCAAGCCCAGGCGTCGCGCTGGCAACGCCTGCGTTGAGCGCTGCGGCGGATGCTGGCGTAGAAATTGTCGGTGATATCGAGCTTTTTTGCCGTGAGGCTCAGGCGCCGGTTGTGGCAATCACCGGCTCCAACGGTAAAAGCACCGTGACACGGCTGGTGGGCGAAATGGCCGAGGCGGCGGGTGTCAACGTGGGCGTGGGCGGCAATATCGGCCTGCCTGCGCTGATGCTGCTGGACCCGGCGCGCGAGCTGTACGTTCTGGAGCTTTCCAGCTTTCAACTGGAAACTACCAGCAGTCTGAAGGCGGTGGCAGCCACGATTCTGAACGTGACTGAAGACCACATGGACCGCTATCCGTTTGGCCTGCAACAGTATCGTGCGGCCAAGCTAAAAATTTATGAAAACGCCAAAGTGTGTGTGGTCAACGCTGACGATGCGCTGACAATGCCGGTGCGTGGTGCAGATGAGCGCTGCATCAGCTTTGGCGTTGATGTGGGCGACTATCACCTCAATCACCAGCAGGGCGACACCTGGCTGCGCGTGAAAGGGGAGAAGGTGCTTAACGTCAAAGAGATGACGTTGACCGGCCAGCACAACTACACCAATGCCCTGGCGGCGCTGGCGCTGGCAGACGCAGCGGGCCTGCCGCGTGCCAGCAGCCTCAAGGCGTTGACGACCTTCGGCGGCCTGCCGCACCGTTTTCAACTGGCGCTGGACCGTCGCGGCGTGCGCTGGATCAACGACTCCAAAGCCACCAACGTTGGTAGCACGGTAGCTGCGCTGAACGGCCTTAAGGTCGACGGTACGCTGCATCTGCTGCTTGGTGGTGACGGCAAGGCCGCAGACTTCTCACCGCTAACCCGTTATGTGCAGGGCGATAAAGTACGCCTGTATTGCTTCGGGCGCGATGGCGCGGAACTTGCGGCGCTACGCCCGGAAATTGCCGAGCAGACTGAGACGATGGAGCAGGCGATGCGCCTGCTTGCCCAGCGCGTGACGGCAGGCGATATGGTGCTGCTGTCTCCGGCCTGTGCCAGCCTCGATCAGTTTAAAAACTTTGAGCAGCGGGGCGATCAATTCACCCAACTTGCTAAGGAGCTTGGCTGATGCGTTTTTCTCTCCCACGCCTGAGCGTACCGCGCATACCGGGAACCGGAATCCTGGTATGGCTGTTTGTACGCCTGCGAGGCTGGGTGATGGGCTCGCGAGAGGCCGACGACAGCAGTATGGTGCTTTACGATCGCACGCTGCTGTGGCTCACGTTTGGACTGGCGGCGATTGGTTTTATTATGGTGACATCAGCATCCATGCCGGTGGGCCAGCGTCTGGCAAACGATCCTTTCCTGTTTGCCAAGCGCGACGGTTTTTACATCCTGCTGGCGTTTGCACTGGCCATGATCACACTGCGTTTGCCAATGGATTTCTGGCAGCGCTACAGCGCACCGATGCTGATCGCCGCGATCGTAATGTTGATGATCGTGCTGGTGGTGGGCAATTCGGTTAACGGCGCATCACGCTGGATTTCACTGGGGCCGCTACGTATTCAGCCTGCCGAATTTACCAAGCTGGCGCTGTTTTGCTACCTCGCGAACTATCTGGTGCGCAAGGTAGATGAGGTACGTAATAACATCCGCGGCTTCCTTAAGCCAATGGGCGTGATTCTGGTGCTGGCCGTGCTGCTGCTGGCGCAACCGGACCTCGGTACTGTGGTGGTACTGTTTGTGACCACGCTGGCGATGCTGTTTCTGGCTGGTGCTAAGTTGTGGCAATTCCTGGCGATTATCGGCATGGGGCTGTCTGCGGTCGCGCTGCTGATTCTCGCCGAGCCGTACCGTATGCGCCGCGTTACCTCATTCTGGGATCCCTGGGAAGACCCTTTTGGTAGTGGTTACCAGCTCACTCAGTCGCTGATGGCTTTTGGACGCGGTGAGTTCTGGGGCCAGGGGCTGGGGAATTCAGTCCAAAAACTGGAATATCTTCCTGAAGCACATACCGACTTCATCTTCTCCATTATTGGGGAAGAACTAGGATATATCGGTGTGGTACTGGCGCTTTTAATGGTATTCTTCGTCGCTTTTCGCGCTATGTCGATAGGGCGCCGCGCGCTGGAAATGGACCAGCGCTTCGCCGGATTTTTATCCTGCTCTATCGGTATCTGGTTCAGCTTCCAGGCGCTGGTAAACGTTGGCGCCGCCGCAGGCATGTTGCCCACCAAAGGTCTGACGCTGCCGTTAATCAGTTACGGCGGTTCGAGTCTGTTGATTATGTCAACGGCCATCATGATGCTGCTGCGCATAGATTATGAAACGCGTCTGGCAAAAGCTCAGGCGTTTACAAGGGGCGTACGATGACGAAGCGATTAATGGTGATGGCTGGTGGAACCGGAGGACACGTCTTCCCGGGGCTTGCCGTTGCACACCATTTAATGGCGCAGGGGTGGCAGGTACGCTGGCTGGGTACTGCCGACCGTATGGAAGCGGATTTGGTTCCCAAACATGGAATCGACATCGATTTTATTCGCATTTCAGGCCTGCGCGGTAAGGGCGTAAAAGCGCTGTTGCTGGCGCCGGTGCGTATTTTTAACGCCTGGCGTCAGGCGCGCGCCATCATGAAACGTTTTAAGCCTGACGTAGTGCTGGGTATGGGTGGCTATGTGTCGGGGCCTGGTGGCCTGGCGGCGTGGTCGCTGGGCATTCCGGTGGTGCTGCATGAGCAAAACGGTATCGCCGGGTTGACCAACAAATGGCTCGCTAAAATCGCCACTAAGGTTATGCAGGCTTTTCCAGGCGCATTCCCGAATGCAGACGTTGTCGGCAATCCGGTCCGTGCAGACGTGCTGGCGCTGCCACTGCCGCAGGAACGACTGGCTGGCCGTGAAGGCCCGGTGCGTGTGCTGGTGATTGGTGGTTCACAGGGCGCGCGCGTGCTTAACCAGACGATGCCGCAGGTGGCCGAGCGTCTTGGCGAGCGCGTCACTATCTGGCACCAGACAGGCAAAGGCTCGCAGCAAAGCGTGCAGGAAGCCTATGCGGCAGTCGGTCAGCCGCAGCACAAGATTACTGAATTTATTGACGACATGGCCGCAGCCTGGGGCTGGGCCGATGTTGTAGTTTGCCGCTCTGGCGCGCTGACGGTGAGTGAAATCGCCGCCGCAGGGTTACCCGCTATTTTTGTCCCGTTCCAGCATAAGGACAGGCAGCAGTACTGGAATGCGTTGCCGCTGGAGAAAGCGGGCGCGGCAAAAATTCTCGAGCAGCCGCAGTTCACGGCCGATGCCGTGGCGCAAACGCTCGAGAGCTGGGATCGCCAGACGCTTCTGGAAATGGCACAGCGCGCGCGCGATACGGCCATCCCGGATGCGACGGAGCGTGTCGCCTGCGCCGTGAGTGAGGCTGCAAAAGCATAAATTTTTATGAGCGCCATTTTGCGCTCTTTGGCAATCAGAGGTTAAGGCGGCATCAAGCCGCAGGTTAAAGATGAATACTCAACAACTGGCGAAACTGCGTTCAATCGTGCCCGAGATGCGTCGCGTCCGGCACATCCATTTTGTAGGCATAGGCGGGGCCGGCATGGGCGGCATTGCCGAGGTGCTTGCGAATGAAGGTTATCAGATCAGCGGTTCCGATCTGGCGCCGAACCCGGTTACGCAGCAGTTGTCGCAGCTTGGCGCCACCATTTACTTTAACCATCGCCCGGAAAATGTGCGCGATGCGAGCGTGGTGGTGGTTTCCAGCGCGATTACGCAGGACAACCCGGAAATCGTAGCCGCTCATGAGCTGCGTATCCCGGTTATTCGCCGCGCGGAAATGCTGGCTGAGTTGATGCGCTTTCGCTATGGCATTGCCATTGCCGGTACGCACGGCAAAACGACCACTACGGCGATGGTGTCGAGCATTTATGCCGAAGCCGGTCTGGATCCAACATTCGTTAACGGTGGGCTGGTGAAGTCTGCCGGTACGCATGCGCGCCTGGGCCACAGCCGTTATTTGATTGCAGAAGCGGATGAAAGCGATGCGTCATTCCTTCATTTACAGCCAATGGTCGCCATTGTGACCAATATCGAAGCCGACCATATGGATACCTACCAGGGCGACTTCGAAAACCTGAAGCAGACGTTTATAAACTTCCTGCATAACCTGCCGTTTTACGGGCGTGCAGTGATGTGTGTGGACGACGACGTGATTCGCGAATTGCTGCCGCGTGTGGGTCGCCAGATTACCACCTACGGCTTTAGTGAAGACGCCGACGTGCGCATAGAGAATTACCGCCAGACCGGCGCGCAGAGCTTCTTCACGCTGGTGCGCCAGGATAAGCCAGAGTTGCACGTACAACTGAACGCACCGGGTCGTCACAACGCCCTGAATGCTGCGGCAGCGGTGGCGGTAGCTACCGAAGAGAACATTGATTATGCGGCGATCCTGCGTGCGCTGGAAGGTTTCCAGGGCACCGGTCGCCGCTTTGATTTTTTGGGCGAATATCCCCTGGAGCCGGTTAACGGTAAAAGCGGTAGCGCCATGCTGGTGGATGACTATGGCCACCATCCAACGGAAGTGGACGCCACCATCAAAGCGGCGCGCGCAGGTTGGCCGGATAAAAATCTGGTCATGATCTTCCAGCCGCATCGCTATACGCGCACGCGCGATCTTTATGATGACTTTGCCAACGTGCTGACGCAGGTTGATGCGCTACTGATGCTGGATGTGTATTCCGCGGGTGAAGCAGCGATCCCAGGCGCGGACAGCCGTTCACTGTGCCGCACGATCCGTGGGCGTGGAAAAGTCGATCCGATCCTGGTTCCGGAGACCGACGCTATCGCCGGGATCCTGGCACCTGTGCTGACCGGAAATGACCTGATCCTGGTTCAAGGTGCAGGGAACGTCGGTAAAATTGCAAAAAAACTGGCTGAAATTAAATTGCAGCCTCAAACTCAAGAGGAAGGCCAGAATGACTGATAAAGTTGCGGTCCTGCTGGGCGGTTCTTCCGCAGAGCGTGAGGTCTCTCTTCAGTCCGGCAGCGCAGTGCTGGCAGGGTTAAGAGAAGCGGGTGTAGAGGCTTATGCCGTTGACCCGCGTGAGACGCCGGTAACGGCGCTCAAAGAAGAAGGCTACGACAAAGTCTTTATCGCGCTGCATGGGCGCGGCGGCGAAGACGGCACGATGCAGGCAATGCTTGAATATCAGGGCTTGCCATACACCGGCAGCGGCGTGATGGCGTCGGCCATCACGATGGATAAGATGCGCACCAAGCTGCTGTGGCAGGGCGCGGGTCTGCCGGTCGCAAATTCCGTCGCCCTCAACAGCCGTGACGGTTTTAGTGCAGAAGCGGCTTTACAGGTGGCGGCGCTGGGTATGCCGGTCATCGTCAAGCCAAGCCGTGAAGGCTCAAGCGTTGGCATGTCTAAAGTCGATACGGCAGACAACCTTGCCGAGGCGTTGGAACTGGCATTTAAGCATGACGATGAAGTGCTGGTCGAAAAGTGGATGACTGGCCCGGAATACACGGTTGCGGTATTGGGCGATGAGATTCTGCCTTCAATTCGCATCCAGCCCGCAGGCGTGTTTTATGACTATGAGGCTAAGTACCTGTCAGACGACACGCAGTATTTTTGCCCGGCCGGGTTGAGTGACGAAAAAGAAGCGGCGCTGGCAGCGTTGGCGCGTAAAGCATGGCAGGTGCTCGGCTGTAGCGGCTGGGGACGTGTGGATGTGATGCAGGACAGTGACGGCGAGTTTTATCTGCTTGAGGTAAATACGGCGCCGGGCATGACCAGTCACAGTCTGGTGCCGATGGCCGCACGCCAGGCGGGAATGAGCTTCTCGCAGCTGGTAGTGCGCATTGTGGAGCTGGCAGACTGATATGTCTCAGGCGGCCCTGAACGTTCGCTCCCGCGAGGAGGAAAACTCCCCGCGTCGTAGCAACGGCACGCGTCTGGCAGGCATTATTTTCCTGTTGGCCGTGGTGATGACCGTTTTGGTCGGCACGCTGATGGTGGTGAGCTGGATGGAAGATGCGCAGCGTCTTCCGCTGTCAAAGTTGGTGCTGACCGGCGAGCGTCATTACACACGTAATGACGATATTCGCCAGTCAATCCTGGCCCTGGGGGCACCCGGGACCTTTATGACGCAGGATGTGAACGTCATACAGCAACAAATTGAACGTCTGCCCTGGATCAAGCAGGCGAGCGTCAGAAAGCAATGGCCGGACGAATTGAAGATTCATCTGGTTGAATATGTTCCGCTGGCGCGCTGGAATGACCAGCATATGGTAGACAGCGAAGGAAACTCCTTTAGCGTGCCTGCCGCGCGTACCCGCAGGCAGGTCTTGCCAATGCTTTATGGCCCGGAAGGTAGCGAGAAAGAAGTGCTGGAAGGGTACAGAACGATGGGCGAAGTGCTGGCAAAAAGCCGGTTCACGCTGAAAGAAGCGGCAATGACCGCACGTCGTTCCTGGGTGTTGACGCTGAATAACGATATTAAGCTCAACCTTGGGCGCGGCGATACGATGAAACGTCTGAATCGCTTTGTGGAACTCTATCCGGTTTTGCAACAGCAGGCACAGACCGACGGTAAAGTTATCAGCTACGTCGACCTGCGCTATGACTCAGGCGCTGCGGTAGGTTGGGCTCCGGCCCCCGTTGAGGATCTTAATCAGCAACAGAATCAGGCACAGGCAGAGCAACGATGATCAAATCGACGGACAGAAAACTGGTAGTAGGACTGGAGATCGGCACAGCGAAAGTGGCCGCTTTGGTAGGGGAAATTCTGCCCGACGGTATCGTGAATATTATTGGCGTGGGCAGCTGCCCGTCGCGTGGCATGGATAAAGGTGGTGTTAACGATCTGGAATCGGTAGTGAAGTGCGTACAGCGCGCTATCGATCAGGCAGAACTAATGGCCGACTGCCAGATCTCTTCGGTTTATCTGGCACTGTCTGGCAAGCACATCAGCTGCCAGAATGAAATTGGGATGGTGCCCATTTCCGAAGAAGAAGTGACGCAGGAAGACGTTGAAAATGTCGTCCACACCGCGAAATCAGTGCGTGTACGTGACGAGCACCGCGTCCTTCATGTTATACCGCAGGAATACGCGATCGATTATCAGGAAGGTATTAAAAATCCGGTAGGACTGTCCGGCGTTCGTATGCAGGCGAAAGTGCACCTGATCACATGCCATAACGATATGGCAAAAAACATCGTTAAAGCCGTTGAACGATGCGGACTAAAAGTTGACCAACTCATTTTCGCCGGTCTTGCGGCGAGTTATTCGGTTCTGACCGAAGATGAACGTGAACTGGGCGTCTGCGTTGTTGATATCGGCGGTGGTACAATGGATATTGCCGTCTACACGGGCGGCGCGCTGCGCCACACTAAGGTTATCCCTTATGCGGGTAACGTTGTGACCAGCGATATTGCCTACGCGTTTGGCACGCCGCCAAGTGATGCAGAGGCAATCAAAGTGCGCCACGGCTGTGCGCTGGGTTCACTTGTTGGCAAGGATGAAAGCGTTGAAGTGCCAAGCGTAGGCGGGCGACCGCCGCGCAGCCTGCAACGCCAGACGCTCGCTGAGGTCATTGAGCCTCGTTATACCGAGCTGCTCAACCTGGTGAACGAAGAAATTTTGCAACTGCAGGAACAGCTGCGCCAGCAAGGAGTGAAACATCACCTTGCCGCAGGAATTGTACTGACTGGCGGTGCTGCGCAAATTGAAGGCCTGGCAGCCTGCGCGCAGCGCGTGTTCCACACGCAGGTTCGAATTGGACAGCCGTTGAATATTACCGGGCTGACTGACTATGCCCAGGAACCATACTACTCGACGGCAGTAGGTCTGCTGCACTATGGGAAAGAATCCCATCTCAGTGGTGAAGCGGAAGTGGAAAAACGGGCCTCGGTCGGCTCGTGGGTTAAGCGAATTAACGGTTGGCTGAGAAAAGAATTTTAATTTTTTTAAGAGACCGTAGAAAATTAACGGTTTCAGGCGACAGGCACAAAACGGAGAGAAACTATGTTTGAACCTATGGAACTGACCAACGACGCGGTGATTAAAGTCATCGGCGTCGGTGGCGGCGGCGGTAACGCCGTAGAGCACATGGTGCGTGAGCGCATCGAAGGTGTGGAGTTCTTCGCGGTGAATACCGATGCTCAGGCGCTGCGTAAAACAGCGGTTGGCCAGACGATTCAGATTGGTAACTGTATCACCAAAGGGCTTGGCGCAGGCGCTAACCCGGAAGTGGGCCGCAACGCTGCGGATGAAGACCGTGACGCGCTGCGCGCGGCACTCGAAGGCGCTGACATGGTGTTTATCGCCGCAGGTATGGGCGGTGGTACCGGTACAGGTGCTGCACCTGTCGTGGCTGAAGTAGCCAAAGACCTGGGCATCCTGACCGTTGCTGTTGTCACCAAGCCATTTAACTTCGAAGGCAAAAAGCGTATGGCCTTCGCAGAACAGGGAATCAGCGAGCTGTCCAAACATGTGGACTCCCTGATTACCATCCCGAATGACAAGCTGCTCAAAGTGTTGGGTCGCGGTATTTCTCTGCTCGATGCTTTTGGCGCGGCAAACGACGTACTTAAAGGCGCAGTGCAGGGTATTGCCGAACTGATTACCCGCCCGGGTCTGATGAACGTTGACTTCGCTGACGTGCGCACCGTGATGTCCGAAATGGGCTATGCGATGATGGGCTCCGGCGTTGCGCAGGGTGAAGACCGTGCAGAAGAAGCTGCCGAAATGGCGATTTCCAGCCCGCTGCTGGAAGATATCGACCTTTCTGGCGCACGCGGCGTGCTGGTTAACATCACCGCGGGCTTCGATTTGCGTCTGGATGAGTTTGAAACCGTGGGTAACACCATCCGCGCGTTTGCCTCTGACAACGCCACCGTGGTTATCGGTACTTCCCTTGACCCGGAGATGAACGACGAGCTGCGCGTTACCGTTGTTGCAACCGGCATCGGTATGGACAAGCGCCCGGAAATCACGCTGGTGACGAACAAGCAGCAGGTTCAACCGCAGGGCATGGACAGGTTCCAGCAGCATGGTATGACGCCGCTGAACCAGGAACAGAAGTCGGTTGCGAAAGTGGTTAACGATAACAGCACTCAAACGGCAAAAGAGCCTGATTATCTGGATATTCCAGCCTTCCTGCGTAAGCAGGCTGACTAAGAATAAACCGGAAGTTGGGGTTTTTACGCTCTTTGTGCTAAACTGCCCCGCCAATGGTGATGTACACTATTGGCTGGATGAGTAATTTGGCGAGATTATACGATGATCAAACAAAGGACATTAAAACGTATCGTTCAGGCGACTGGCGTCGGTCTTCATACCGGCAAAAAAGTCACCCTGACGCTACGACCTGCGCCGGCAAATACCGGGGTCATCTATCGTCGCACAGACTTGAATCCACCGGTGGATTTCCCGGCAGATGCAAAATCAGTGCGAGATACAATGCTCTGTACTTGCCTGGTTAACGAGCATGATGTGCGGATTTCTACTGTAGAGCACCTCAATGCTGCCCTGGCGGGTCTGGGTATCGACAACATCATCGTTGAAGTTGATGCGCCAGAAATTCCCATCATGGATGGCAGTGCTGCACCGTTCGTTTATTTGTTGCTGGATGCTGGCATTGATGAACTGAACGTCGCGAAGAAATTTGTCCGCATTAAAGAGACTGTCCGCGTTGAAGACGGTGACAAGTGGGCTGAATTCAAGCCGTACAATGGTTTTACGCTCGATTTCACTATCGACTTTAACCATCCGGCGATTGATGCCAGCAGCCAGCGTTACCGCATGAACTTCTCCGCAGATGCCTTTACGCGTCAGATTAGCCGTGCCCGTACCTTCGGTTTTATGCGCGATATCGAATACCTGCAGTCACGCGGCCTGTGCCTGGGCGGTAGTTTTGACTGCGCTATCGTGGTGGACGATTATCGTGTACTGAACGAAGACGGTCTGCGTTTTGAAGACGAATTTGTGCGTCACAAAATGCTGGATGCCATCGGCGATCTGTTCATGTGTGGTCACAACATTATTGGTGCCTTTACCGCGTATAAATCCGGTCATGCACTCAATAACAAACTTCTTCAGGCTGTGCTGGCAAAACAGGAAGCCTGGGAATTTGTGACCTTTGAAGACGAAGCTGAGCTTCCTGTGGCGTTTAAAGCCCCTTCAATGGTGATGGCGTAAACACTTACGCTGTGCTGTAACAAAGGCGACTGGTTAACCTGGTACTCTCTCCGTCCAGGCGAGCCAGTCGTTTTTTTATTCCTTCATCATATATCTTTCGTTATTTCCCATACGTGACTTTTACCCCGCACGAGGATTTACCCGGTTGCTGATTAATTGTGCGAGCTATCTTCAGCGCGCGTTGATTACTGATGCTGCATAGCAGGATTGATGATACTATCGGGCGAATTTATCGTTATGGACTACGGTGTTTCTGACCTCTGGTGAAGCTGTGACAGGTATTTTTACTCGCTGGCGACAATTAGGTATTCGTTATTTCTGGCCACATCTCCTGTTGGGGATGGTTGCGGCCAGTTTTGGCATGCCTGCGCTCAGTAACAATACGCACGCTGCACCGTCGGAAGCGGCTTCCAGTAACAATGCCGAGCGTCGCGTCGTTCCCTTTGACAGCCTCGCGCTGTTGCAACAGGAAACGAGCCGTCGCACATCATTCAGCGTTGACTACTGGCACCAGCACGCGATTCGCACCGTTATCCGGCACCTTTCTTTTGCGCTTACGCCGCAAACGCTGCCTGTCTCAGAGGCTGCCTTACCGCTTCAGGCACAGCATCTTGCTTTGCTTGATACGCTTAATGCACTGTTAACGCAGCAAAAAGCATTTCCACCCATACTCCAGATTTCTTCAAGCCCAGTTCCTGAGTTTCACCGTCAGGGGGATAGCGTTATCCACTGGCTCAACAAAACTCAGGGAATTCGTGCCGGGCCAGCACGCCTCAGCTAAATCCATTTACGAATTTCTTCTAATTTTTATGACCTCACAGGCTGAGGCGTTTGAGATTTAATTATGCTTATCAAAATGTTAACTAAAGTGTTCGGCAGCCGTAACGATCGTACTTTGCGTCGCATGCGTAAAATTGTTACTAAAATCAACGGCATGGAGCCAGCGCTGGAAAAGCTGTCTGATGACGAGCTGAAGGCGAAAACCGCGGAGTTCCGCGCGCGCCTGGAGAAAGGTGACTCTGTTGAGACTCTGCTACCAGAGGCTTTTGCTGTTGTGCGTGAGGCCAGTAAGCGTGTATTTGGCATGCGTCACTTTGACGTGCAGCTGCTGGGCGGTATGGTGCTTAACGACCGCTGCATCGCAGAAATGCGTACCGGCGAAGGTAAAACCCTGACCGCAACGCTGCCCGCTTACCTTAACGCCCTGAGCGGCAAAGGTGTGCACGTGGTGACCGTCAACGACTACCTGGCGCAGCGCGACGCTGAAAACAACCGCCCACTGTTTGAGTTCCTCGGTCTGAGCGTAGGTATCAACCTGCCAGGTATGCCAGCACCGGCCAAACGTGAAGCCTATGCGGCAGATATCACATACGGTACTAACAACGAATACGGCTTTGACTACCTGCGTGACAACATGGCGTTTAGCCCTGAAGAGCGTGTGCAGCGTAAACTTCATTACGCGCTGGTGGATGAGGTCGACTCCATTCTTATCGATGAAGCCCGTACGCCGCTGATTATTTCAGGCCCTGCCGAAGACAGCTCCGAGCTGTATCGCCGTATGGACAAAATCATCCCGAGCCTGGTGCGCCAGGAGAAGGAAGATTCAGATAGCTTCCAGGGCGAAGGCCATTTCTCTGTTGATGAGAAGTCACGTCAGGTGAACCTGACCGAGCGTGGTCTGGTGCTGGTTGAAGAACTGCTGGTAAAAGAAGGCATTATGGAAGAGGGCGAGTCGCTGTATTCGCCGAACAACATTATGCTGATGCACCACGTCACTGCTGCGCTGCGTGCCCACGCGCTGTTTACTCGCGATGTTGATTACATCGTTAAAGATGGCGAAGTTATCATCGTTGATGAGCACACCGGACGTACCATGCAGGGCCGTCGCTGGTCTGATGGTCTGCACCAGGCCGTTGAAGCCAAAGAAGGCGTGCAGATTCAGAATGAAAACCAGACGCTGGCGTCTATCACCTTCCAGAACTATTTCCGTCTGTATGCGAAGCTGGCGGGTATGACCGGTACGGCAGACACTGAGGCCTTCGAGTTCAGTTCCATCTACAAGCTCGATACTATTGTTGTGCCGACCAACCGTCCGATGGTGCGTAAAGACCTGGCGGATCTGGTTTACATGACCGAAACCGAAAAATTTGCGGCCATCATCGAAGATATCAAAGAACGTACCAGCAAGGGTCAGCCGGTGCTGGTAGGTACCATCTCCATCGAAAAATCAGAACTGGTGTCTGATGCACTGCAAAAAGCGGGCATTAAACACAACGTACTGAACGCCAAATTCCACGCCCATGAAGCTGAAATTGTGGCGCAAGCGGGTTACCCGTCTACGGTAACCATCGCGACTAACATGGCTGGTCGTGGTACTGACATCGTGCTGGGTGGTAGCTGGCAATCTGAGATTGCGGCGCTGGAAAATCCGAGTGACGCGCAAATTGCTGATGTCAAAGCCGAATGGCAGAAGCGCCATGACGCGGTGCTGGAATCTGGTGGTCTGCATATTATTGGTACCGAGCGTCACGAATCTCGTCGTATCGATAACCAGCTGCGTGGCCGTTCTGGCCGTCAGGGTGACCCGGGTTCATCACGCTTCTACCTGTCTATGGAAGACGCGCTGATGCGTATTTTTGCCTCCGATCGCGTTTCCAGCATGATGCGCAAACTGGGCATGAAGCCAGGCGAAGCCATTGAGCACCCGTGGGTGACCAAGGCTATTGCCAACGCGCAACGTAAAGTGGAAAGCCGCAACTTTGACATCCGTAAACAGCTGCTGGAATACGATGACGTCGCCAACGATCAGCGCCGTGCTATCTATACCCAGCGTAACGAACTGCTGGACGTGGCTGATGTAAGCGAGACCATCAACAGCATTCGCGAAGACGTATTCAAGGTCACCATTGATAACCATATTCCGCCGCAGTCCCTGGAAGAAATGTGGGATGTGGAAGGGTTGCAGGATCGTCTGAAGAACGACTTCGATCTGGAACTGCCGATTGCGCAGTGGCTGGATAAAGAACCGGATCTGCACGAAGAAACCCTGCGCGAGCGTATTCTGCAAAACGCAATCGAAGTGTATAAGCAGAAAGAAGAAGTGGTTGGTGATGAAATGATGCGCCACTTCGAAAAAGGCGTCATGCTGCAAACGCTGGACTCCCTGTGGAAAGAGCATCTGGCAGCGATGGACTACCTGCGCCAGGGCATCCACCTACGTGGTTATGCGCAAAAAGATCCGAAGCAGGAATACAAGCGTGAATCTTTCGCCATGTTTGCCGCAATGCTGGAATCGCTGAAGTATGAAGTGATCAGTACTCTGAGCAAGGTTCAGGTGCGCATGCCGGAAGAAGTCGAGGCGATGGAGCAGCAGCGCCGTGAAGAGGCAGAGCGTTTAGCTCAGATGCAGCAGCTCAGCCACCAGGATGACGATGCGCTGGCAGCCGAAGATCTCGCCTCCCGCTCCGGTGAGCGCAAGGTTGGTCGTAACGATCCTTGCCCATGCGGCTCCGGTAAAAAATACAAGCAGTGCCACGGCCGCCTGAGCTGAGGTCAACACTGATAACAGGGCGCAGCATGCTGTGCCCTTTTTTATGGGATGAAGATAATGAAGCAGCTGAATATTGCCGTGGGCATCATCCGTAATCCGCAGGGCGAAATTTTTATCACCCGCCGCGCAGCGGACGCCCATATGGCGAACAAGTGGGAGTTTCCCGGCGGTAAAATAGAAACAGGTGAAACCCCCGAGCAGGCACTGGTGCGTGAGCTTGAGGAAGAGACCGGTATTACCGCTACGGGCTACTCGCTGTATGAGACACTCTCACATCAGTTTAGCGATCGTAACGTTAACCTGTGGTTCTTTCTCGTTGAGCAGTGGCAGGGGGAGCCGTGGGGCAAGGAAGGGCAGCCGGGAGAGTGGGTGGCGCAGCATGCGCTAAACGCGCAGGCATTTCCGCCTGCTAATGTTGCTGTTATTGAGAAACTGTTGGCTGAATAATGTGCAGGCGCGCCCCGTGGCGCACCATCGCAGTTACGGGTTGTCTGTTTCGCTCCAGCCGTCACTGTCTGACAAATCACCCTGGCTTGGGATACGTTTTTCTTCCGCAGCCCACTCACCGAGATCAATCAACTGGCAGCGTTTGCTGCAAAACGGGCGAAACGGGCTGCTTTCATTCCAGATAACGGCCTTGCCACAGCCCGGGCAGTTGACCACAGTTGCATCTGACATTCTTGCTCCTTAGCAGCAGGCAAGTTCAAAATCAAGACGTTCAGGCACGGTACCGCGCTCGCTATCCAGCGGTAAAAAGCGGATGGCAAAGCGGCTTTTATGACCTGAGATTTGCGGATACAGGCCATCGTCAGAGAGAAGCTGTAGGCGCAGTAGGTCCGCGTCCTCGCCATTATCCTGATAAAAGCCGTTGAGGCTGGTTTGCTTGCGTAGCGGCGCTGCATTGCGAATCAATTCCAGCAGCATGTCTAGCGGTTGTTTTATCGGTTCCAGTGAATCCTGCCAGTGTTCAACCTGCACATCACGCACGTGTTGTGGCAGAGCAAGCCAGATATGCAGCGTCGGTAAATCAAAGCTGCAACACCCGCCGGGGATGCTCAGGCGCTGGCGCACCAGAGCGAGCAGCTTATCTTCACGCAGGATCTGACCAGGGCGTGGTGCTGACATCATCTTAGTGCCTAATTCACGTAACTGCGCTCCAAGTTCCCGGATGCGGTGTGTGTCCACACCGGGCACCTCGGCCCAGCTGTTGAGCTTACGCTGCTGGCGTTCCAGCTCTTTAAGAATTTCAGTGCGTATTTCACCACGCTCAAAGACATCAAGTAGATCGCTGGCATTGCGAAAAAAGTTCAGTGCGCTGGCGTGGTCACGCACAGGAAGCTGGGCTTGCATCTGCGTCAGTAAAAATTCCATGCGCAGCCAGGTACGCATTTTTTCATTAAGAGGATGCTCGAAGAGAACGTAAGCGTGCATTAATCTTTTTCCTGTGCTGCTGCCTGCGCAGCCAGTGCCAGATAGCGCTGGTGCAGGGTGGCGACTTGCGCAATAGCGAGTTGCGGCTCACCATCGTTATTAATGATATCGTCGGCGGCGGCCAGACGTTCCTCGCGGGAAACCTGGGCGGCGATAATCTGTTCTGCCTGTTCACGGGAAATACCGTCGCGCGCCATTGTGCGTGACAACTGCGTCTGCACGCTGACATCAATCACCAGTACGCGACTGGCTTTGTTGCACAGCCCGTTTTCTACCAGTAGCGGCACCACCCACAGGACATAAGGGGAGGTTGCGCAGGTGATATATTCCTGTGTTTGCTGTTGTATCAAAGGATGTAGCAGCGCGTTAAGCCACGCTTTTTGTGCAGGCTGCGCGAAAATGATGTCACGCAATCGGCGTCGGTTAAGACTGCCGTCGTCTGTCAGTACATCGGTGCCGAAGTGTTCAATGATAGCGCGCAGGGCGGGCTTTCCCGGCTCTACGACCTGGCGCGCAATAATATCAGCATCAACAACAGCGATCCCTGAACGGGAGAAAGCGTCGGCCACGGTACTTTTACCGCTGCCGATGCCGCCCGTTAAAGCGACCGTATAGACCATAAAGGCATTATCCTGAATTCTGCCAGACGGAGAGGTTCGGGCGTTACGTCGCCGTTACATCATCCTGTGATATAGCACGGCTCCTGCCGACCCGGTCTGGCGTTGCTGAGATAAATTTTCAGGATTGTAGCGTAAAAAAGGGATTTTTCGCAGTCTTGCGCAGGCAATATTAGTGCGTATGATAACGTCACTGGAGTTGGTTGCTACACCGCCGATAACGTTACAGCGAGTCGCCACATAATCCAGGAAACCGCACATGCGTATTGAAGAAGATCTGAAATTAGGTTTTAAAGACGTTCTTATCCGCCCTAAACGTTCCACTCTCAAAAGTCGCTCTGAAGTTGAGCTTGAGCGCGAATTCTCTTTTAAACATTCTGGCGTAACCTGGTCCGGCGTGCCGATCATTGCCGCCAATATGGACACTGTGGGTACATTCAGCATGGCGCAGGCGCTGGCTGGATTTGGCATTCTGACTGCCGTGCATAAACATTACAGCGCTGAAGACTGGCGCGGTTTTATCCAGAACGCGCCGCAGGGCGTTTTGCAGCATGTGATGGTTTCAACAGGCACGTCTGAGGCTGATTTCGCTAAGACAAAAGCGATCCTGGCGCTCTCTTCTGAGCTGAAGTTTATCTGTATCGATGTGGCAAACGGCTACTCTGAGCACTTTGTGCAGTTTGTCAGCAAGGCCCGTGAAGCGTGGCCGGATAAAGTCATCTGTGCAGGTAATGTTGTCACGGGCGAGATGTGCGAAGAGCTGATTCTGTCTGGCGCGGATATTGTCAAAGTGGGCATTGGTCCAGGGTCGGTGTGCACAACGCGCGTTAAAACCGGCGTTGGCTATCCGCAGCTTTCTGCGGTGATTGAATGTGCCGATGCGGCCCACGGCCTTGGTGGGCAGATAGTCAGCGACGGTGGCTGTGTAATGCCGGGCGATGTTGCAAAAGCGTTTGGCGGCGGGGCTGACTTTGTCATGCTTGGCGGTATGCTGGCCGGGCACGAGGAAAGCGGCGGTAAAGTCGTCGAAGAAAACGGTGAGAAATTTATGCTGTTCTACGGCATGAGTTCCGAATCGGCAATGAATCGCCACGTTGGCGGCGTTGCTGGCTACCGTGCTGCCGAGGGCAAAACCGTTCGTCTGCCGCTGCGTGGTCCGGTGGAAAACACCGCGCGTGATATTCTCGGCGGTTTGCGTTCGGCGTGTACCTACGTGGGTGCCTCACGGTTGAAAGAACTGACGAAGCGCACCACTTTTATTCGCGTTCAGGAGCAGGAAAACCGCGTGTTTAATAGCCTGTAAGTGGGCCAGTCAGTTTATGCTTTGCGGCGCGTTTCAGACGCGCCGCTTTGTTTTTTGGCATTTTGTCGTGCTGTCCTTATGCTGCATTTTTGCACTTTTATACTGGCAACACTTTCCCTCACTGCCACGGTTTCACATAACTAACCCACCGCAGTCTGATATAGCCCAGATACGCTCATGGTTCTTAACCCATACTCATGGCATCGCCAAGTTGAAAAATGGGCAGGTACAGGGCGATAACCAGCGTGCCGATAATCGCGCCTGTCACTATCATCATTATTGGCTCCAGCGCAGCCGTCAGCCCGTCGGCGCGTTCATGAGTACGCTCTGCGTGCCACTGTGCCAGCCTGCCCAGCATGATATCAAGACTCCCGCTCTCTTCACCGGTGCGGGCGAGTTGAATGCAAAAGGGGGTAAAAACACCAGCCTGATTTAGTGCCTGCGAAAACGTACCGCCAGTGCTGATGTACTTGCCCATATCGCACAGCTTTGCCTGCCACCACGGATGCGCCATCGCCATTTCAGCGGCTTCTAGCCCCTGAAGTAGTGGGATGCCGGACTGTTGTGTGAGCGCGAGTGTGGTATGTATCTGGCTTAACCGCTGGCCACGTACCAGTTCAGCGAGCAATGGCAGTTTCAGTAGCAGCCGCTGCTCTCTGCTCTGCCAGCCAGGCATGCGGCGAAGGCGCACCCAGCCAGTAGTAATAAACGCAATGAGTACAATACACCACGGCGCGTTGCGCTCAAGCCAGCCAGACAGAGTAATAATATGTCGGGTGAGTGCAGGCAGCGGCGCATTAAAACTTTGGTAGATACTGGCAAACTCGGGCAGGACAAAAATGAGCATTGCGCCACTGACCAGTAGCGCAATAAGAAGCGTAAACAGCGGGTAGCGCAGCGCTTTCATCACTTTTTTGTGCAACAGATATTGTTGCTCCTGCTGGGCTGCCAACTGGTGACAGCAGACATCCAGCTTTCCTGTCAGCTCACCGGTACGCAGCAGGGCGATAAACAGCGGCGGGAAAACGACAGGCCACTGTTCAAGAATGGCAGACAGCGGCTGGCCCTGTTCAAGCTGGCGGGCAACCTGCTCAAGCAGAGCGCGCCATACAGGAAGCGGATGTTGTTCTGCCAGTATCCGGCAACCATAATCCAGGGAGAGACCGGCGTGCACAAGCGCTGCAAGTTGGCGTAAAAAATCAATCTTATTACGCAGACTCCAGCTACGACGCGGTGAGAAAGAAAGCTGGCGTATCGCGATAGGAACGGCGTTACGCTGTGCAAACTCCTGCAATACCGTGCTGCGGTCATAGGCCAGTGAAAATCCCTGCTTCAGCGCGCCGTCTGGCTCCAGTACCTGCCAGCGCCAGAGTTTCAGTTCAGTTTTCTTCATGAGGTATACCCAGCACCCGCCACAGTTCGTGGGCCGTGGTGAGTCCCTGTCTGACGGCGCTTATTCCGCTTTCCAGCAGCGTCTGTATACCTTGCTGGCGGCAAAGTTGTTCCAGGGTGTGTGCATTTTCACCTGCAAGAATAGCCTGGCGTAAAGTGGTGTTTATCGTCATCAGTTCAAACAGGGCCAGCCTGTCGTAATAGCCACCGTAACAGCGCTCGCATCCCACGGCATGCCAGTGGGTAACAGGCTGCGGTGATAGCGTTTTGGGCAGCGTTAACACCTCAGGTGCGGGCTGGCGGCAATGTGAACACAGGCGACGTACCAGGCGTTGGGCGATGATAAGCTTAAGTGCGCAGGCGATTTGCCAGCGTGCAATACCCATTTGTTCAAGGCGCGTCAGCGTTTCGACAGTAGACTGAGTATGCAGCGTAGACAGCACAAGGTGGCCGGTCTGCGCGGCGTTTAGCGCAATTTCAGCCGTTTCTTTATCGCGAATTTCACCAACCATAATGATATCCGGGTCCTGGCGCAGCAGCGCGCGCAATACCACCTGGAAACTCAGCCCAGCCTTGGGGTGAATTTGTGTCTGCGTTAATCCACACAGTGGGATTTCTATCGGGTCCTCCACGCAGGCGATATTGATGCCAGGACGATTAAGCGTGTTGAGTGCGCTGTACAGCGTCAGCGTTTTGCCACTGCCTGTGGGGCCGGTGACGAGGATTAATCCCTGCGGTTTTGCCAGTGCTGCGAGGAAAGTTTTCAGCGCGGCTGGCTCCATACCAAGCGCGTCGGGTTCAAGCGGACGCGTTTGCTGGCGTAGCAGCCGCAGGACCGCCTTTTCGCCTGCCCGACAAGGTAGCGTGGAGAGGCGAAGCGACAGCTTTTCGCCATGAATTTCTGTGTCAAACTGGCCGTCCTGCGGTAGCCGCCGTTCGGCGATATCCAGGTTGCCGAGAATTTTCAGACGTGCAACGGCTGCCGTGCAGATCTCGCTGGAGAAGCGCGCCAGCGGCTGGAGTACACCATCCACACGCAGGCGAATTTGCCCGCCGCTTTCGTCAGGTTCCAGGTGAATATCTGAAGCACGACGCGTAACGGCACACTCGAGGGCATGGTTCACCAGTTCAACGGCGGCGTTTTTCCCCTCATCAAAGGCGGGCATTTCATGTTTGTCCTGCACATATTTTTCCAGCCGCTGCCGGCTCCAGCTTTCAATGTCTGCGCGCTGGCTACTGGCAAACGCCAGCGCCTGCACCAGTTCGGTAGACGGCGCACCGGAGACCGCAACGCGTATTGTGCCGCCTTCCATGCCTAACAAAACGGCATGGTGCTGCTGGCAAATCTGGTTTAGTTGTTCGCTCTGCATGTATTTACTCCACACTAAAACGGAAAACGTCTTCACAGGCCTGTTTCAGAGCGCTGGATTCCTGAACATTGCAGGTACGCTGCCAGCCAGTAACGCCTTCTTCATTGTTCCAGCGTGGGGTTAGTGTGACGTGAAGTCCGTTCAGGCTTTCCTGGCCAGTGAGGGTTATCGCGCCTGCGTTTACGGTCATGGCCGAAACGTAGCGGCTGGTTTTCGGTTGTGGAATGCCGTTTGTTCCTGATGTGCAGTGACTTACGCCGCCGCGCTCCAGCGCGCAAATTTCAACGGCAGTGTGATAAGGCAAGAATATTTGCAACATATCGGTCAGTGCTGCCTTACGCAGATAGTTCTGCCAGGCGGGAACGCCGATGGCGCTGAGTATTGCCACAATAGCAATCACCACCATCAGTTCTATCAGGGTAAATCCGCGTTGTCTGTTCATGCTTTCTCCTGTCTGGTCGGCGTACTGTGTACTGAAGAGTTCAGCGGGTGCGACAGAGAAAGCAGAGTTTTACGAGAGGGATTCAGCACAAATTTGAGGTGTTACAAAAGCCTTCAGAAAACCATGAAGCGTGCTCGTAATCTGAAGAAAGTGGAGAGGCGACAGGCGGTGAATTGCGGTACAACCTGGAGAACGGAGAACGGAGAACGGAGAACGGAGAACGGAGAACGGAGAACGGAGAACGGAGAACGGAGAACGGAGAGCGGAGAGCGGAGAGCGGAGAGCGGAGAACAGAGAACATGGAACAGAGAACAGAGAACAGATAAGAGAGAACGCCTGCGCAAATGAAATACGAAGGCGTTCAGCCTGCTGTCAGGGGGTGACAAAACGCATAGAGAGATCGAGTGCGCGTACGTGCTTAGTCAGTGCGCCAACGGAAATATAGTCCACGCCGGTTTGTGCGCATTCGCCCAGCGTTTCTTTGGTGACGTTGCCGGAGACTTCAAGGCGCGCCTTGCCACGTGAGCGCTTTACCGCCTCGCGCATATCATCAAGCGAGAAGTTATCCAGCATGATGATATCGGCACCGGATTTCAGTGCGTCATCCAGTTCGTCGAGCGACTCTACTTCAACTTCAACGGGGACATCGGGATGCAGCCAGAAGGCTTTTTCCACTGCCTGGCGCACTGAGCCGGAGGCGATGATATGGTTTTCTTTAATCAGGAAGGCATCCGACAGGCCGAGGCGGTGGTTAGCACCGCCGCCGCACAGCACGGCGTATTTCAGGGCAGTGCGTAGGCCCGGTAGCGTTTTACGGGTATCCAGCAGTTGGGTATGCGTGCCGTTGAGCAGGTTGACGTAGGAGCGAACTTCGCTTGCCACACCGGAAAGCGTCTGCACAAAGTTAAGTGCGGTACGCTCACCAGTGAGCAGAATTCGGGAAGGGCCGCGCAGTTCAAACAAAGACTGGTTAGCGCTAATCGTGTCGCCGTCTTCGACATGCCAGGTGACGTCCACATCGCCGCCCAGCTGGATAAAGACTTCTTCTACCCAGCGGCGGCCGCAAAACACACCGTCTTCGCGCGTGATAACATTTGCGTGAGACTGACTTTCTGCTGGCAGCAGTTGTGCGGTGATATCGTTTTGCGGGTCCACTTCACCGCCCAGATCCTCGCTCAGGGCGCGGGAAACGGTATCCGGGATATCCACACTGATGCGCTCCAGCAGTGCTTCCCGTCGGCTGTCAGGGTTATAACGGCGGGCAGGCATAATAAAACTCCGAAATAGTTGGGCGTAGAGTGAAACATGCTACTCTGAAGCGACGCCAGGTTCCAGACAAAGGAGAGGATGCATGCAGTTGCAAGAGGGGTGGCTGGAGGGCGCGCGCAGACAGCCTTCGCCCCATTTTGATGAGCGACCAGAAGGAGAAGCGCCTTCATTATTGGTTGTGCATAACATCAGTTTACCGCCCGGTGAGTTTGGCGGGCCGTGGATAGATGCGCTGTTTCTTGGCACACTGAATCCTGACGCACATCCTTATTTTTCCGATATCGCTCATCTGCGCGTTTCCGCGCACTGCCTGATTCGTCGCGACGGTGAAATTGTGCAGTATGTTCCCTTTGATAAGCGTGCGTGGCATGCCGGCGTCTCCTGCTACCAGGGGCGAGAAAAGTGCAACGATTTTTCCATCGGGATTGAGCTTGAGGGCACCGACACGCTGCCTTATACCGATGCACAATACCAACAGCTTGCTGCGGTGACCCAGGCCCTGGTTGCGGTCTATCCAGATATTGCCAGCCACATGACGGGACACTGTAATATCGCACCCGAGCGTAAAACGGACCCCGGACCTGCTTTTGACTGGCCGCGCTTTCGCGCCGCCTGCGCCCCTTTTATGGATAAGGAGACGCCATGACGTTATTTACTCTGCTGCTGGTGCTGCTTTGGGAACGCCTGTTTAAGCTTGGTGAGCACTGGCAGATAGACAGTCGGCTGCAAGTGCTGTTCCGGCGCGTGCGCCACTTCTCGATGGGCCGCACGTTAATGATGACCACTGTGGCCATGCTGGTGGTGTTTCTGTGCCTCAGAGCGCTGCATGGGCTTTTTTTCAACGTGACGCTGCTGGTGTTCTGGATTTTGCTGGGCCTGCTGTGCATCGGCGCGGGCGTGGTACGGTTGCACTATCACAAGTATTTGTTGGCCGCGAGTCATGGTGATACCAACGCACGTGAAGCCATGGCAAGTGAACTGACACTGATTCACGGCGTGCCGCCGGACTGTAATGAGACTGAATTTCTGCGCGAGCTACAAAATGCGCTGCTGTGGATTAACTACCGTTTTTATCTGGCGCCGTTGTTCTGGCTTATCGTCGGCGGTCCGTGGGGACCGGTTACGCTTGCCGGTTATGCCTTTCTGCGCGCCTGGCAGAGCTGGCTGGCGCGCCACCATACGCCGCATCAACGTTTGCAGTCCGGCATTGACGCTATCCTGCATGTACTGGACTGGGTGCCGGTGCGCCTGGCGGGCGTAGCGTATGCGCTGCTTGGGCACGGTGAAAAGGCGCTGCCCGCCTGGTTTGCGTCGCTCGGCGATATTCATACCTCGCAGTATCAGGTGCTGACGCGACTGGCGCAGTTCTCACTGGCGCGCGATGTGCACACCGATAAAGTGCAGACGCCAAAAGCCGCTGTGTCGATGGCAAAGAAAACGACGTTTGCAATCGTGGTGGTGGTCGCACTGCTGACCATCTACGGCACGCTGGTGTGAGTCACTCGTAGCCTGTAAAAAAGCCGCGCAGTGCGCGGCTTTTTACTGCCAGCTTTACACCACGTCCTGTGGGCCTGGTCAGCAACACGTTTTGGTTCGGCCTTAAGTTAACTCTCACCGTGCTGGCAAAGATGTCTTGTTACGGGGTTTTAGTACACCCATTCAGGGCGTAATCAAGGCCGCCTGTTATGCAGATGGATTGCTATTAACGGCTGTCCGGCGGCGCTTCACCAAAGTCCGGCATTCCGTTATTTTGCCAGCTAAACACCTTAACCCGCGTATGACGGCCCGGATCGTAAAGCGGGTCGCCCTCAATCTGCGTATAACTGCGAGCGTGATAAACCAGCACATCCTGGTCGTCTTCAGTACGGGTAAAACTGTTGTGGCCGGGGCCGTACTGGCGGTTCTCATCACTTGTGATAAACACCGGGTGCGGCGATTTATGCCAGTTGGCCGGGTTGAGCGGGTCGGCAGCAACGTCTATCCACAGTAGCCCCATGCAGTAGTTTTCGTCGGTGGCGCTGGCAGAGTAGGAGACAAACAGCCGGTTACCGTGGCGCACCACCGCCGGGCCTTCGTTAACCATAAAGCCGCGGCACTCCCAGTCAAACTCGGGTTTACTGAGCATGACCGGAGCGCCTTTTATCGTCCACGGGTTTTCAAGTTCGGCCAGGTACAGGTTGGTGTTGCCGGGAATATCCGGCGCTTTTTGCGCCCACAGATACCATTGCTTGCCCTGGTGATGAAACGTGGTGGCATCAAGCGCAAAGGTGTCGAGCGGCGTTTTTATCTGGCCTTTTTCAACCCAGCGCCCGGTGAGCGGGCAGGCGTCAGCGCATTCGAGTGCAAACATGCGGTGCTGAAACATATTAAGCCCATCCAGCGCCTGAGTGGGAGCCGCAGCGTAGTAGAGGTACCACTTACCATCAATGTGGTGTAGCTCTGGTGCCCAGATAAGCTCGCTCATTGGCCCGGTTTGTGGCTTGCGCCATACCACCACCGGTTCTGCTGCCGGTAGCCCTGTAATAGTGCTGGCGCAGCGGATTTCCAGGCGGTCGTATTCCGGGACCGAAGCCGTGAAGTAGTAAACGCCGTCGTGATTAAGGATAAAGGGATCGGCGCGTTGCTCAATCAGTGGGTTGGGCCAGTTCAGGGTACTCATAGCGCTTTCCTTACGGTTTCGCTGGCGGGCTTTTGTGCCTGCCAGTCATTTAGTTCGTGATAGCTGTTGCGGCGTTTTTCTAAATCGGCCTGGATTTGCACCATCAGATTGCGATCTACCTTCAGCAGACGCACGACGCCCGCAGTGATGAGATAGCCAATGCCGGGGATAACGGTAAAGAGCATCACAATGCCGTTGACGGCCGACGCGCTTTGCTGCGTTAAGCTTGCGTCATAGCCATAACCGGAGAGCAGGAAGCCAACCATCGCACCTGCTACCGCCAGCCCGACCTTCAGAAAGAACAGGTTGCCGGAGAAACTGATGCCAGTGATGCGCTTGCCGGTTTTCCACTCGCCGTAATCGTCCACGTCTGCCATCAGAGACCAGTGCAGCGGTGAGGGGATCTGGTGCAGGATATTAAGCAGGAAATACATCACCACAATCAGCGCCGTGGCGTGGGGGTTGAGGAAGTAAAAGCCGCAGGAAAACAGGGCCAGCGCGATATTGGTCCAGAAGAACACTTTGAGTTTGCACCAGCGGTCGGTCAGCACTTTTGCCAGCGCGCTCCCTATCATCATGCCCACCACGCCAAGGCTGATAAACAACGTGGCGAAGTGCGCGCTCTGGCCCATCACCCAGGTGACGTAATACATGGTGGCGGCCATACGAATAAAACCGGGGCAGACGTTACATAAAGTCAGCAGGAGAATGCGCACCCACTGGTCGTTTTTCCATACATCGCGCAGGTCCGCTTTCAGTGCATCCCGGCTTGGCACAGCCGGGCGCACACGCTCACGCACGGTGGCAAAGCAAAACAGGAACATACACATGCCCGCGAATGCCAGTACCGTCATTGCCATCTGGTAACCTTTGGCTTTATCCCCACCGCCAAACCACTCAACCATGGGCAACAGCGAGAGCGTGAGCAGCAGGGTAGCGAGGCCCACCAGAACAAAGCGGTAAGACTGGCAAGCGACGCGCTCCCCCGGGTCGCGTGTAATCACGCTGCCAAGCGAGCAGTAGGGAATATTAATAGCGGTATAAGTCAGCGACAGCAGGAAATAGGTGACAAAGGCATAGACAACCTTGCTGCTGTAGTCCCACTGCGGCGTGGTAAACATCAGCACGCTGAACAGCGAAAAAGGGAAGGCAAGCCACAGTATCCATGGACGAAAACGGCCCCAGCGGCTGCGGGTTCTGTCGGCAAGTGCGCCCATGATCGGGTCAGTTACGGCATCAATCACGCGCACAGAAAGTAGCAAAACGCCGACCAATGCCGGTGACAGGCCAAATATATCGGTATAAAAATAATTAACAAACAGCATGATAGCGCCGAAGATGATATTGCAACCGGCGTCGCCCATCCCATAGCCAATTTTCTCTTTTACAGACAGCTTGCTGTTATCCATCGATATCTCTCCTGACGAGGTATGGACGGAATTATTGTCCGAACATTCCTGGAATATGCAGCAGGATAGCGCCATGAAGATGGACGATTGTGTCGAAGGAAGGAATGTGTGAGGGAAATAACACCGCGCCCGTGGTCGGGGGCTGAGACTGATGATAAACCTCAACCGGTTACAGACAGGATGGAGTCTACCCAGTAAAAAATAAGGAAAATCAATTTATTGATTTCGCCTGCTCACTACAAAGAAGGCAAAACCCCGTTTTGCCTTCTTTGTCAGCAATCTGAGCGCCCGGTAATGGGCGCTCTAAAAGCAGGCTCAGGATTTCTGTGAGCGTTGCTTGATGAAGTAACCGATGCCGAGCACAACCAGCCAGAACGGAATCATAATCACTGACTCACGCATGCCCGGGTGGATGCTCATGATAACCAGAATACCGGCCAGGAAGGCCAGGCACAGCCAGTTGCCAAACGGATACCACAGCGCCTTGAAGCGGGTTTCCACACCCTGTTGCGCCTTCGCACGGCGAAACTTCAGGTGTGAGTAGCTGATCATCGCCCAGTTAATCACCAGGGCGGCAACCACCAGCGTCATCAAAAAGCCAAAGGCTTTGCCTGGCATCAGGTAGTTGATGAGCACACACAGCGCGGTGGCGGCGGCAGAAACGCCCAGCGCTACGTAAGGTACGCCGCGACGGTCCACTTTCAACAGTGCTTTCGGGCCGTTGCCTTGTTTAGCAAGGCCAAACAGCATACGGCTGTTGCAGTACACGCAGCTGTTATACACCGACAGTGCAGCGGTCAGAATGACCATGTTCAGCACGTTAGCAATCATATTGGTATCGAGGAAGTCGCTGTGCAGATCGTGGAAAATCATCACAAACGGGCTGGCACCTTCGACCACTTTGCCCCACGGATAGAGCGACAGCAGTACGGTCAGCGAGCCGATATAGAAAATCAGCACGCGCCAGATAACCTGGTTGGTGGCCTGAGGAATGGTCTTTTGCGGGTTATCGGCTTCTGCCGCCGTAATGCCGACCAGCTCAAGGCCGCCAAACGAGAACATAATCACCGCCATGGCCATCACCAGTCCTGATATGCCGAAGGGGAAGAACCCTCCTTCATCCCACAGGTTAGTCACTGACGCTTCCGGGCCGCCTTTACCGCTAAACAGCAAATAGCCGCCGACCAGAATCATGCCGATAATCGCGACCACTTTAATAATAGAGAACCAGAACTCCATCTCGCCGTAGATTTTGACGGTGGAGAGGTTAATGATGTTGATGAGCAAAAAGAAGCTCAGTGCCGTGGCCCAGGTTGGGATATCCGGCCACCAGTACTGGATGTATTTGCCAACGGCGGTCAACTCAGCCATGGCAACAAGCACATACAGCACCCAGTAGTTCCAGCCGGAGGCAAAACCGGCAAAATTACCCCAGTACTTATAGGCAAAGTGGCTGAACGAACCGGCAACCGGCTCTTCAACTACCATTTCACCCAGCTGGCGCATGATAAGAAAGGCAATAAAGCCGCCAATCCCGTATCCCAGAATAACGGACGGACCGGCCATTTTGATGGTGTCGGCGATGCCCAGAAACAGCCCGGTGCCAATTGCCCCGCCCAGCGCAATGAGCTGTATGTGGCGGTTCTTCAGGCCGCGCTTTAGCGAATCGCCGTGCTCTTGACCTTCCATTTTAAAACCTCGTTATGTGGTAAATGCCCCTGAGTGGGCGCAAGTGTCAGTTTGTTATGCCGTAATCTGTATTGTTTTATTTACGGAGCCGGAGGCGTTATTTTGTGGTGCTTACTACCACCAGGCAAAGAATAGTGATAAGCGCAACCGAATGCACCTGCTTTCTGTAATGACGGAGTTGGTTGGTTAAAAAGAGAACATTCAGCGTGTCTGAAGTTGAAATAAAAGTAGCGTAAGCGGCTGCACAAAGCGGGACATTTATTTTCAAATTTTGGCGTTGAAGCGCTTCAGTAGCGCTTTTTACGGTAAATCCCAGCTCTTTTGTTAACATCTTTGTCTACAAATTGCGCGCCCATATCGTTAAGGAATTGATACCTACATTCCCTGATGTTGTTAAAAAATGCCGGGTTTCATGATTTGAATCAAACCACGATAGACAGCAGGTGAATACTTTGTTACTTTACCGTCACGAACATGAAATTGGTCATACCATTTGACTCCGCGCTAATGGCAGAAGACAGGGAACCATGACCTACAGCAAAATCCGCCAACCTAAACTGTCCGACGTGATAGAGCAGCAGCTGGAGTTCCTGATTCTAGAAGGGACGCTGCGTCCCGGCGAAAAACTTCCACCTGAGCGCGAGCTGGCAAAACAGTTCGACGTTTCCCGTCCTTCGCTTCGCGAGGCCATCCAGCGACTTGAGGCCAAAGGCCTGCTGCTTCGCCGCCAGGGCGGTGGCACGTTTGTGCAAAATAGCCTGTGGAAAAGCTTTAGCGATCCGCTGGTGGAGTTGTTAAGCGATCATCCCGAGTCCCAATTTGACCTGCTGGAAACCCGCCATGCGCTGGAAGGGGTTGCGGCCTATTACGCCGCCCTGCGCGGGACCGATGAGGACATGGTGCGCCTTCGCGATTATCACCGCGATATTGAACAGGCACAGCAGGCGGGTGACCTGGATGCAGAGTCCGAAGCGGTACTGAAATACCAGATTGCCGTAACAGAAGCCGCCCACAACGTGGTGCTACTGCATCTGCTACGCTGCATGGAGCCCATGCTGGCACAGAATGTTCGTCAGAATTTCGAATTGCTGTACGCGAGGCGCGAAATGCTGCCTCTCGTGAGCGGTCACCGCGCCCGAATTTTCGAGGCGATTGTGGCCAGGGAGCCGGAGCAGGCGCGTGAAGCCTCGCATCGTCACCTGGCATTTATTGAAGAAATACTGCTGGACAGGAGCCGTGAGCAGTCGCGCCGCGAACGTTCACTGCGCCGCCTCCAGCAACGCAAGGATTAGGCTTTTTCCGGCGTTGCCGGTACTGAGCCTCAAAAGCGCCTTTTTTAGAGCGCGGCAACTAACGTAGAACCTGTCTTATTGCGCTTTGAGTGCATGAATAATGCAGGAGACATCGCGCGCCAGGCTGTAAGCAGCGCACGATGGGGCCTCCGGTGTGAAGCGCTAAGAGTGCAATGGGACAGGTTCCAGACTACATCAACGTATTAGATAGATAAGGAATACCCCCATGTCAGAACGTTTCCAGAATGACGTGGATCCGATTGAAACTCGCGACTGGCTACAGGCGATCGAATCGGTCATCCGTGAAGAAGGTGTTGAGCGTGCACAGTACCTGATTGACCAGGTACTGAGCGAAGCGCGCAAAGGCGGCGTTAAAGTGGCTGCCGGTGCGGGCGCGAGCAACTACGTGAACACTATTGCCGTTGAAGATGAGCCGGAGTATCCGGGCAACCTGGATCTGGAACGCCGTATTCGTTCAGCTATCCGCTGGAACGCCATCATGACCGTGCTGCGTGCGTCTAAAAAAGATCTGGAACTGGGCGGCCACATGGCGTCTTTCCAGTCTTCCGCCACGGTTTATGAAGTGTGCTTTAACCACTTCTTTCGCGCGCGCAACGACAAAGACGGCGGCGACCTGGTGTATTTCCAGGGCCATATCTCCCCAGGCATTTACGCCCGTGCGTTCCTGGAAGGCCGCCTGACCGAAGAGCAGATGAACAACTTCCGTCAGGAAGTGCACGGAAAAGGTCTGTCTTCTTACCCGCACCCGAAACTGATGCCGGAATTCTGGCAGTTCCCGACCGTGTCCATGGGCCTTGGCCCGATTGGCGCTATCTATCAGGCGAAGTTCCTGAAATACCTGGAACACCGTGGCCTGAAAGACACCTCTGAGCAGACCGTTTACGCCTTCCTCGGCGACGGCGAAATGGACGAGCCAGAATCCAAAGGCGCTATCACCATCGCTACCCGTGAGAAGCTC
Organism: Enterobacteriaceae bacterium 4M9; assembly: GCA_010092695.1. GTDB lineage: Bacteria > Pseudomonadota > Gammaproteobacteria > Enterobacterales > Enterobacteriaceae > Tenebrionibacter. The sequence continues at coordinate 4,065,223 of JAADJJ010000001.1, read as the reverse complement.
GACAACCTGTGCTTCATCATCAACTGTAACCTGCAGCGTCTTGACGGTCCGGTCACCGGTAACGGCAAGATCATCAACGAACTGGAAGGCATCTTTAGCGGTGCTGGCTGGAACGTGATTAAAGTGATGTGGGGCGGTCGTTGGGATGAGCTGCTGCGTAAAGACACCAGCGGCAAGCTGATTCAGCTGATGAACGAAACCGTTGACGGCGACTACCAGACCTTCAAATCCAAAGACGGCGCTTACGTGCGTGAGCACTTCTTTGGCAAATACCCGGAAACCGCAGCCCTGGTTGCTGACTGGACTGATGAGAAGATCTGGTCTTTGAACCGCGGTGGTCACGATCCGAAGAAAGTCTACGCTGCACTGAAAAAAGCGCAGGACACCAAAGGCAAAGCGACCGTTATCCTTGCGCATACCATCAAAGGTTATGGCATGGGCGACACGGCCGAAGGCAAGAACATCGCTCACCAGGTGAAGAAAATGAACATGGACGGCGTGCGTTATATCCGCGACCGTTTCAATGTGCCGGTGACCGATGAGCAGGTAGAAAACCTGTCTTACCTGACCTTCCCGGAAGGCTCTGACGAGCACAAATACCTGCACGAACGCCGCCAGGCGCTCAAAGGCTACCTGCCGTCTCGCCAGCCGAACTTCAGTGAGAAGCTGGAACTGCCTGCGCTGTCTGACTTCAGCCAGCTGCTCGAAGAGCAGAACAAAGAAATCTCCACCACCATTGCGTTTGTGCGTGCCCTGAACGTGATGCTGAAAAACCCGTCCATCAAGGACCGTCTGGTGCCGATTATCGCTGACGAAGCGCGTACTTTCGGTATGGAAGGTCTGTTCCGCCAGATTGGTATCTACAGCCCGAACGGCCAGCAGTACACCCCGCAGGACCGTGAGCAGGTGGCGTACTACAAAGAAGACGAGAAAGGCCAGATTCTGCAGGAAGGCATCAACGAGCTGGGTGCTGGCGCATCCTGGCTTGCGGCTGCGACTTCCTACAGCACTAACGATCTGCCGATGATCCCGTTCTACATCTACTACTCCATGTTCGGGTTCCAGCGTATCGGTGACCTGTGCTGGCAGGCGGGCGACCAGCAGGCGCGCGGCTTCCTGGTAGGCGGCACCTCTGGTCGTACCACGCTCAACGGCGAAGGTCTGCAGCACGAAGACGGTCACAGCCACATTCAGTCGCTGACCATCCCGAACTGCATCTCTTACGATCCGTCTTACGCGTACGAAGTGGCGGTCATCATGCATGACGGTCTAGAGCGCATGTACGGTGAGAAGCAGGAGAACGTGTATTACTACATCACGACTCTGAACGAAAACTACCACATGCCGGCCATGCCGGAAGGTGCTGAGGAAGGTATCCGTAAAGGTATCTACAAACTCGAAACCGTTGCCGGTCAGAAAGGTAAAGTGCAGCTGCTGGGCTCTGGCTCCATCCTGCGTCACGTGCGTGAAGCCGCACAGATTCTGGCTAACGACTACGGCGTGGGCTCTGACGTGTACAGCGTGACCTCCTTCACCGAGCTTGCCCGTGACGGTCAGGACTGCGAGCGCTGGAACATGCTGCACCCGCTGGAAACTCCGCGCGTGCCGTACATCGCTCAGGTGATGAACGACGCACCAGCAGTGGCATCCACTGACTATATGAAACTGTTCGCCGAGCAGGTTCGTACTTACGTACCGGCTGATGATTACCGCGTACTGGGTACTGACGGCTTTGGCCGCTCTGACAGCCGCGAAAACCTGCGTCACCACTTCGAAGTTGACGCTTCCTATGTGGTCGTTGCAGCGCTGGGCGAACTGGCTAAACGTGGCGAAATCGATAAGAAAGTGGTGGCAGACGCTATCACCAAATTCAATATCGATGCAGAAAAAGTTAACCCGCGTCTGGCGTAAGAGGTAAAGAAACAATGGCTATCGAAATCAACGTACCGGACATCGGGGCTGATGAAGTTGAAATCACCGAGATCCTGGTCAAAGTAGGCGACAAGGTTGAAGCTGAACAGTCGCTTATCACCGTAGAAGGCGACAAAGCCTCTATGGAAGTCCCGTCTCCGCAGGCGGGCGTGGTCAAAGAGATTAAAGTCTCTGTCGGTGACAAAACCGAGACCGGCAAACTGATTATGATTTTCGATTCCGCCGACGGTGCAGCAGATGCTGCACCTGCTAAGGCAGAAGAGAAGAAAGACGCGGCCCCGGCAGCAGCACCTGCGGCTGCGGCGGCGAAAGACGTCAACGTGCCGGACATCGGCGGCGATGAAGTCGAAGTTACCGAAATCATGGTCAAAGTGGGCGACAAGGTTGAAGCCGAACAGTCACTCATTACTGTAGAAGGCGACAAAGCCTCTATGGAAGTGCCGGCGCCGTTCGCGGGCACCGTGAAAGAAATCAAAATCAGTACCGGCGACAAAGTGTCTACCGGCTCTCTGATCATGGTCTTTGAAGTGGCGGGCGCGGCGTCAGCTGCGGCTCCTGCTAAAGCAGAAGCCCCTGCGGCGGCTGCACCGGCAGCCTCTGGCGCGAAAGACGTTAACGTGCCGGACATCGGCGGTGATGAAGTTGAAGTCACCGAAGTGATGGTGAAAGTGGGCGACAAAGTTGCCGCCGAACAGTCACTGATTACCGTTGAAGGCGACAAGGCTTCTATGGAAGTGCCGGCGCCGTTCGCAGGCACCGTGAAAGAAATCAAAATCAGCACCGGCGACAAAGTGTCTACCGGCTCGCTGATTATGGTCTTCGAAGTGGAAGGCGCCGCACCGGCTGCGGCACCTGCCGCTAAGCAGGAAGCCGCTCCAGCCGCGAAGGCTGAAAAACCGGCCGCACCTGCTGCTAAAGCCGAAGGCAAATCTGAGTTTGCTGAGAACGACGCTTACGTTCACGCAACGCCGGTGATTCGTCGCCTGGCGCGTGAGTTCTGTGTCAACCTCGCGAAAGTGAAAGGCTCTGGTCGTAAAGGCCGCATCCTGCGCGAAGACGTTCAGGCTTACGTGAAAGACGCGGTGAAACGCGCTGAAGCGGCACCGGCTGCCACCGGCGGTGGTCTGCCGGGTATGTTGCCGTGGCCGAAGGTTGATTTCAGCAAGTTTGGTGAAATCGAAGAAGTGGAACTGGGCCGCATCCAGAAAATCTCTGGTGCTAACCTCAGCCGTAACTGGGTGATGATCCCGCACGTTACCCACTTTGATAAAACCGATATCACCGACCTGGAAGCGTTCCGTAAGCAGCAGAATGCCGAAGCTGAGAAGCGCAAACTGGATGTGAAATTCACGCCAGTGGTCTTCATCATGAAAGCCGTGGCTGCGGCCCTTGAGCAGATGCCGCGCTTTAACAGCTCCCTGTCTGAAGACGGTCAGAAGCTGACGTTGAAAAAATACATCAACATCGGTGTGGCGGTAGATACCCCGAATGGCCTGGTGGTTCCGGTATTCAAAGACGTGAACAAGAAGAGCATCACCGAGCTTTCTCGCGAACTGACCGTTATCTCCAAAAAAGCGCGTGACGGTAAGCTGACTGCAGGTGAAATGCAGGGCGGTTGCTTCACCATCTCCAGCATCGGTGGCCTGGGCACGACCCACTTCGCTCCGATTGTGAACGCGCCGGAAGTGGCTATCCTGGGTGTGTCCAAATCGGCGATGGAGCCGGTGTGGAACGGTAAAGAGTTTATGCCGCGCCTGATGATGCCGATTTCGCTGTCCTTCGACCACCGCGTTATCGACGGTGCTGATGGTGCTCGCTTTATCACCATCATCAACAACATGTTGTCAGATATCCGCCGTCTGGTGATGTAAATGAAAAAGCCGGCCTTACGGCCGGTTTTTTTCTGGTAAGCTGTGGTTTTATAGCAGCTTCCTGTGATTACGGACAAATCGGTCGCCGCTTGGTATTTCAAATATTTTAACAATTTTGTAAACTATCGCGGCAAGACACGTCCCGGTGGAAAAGGGCGTTACCAAAAACCATCTCTGCATTCCGGTTACTGTTCCCGGAAGCCCGGAGAGATAACGTCAGACCCGCCGGAAATAAATTAAGAGGTCATGATGAGTACTGAAATCAAAACTCAGGTCGTGGTACTTGGGGCTGGACCGGCAGGTTACTCCGCCGCCTTCCGTTGCGCTGACTTAGGTCTGGAAACTGTACTGGTAGAACGTTACAACACCCTGGGTGGTGTTTGCCTGAACGTTGGCTGTATCCCTTCAAAAGCATTACTCCACGTTGCTAAAGTTATCGAAGAAGCTAAAGCAATGGCCGATCATGGCATCGTTTTCGGTGAGCCGAAAACCGATATGGACAAGATTCGTACCTGGAAAGAAAAAGTGATCACCCAGCTGACCGGCGGTCTTGCCGGTATGGCTAAAGCCCGTAAGGTCAAAGTGGTCAACGGTCTGGGTAAATTCACCGGTGCTAACACGCTGGAAGTGGAAGGCGAAGGCGGTAAAACCGTCGTTAACTTCGACAACGCGATTATCGCAGCGGGCTCGCGCCCGATTCAGCTGCCGTTTATCCCGCATGATGATCCGCGCGTATGGGACTCCACCGATGCGCTGGAGCTGAAATCTGTACCGAAACGTCTGCTGGTAATGGGCGGCGGTATCATCGGTCTGGAAATGGGTACCGTTTACCACGCGCTGGGTTCAGAAATTGACGTGGTTGAGATGTTCGACCAGGTTATCCCGGCTGCCGATAAAGACGTGGTGAAAGTGTTCACCAAGCGCATCAGCAAGAAGTTTAACCTGATGCTCGAAACCAAAGTGACCGCGGTTGAAGCCAAAGAAGACGGTATTTACGTCTCTATGGAAGGCAAAAAAGCGCCTGCGGAAGCACAGCGCTACGACGCAGTGCTGGTTGCCATTGGCCGTGTGCCGAACGGTAAAAACCTCGATGCCGGTAAAGCGGGCGTGGAAGTGGACGACCGTGGCTTTATCCGCGTTGACAAGCAACTGCGCACCAACGTGCCGCACATCTTTGCTATCGGCGATATCGTCGGTCAGCCGATGCTGGCGCACAAAGGCGTGCATGAAGGTCACGTAGCCGCTGAAGTTATCGCCGGTAAGAAGCACTACTTCGACCCGAAAGTGATCCCGTCTATTGCTTACACCGAGCCGGAAGTGGCGTGGGTTGGCCTGACCGAGAAAGAAGCGAAAGAGAAAGGCATCAGCTATGAAACTGCCACCTTCCCGTGGGCAGCATCTGGCCGTGCTATCGCCTCTGACTGTGCAGACGGTATGACCAAACTGATTTTCGACAAAGAATCTCACCGCGTTATCGGTGGTGCGATTGTCGGTACCAACGGCGGCGAGCTCCTGGGTGAAATCGGTCTGGCTATCGAAATGGGCTGTGACGCAGAAGACATCGCGCTGACCATCCACGCGCACCCGACGCTGCACGAATCCGTAGGTCTGGCGGCTGAAGTGTACGAAGGCAGCATCACCGACCTGCCAAACCCGAAAGCGAAGAAGAAGTAATATTCGCTTTACGTAATAAGCGGCCCTGCGGGGCCGTTTTTTTATGGCTGTAGTGCCGACCCTCTCTGCCCACCGTTATTCGCTTTCTGAACGCAAATGCTTGCACCGCGAAGCCGTCTTAACCCATTGACACTCAATGCTTATGGCGATCAGTTTTACCGACATGCATAAATACATTCAGTGGCAGTTCAGTCCTCAGCACTTGTTCGCAATAAAAGGCCGCTCCTGAGAGCGGCCAGTAGCTTAACTGCCCAGGTTCAGCGTAAGTTGCACCACAATGTTAGAAATATTCCAGCCACCGTGAGACAGCGTTAACGCTGAAGCCAGAGCAAGGAGCAGCAAATACAGTATCCGCATCTCCATTGCGCGCTTCCTTGAGGGGGGGCGTTGGCTCTTCCCTCACCGGGAAGGTACAAGCCGGGCAGGTGTGGGACCTGCCACGCAGGGTTGAAGGCTGCTTCCATGCCCGGTGGCTGGCTGCCACGCCAGTGAAACAGGCCACGAGAAAAAGTAGAGTAAAAGCATCCCGTGAGGAAACGATAGCGGGCTGTTACATACGCTTTCATTCATTTCGGGAATCGGGTACGAAAAATGCACAATTCATGTTGCTCGCGCCCTTTCTCTGTGGCAAATTTGACGGCGTGGGACCTGCCACTTACTTCGCTCATGGCTGACTGCCACCGGTCATGAGCGGCAATCAAACCGCCTCCCGGCGGTTTTTTTGTATTTGAAATCACAGAATAAAAACGAATATCCCGTCTTTAACGATTCAGCACCTTTTTTAATGTTGCTTTTTTGTAAACAGATTAACAGCCTGGTGAATACCTGATATGCTGCCCGTCGCGGTACCGGGCCTTTTACCCTACAAATCTGCTGTTTCACAGGAGAGTGACGTGGAGCATTGCCTGGCACCGTTCTGACAATGAGAGCGAGGAGAACCGTCGTGCTAGAAGAATACCGTAAGCACGTTGCAGAGCGTGCCGCTGAGGGGATTGTTGCAAAACCTCTCGATGCCAACCAAATGGCCGCGCTTGTTGAGCTGCTGAAGAATCCGCCTGCTGGCGAAGAAGAATTTTTATTAGACTTGCTGATTAACCGAGTACCGCCGGGCGTTGACGAAGCCGCCTATGTCAAAGCAGGTTTCCTGGCAGCCGTTGCCAAAGGTGAGACCACATCCCCGCTGGTAAGCCCTGAAAAAGCCGTTGAACTGCTGGGCACCATGCAGGGCGGTTACAACATCCATCCCCTGATTGACGCGCTGGATAACGAAAAACTGGCACCCGTTGCTGCAAAAGCGCTGTCCCACACGCTGTTGATGTTCGACAGCTTCTACGACGTTGAAGAAAAAGCCAAAGCGGGCAACGTTCACGCAAAACAGATTATGCAGTCCTGGGCCGATGCCGAGTGGTTCCTGTCTCGTCCTAAGCTTGCTGAGAAGCTGACCGTTACTGTCTTTAAAGTGACCGGCGAAACCAACACCGACGACCTGTCTCCGGCACCGGATGCCTGGTCGCGCCCGGATATTCCGCTGCACGCACTGGCGATGCTCAAAAACGCCCGCGAAGGCATTGAGCCTGACCAGCCGGGTGCTGTAGGCCCGATTAAGCAAATCGAAGCGCTTGCCAAAAAAGGCTTCCCGCTGGCCTACGTCGGCGACGTTGTGGGCACTGGTTCATCACGTAAGTCAGCCACCAACTCCGTGCTGTGGTTTATGGGTGACGATATCCCGTTTGTGCCGAACAAGCGCGGTGGTGGCGTGGTGCTGGGCGGTAAAATCGCGCCTATCTTCTTTAATACCATGGAAGATGCCGGTGCACTGCCGATTGAAGTGGATGTCAACGACCTGAATATGGGTGACGTTATCGACATCTATCCGTACAAAGGCGAAGTGCGCAACCACGACACTGGCGCGCTGCTGGCAAGCTTTGAACTGAAAACCGACGTGCTGCTTGATGAAGTGCGCGCCGGTGGTCGTATCCCGCTGATTATCGGCCGCGGACTTACCACCAAAGCGCGTGAAGCGCTGAACCTGCCGCACAGCGACGTGTTCCGTCACGCCAAAGATGTGGCGGCGAGCAACCGTGGTTTCTCACTGGCGCAGAAAATGGTTGGCCGCGCTTGTGGCACCACCGGTATTCGTCCTGGTCAGTACTGTGAGCCGAAGATGACCTCGGTGGGTTCTCAGGACACCACCGGGCCAATGACGCGTGATGAACTGAAAGACCTGGCATGCCTGGGCTTCTCTGCTGACCTCGTGATGCAGTCGTTCTGCCACACTGCGGCCTATCCGAAGCCGGTTGACGTGCAGACGCACCACAGCCTGCCGGACTTCATCATGAACCGTGGCGGCGTGTCGCTGCGCCCGGGCGATGGCATCATCCACTCGTGGTTGAACCGTATGCTGCTGCCAGACACCGTCGGCACCGGCGGCGACTCCCACACCCGCTTCCCGATTGGCATCTCCTTCCCGGCAGGCTCCGGCCTGGTAGCGTTTGCCGCTGCGACTGGCGTCATGCCGCTGGATATGCCGGAATCGGTGCTGGTGCGCTTTAAGGGCAAAATGCAGCCGGGCATCACCCTGCGTGACCTGGTGCACGCGATCCCTTACTACGCTATCCAGCAGGGCCTGCTGACCGTTGAGAAAAAGGGCAAGAAGAACATCTTCTCTGGCCGCATTCTCGAAATCGAAGGCCTGCCGGAGCTGAAAGTAGAGCAGGCGTTTGAGCTTGCGGATGCGTCAGCCGAGCGTTCGGCTGCGGGCTGCACCATCAAGCTTGATAAAGCGCCGATTATTGAATACCTGAACTCTAACATCGTGCTGCTCAAATGGATGATTGCCGAAGGCTATGGCGACCGCCGTACGCTGGAGCGTCGCATCCAGGGCATGGAAAAATGGCTGGCAGATCCGCAGCTGCTTGAAGCCGATGCTGATGCCGAATACGCAGCCGTCATCGACATCGACCTTAGCGAAGTGAAAGAGCCGATTGTGTGCGCGCCGAACGATCCGGACGACGCGCGCCTGCTCTCCACCGTGCAGGGCGATAAGATTGACGAAGTGTTCATCGGCTCGTGCATGACTAACATCGGTCACTTCCGCGCGGCCGGTAAACTGCTCGACAGCCACAAAGGCCAGCTGCCGACCCGCCTGTGGGTCGCACCACCGACCAAAATGGATGCCGCGCAGCTTACCGAAGAAGGCTATTACAGCGTGTTTGGTAAGAGCGGTGCACGCATCGAAATTCCGGGCTGCTCGCTGTGCATGGGTAACCAGGCGCGCGTGGCGGACGGGGCGACGGTGGTATCTACCTCAACCCGTAACTTCCCGAACCGTCTGGGCAACGGCGCCAACGTTTATCTGGCGTCCGCAGAACTGGCGGCGGTGGCATCACTGCTTGGCAAACTGCCAACACCGGACGAGTATCAGACCTTTATGGTGCAGGTGGATAAAACCGCTAACGACACCTATCGCTATCTGAACTTCGACCGCCTGGAGCAGTACACCGAGAAGGCCGACGGCGTTATCTTCCAGACTGCGGTATAACTTTCGCAGACTGTCAAAGGGAGGCTTTGGCCTCCTTTTTTATTACCGCCTGCTCAACCTTTACCCATCCCCGCGATTTTATTTGCACCTTACGTACCACTGCGCTTTTTTTCTTTTTCTCTGCTGCGATAATTACAGCATACGCGCGGTTTTACGCTGGCGTGAGCAGAGGAAAGCATCATGGATTACGAATTTCTACGCGACATCACCGGCATGGTGAAGGTACGCATGGCGATGGGCCACGAAGTGGTGGGCCACTGGTTTAATGAAGAAGTGAAAGAAAACCTGGCGTTGCTGGACGAGGTTGAACAGGCGGCGGCGTCGGTGAAGGGCAGCGAGCGCCAGTGGCAGCGCGTGGGCCATGAATATACGCTGTGGCTGGACGGCGAAGAGGTGATGGTGCGCGCCAACCAGCTTGAGATTTCGGGTGACGAAATGGAAGAAGGGATGAGCTACTACGACGAAGAGAGCTTTTCCCTGTGCGGCGTGGAAGACTTTTTGCAGGTGCTGCGCGCCTATCGTCACTTTATCCTCGGTAAATAACCCCTGCGCAGCGGTATAACAGCCGCTGCACGGCCTTTCTGATTGTAGTTGCTCATTTCTGATTGAATTCACGCTTTTGATGCGCGTCTGTTTTGCGATCCAGCCATCATTTTTCTTTGTTTTGATTTATTACAATCAATTTGATTAAAATAAATCAAATGATGAGGGCATTATGAACATTAAGGCGACGATAGAAAAAATCCCCGGCGGGATGATGGTCGTCCCGCTGGTGCTTGGCGCGTTAATCAATACCTTTGCGCCGCAGGCATTGCAGGTTGGCGGTTTTACCACAGCATTATTTAAAAACGGCGCTCCGGCGCTCATCGGTGCCTTCCTGCTGTGCATGGGGGCGGGCATTCACATCAAGGCGGCACCCAAGTCACTGTTGATTGGCGGCGGCATCACCTTCACCAAATTTGTGGTTGCGGTGGCGCTGGGCTTTGCGGTTGAAAAACTGTTTGGTGCAGACGGCATCTGGGGGCTGTCTTCGGTCGCGATAATTGCCGCGATGAGTAACACCAACGGCGGTCTGTATGCGGCGCTGGCAGGCGAATTTGGCCGCGATAACGAAGTCGGCGCAACACCGCTGATGTCGCTGAGCGATGGCCCGATTTTAACCATGATTGCGCTTGGCGCAGCGGGCATGGCGAACATTCCCATTATGTCCATCGTGGTGGTCATTATCCCGATGCTGATTGGCATGCTGCTCGGTAACCTCGACCCGAAGATGCGCGAATTTCTCTCCAAAGGTGGCCCGCTGCTAATCCCGTTTTTTGCCTTTGCGCTCGGCGCGAGTATCGATCTGAGCATGCTGATAAAAGGCGGTCTGGCGGGCATTCTGCTGGGCGTGCTGACCACGCTGTTTGGTGGGTTCTTCAATATCAAAGTTGACCGTCTGCTGGGCGGCACTGGCATTGCCGGAGCCGCGGCCTCCAGTACCGCCGGTAATGCGGTGGCAACGCCAATGGCAATTGCTCAGGCCGATCCGGCGCTCGGGCAGATAGTCGCGGCAGCAACGCCGCTGGTGGCGACCTCGGTTATCGTCACCGCTATCCTGACGCCAATGCTCACGTCATGGGTGGCAAAACGTAATCAACAGCGGGCTGTGGCAGGAGAAAAATCATGATGAAGATGATCGTTGTCGCTGACGACTTTACCGGTGCGAATGATACCGGCGTACAGCTCGCTAAACGCGGTGCCAGAACTGAAGTGATGCTGACCGCGCAGCAAAAGCCTTCACGGCGCGCCGATGTGCTGGTGATTAACACCGAAAGCCGCGCTATGAGCGCTGAGCAGGCGGCCACGGCGGTAAGCCAGGCGCTGGCGCCGTACTGTGAAGCGGCGCACGGCGAGGTGCTGGTGTACAAAAAAATCGACTCAACCTTTCGCGGCAATCCCGGGGCAGAAATTGCCACCGCGCTGGCGGTGAGCGGTGCGTCACTTGCGCTGGTCGCCGGTGCCATTCCGGCGGCGGGCAGAACCACGCGTAACGGCGAGTGCCTGGTACACCAGCGCCCGCTGTTAGAGACCGAGTTTGCCAGCGACCCGCGCACGCCGATTGTGTCTTCGCGCATCAGCACCATTATTGGGCTGCAAACCGCGCTGCCGGTGTATGAAATCACGCTGAATCAGGTGCGCGGCGGTGAGTTGCACGCCTGCCTTGACGCACTGGCGAAAAAAGGTGACGGCATTGTGGTGCTGGATGCTGAAAGTGATAACGACCTGACGCTGATTGCCCAGGCGGCCTGTGCGCTGGATAAGCGCCCGCTGCTGGTGGGCGCAGCCGGGCTGGCTAATGCGCTGCCGGTCGACAGCTATATGAATCCTCGCCAGGCACTGCCGGTGCTGGTGGTGGCCGGTTCGATGAGCGAAATGACGCGCCGCCAGGTGGCGCAGGCACAGCAGCAGGAGCGTGCGGAGGTGGTGGATATTTGCGTCGAAGCGCTGCTGTCGCCTGCGGGCGATGAGGCAGTGGCCGACATGGTGCAGCAGGCCTGCGATGTGCTTGAGCGCCAGCGCCACTGCGTGCTGCGCACCAGCAGCCATGCCGACGACCGCGAGCAGGTTGATGCCCTGGCTGCACGTTACAACCTGACTCGCCAGGCGCTGGGTGAAATGCTCAGTCGCCGTATTGGTGATATCACGCTTGCCATTCTGGACCGCGCCCGCACCGGTGGACTGTTCTTGACCGGCGGCGATATCGCTATTGCGGTAGCCAATGCGCTGGGTGCCGAAGGCTATCGTATCCAGAGTGAGGTTGCGCCCTGTATCCCTTGCGGCACCTTTGTGAACAGCGAAATTGACGACCTGCCGGTGATAACCAAGGCCGGTGGGTTTGGGACAGACAGCACGCTTTGCGACGCGCTTTATTTTATTGAGGAGATGTACAGTGGGCATTAAGACAGTTGCCGTCACAATGGGCGATCCTGCGGGGATTGGCCCGGAAATTATCATTAAAGCGCTTAACGAGCAGGAACTGGCCGGCGCGCCGGTGGTGGTGGTAGGTTGCCTGCGCACGCTGTCGCGTTTGCAGGAACAAGGGATAACGCCGCCCGTTGAGCTTATTGCCATTAACCGCGTTTCAGAGGCCCATTTCGCGCCCGGTCGGCTGCACGTCATTGATGAGCCACTCGCTGAACCTGACGCGCTGACGCCAGGCAAAGTGCAGGCGCAGGCGGGAGACCTGGCTTACCGCTGCGTGAAGCGGGCCACGGAGCTTGCTATGGCAAATGAGGTACAGGCCATTGCGACCGCGCCTTTGAACAAAGAGGCGCTGCACCTGGCAGGCCACCTGTATCCGGGCCACACCGAACTGCTGGCGACGCTCACCCACAGCCGCGATTACGCGATGGTGCTTTATACCGACAAGCTCAAAGTTATCCATGTGTCCACTCACGTGGCGCTGCGCAAGTTCCTGGATACGTTGAATCAGCCGCGTATTGAAACGGTGATTACGCTTGCCGACACCTTCCTTAAGCGGGTGGGGTTTGCCTCACCGCGCATTGCGGTCGCGGGCGTGAACCCGCACGCGGGCGAAAACGGCCTGTTTGGTGATGAAGAAATCCGTATTGTGGCACCGGCAATTGAAGCCTGCCGTGAGCGCGGACTGACCGTATTCGGCCCTTGTCCACCGGATACCGTGTTTTTGCAGGCGCACGAAGGCCAGTACGACATGGTCGTCGCGATGTATCACGACCAGGGGCACATTCCGCTGAAGCTTTTGGGCTTCTATGACGGTGTTAACATCACCGCCGGGTTGCCGTTTATCCGCACGTCTGCCGACCACGGCACGGCATTTGATATTGCCTGGACGGGCAAAGCCAAACCTGAGAGCATGTCCACCTCGATTAAACTGGCAATGCAACTGGCTTAAGCGCGTAAATGAAAGGACAACATCGTCTGGACCAGATAGTGGCTTTCCTGAAAAGCCATTCTCTGGCAACCGTTGAACAGCTGGTTGAGGCTATCGATGCCTCACCAGCCACCATTCGCAGGGATTTAATCAAGCTCGATGAGCAGGGCGTGATTAGCCGCAGCCACGGTGGTGTGGCGCTCCGGCGTTTTGTTCCCGTTCAACCCACCACCGATGAAAAGCAGTTGCGTAACCGCCAGGAAAAGCTGGCGATTGCCCGCCATGCGGCAAGCCTGGTACAGCCTGGCAACGCCGTGGTGCTGGATGCGGGCACGACGATGCTGGAACTGGCGCGCTCGCTCACCCACTTGCCGCTGCGCGTAATTACTGTGGATTTACACATCGCGCTATTCCTCTCGGCGTTTAAGCAGATAGAAGTGACCATTATCGGCGGGCGCATTGATGACAGCAGTCAGTCGTGCATCGGCGAGCACGGGCGGCGCATGCTGCGCAGCGTCTGGCCGGATATCGCCTTTATGAGTTGCAACTCCTGGAGCCTTGAGGCAGGCGTGACCACGCCCACGGAAGAAAAGTCAGGCTTAAAGCAGGATATTATTGCCACCGCGCACCGCAAGGTGCTGCTGGCAGACAGCAGTAAATACGGCAAAAGCTCGCTTTTTAGCGTTGCGCCGTTGCAGGCGTTTGATGACGTGGTCACCGACAGTGGCCTGCCGCTGGAGGTCCAACAAACCCTGGCCGCAGAGCCGTTTACGCTCACGCTGACAGAGCCAGAATAAAAAACGCTCCCTCGGGAGCGTTTTTTATCACACGGCCGGAATATTACGCCCGTAATAAATCTCGCGCATTTCCTTCCACAGCAGGTTCGTGATGTGGTCTCGCTCCTGCTGGCTCAACTCTTCCGGTTTGGTGTGGAACATATAGTGCTTAAGGTCGAACTCCTTAAGCAGCATTTTGGTGTGGAAAATATTTTCCTGATACACGTTCACGTCCACCATGTCGTACAGCGCCTTCATATCGTCCGACAGAAAGTTCTGAATCGAGTTAATTTCATGGTCGATGAAGTGCTTCATGCCGTTCACATCGCGGGTAAAGCCACGTACGCGATAGTCAACGGTGACAATATCGGACTCTAACTGGTGAATCAGGTAATTGAGCGCTTTGAGCGGTGAAATCACGCCGCAGGTAGACACTTCAATATCCGCACGGAAGGTACACAGGCCGCCTTCCGGGTGGCTTTCAGGATAGGTGTGTACGCAGATATGGCTTTTATCAAGATGTGCCACCACCGCTTCCGGCAGCGGGCCAGGGTGCTCGGTTTTATCAATAAGCATAGGGTCAACCGGCTCTTCACTCACCAGAATGGTGACGCTGGCTCCCTGCGGCTCGTAGTCCTGGCGGGCGATGTTAAGAATATTAGCGCCAATAATTGAGCAGGTTTCAGAGAGGATTTCCGTCAGGCGGTTGGCGTTATAGAGTTCATCGATATACGCAATATAGCCATCGCGCTCTTCTGACGTTTTGGCGTAACAGATATCGTAAATACAAAAACTCAGGCTTTTGGTCAGGTTGTTAAAGCCGTGCAGCTTCAGTTTTTTCAATTTGGTTCACCCCCTTAGTCTGGACATTGCCGGGTTGCCCCGGCGGGTTTCAGGTCGCCAGCGCGTCCTGTAAATATTGTGGTAGCGCGAAGGCCGCGCAGTGGACCGCTGGGTTGTAATAGCGACAGTGCAGGCCAGTGTGGTGAAAGCGCGCCTGGATGGTGTCAGGGCGCAGGTGGCGCAGCGCCTCGTTATCGGTCGCCCACGCAAACGTCATGATGCCGCCGTAATAGGTCGGAATGGCTGCCTGGTAGAAGCTCACGTCGTTAAAGTACTGGCCGAGCCGCTGGTGGCTGTTGAGCACTTCGTCTTGTTGCAGAAAGCTCACGCCATTTTGCGCCACGAACACGCCGCCAGGATTGAGAATGCGCTTGCAGCCCTGGTAAAAGGCGGACGTGAACAGGCTTTCGCCAGGGCCAATCGGGTCGGTGCAGTCAGAGATGATGACATCAAACGTTTGCGTCGTCTGGCTGACAAAATTCACGCCATCGTCAATAACCAGATGAAAACGCGGGTCGTCGTAGGCACCGTTGCTGTGGTTAGGCAGATACTGGCGGCAGAAATCGACCACGCTGGCGTCGATTTCTACCATGGTGATGCTCTCCACGCCGGTGTGACGGGCCACTTCGCGCAGCATGCCACCATCGCCGCCGCCGATAATCAGCACGCGCTTTGCCTGGCCGTGCGCCAGCAGCGGTACGTGGGTCATCATTTCGTGGTAGATAAACTCATCGCGCTCGGTGGTTTGCACCACGCCGTCCAGCGCCATGATGCGGCCAAACGCCGCGTTTTCGAAGATAATTAAGTCCTGGTGGCTGGTCTTTTCATGGTAGAGCACGTTGTCGACGCTAAAGTACTGGCCAAAGCTGTCGTGCAGCGTTTCCTGCCACTGATGTCGGTTGGACACAGGCGGTTCCTCCTTCGTTAACACCCGCAAAAGGGCGCACAATCACAGCTAACTCTCTGTAAGGATGCACGTTGCGGGCCGCAGGCGTGGGTTATTTCACCATCGCCAGCAGGCTCAGGGAATCACGGGCGAGGGCTTTGCATTTTTTAGATGTGGGCACGGCAATGCCGCTGAGATCGCGGTAGCTGTCTTCGCCCAGCGCTTTCATGTCAAAGCTGTCGTAGTTGCTCAGATCCCATTGATTTTGCTGGGC
Organism: Enterobacteriaceae bacterium 4M9; assembly: GCA_010092695.1. Taxonomy (GTDB): domain Bacteria; phylum Pseudomonadota; class Gammaproteobacteria; order Enterobacterales; family Enterobacteriaceae; genus Tenebrionibacter. The sequence goes on along the minus strand of JAADJJ010000001.1, from coordinate 4,049,531 downwards.
AAAAAACACCAGCGCACGGCGTATCTGATAGTTAGGCATGTTCTGGTAGCCGCAGTCGTTTTTCAGGAAGACAAAAACAGCGGTGAGATCGGCCATGTCTTCCGCTTCTGACTCACTCAGCGCCTGGCTTGCGCCGGAAAATCCCAGTAATCCACCAAACACCAATAACCTGACAAACTTCTTCATCGCGACTACCACTATTCAACAGGTAACAAACGTTAGCATACTTCGCGAGGCCGGGACGACCATTAATTATCCGAAGGCAACACTTGACCTTGACGTTAGTGGAAGGTTTATCCTCGCGGGATTTTCCTGGAAAGAAGGATCTGATCATGCATCGCCGAGACTTTATTAAGTATTCTGCCGCGCTGGGCGCGTTAAGTGCCTTCCCGCTTCTCAACCGTGCCGCTTTTGCCGCTGAGCGCCCGGGTTTACCCATTCCACCGCTGCTTGAACCGGATGCCAGCAGTCGCATCCGTATCGCCGCGCGCGCCGGTAAGACCGCGTTTGCCGGTAAGCCGGTAACGACATGGGGCTACAACGGCTCGCTGCTGGGTCCGGCGCTGCGTCTACAGCAGGGCAAGCAGGTCCATATTGATATTCGCAACATGTTGCCTGAAGCGACCACCGTGCACTGGCACGGGCTGGAAATCCCCGGCGACGTGGACGGCGGCCCGCAGGGCGTGATAGAGCCAGGCGCACAGCGCAGCGTGTCGTTTACGCCGCAGCAGCGCGCCGCCACCTGCTGGTTCCATCCGCACGAGCATGGAAAAACCGGCGCGCAGGTCGCGATGGGCCTGGGCGGTCTGGTGCTGATTGAAGACAGTGAGCTTAAAAACCTGATGCTGCCGCAGAAGTGGGGCATGGATGATGTGCCGCTGATTATTCAGGACAAACGCTTTGGTGCGGACGGTGAAATTGATTACCAGCTCGACGTAATGAGCGCTGCCGTAGGCTGGTTTGGCGACACGCTGTTGTGCAACGGCGCGGTCTATCCACAACATGCGGCTCCGCGCGGCTGGCTGCGCCTGCGGTTGCTCAACGGCTGTAACGCCCGCTCGCTCAACATTGCCACCAGCGACAAACGTCCGCTGTACGTAATTGGCAGCGACGGCGGCCTGCTGGGCGAGCCGGTGAAGCTGACGGAACTGCCGATGCTGATGGGCGAGCGCTTTGAGGTGCTGGTGCAGATTAGCGATGGCAAACCGTTTGATATCGTCACGCTACCGGTGACGCAAATGGGCATGAATGTCGCGCCGTTTGATAAGCCGCAGCCGATTGTGCATATCCAGCCGGTGAATGTGTTTGGCACTGGTACGCTACCGGACAAACTCGCTGATATGCCTGCCATTCCTGCAATCGATAGCGCGCCGCAGCGTATGTTGCAACTGACGATGGACCCGATGCTCGACATGATGGGCATGCAGGCACTGGAGAAAAAATACGGCAAGCAGGCCACCGCCGGTATGGACCATGGCGCGATGGACCATGGCACGATGGGCCACGGTCAGATGCCAATGGCGCAGATGGACCACGCCAGCATGAATCATGGCTCCCAGGCGTCCGGCATGGACCACAGTGCGATGGGGCATGGCTCCGGCATGTCGGGCGGGGAAAAACCGGCCTTTGATCTGATGAACGCCAACAAAATCAACGGCAAAGCCTTTGATATGAAGACGCCTGCGTTTAACGTCGCGCGCGGTCAGTACGAGCGCTGGACTATTTCCGGTGAAGGCGACATGATGCTGCACCCGTTCCATATTCACGGCACTCAGTTCCGTATCCTGTCTGAAAACGGCAAACCGCCTGCACCGCACCGCAGCGGCTGGAAAGATATTGTCTCCGTTGACGGCGCGCGCAGCGAAGTGCTGGTGCGCTTTGACCATACGGCGTCAGGGGACCAGGCCTACATGGCGCATTGCCATCTGCTGGAGCACGAGGACACCGGGATGATGCTTGGCTTTACGGTGAGCTAACCGGACTGATAAGTCAGTCGTTGCGTATTACCGTCCTGTGCGTCTTGCCTGTGACGGATAGCGCTGTGAATCCGTTAAGCTATACCCATAAAAAAGCCCCTCACTGAGGGGCTTTGTTGGTTTCAGGACCAGTTACTGCTCATCGGGCAGCGCGTAGGCAACAATATAGTCGCCCATCTTCGTGCCAAACGAGCCGTGGCCGCCTGCGGCAATCACCACGTACTGCTTGCCGTTGGCTTCATAGGTCATCGGTGTGGCCTGGCCGCCAGCGGGCAGGCGTGCCTGCCACAGCTTCTCGCCGTTGGTCATGTTGTAGGCACGGATGTAGTTATCGGCCGTTGCACCAATAAACAACACGTTACCGGCGGTAGAAATCGGGCCACCCAGCATCGGCATCCCCATGTTAAACGGTACCGGGAACGGCATTGGGAACGGCATGCTGTCGCGCGGCGTACCGATGCGTTTTTTCCAGACAATCTGGTGGCTCTTCAGATCGATACCGGAGATGTAGCCCCAGGCCGGCTGTTTGCACGGCAGGCCAAACGGCGACAGGAACGGATTGAGCGTGACGCCAAACGGCACGCCGTACTGCGGCTGAATGCCGGACTCGGTGCCAGAGCCTTTGGCATCTTTCGGCGGCTCCATCGGGTTGCCCGGTCCACGTGGCATCAGTTTAGAGACAAACGGCAGCGCCATCGGGTTGGCAATGGCGACCTGACGATTCGGATCGACCGAGATACCGCCCCATTCGAACATGCCGAGGTTGCCCGGGAACACCAGCGTGCCCTGTTCAGACGGCGGCGTGAAGGTGCCTTCATAGCGCAGGCCCTGGAAAATCACGCGACAGACCAGTTGGTCATACATGGTCGCGCCCCACATGTCGGCGCCGGTGAGTTTTTTCTCCGGGCGGAACGTGAGTTCCGAGAACGGCTGCGTTGGTGACACCCAGTCGCCTTTCGCGGCACCCTGCGGCACCGGGCGCTCCGGCGCCGGAACCACCAGTTCCCCGGTGCGGCGGTCCAGCACAAACAGGTTGCCGGTTTTTGCCGGGGCGTAAATCACTGGCACGGTGTTGCCGTTTTTATCGGTAATGTCGGCAAGCGTGGGCTGAGACGGTAAATCCATGTCCCACAGGTCGTGGTGCACGGTCTGATAAGACCAGGCGAGCTTACCGGTTGAGGCATTGAGCGCAATGACCGAACTGGCGTAACGCTCCTGCTCCGGTGTGCGGTTGCCGCCCCAGATATCCGGCGTGGTCACGCCCATCGGCAGATACACTAAATCAAGCTTCGCATCATACACCGCCGGTGCCCATGAGTTAGGCGAGTTAGGCGTGAAATGATGCTCGTCAGACGGGATGGCATTCGGGTCTTTGGCACCCGGGTCGAACGCCCACAGCAGTTTGCCGCTGTTGACATCAAAGCCGCGGATCACGCCAGACGGCTCGCGGGTGGAGAAGTTATCGGTCACTGCACCGGCAATGACAATCACGCTGTCGGTGACCACCGGCGGTGAGGTAGGCTCATACATGCCCGGTGTGGTAACCGGCATGTTGGTTTGCAGGTTCAGCATGCCGTTGTTGGCGAAGCTTTCACACGGCTTGCCGTTGTCGGCGTTAATGGCAAACAGGCGGCCATCGTTCACCGGCAGAATAATGCGGCGCGGGCAGTCGGCCACCACGTTCGGGCTGGCGTTTTCTGCGCGGGCTTCGTGATAAGACACGCCGCGACAGGTGACGTGCTGGAACGACGGATCGGTTTTTAACTGCGGGTCAAAGTGCCACTTTTCTTTGCCGCTGGCGGCATCCAGTGCAAACAGGCGCTGGTGTGCGGTGCACAGATACAGCGTGTCGCCTACTTTAATCGGCGTCACTTCGTTGGTGATTTCACCCGGATCGGTCGGCAAACGCAGATCGCCGGTGCGGAACACCCAGGCTTCTTTCAGCTTGCTCACGTTATCGGCGTTGATTTGCTTAAGCGGCGAGAAACGCTGGCCTTCCTGGGTACGTGCATAGGCGGGCCAGTCAGCATCGGCAACACCTTCTGCGGCGGTGCTGGCGGTGGTGTCAGTTGGCAGCGTACCGTTGATTTCCTGCGGATCGTTAAAGCCCGCCCACACCAGAATGGCGGCGGTTATCAGCAGTGACACCAGCAGGGACGGCACGGCGGCGCGCGAAGGGGCGAGCTTGCGCCAGACGAACGGCAGCAGCAGCCAGACACCAAAGAACACCAGCACGTCGCAGCGCGGCGTCAGCGCCCAGAAGTCAAAGCCGACCTCCCAGATGCCCCAGAGCATGGTGCACAACAGCAGCGCTGCATACAGCCATAGAGCGCTTGAGCGTCTGCGCCACAGCAGCCAGGCGGTAATTAGCATTACGATACCGGCGAGCGGGTAATACCACGAGCCGCCAACGGCGACGAGCCAGATACCGCCTACCAGAAGATAAAGTCCTGTCAGCAGAGCAAATAGCGCGGAGAGCGCGACAATGACGCGCGACTGCGGTTTATTACTTTCCATCATTCATTACACTCAGTGTTTTTTAGTAGCAACTAATTATAGTTATTAACAACTGTGATCATTGTCACAAAAAGAGCTTTGGAGAGCATAACGAAGGAAGAAACGGGCAATGACGAAATAAACGTTGGTTGGTAATTTTTGTCTTTTACAACAAACCGCTTCGCTAATGTCTTATTAAAAGTAGGGAATATGGCGTTTTCTGGTGCAGCCTAAGGCTCTGACCTGACATATTTTATTCTGCAAAAATCCGGGACTAACCGGTTTACGACCAGGGTGGGCATCATTAATCCCTTGCATCCGCGCGGCGCCAGGCTTTTTTATTCCTGTGGCCGATACTGCTATACTCGCGTGCTTTCGTTGTTCTCACGCTTGACGCAACGGGCCTGAAAACGGCGCTGTTGCAGCATCAGGCGTGAAATAGCTGATTATCATCAGTGAGATACCAGAGAATGAAACATACTGTAGAAGTGATGATCCCAGAAGCGGACATCAAAGCACGCATTGCAGAACTGGGCAAAGAGATAACCGAGCGCTATCGCGACAGCGGCAGCGATATGGTGCTGGTGGGACTGCTGCGCGGATCTTTTATGTTCATGGCGGATCTGTGCCGCGAAGTGCAGGTGAGTCATGAAGTCGACTTTATGACGGCCTCAAGCTACGGCAGCGGTATGTCGACCACCCGCGATGTGAAAATCCTCAAGGATCTGGATGAAGACATCCGTGGCAAGGATGTGCTTATCGTTGAAGATATCATCGACTCCGGCAATACGCTGAGCCGCGTGCGTGAGATCCTGCGCCTGCGCGAGCCAAAATCACTGGCTATCTGTACGCTGCTGGATAAACCGGAGCGCCGTGAAGTCGACGTTACCGTGGAGTTTGTGGGCTTCACTATCCCGGACGAGTTCGTTGTGGGCTACGGTATTGACTACGCACAGCGCTATCGCCATCTGCCTTACGTGGGCAAAGTGGTTTTGCTGGACGAATAAAGCAACAGATGTGAAAAAGGGGGCGATGCCCCCTTTTCTTATTTATGGTTGTGATGCACGCGCTTAAGGTTGGACATGCCGTTGCGATACTGCTGCTCCAGCGTTTCACGGCTGGTGGCGGTAACGTCCAGGTCGCGCAGCAGGCCGTCGTGAATACCGTAAACCCAGCCGTGCACGCTCACCTTCTGACCGCGTTTCCACGCTGACTGCATAATCGTGGAGTGGCCGAGGTTGTACACCTGCTCCATGACGTTAAGCTCGCACAGCGTATCCATGCGCTGCTCCTGCGGCAGCTCGCCCAGCAGCGTGCTGTGCTTAAACCAGATATCGCGAATGTGCAGCAGCCAGTTGTTAATCAGGCCAAGTTCAGGATTGGTGACTGCCGCCTGTACACCGCCGCAGCCGTAGTGGCCGCAGATGATAATGTGCTCAACTTCCAGCACGTCCACCGCGTACTGCACCACAGACAGGCAGTTAAGGTCGGTGTGAATGACCAGGTTTGCCACATTACGGTGAACAAACAGCTCACCAGGCTCCAGGCCCGTCAGGCGTTCAGCGGGAACACGACTGTCGGAACAACCAATCCATAGAAAGCGCGGCTTTTGGGCCTGCGCCAGCTGCTCAAAGAAGCCGGGATCCTCTTCCACCAGCAATGTAGACCAGAGTTTATTATTGCTGATGAGTGTTTCGATATCTTTCATGAGTGGTTAACAACCTGTAACCGGATTAGTGCGTTGGGGTAATATAGGGCAACTCAACTTTTTTTTAAACCTGCTATGCATTCTTCGGCTAACAGAGGTTGACCGGTGGCGGTGCTAAAATACCTCGGCCTCCTGTATTTCTGGGGCTGCCGCCTTGAATGGACAGATGCGTTCAGGGCACAGAGTGATAACTAAAAGGCTACTCATCATCTATGACATATGCACTGGAACTGGAGAAACTGACCAAAACCTACCCCGGCGGCGTTCAGGCGCTGCGTGGCATTGATTTGCAGGTGGAGGCCGGTGATTTTTACGCCCTGCTCGGGCCAAATGGCGCGGGCAAATCCACCACAATTGGCATTATCAGCTCGCTGGTAAACAAAAGTGCGGGCAACGTGAAGGTTTTTGGTTATTCGCTGGATAAGGATGTGGTCAATGCCAAGCGCCAGCTTGGGCTGGTACCGCAGGAATTTAACTTTAATCCGTTTGAAACGGTGGCGCAGATAGTCGTCAACCAGGCGGGCTACTACGGCGTGCCCAAGCGTGATGCGCTGGAGCGCAGCGAGAAATACCTTAACCAGCTTGATTTGTGGGGCAAGCGTAACGAACGCGCGCGTATGCTTTCCGGTGGCATGAAGCGCCGCCTGATGATTGCCCGGGCATTGATGCATGAGCCAAAACTGCTGATTCTCGACGAACCGACCGCGGGCGTGGATATCGAACTGCGCCGCTCCATGTGGACCTTCCTCAAAGAGCTTAACGATCGCGGCACCACCATTATTCTCACCACGCACTACCTGGAAGAAGCTGAAATGCTGTGTCGCAATATCGGCATCATTCAGCACGGCGAGCTGGTGGAAAACACCTCCATGAAGGCGCTGCTGTCCAAGCTTAAATCCGAAACCTTTATTCTCGATCTGGCGGCAAAAAGCCCGCTGCCGAAACTTGACGGCTACCAGTACCGACTGATTGATACGTCAACCCTTGAGGTGGAAGTACTGCGCGAGCAGGGCATTAACAGCCTGTTCGGCCAGTTGAGCGCGCAGGGCATTCAGGTATTGAGTATGCGTAACAAAGCGAACCGTCTGGAAGAGCTGTTTGTCACGCTGGTGCATGAGAAAAAAGGAGAGCCGGCATGATGCAGCTTTACTGGATTGCCCTGAAAAGTATCTGGGAGAAAGAAATTCACCGCTTTATGCGTATCTGGGTGCAAACGCTGGTGCCGCCCGTTATCACCATGACGCTGTACTTCATCATCTTCGGTAACCTGATTGGCTCACGCATCGGTGAAATGCACGGCTTTAGCTATATGCAGTTTATCGTGCCTGGCCTGATTATGATGGCGGTGATCACCAACGCATACGCCAACGTCGCCTCGTCGTTCTTCAGTGCCAAATTCCAGCGCAACATTGAAGAACTGCTGGTTGCGCCGGTGCCGACGCACGTAATCATTGCCGGTTACGTCGGTGGCGGCGTGGCGCGCGGCGTGTGCGTGGGCATTATGGTAACGGTGATTTCGCTGCTGTTTGTGCCGTTTCAGGTACATTCATGGCTGTTTGTCGCACTGACGTTACTGCTCACTGCGGTGCTGTTCTCGCTTGCGGGGCTGCTGAATGCGGTGTTTGCCAAAACCTTTGACGACATCAGCCTCATTCCCACGTTTGTGCTGACGCCACTGACCTATCTCGGCGGCGTGTTCTATTCACTGACGCTGCTGCCGCCGTTCTGGCAGGCACTGTCAAAGCTCAACCCTATCGTGTACATGATTAGCGGTTTTCGCTACGGCTTTCTGGGCATACACGATGTGCCTCTGACGCTGACTGTCGGCGTGCTGGTAGTGTTTATCGCGGTCTTTTATTCGCTATGCTGGTATCTGATACAGCGCGGGCGTGGGCTACGTAGCTAACCCGCAGGCTTGAGAATAATCCAGGTGGTTTGACGGAAATCAGCATGGCGAATCAGCCGATGCGTAAACTGCCTTTATTATTCTTAACGCAGGCGCTGGCACAATGCTGGGATGGGTTATTGCCGCACACGGCTGTCTTGCACATGACACGCTGGCGTTGCTGGAAAAGCAGATCGGGCCGCTGGCGCACTGTCGTGCTGTGGAGTATTTACCTGGGCAGAGCACCAACATGCTCAGTCGTATGATGTGCGATGCCCTGCATGAGGTGGACGGCGGCGATGGCGTCATTTTTTTGACGGATACCATCGGTGCCGCGCCTTACCGCGCGGCGTCGCTACTTAGCCACAAGCATGAACATTGTGAAGTGATTGCGGGTTTTAATGTTGCGCTGCTGGCGCAAATGCTGGCGCTGCGCGATACGCATAGCAGTGCCGCTTTTCGCGACACTATTGTGGCAAGCAGTGATGATACCGTGACCAGCCTCTGGCACCAGCAGCAGAAAAATCCGCCGTTCCGGCTGATTTTGCCGGACTGGCTGGATGCAGGCTAACAGGCGCTCGCTTGTGCCGTGCGGGCAGCGCCAGCGCGTGAAACGCCTCCTTCAACCTCAGTTTGTCTAAAAAACGTGCGCATAGCGGCAAGGCTGCTTCGCTGCTGTTTGCGCTCCTGCGGCGATCTGCCAGAATAAAGGCTCCCTGGTTCAGTCGCTTACCCTCATTATGTTTTCATACGCCTTTCGTGGTTTGGTCCTGTTTGTGTTGTTCTGCGCCAGTGCGCAGGCCGATTTGCTTGATGAACATCCTCCAGCCGCACGCTATATGCAGGTGAGCGAGACGGCGCCGGTGCGGGCGCAAGTTGCAGATAACATCGTTTTTGTCGGTGATATTGAAGCCGGGCAACTACTGGCCGTGGTGCCGGTATCCTCTGACTATTATGAATTCCGCTTTGGTAACGGCACCGGCTTTATCGAGCGCAGTCGGTTAACCGACGTTCAGGGCAAGAGGCGGGTGGAGGACAGGCTTGGCGATTTAAACAAACCGCTCAGTAACCAGAACCTGGTGACCATAAAAGCAACGCCGATGTACAGCGCGCCAGATGTGAAAAGCGAGCGCGTCGGCACGCTGGCCAATAACCTGCGCTATCCGGTCTCCAGCAGACTTAAAGACCGGCTTAATCAGACCTGGTTTCAGATACGCATCGGTGAGCGCCTGGCCTGGGTAAGCGGGCTGGACGCGCAGGAAGACAGTGGTGTGCCGGTACTGACGTATCATCATATTCTGCGTGACGAAGAGAACACGCGTTTTCGCCACACCTCAACTACCACCTCAGTGCGCGCATTCAGCAACCAGATGGCCTGGCTGAGTGACCAGGGTTACACCACTATCACGCTCTATCAGCTTGAAGATTATCTCTATAATCGCATTAATCTGCCGGGACGGGCGGTGGCGATTACGTTTGATGATGGGCTGAAGTCGGTGTGGCGCTATGCCTGGCCGGTGCTGCGGCAAAATGGCTTTAAGGCGACGGCGTTTATCATCTCATCACGCATCAAACGCTGGCCGCAGCGCTGGGACCCGACGCGATTACAATTTATGAGCCTCTCGGAGCTTAAAGACATTCAGGACGTATTTGATCTCCAGTCCCACACGCACTTTTTACACCGAGTCGATGCCGCCGGGCGGCCAGTGTTACTGAGCCGAAGCGAGCACAATGTGTTGTTTGACTTCCGACGCTCACGGCGCGACCTCCAGCAGTTTACGCCTCACGTCTGGTATCTCTCCTATCCGTTTGGCGGCTACAACCCGCGAGCCATGCAGGCAGCGCAGGCGGCAGGGTTTCATCTGGCGGTGACAACGGTGCGCGGCAAGGTAAAGCCGGGGGATAATCCGTTTGCGCTCAAGCGGCTGTATATTTTGCGCACCGATTCACTTGAGACGATGGCGCGGCTTATTACCAATCAGCCGCAGGGTTAGCGCCTGGTTGGTAAGCATTTACCGGCCCAGGCCGTATGATGACCGTCAGCGCCAGGCTAACGTAAGAGTTGCATTAGCTGGCGATGGCTCATGCCAGGTAACATATCAAGCTTTTTACTCTGCACCAGGAACAGTTCAGCGCAGGCCAGTGCATCACTTGTGGCTGAATGTGACAGATACCCGGGGAGTTGATAATGGCGGCGCAGGTCGTCCAGTTGATAGCTCTGATGGTTGCCACTTTTTCCGGCATAGCTGAGCTGTTTTTCAATCTGTAAGGTATCGATAAAATAAGCGGGCAGTGAGCCGATGTTATACTGACTGGTAAAATAGGCGTGAATAAACGCTTTCTCAATACCACTGCCGTGCGCGAGCACTATCTTATTTTGTATGTTTTCCAGTAGACGGTTCATGCCTTCTGTTATTGTCAGCCCTTGCGCCAAAGCCTGTGGCGTCAGACCATTAATTTGCGCCGTTTCTGCTCTGATAAACTCGCTGTGATTGATATAAATTTCTGCTGAACTGGCAATATTGATACTCTCAAATGTGAAATCAACCATACCAATTGACAGAATCTTATCGACGTTCGCGTTAAGTCCCGTCGTTTCAAAATCCAGAGCAACAAAGTGCTGAGACGAAAGGGGTTGGCTCTCATCTGGCAAAGGGTGCTGCAAATAGTTTTTCAGGGCGTGCGGCCATGTTGGTTCAGGGACAATCGAAGCGCGTAGCGCCTCTTGTGTAGGCGGTGTTTTCCAGTATTTAAGCCAGTGTTTAAGCATACTCATACGCCTTTGAGAAACTTAAGTTTGGCAATGTCCTGTAATTCGCTGATGATTTTGAATGCGTCTTTAAGGTGTTTGCGTTCAAAGCTGCTGAAGTTATCTGGGGCAATATGATTATCGGGCGTTTGACCCGACAAAATGGCATTCAGCTGGTGGCGAAAACGTACCTGGGTAATAAACCGCCAGGCTCCGATAATATTTTCAGCACTGTCTTTGGATAAGGTGCCGTGCTGGGCAGCGTAATGAAAACGTTCTTCTGTGCCATTCAGTGAACCGCCTGCCTTCAGGCTAAAAATACGGGCGAGATCAATAATCAGGTTGAGCGCGTATTTTTTTATATTAAGGGTGTTGCTATGCAGGCCGCCCTTTTCAAGGACCAGATGGTTGAAGATCCCAAGCGGTGGCTGTGTTTCAATGGCGTCTCGTACCAGCGAGGGAATAAACTTTGTGCTTTTCTGAATACATTCATGCAGGTGCTGCTGGATGCTGTCAACGAGTTCACGGTTGCCGTAGACCGTGCGCATCTCAAGAAACACACTGATGCTCAGTAGTTTATTGTATTCCGGGCTGGCAACCCATTTTTGGTAATACTCTTTCCATTGGCGCACGGGTTGGCACCATTTAGGCGATGCCGCCATATATTTCCCGTCACAAAGGGGATAGCCACATGCGGCAAGGCCATTACATACGCGCATAGCAAACTGAAGAAAATAGGCTTTGCAGCTTTCTGTCGCCTGGTCAGATAGCACAATGGCGCTATCCTGGTCGGATAGCATATGTACTTCGTTGCGCGCATGAGAACCCGCGACCAGCCACGCATATTCGCACGGAGGAGGGCCAAGCAGCTCCTCATTGAGTTGAATGATGCGTCGCGTAAAAGCGTCCATGATCATCGACATCACCCGCCCCTGGATATCCACGCTGACACCACTTTCAACCAGTGCCTGGAAGATGGTCTGGCGCTCTTCTTTCAGGGCTGCAAGGGCGTTGAGAGAGCTTGCGTATTTGATCTTTTGAATCAGAAAAAGTGATTGGGTACGGTGGTTGTGTACCAGATGCGAGGTGGTCAGTAGCCCCTTGACCTGCTTGCCATGTAACACCGGCAGACAGCTAATATTGTATTGCAGCATCAGAGAAATAGCCTGAATGACTTTCGCATCTTCTTCAATCAACACGGGGTTGGGGGTCATTACGCTGGCGATGGAGGCACTAATATCCCTGTCTGCGGCAACGACGGACTGTGTCATATCACGGTCGGTGACTAACCCAATGATTTCTCCCTCTTTCATGACCACGGCGCAAGAGCTGCGTTGTTTACCACACATGGCCTGCGCCACACTGCGTATGGAATCACTCTCTTTAACAATTGTGATGTTTTCGCTGCAAATTTCCCCCACGGTGCGAAAAAACAGTCCTTTCTCTTCTTTACGACAAACGTATTTCACGGCTGAACTGAGCCGCACATTTGCCTGGGCCGCGAAGTAATCGGCAAATTCAGGGTGTGCCTGGCTCACCAGTTTGAGCTTTGCATGGGGAATCAAATACAGCAGAGAGTCTTCAATCGCTTTTGCCTGATATCCGTCTTCCATGTTGGACAGGGGAGCCAGAAAAGTAAAACCAAACTGATCGTCCTGGCCCAGCCGGGCGCGAAGCTCGCCGTTGGCACAGAGCTGTTCAATAGCGCCAGTACGGATGATGTAGAGGTAGCGTTGCTCGCACAGAGCGCTAAAGCTGATAGTTTCCCCTTTGACTAAGTATTTGACTTTGACCGCATTGGCGATGCTTTCGACCACGTTTTTGGGGAGTTTGTCAAAAGGATCGATACGCACAAAAAAGTCAAAAATATTGGGGGTGGCAGATGTGCCCATGGCTAACCTCAAAAATAAACCGTTGTTTCAATATGTTTTTTTGCGGCAAAAAAAAGCAGCCTCTGGCTGCCTTTAGATTGTTGGCGCTTACACGGGATAATGTTGATAGCCCAACTGCTCGGAAATATTTTTGCCTGCTCGATGCAGTAACGCAACGTATTCGTGCATTTTTTCTTCGTCAAAACGGATGGTCGGAAAGGAGATCGACAGCGCGGCAATAATGTGGCCCAGCCGGTCATAAACAGGGGCGGCAATGCAACGCAGACCCGGCTCTTGTTCTTCATTATCTTCTGCATAATGGAGAGTGCGCACTTTCTCAATTTCTTTTAACAGCTGTTCAACGTTATCCAGTGTTTTTTCGGTGTGCTTGATAAACGTGACATCTGCCAGCGTATCGCGAATGAAGCTCTCTTCACGACCGGATAAAAGGACTTTGCCTATTGCGGTGCTGTAGAGCGGATTGCGACGGCCAATGCGTGATTGCATACGAAGGTTGTAGGCAGAATCAATTTTATGGATATAGATAATGGCGTTTTCATCCAGAGCACCAAGGTGTAAAGCTTCATGAGTATGTTCTGATATGTAGCGCATTTCCTTATCGGCTAACTCAATAAGATCAACATACTCAAGGGACTTCGCGCCCAGCTCGAATAGCTTTAGCGTCAGGGCATACTTATCCGCTTCTCCTTCCTGAGAGACATAACCTAATGACTTCATAGTTTGTAAAAAGCGATAAGTGGTTGCTTTAGACATAAGCAGACGCTGCGATAGCTCAGAAACACCGATAGCTTTTTGTTCACCAAGTGCCTGAAGGATATGAAAGACTTTGAGTACTGATGAGACTGCTTCAGGCTGAGTCGACTTATCCATGGTTTTCCCTCTTTTATGCTCAGTTTGCCCATTATATCGTTGGCGCTACCTGACGCTAGTATTTTTGAAATGTCTTTTCCAAAAATTTGAAACCATCAGATTTCTGATTTATGAATTTTTCATGCGTGATCTATTTTTTTAAAACGCATTTTCAAAAAAAATTGCAAAGAATTTTTTTTTGCGGCAGGATGCATCTCCATCAGGTGGCGTAGCCAGTAAGTTTGCTCACACCATTACCAACGATTGAGGGGAAACCGCATGATTCTTGATTCATTTAACCTTGAGGGCAAAGTGGCCATTGTCACTGGTTGTGATACCGGTCTTGGCCAGGGAATGGCGCTGGGGCTTGCCAGTGCAGGCTGCGATATCGTTGGTGTGAATATTACGCAACCGACTGAAACTATTGAGAAGGTGAAGGCCGTTGGGCGTCGGTTTGTTGATCTGCGCGCCAACCTGATGAAGCTGGAAGATATTCCATCGATTGTAGATAGCGCCGTCAGTGAATTAGGCCGCGTTGATATTCTGGTTAACAACGCCGGAATTATTCGCCGTAACGATGCCATTGATTTCTCTGAGCAGGACTGGGATGACGTGATGAATATCAACGTGAAGTCAGTATTCTTTATGTCTCAGGCTGTAGCTAAACAATTTATTGCTCAGGGGCAAGGCGGCAAAATTATCAATATTGCCTCAATGCTTTCTTTCCAGGGCGGGATCCGTGTCCCTTCTTATACCGCCTCCAAGAGCGGTGTAATGGGAATAACCCGCCTGATGGCTAATGAGTGGGCAAGCCACGGTATCAACGTTAACGCCATTGCTCCAGGCTATATGGCAACGAACAATACCATGGCGCTGCGTGCCGACGAGCAGCGCAATCAGGCTATTCTTGAGCGCATTCCTGCGGCTCGCTGGGGTACACCAGAAGATTTAGCCGGTCCGTGCGTATTTCTTGCATCTCGTGCGTCAGATTATATCAGCGGGTATACCCTCGCCGTTGACGGTGGTTGGTTAGCGCGATAATGAGTGTGCGAGAAAGTGGCCATGCTTTGCGCCGTTTTATCGCGTTAATGGTGGCTTGCAAGCTGCCTGAACAGGGCCATACGCAATCTGTGGCCATCATCACTGGATGAAGTATGTTTGTTTTTAATCACGATATTCTCAGGCAAGACCTTGGGAATGGTATTTCCCGTAAGGTGCTGGCCTACAGCGATAACATCATGGCAGTAGAAGTGCATTTTGAAAAAGGCGCCATTGGTGCCATGCATTCTCATCCCCATGAACAGCTGACTTACGTATTGTCAGGATCGTTTGAATTTACGATTGGTGATGAAACTCGCGTCGTCAGTACGGGTGACACGCTTTATAAACAGCCTGATATTGAACACGGCTGCATCTGCCTTGAAGCGGGCGTGTTGCTGGATACGTTCACCCCCATGCGCAAAGACTTTGTTTAATCCTCTATTCAACATTGGTTTTCTCCCCCAGGAGTACACATGAAAATTGCATTAATGATGGAAAACAGCCAGGCGGCAAAAAACGCGATGGTCGCAGGCGAACTCAATACCGTTGCCGCTGCTCTGGGCCATGATGTGTTTAACGTTGGTATGTCTGATGAAAACGATCACCACCTTACCTACATTCACCTGGGGATTATGGCGAGCATCCTGCTGAATGCTAAAGCGGTGGATTTTGTCGTAACGGGATGCGGTACCGGGCAGGGGGCGATGATGTCCTGTAACCTTCATCCGGGTGTGGTCTGTGGCTACGCTCTTGAGCCTTCAGATGCTTTCCTGTTTAACCAGATAAACAATGGCAATGCCCTTTCACTGGCCTTTGCAAAAGGCTTCGGCTGGGCGGGCGAACTCAATGTGCGCTATATCTTTGAAAAAGCGTTTACCGGCGAGCGTGGCCAGGGATATCCGCTGGAGCGCGCAGAGCCGCAACAGCGCAACGCCGCTATTCTCAATAGTGTGAAATCAGCGGTAGCAAAAGATGTTGTGACGGGGCTGCTTGCCATCGACCAGGAGCTGGTCAAAACGGCTGTGAGTGGTGAGCGTTTCCAGGAGTGCTTCTTTGCCCACTGTCAGGTACCGGAAATAGCAGAGTACGTAAAATCATTGCTGAAATAAGCCTGCACAATAATAGCCAGTCATCAGGCTGGCTATGTGTTTATTCAGACATGGGTTTTATCGCAGCGGCGTCTGTGTGGCGTGTTATCAAAAGTTGCCTGCTGATTATCTTATTCATTCTCAACAGAACCTATCAACGAAGATTGTCACCAATAAAACGCCCCTCAAAGCAGAAGCATTCGTGTTTCAGTCCTCTCGTTTTGATTCCTTAGCCAGTTTAATTTAACCGGCTGTGTGTCAGACACTTAGCTCTGCTAAAGGGGATAAGGCGCGCCAGGTGGTCGGTCCTGTACCAGGGCGACGCCAGTTAGCGAGCGTGAATGGTCGCCCTGATGCATTGCCCGCACTCGACATAACTTGCGACAACGGAGCAACCGCTTTTGTCATTGCGTTATTCAACGTTCCTGCCTGATACGTGGCGTTCGCACGCTATCCCTCCTCGGGGTAATAGGTGTTTTCTTGCGTGATGGCAAGGCGTTGTTGATCGATATCTCATATAAATGAAATGGTGTTTTGTTTTTATTGTTTGTCTGTTTTTCTATTGCGATAATAGCGCCAGAAAATGTCGAGGAGAGTAACTGTGAACTCAATCAGCCGTGTTGCCATCATCGGCGAGTGTATGGTGGAACTAAAGAAAAATGACGGTGGGTTACTGCAAAGTTTCGGGGGGGATACGCTGAATACCGCAGTGTATTTATCGCGACTCACCCACCCGCAAGGCATTGAAACCTCTTATATAACGGGGCTTGGGCAGGACCCCTTTAGCCGCGAAATGCTTAATGCGTGGCACAATGAAAATATCAATACCGATATGGTCTGGCAGTCTGCGGATAAGCTGCCGGGTATTTATGCTATCGAAACGGCAGCAGACGGCGAGCGCAGTTTCTTTTACTGGCGCAACGACTCGGCAGCAAAGTACTGGCTTCGGGAATACAGTCTGAGTGAATTAAAACAAAGACTGTGCCAGCACCAACTAATTTATTTAAGCGGTATTAGTCTGGCTATTATTGCCCGGGACTGCCGACAACGTCTGCTGGAACTGCTCACTGAGTGCCGCAATGCGGGCGTGAAGATAGCCTTTGACAATAATTTCCGCGCAAAGCTGTGGGACAGCCTGCAAGACGCTCGTGACTTTTATACTGAAATACTCAGTCTTACCGACATTGCCTTTTTGACGTTTGATGACGAGGTCATGTTGTGGGGAGATAAACACGAAGACGAGGTGGTGCAACGTGCGCAGCGTTTTGGCATACAGGAAATCGTTATCAAACGCGGTGCACATGCCTGTCTGGTGTATACCGCACAACAGCAATACCGCGTGGATGCGCTAAGTGTAGCGAAGGTGGTAGACACAACGGCGGCGGGAGACTCTTTTAGCGCAGGCTACCTGGCAAAACGTATTTTGGGCGGAAATTGTGCTGAGTCTGCACTGGCAGGGCACCAACTTGCGGGTGCGGTGATTCAGCACCACGGTGCAATCATTCCCGTTGAAGCGATGCCAGCCCTTTGAGGACACCACCATGAATACTCTTGAACAACGACTTCGCGCAATAAAAATCATCCCTGTGATTACGCTTCATGATGCCGGTAAAGCCGCCCGGCTTGCGCAGGTTCTTGTCGAAAACGGCTTACCCTGTGCGGAAATCACATTCCGTACACCTGATGCAGCACAGGCAATAAGAAATATGCGTGAGGCTTTTCCGGATATGCTCATCGGGGCAGGGACGGTGCTCACCTGTGGTCAGGTTGATGAAGCGATCAATGCAGGCGTCGATTTTATTGTCAGTCCCGGTTTTAACCCAACGACAGTGAAATATTGCCAGCAGCGCCATATTGCTATTATCCCAGGCGTTAATAGTCCGAGTCTTGTTGAACAGGCGATGGAAATGGGGCTACGCACGCTGAAGTTTTTTCCTGCTGAACCTTCAGGCGGCGTCCCTATGCTCAATTCACTGACTGCCGTATACCCGGTTACGTTCATGCCAACAGGTGGCGTGAATCCTGAGAATCTGAAACATTATCTGGCACTGGGTTCTGTTCTGGCGTGCGGTGGAAGCTGGATGGTGCCCGGTGAGCTTATTGATAATGAACAATGGGATGAACTGGCTAAACGAATTAGTGATGTTGCAAAATTAGTGGCGTAATCACTGTTGAATGTATAACGGTCGGTAGCTGGAGAGTGTCTGCAGCTACCGTTTTTTATTTGTGTGGATTATCCCTGTACGAATTTATTGCCCAACCTTCCAGATTTTCCCCTTTTAAATCCCAACATACTGCTTTTTGAGCGCTATTGCGTTCGTCGGAATGTTATTTATTTGTGCCGCATTTCTTTAATGCGCTGTTCTGTTTTTGAAAATGAATTGAATGAATTGTGTTCGGTAAGGTAAATAATCGATTGGCTCCTGGTTTTAGCGGTTGAGTTATGGAGGGGGTCGTACATTGAAACGTATTCTGATCACAAAAATACAGAAATCAACTTTATCGTCATCTTGCCGGGTGTATAGTTTGAAACGCTTATTTTAATAAAATGGAATGGTGTTTCATTATGATTTTTAGATACATTTACGCGACCTTGCTTTTAGCGCTAACTTCGACCTTTTCTATGGCGGCGACGATAGATTTTCGCCATGAATATGTGCCCGATCGTGATGGTGAAGAGCATCGCGATCGCGTTTACATCGCTCACCGTTTTGATAACCAGATAGGCTTCAGTGTTGAGGCGGTGTGGAACTATAAAGACGGTAATATGAAAAGCTCCAGCCATGAGACTGGCTTGAGCTATCGCTGGAAAGCGACCGAAAAATTCTCACTGACACCCGGTATTCAGCTGGACTCCAATCAAACCTCCACAACCTATAAGTATAATTTGACCGGCGCATATCAGATTAATCGAGAATGGGATGTGGCGGCGCGTATTCGGCATGGCTATAAAAATATCGACAGCTCGCGTTACAACCAGGTAAATATGTACGCAAACCGTAAATTCAGCTGGGGAAAAGCCGGTGTTGATATTGAATATAAAGATCTGCACGGCGGTAAAGGTGGCTGGAAAGACAAAGGCTATGACCAGCTTTACGAGTTTAAAGCAGAATATACTCAGCTCAAAAGTGGTGTCATTCCATTTGCCGCCATTGCTGCTATAACCCACAAAGGTCAGGGAGCGAAATATAAGGATGAGTTTATCCCTCGCTACCGCGCAGGTCTGAAATACAACTTTTAATATGAGTCGTGATAATGAAAAAGAATGTGTTGTTATTCTCTCTCGTAGCCGTATTTATGCCAGCGTCTTATGCAACGGAAATCCAAGTTGATGAACTTATCTGGCGAGCGACGACATTTGGACAATCGACGGACCTCAATTTTGGCTCAACCATATTGCCGGAAAAAGTGGGGTTGAATCAGGTTACTGCGCAAGGGAAAGCCGTGGCGCCCGGTAAACTGGCACCGACTTTCACTATTGAAAGTCGCGGTGGCAAACTCGCCAATTCCCATGAAGGCGTCACCTTCTATTACACCGCATTGCCAACAGATGTGAATTTTACGCTAGCGGCAGATGTGGTGCTGGAACAGCTGGGGCCAGAAACAGGTGCAGTACCCAATCGCCAGGAGGGAGCAGGGTTAATGGTGCGGGATATTCCCGGCACGGCGCGTCTGGTTCCACAGCCAGACGGGCACGAAGAGTTTCCGTCTGCCTCGAATATGGTCATGAACCTGCTGCATGCGCATACGCGTACCCACGATGGCAGAGTTAATATCAATGCCTCCTTTCGCGAAGGTATTTATCATCCCTGGGGGACGCCGGGGAACAGGCTAAGCCGGGTCGATTATGTTACCGGGGTGACCTATGGCCCCGCAGAGCATTACCGTCTGACATTAACGCGCACGAATGAAGGGTTTCGTGTTAGCTATCAATATGGCGATGAGATTGTGGAACATGTCGTAAAGGGGGCTAACGCAAATATCGTCTCAATGCAGGATAAGGATAACCTATACATTGGTTTCTTTGCCTCACGTAACGCCAGAATGACGGTCAGTAATGTGGATTTGCAGCTATCGGATGCGCAGACGGTCAATGCACCAAAATATGAGGCCCCACAGGGTAAACTTGTTTTGCTGCGCGCTTCTGCGAAGCAGTCTGCCACTGACGATTATTTTGTCCAGGCGTTGGCCAATTATTCCGGAGAATTTGAGGTCCAACAAAACGCCCGCACAATGGGTAAAAAGGTTGTCACTGCCGGGGAGATGTTCAGTCAGCCCATTGAATTGCAGGATGGAGAGAATACGTTAGCGCTGAAATTTACGCCGAGTGATGGGCCAACCCGTGAAATTCAGCATGAACAATACCGCATTACGCGAGTCTCTTTGCCTGATCCTCTGACATTGTATGTTGCCGCCGATGGCACTCCTGCGGGAGATGGCTCGTCAAATAAGCCTCTGGACCTGGAAAGTGCCGTTGAACTCTTACCCGCCGGTGGCACCATTTTGCTAAAAGACGGCGATTATCAGGGAATGGTATTACCGGTAAGCGCAAGTGGTCGCCCAGATAAAATGAAACATCTGCGCGCGCAGGGTAAGCATGTACGTTTTATTTCCGAGCTACGTCATGAGGCCTGGTACTGGCATGTTCAGGGTATCGAGATTGCCGGGGCGCAATTCATCGTCCATGGCAGCCACAATATTTTTGAGAAGATGGTGACACACAGTGCGCCAGATACTGGATTTGTTATCACTTCAACTGAAAATGTGGGGCGTGCGTTATGGGCGAGTCATAACCAGGTCATTGAAAGTGAGAGTTATAACAATATGGATCCCTCGCGCATTAATGCAGATGGCTTTGCGGCAAAAATGCGCGTGGGTGATGGCAACCGCTTTGAGAGATGTCTGGCACATCACAATATTGATGATGGCTGGGATCTATTCAACAAAGTAGAAGATGGCCCTAATGGCGTGGTAACCATTACCGACTCCATTGCTTTTAACAATGGGCGCACACTGGATATCGCTAACAATGGCGGTACCATTGGTAATGGTTTTAAACTGGGTGGTGAAGGGCTCCCGGTTCCTCATGTGGTCAAAAATAACCTTGCGTTTAACAATAATATGGACGGGTTTACCGATAACTTTAACCCTGGTGCGCTGGTGTTAAGTGGCAATGTTGCTATCAATAATCAGCGCTTTAATTTCCTTATTCGTAAAAGCCCCTATGCCAGTGAGACTCAGCAGGGCATTTTTACCCACAATCGCTCATATCGTTTCCACACTCACAGTCAATACGACGATGTTATCAATAGCGCCGTTTTTTCAGACAACGATGTCATCAAACAGGGAGTCACGCGCAATCAGTCGGGAGAACCTGTTAACAGGGCAACACAAGTTGCTCTGGAGCAGGCCGTGCGCGTGGATGAGACACTATCCATACCTGGCAAAAAAGAAGCGCTGCATCTCAAACATGCTTTTCCATAACTCAGTAAAGGACGCTTATGCGTCCTTTTGTTTGTCGCGTTGGTGAATAGCGATAACGGGCGAGCCTTCAGATGGCAATCCTGAAATATGGGTGATCTCCATCACGTCTGAATGTAAAAACCAAAAAAATGAACCATTGTTTTGATTTTTATCTCGGTTAGTTTCATTTGTGAATGTATCATTCAAATAAATTAAAACATCGTTTCGAGGTTTCAGTTATGGAATACGATTATTTGGTAATTGCGGGTTACTTTGCCCTGATGGTGGCAATTAGTCTGATATTTAAGAAAATGGCGAGTAACAGTACCAGCGATTACTTCAGGGGCGGCGGCAAAATGCTGTGGTGGATGGTTGGCGCAACTGCATTTATGACCCAGTTTTCTGCCTGGACATTCACAGGCGCAGCAGGGAAAGCCTTTAATGATGGTTTTGCTGTGCTGGCCGTTTTTGTTGGCAATATGGTGGCGTATGTCTTTGCCTGGTGGTACTTCGCGCGTCGTTTTCGCCAGATGCGGGTGGATACACCCACCGAGGCGGTAAGGCGCCGTTTTGGCAGCACCAATGAACAGTTTTTCACCTGGATAATTATTCCGTTGAGCGTGATTAATGCTGGCGTATGGTTAAACGGACTCGGTGTCTTTGCCTCTGCGGTATTTCATGCCGATATTGTCACAACTATCTGGATTACCGGGCTGGCTGTGCTGGCGATTTCCATGCTCAGTGGCGCCTGGGGCGTGGTTGCCTCGGACTTTATTCAGACGCTGGTTGTTGCGGTTATCTCAGTGGCCTGTGGGGTTGTGGCGCTGTATCTGGCCGGTGGTCCGGTTAATATCGTCCAAAACTTCCCCGGTGGTTTCATCATGGGGCCGGATATGAACTATCCGCTGCTGATGGTTTGTACGTTCCTGTTCTTTGTGGTTAAACAGCTGCAAAGCGTCAACAACATGCAGGAATCTTACCGGTTCCTGAACGCGAAAGATTCGAATAATGCCAGTAAAGCCGCCATTATGGCGCTGGCAATGATGTTCTTTGGCGCCATTATTTGGTTTATTCCGCCCTGGGCGTCGGCCATTTTGTACCCCGATGCGGCAACGCAATATTCATCTCTGGGAGCCAAAGCAAGCGATGCGGTTTACCTGGTCTTTGCGCGTGAAGCGATGCCGCTTGGAACGGTTGGGCTGCTGATGGCAGGGCTCTTTGCCGCCACCATGTCTTCCATGGACTCCGCCCTGAACCGTAATTCCGGTATTTTTGTCCGTAGTTTCTATTCAACCATTATTCGTAAAGGCCAGGCTACGGACAAAGAGCAGTTACGTGCCGGTCAGCTGGCATGCCTGGTAAACGGCATTCTGGTGATTATGATGGCGCAGTTCTTTAACTCGCTGAAGCACCTTAGCCTGTTTGACCTGATGATGCAGGTGGCAACCCTGCTTCAGTCTCCGATTCTGGTTCCCCTGTTCCTCGGCATTATTATCCGCAAAACACCAAAATGGGCGCCGTGGGTCACTGTTGTTGTCGGGATGCTGGTGTCCTGGTCAGTGGTGAAAATCTTTACGCCAGAGTTTGTCATGTCCTGGTTTGGGGTAGAAGCGCTAACCCGCCGTGAAGTCAGCGAGCTGCGCACCATTATTACTATCGCGGCACATCTTATTTTCACCGCCGGCTTCTTCTGTCTGACCATGCTGTTCTATCGCGAAGAGAAAGACACGAATAAAGCGGTGACCGAGAAGTTTTTCAAAGATGTGGATACAGAATGTGTCGCCGAAGAAGGCCAGGACATTGTTGACCGTATGCAGCGTGCGAAGCTGGGCACTCTGGTGATTTATATGGCTGCAGGTCTGACGCTGATGGTGCTGATTCCTAATCCACTGTGGGGACGTCTACTATTCCTGGCCTGTGCCGCAACGATTTTTGCTGTGGGATTCGCGTTAAGAAAAAGTGCGCAGATTGATACCGCCATGAAATCAACGGTAAGCCTGTCCCGGTAATCTGACTGTTTAATACTGGCTGCTTGCGGGCAGCCTTTTATGGAGATTGATTGATGGCTAAAGGTGATGTGATTGCGCTCAACTTTGAAACCTTTGTGGATAACGATACGCAGGTGAAAGTAACGCGCTTAACCCCAACCGATGTTGTTTGCCACCGCAACTACTTTTATCAGAAGTGCTTTACCCAGGATGGGCAACGGCTGCTTTTCGCTGGTGATTTTGACGGCAACCGTAATTACTACCTGCTGGATTTAAAAACACAACAGGCGGTTCAGCTGACAGAAGGTAAAGGGGATAATACCTTTGGTGGGTTTATTTCAACGGATGATAGCGCATTTTTTTATGTCAAAAATGAACGTGACCTGATGAAAGTCTGTCTTGAAACGCTGGAAGAGCAGATTATCTACACCGTAGATGACGAGT
Organism: Enterobacteriaceae bacterium 4M9; assembly: GCA_010092695.1. Classification (GTDB taxonomy): domain Bacteria; phylum Pseudomonadota; class Gammaproteobacteria; order Enterobacterales; family Enterobacteriaceae; genus Tenebrionibacter. The sequence continues at coordinate 4,025,952 of JAADJJ010000001.1, read as the reverse complement.
GGAAAGGCTATGGAACCTGGGTCGCAAATTCTGCGTGCAATAAACTGGTTGGTATCGAGATTCTCAAGCGCGACTGGCAGCCGTTAACGTCGTGGGAAAAGTTTGCTGAGTTTTACCATACCCGTCCAACCTGCCGTTTAATCAAAGTAGATATTCGTAGCGGTGAGCTGGAAGTGATACATCAGGATAAGGCATGGCTTGGGCATCCTATCTATCGTCCGTTTGATGACTCTACGGTGGGTTTTTGTCATGAAGGCCCGCACGATTTGGTTGATGCACGCATGTGGCTTGTCAGTGAAGATGGTAGCAATGTGCGCAAAGTGAAAGATCATGCAAAAGGGGAGTCCTGCACCCATGAGTTCTGGATCCCGGATGGGAGTGCGATGGCCTATGTCTCATATTTTAAAGGCCAGAGCGAGCGCGTAATTTATAAAGCCAATCCCGATACCCTCGAAAATGAAGAAGTGATGGTGATGCCACCTTGTTCACACCTGATGAGTAATTTTGATGGTTCGTTGATGGTGGGTGATGGTTGCGATGCCCCAGTCGATGTCGCTGATACCGACAGCTACACGATTGAAAACGATCCGTTCCTGTATGTGTTAAATACCAAAACCAGGTCAGTACAGAAACTGTGTAAGCACAGCTCATCCTGGAAGGTGTTGGACGGTGACCGCCAGATAACGCACCCGCATCCTTCATTTACGCCCGCGGATGATGGCGTGCTGTTCACCAGTGATTTTGAAGGTGTACCCGCGGTATATATCGCAGAGCTGCCCGCGTCTTACCGCTAGCCGTATTGCCTGACGCGAAACGGCTGCGCTATCAGGAAGCGGGCGTCAAACGTCTTCTGTTAGCCTGTAGCTGTTCACTGTCTTCATCATGACAACGCCCGACTATGTCGGGCGTTTTTTTGTATACATTCAGGCTCAGGCCAGTTGTATAGGGATTGCTTTTGCCAGGCGTTTCATCTCATTGTCGCCGTCAAAATAGGCCACTTTCGGCTGCCAGCTACGCGCTTCGCTGTCCGGCATGGTGACATAGCTTGCGATAATCAGGATATCACCGACGCTGGCGCAGTGTGCTGCGGCACCGTTGACGGAAATAATCTTCGAGCCACGTTCGCCGGAAATGGCGTAGGTGGAAAAGCGCTTGCCGTTGGTGACGTTGTAAATGTCGATAGCTTCGTATTCCAGAATTCCGGCCGCATCAAGAAAGTCCTGATCGATAGCGCAGGAGCCTTCATAGTGAAGGTCGGCCAGCGTGACTTTTACCCGGTGAAGTTTGCCTTGCAGCATCGTACGAATCATAGCGAAAACCCTACTTTCAGTGGTCGTGAAACGGACGCTGTGTCCGTTTCCGAGGTATTTTGGCGGCAGTATTGCCGCTTTTTTATGCGCTGTCTAGCGCTCAAGTGTGACCTGCACATTGTCGATAAGACGCGCCTGACCAAGCCAGGCGGCGACCAGCACAACGGCGCGCTGGCTGTTGGCATTAAGCGCTTGCAGTGTGTCGGCATCGCGGATTTGCAGGTCATCGGCGCGAAAGCCTTTTTCGTTGAGTTCCTGCTCGGCAATAGCGATAAGTTCGTCGGTATCGCGTGCGCCATCGGCCAGCTTCTGCGCCACGCTCTGCATCACTTTATGCAACCCAGGCGCAATTTTACGCTGATCGCTGGTGAGATAGCCGTTGCGCGAGCTAAGTGCCAGGCCGTCTTTAGCACGCAGCGTTGGCACGCCGACAATATCGATGTCATAGCCCATGTCGGCCACCATCTTGCGAATCAGCGCCAGCTGCTGGAAGTCTTTTTCACCAAAACAGGCTACGTCCGGCTGGACCAGGTTAAACAGCTTGCTGACGACCGTCGCCACGCCGCGAAAGTGGCCCGGACGGCTCACGCCTTCCAGAATACTGGACAGCACCGGCACTTCAACAAAGGTCTGGTCTTCCATGCCATGCGGATAAACCTCGCGTGCGGTAGGCGCAAACACCACGTCCACGCCACGGCGGTTGAGCTTTTCACAGTCTTCCTGCAGGGTGCGCGGGTAGCGCGCCAGGTCGTCGGGCCTGTCAAACTGCATCGGGTTAACGAAGATACTGGTGACCACCACGTCGGCGCTGGCCTTTGCGGTATCGACCAGCTTCATGTGGCCGTCGTGCAGGTTGCCCATGGTCGGCACCAGCGCAATACGTTTGCCTTCCTGGCGCCAGCGGCGAATCTGCTGACGCAATAGCGGTAAGGTTTCAATAATCAGCACAACCCTTTCTCCTGTCAGTGAAAACTGTGTTCTTCGCCCGGATAGGCACCGGACTCGACCTCGGCGATATACTGGCGCACGGCCGCGCGGATATCACCGGCTTCGGCCAGGAAGTTTTTGGCGAATTTGGGAATGTGGCCCCCGGTAATGCCGAGCGCGTCGTGCATCACCAGAATCTGGCCGTCGGTGCCGTTACCGGCTCCAATGCCGATAACCGGAATGCTCAGGGCATTGCTCACGCGTGTGGCAAGCTCTGCCGGGACACACTCCAGCACCAGCAATTGTGCGCCTGCGGCTTCCAGCGCCAGTGCGTCATCCAGCAGCGTCTGAGCCGCATCGTCGCCGCGGCCCTGCACTTTGTAGCCGCCAAAAATATTCACTGACTGCGGCGTCAGGCCCAGATGGCCGCACACCGGTACGGCGCGCTCGGTGAGCATTTTCACCGTGTCCACCAGCCAGCGTCCGCCTTCGACTTTCACCATATTGGCCCCGGCGCGCATCACGGCAGCGGCATTCTCGCAGGCTTGTTCGGGTGTGGCATACGCCATAAACGGTAGGTCAGCCAGCAGCAGGCAAGCGGGGGCGCCGCGGCGTACTGCGCGAGTGCACCAGGCGATATCGTCAACGGTGACCGGCAGCGTGGAGTCGTAACCCAGCACCGTCATACCCAGCGAATCACCCACCAGCATCACGCCAATGCCTTCGTCGGCAAACAGTTTCGCAAAACTGAAATCGTAGGCGGTGATCGTGGCGAACTTTTTCTTCTGCTGCTTAAGCTCGCGCAGGTGGGTAATGGTGGTTGGTTTCATGCTATCCCCTGTGAAGTAGCGTGCAGGTAAGATTCTGCGAAGCGGGCTTACCACCCACGGACAGAGCGCATTCTGGAAGAATCGGCAGCTGAATGCCAGTATTTTGAGGTTATTCTGGCATTGTTTGCCTGCATGGCGAGCAGTGCGTGATGACGGCTAATACACAGAGAATTGTGTGGCGAATTACCACAAAGATGGAGGACTCTCTGGCAGGCGTGCCAGGCAGTTGTGTAGCGTTTCGCCGTCCGGGAACGTCAGTTCAGGGGCAATCTCGGCCAGCGGGTACAGCATAAACATGCGGTTTTTCATGTCGTAATGCGGCACGGTCAGGCGCGGCGTGTTCAGTGTGAGGTTGCCAAACAGCAGGATGTCGAGATCCAGTGTGCGGGGTCCCCAGCGCTCGTCTTTACGCTCGCGTCCTTGCTCAAGTTCAATGTGCTGGGTGTGGTCCAGTAGCGCCAGTGGCTCAAGCCCCGTCTCCAGCGCAACCACCGCGTTGAGGTAATCGGGCTGATCCTGTGGGCCAAGCGGCGGGGTGCGGTAAAACGACGAAACCGCCACAAGGCGGCTTTCAGGGAGATTGCCCAACGCCTTAACCGCGGCACTGGCCTGCGCGAGCGGCGAGGCCAGATTGCTACCAATGGCGATGTAGCACAGCGTCACACGCTGCCCTCGCGTTTAGTCGGCGTGCGCCGACGCGGGCGGCGCTGACGGCGGCGGCTGGCCGGGTCTTCACCCAACTGGCCGACCATCTCTTTCTGGCGCGGCGGCGGTGCAGACTGGAACTCGCCCCACCACTGCGCCAGGCGCTGTAGCTCAGGGTTGTTTTCAGCTTCAGCACGCAGCTCCAGCAGATCGTAGGCAGCGCGGAATTTGGGATGTTCCATCAGCTTCCAGGCACGTTTGCCCTGGCGCTTGGACAGGCGCAACTGCAACTGCCAAATATCACGAATCAGCGAGGTGATGCGCTTGGGAATAGCAATAGAGCGACAGGCTTCGTCCAGCACTTCGTTCATGGCCAGCGCAAAGGCGTCGTAATAGGCAAGCCCGCTTTCCTGGGTAATCTTCTGCGCCATTTCAAGCTGCGGATACCAGAACAGCGCGGCAAACAGGAACGCCGGATTCACGCGCATATTATTGTGCAGGCGGTGATCGGTGTTTTTCAGCACCTGCGTAATGATGCGTTCCATGTTGGAATCACCGCGCTCGGTCAGGTAGCGGGTAATCACCGGGAACAGCGGCTGCAACAGGTTATATTCGCGCAGCTGGCGCCAGGTTTCATAGCCGTGACCGGCCTGTAACAGCTTGAGGGATTCTTCAAACAGGCGCGCCGGCGGCACGTCGTTGATAAGCGTTGCCAGACGTGGAATTGGCTCGCCGGAACCTGGGCAAATGCTCATGTTCAGCTTGGCGGCAAAGCGCACCGCGCGCAGCATGCGCACCGGATCTTCGCGATAGCGGGTTTCCGGGTCGCCAATCAGGCGAATAGTGCCCTGCTGCAAATCATTGAGCCCGCCCACGTAGTCGCGCACCGTAAAGTCGGCGGCGCTGTAGTAAAGGCTGTTAATGGTGAAATCGCGACGCTGGGCGTCTTCTTCAATCGAGCCAAAGATGTTGTCACGCAGCAGCATACCGTTCTCGCCGCGCTGGGACTGCTGGCGGTCGGCCTGTTCTTCGTGGTGGCCGCGAAAGGTGGCGACTTCGATAATTTCAGGCCCAAACATAATGTGGGCGAGGCGAAAACGGCGGCCTACGAGACGGCAGTTGCGAAACAGTTTACGCACCTGGTCTGGCGTGGCGTTGGTCGTCACGTCAAAGTCTTTAGGCTTTTGCCCCAGCAGCAGGTCGCGCACGCCGCCGCCAACAAGGTAGGCTTCAAAGCCTGCTTTATTGAGACGATAGAGCACTTTGAGGGCATTTTCGCTGATATCTTTGCGGGAAATAGTGTGCCTGTCGCGCGGGATAACCGTTATGTGCGGCTGGGCGGTTTGCTCTGCGGCCACGCTCTCTTCGCGGTTCAGCACCTTGCGGCAAAAATTAGCGACTCGGGTAAAAATAGTGCACCTCGGATGTGTCAATCATTAATCAGACAAAAAAATAAGCGGCTCATCATATCTCAGTGTGACGCGTTTGAGAATGCCGGATTCAATGGCACATCTGCGAGCGTCCAGTGGATCACCGCTTCGTTTAACAACGCGTCGGCTGTCATGTCGCGCCAGCCCTCGCTTACGGGCTGGTTGAGAAAACGCAGCGCTTCTACCAGTAGCGGACGCGGATCGCCTGTGGGCAGCGCCGGTGCGTGGTTTTGCTTGGAAAGTTTACAGCCCTGCTCATTGAGTGCCAGCGGCAAATGCACGTAGTCCGGTGCCTGCCAGCCAAACGCGTGGTAAAGCGTAATCTGGCGCACCGTCGGTTCAATTAAATCCGCACCGCGCACAATTTCGGTTACGCCCTGGAAATGGTCGTCCACCACTACCGCCAGGTTATAAGCGAACAGGCCGTCGCGGCGGTGAATAATAAAATCTTCGCGTGCCAGGGCCGGGTCGGCGTGAATCTCGCCGCGCAGGACGTCGTGAAAGGTCAGCACCGGTTGTGTCTGGCGCAGCCGCGTGGCGGTATGCTCCGCGCTGAGATGGCGCTCGCGGCAGTGGCCATCGTAAAAACCACCTTGCGCCTGAATACGCTTGCGCGTGCAGTCACAGTAATAGCTGCGGCCCTGGGCATGTAGCCAGGCGAGCGCCTCGCGATAGGCGTCGTGGCGGCTGGACTGCCACAATACGTCGGCGTCCCAGTGCAGGCCGTAGTGTTCAAGCTGGCGTAAAATGGTGCTGGCTGCACCCGGTACTTCGCGGGGAGGGTCGATATCTTCAATGCGCACCAGCCAGCGCCCCTCACGGGAGCGCGCCTGGAGCCAGCTGCCAAGGGCAGCTATCAGCGAGCCAAAATGGAGCTCGCCTGATGGAGAAGGAGCAAAACGCCCAATATAATGATGTTGTTGCATAAAGAGGTAAGGCGGGAGAGACTCCCGCCTTTTTATGATTAGCGTCGCGCGGCGTTAACCGGCCATCTGTTTCTCGCGGATTTCCGCAAGGGTTTTGCAGTCAATGCACAGATCGGCTGTCGGACGAGCCTCAAGACGGCGAATGCCGATTTCGACACCGCAGGATTCGCAGAAGCCGAAGTCTTCGTCTTCCACTTTCTTGAGCGTTTTTTCGATCTTTTTGATCAGTTTGCGTTCGCGATCGCGGTTACGCAGTTCGAGGCTGAATTCCTCTTCCTGTGCGGCGCGGTCCACCGGATCGGGGAAGTTAGCGGCTTCATCCTGCATATGAGATACGGTACGATCGACCTCGTCCCGCAGCTGATTACGCCATGCCTCAAGAATGCGTCTGAAGTGCGCCAGCTGGGCTTCGTTCATATACTCTTCACCCGGCTTCTCCTGATACGGCTCCACCCCAGCGATGGCGAGAATACTCAGGGACGATGTTTTACGGTTTTGCCCTTCTTGCATGTTGCTTCTCCTTAACACGCACTGTCGGTCCCCATGTGAGGGGGGAAAATCAGGCCGCTATAAATAACAGAAGCTTTTCCGGATGGCAATTATATTAAATCCTCCCCTTGACAAGCCTGTGAGGAAAAGCGTATTTAGCGCGCGACTGGCTCAGAAAATATACACAACACGCCGTGTCAGAGGCTGACGGGCAGCGGTGAAATAAGCCTGATTTCCGTCGGGTTTAATTGTGCTTTCCATGCCAGAACTTCTACGCCGTTTTGTGCCGCTTCTTGTAACAGTTGTGCGTATTTATTATCAATATGACGCGCCGCCGCCACGTTTTCGATAGCCGAATGCAGTACGGCAAATAGCAATACCGCACGTTCTCCGCCGCGAGCGACGCTCATTAATTCACGTAAATGCTTTTGCCCACGCGCAGTTACCGCATCAGGAAAGAAGCCATTATTTTGTTCAGCCAGCGTGACTGATTTCACTTCAATATAGCAGTTAACCCTGTCTTGCGCCTGTAACATAAAATCTATTCGGCTGCGTTCGCTGCCATATTTTACTTCGCTGAGTATTTCCTTATATCCGGTGAGTTGATTAATTAGACCCTTTCCTATTGCTTCTTTGACAACCGTATTTGCACGTAATGTATTGACACAAATTGTGTCGCCATTTTGCGTCTGCGTCAGCTCCCAGGTGTGGGGATATTTACGCGTGGTGCTGGCAGAGGTGGAATACCAGACGGTGTCGCCCGGCGTGGCGCAGCCGGTCATGGCACCGGTATTCGGGCAGTGCAGCGTCAGTGTCTCGCCGTCGGGCGTGATGACGTCGGCAAGAAAGCGCTTATAGCGTTTAATCAGCGTCGCAGGCTGCAATGCAGGCGTGAATTCCATGTGCTTCCTTCCTTTTTAAGGTGTCTGTCCCAGCGGCCAGTGTGCCAGTGGGCGATAGCGCGTGCGTCCGCGTTCGAATAACGATTCGTAAAGCACGAACTCGCTGACCTGCCATTGCCAGCGAAAACCGGGCGGCGGCAAACGCACGCCAGGGTAAGCCTCACGATACAGCGTGATATGCGGGTGAAACGGCTGAGGGATTTGAGCACAGCCGCTGCGGGCCGCCTGCGAGCGTAACAGTGATGCCAGTTGCAGCAGCCCGCGCGGCGTGCTTTTAGGCCCGAGCCAGACCACGCGCGAGCGTGGCCAGTGTCCGGCATCATCCAGCGTGAGCGTAAACCCCGGCTGGCGGATACGCCCGGCAAGTGCCGAGAGTGCCTGTTGTTTTTGCGCACTGACTTCGCCGAGAAACGCCAGCGTCATATGCAGGTTGGCCGCCGTAACCGGGCGTCCGGCGTCGGCGGCAAAATGCTGCGCGCGCCAGTCGACCAGCTGTTGCTGTATCTCCTCAGGCACGTCAATGGCAAAAAACAGGCGGCGGGTGGCGGGCATGGTATCTCTCAGTATGGAAATACGCAGCAGCAGACGCACCTGGTCTGAAAAGCGTGCGTGACATCAATGCGGCTGCATGTGGCAAACGGAGTCGATGCTACAATGTCGCGGTTTGATTGTTAACCCTGGGGAGCTTTTTGTGTCCACTTTACCCATCGAGGCCGCGCTACCTGAACTGCTGGCGGCGCTCGAAAGTGCGCCGCAGGTGCTGCTCAACGCACCGACCGGCGCTGGCAAATCGACCTGGCTGCCGCTGGCGCTGCTGCGCGCACGCAATCCCGCAGGGCGCATTATTATGCTGGAGCCACGGCGACTGGCGGCGCGCAGCGTCGCACAGCGGCTGGCTGAACAGTTGGGCGAGCAGCCCGGTGAGACCGTGGGCTACCGCATGCGCGCTGACAGCCGCGTTGGGCCGCAGACGCGTATTGAAGTGGTGACCGAAGGCATTCTCACACGCATGCTTCAGCACGATCCTGAGTTGAACGGCGTGTCGCTGGTGCTGCTTGATGAGTTTCACGAGCGCAGCCTACAGGCAGATCTTGCGCTGGCGCTGTTGCTTGAGGTGCAGCAGGGGCTGCGTGACGATTTGCAGATTATCGTGATGTCGGCAACGCTCGATAACACGCGTCTCGGTGCGCTGCTGCCGGATGCGCCAGTGGTGACTTCCGAAGGTCGCAGTTGGCCAGTGGAACGGCGTTTTCAGGCGCTGGCAACGCACTCGCGTTTTGAGGAAGCGGTGGCTATCGCCACGGCGCAGTTAATGCGTGAAGAGGCGGGTTCGCTGCTGCTGTTTTTACCGGGCGTTGGCGAGATCCTGCGGGTACAGGAGCAACTGCGCGAGCGCGTGGCGTCGGACGTGGTGCTGTGCCCGCTTTACGGCGCGCTGTCGCTTGAGGAACAGCGACGCGCCATTTTGCCTGCGCCAGACGGTCAGCGCAAAGTGGTGCTGGCGACCAATATCGCTGAAACCAGCCTGACCATTGAAGGTATCCGGCTGGTGGTGGACGCCGCCCAGGAGCGAGTGGCGAAGTTCGACCCGCGTACCGGCCTTACGCGGCTGGTGACGCAGCGCGTGAGTCAGGCATCAATGATTCAGCGCGCGGGACGTGCCGGACGACTGGCACCGGGCGTGTGCCTGCACCTTACCAGCGCCGAACAGGCAGAGCGTGCGCCTGCCCAGGCCGAACCAGAAATCCTGCAAAGCGACCTGTCGGGCCTGCTGCTGGAGCTGATTCAGTGGGGCTGCCACGATGTGGCGCAGATGCACTGGCTGGACATACCGCCTGCGGCTAACCTTGCTGCGGCGCATAAACTCCTTAGCACGCTGGGTGCGCTGGACGAGGCGGGGCGTTTGACGTCTCGTGGCCGCCAGATGGCGCGATTGGGGATGGAGCCACGGCTGGCGGCAATGCTGGCTGCGGCCGAAGGGCGCGATGCTCAGGCCACGGCGGCGCAGCTTGCGGCCATTCTCGAAGAGCCACCGCGCGGGGGCGACGGTGATTTGCGCAGCGCGCTGTCCCGCCGCCAGGATAACTGGCGTGCGCGTGCGCGTCAGATAAACCAGCGGCTGGAGAGTAAAGGCGGCGAGTGCGATAGCGCACTGGCTGCGGGGCTGCTGGTAACGGGTTTTGCCGACCGTATTGCCCGGCGACGTGGGCAGGAAGGGCGCTATCAGCTGGCAAACGGCATGGGCGCCATGCTTGAGCGTGATGATGCGCTGACCCGCTATGAGTGGCTGATTGCACCGCTGCTGCTCCAGGGAAGTAACGCGCCGGATGCGCGTATTTTACAGGCGCTGCCGCTTGATATTGACGCGCTGGTGGCGAGTCATCCTGAGTTGCTGACTCAAAGCGACAGCGTGGAATGGGACGACGAAAAAGGCACGCTCAAGGCCTGGCGGCGCTGGCGCGTGGGGCAATTGACCCTTAAAAGCCAGCCGCTGAACCAGCCGTCTGAGGAGGAACTGCATCAGGCGATGCTCAACGGCATTCGTGACAAGGGCCTCGATGTGCTGGAGTGGAGCGAGGCGGCGCAACAGTTGCGCCTGAGGCTCATGTGGGCGGCGCGCTGGTTGCCGGAATATGCGTGGCCTGCGGTGGATGATGCCTCGCTGCTGGAGACGCTTGAGCGCTGGCTGCTGCCACAGATGGGCGGTGTGCGTTCGTTGCAGGCCCTGAAGCGTATCGACCTTGCGCAGGCGCTTTACAACCTGCTGGACTGGACACAGCGTCAACGGCTGGATAGTGAGCTGCCTGGGCATTACACTGTGCCGACTGGCAGCCGCATTGCTATTCGCTACGACGAAGAAAACCCGCCTGCGCTGGCGGTGCGGATGCAGGAGATGTTCGGTGAGGCGACGCAGCCTGCTATCGCCGGTGGCCGGGTGCCGCTGGTGCTGGAACTGCTGTCGCCCGCCCGACGCCCGCTGCAAATCACGCGCGATCTCGCCGCCTTCTGGCGCGGCGCGTACCGCGATGTGCAAAAAGAAATGAAAGGGCGCTACCCGAAACACGTGTGGCCTGACGACCCGTCAGCAGCCGCACCCACCCGACGCACAAAAAAATATCAGTAGCGCGGGCGGGGGATTTTGAGATGTTTCTACTTTCGTAAGACGGGCAGGAAGTGACAATCAGCTCCCTGCGACACGAACTGGTGTGGAGAAAGAGCATGGCGGGGAATGACCGCGAACCTATCGGACGTAAAGGCAGGCCTGGCCGTCCGGTAAACGAGAAGGCGAGCCGTCGTCGCCTCAGGGAGGAGCAGTATGACGATGAGTACGATGATGATGACTATGACGACGAGGAGCCCATGCCACGTAAGGTAAAAAAAGGGCGCACGCCGCGCAAAAAGCGCAGCTGGCTTTGGTTCTTATTGAAATTACTGATTGTGCTGTTGGTGATTTTTGTTGCCTACGGCGTCTATCTGGACCAGAAAATCCGCAGCCGCATCGATGGCAAAGTCTGGCAGCTTCCGGCGGCAGTGTATGGCCGCATGGTGAACCTTGAGCCAGATATGCCCTACAGCAAAAATGAGATGGTGAAGCTGCTGGAGGCGACCCAGTACCGCCAGGTCACGCGCATGACGCGACCGGGCGAGTTTACGGTGCAGGGCAACAATATTGATATGCTGCGCCGTCCGTTCGACTTCCCTGACAGTAAAGAAGGGCAGATTCGCGCGCGCCTGACGTTTAGCAACGACAGGCTGGAGTCGATTAAGAACCTCGATACGGGCCGCGAGTTTGGTTTCTTCCGCCTCGACCCGCGCCTGATAACCATGCTCTCCTCACCCAACGGTGAGCAGCGTCTGTTTGTGCCGCGCACTGGTTTCCCGGACCTGCTGGTTGATACGCTGGTGGCGACTGAAGACCGCCATTTCTACGAGCATGACGGCATCAGCCTGTACTCTATTGGCCGCGCTTTCCTGGCGAACATTACTGCCGGGCGTGCGGTGCAGGGCGGCAGTACGCTGACCCAGCAATTGGTGAAAAACCTGTTTCTCACCAACCAGCGCACGCTGTGGCGTAAGGCCAACGAAGCCTACATGGCGCTGATTATGGACGCGCGCTACGGCAAGGATCGCATTCTGGAACTCTATCTGAACGAGGTCTATCTCGGTCAGAGCGGCGACGACCAGATTCGCGGCTTCCCGCTGGCGAGCCTCTATTACTTTGGGCGCCCGGTAGAAGAACTGAGCCTCGACCAGCAGGCGCTGTTGGTGGGGATGGTGAAAGGGGCGTCGCTGTATAACCCGTGGCGTAACCCGAAGCTGGCGCTGGAACGCCGTAACCTGGTGCTGCGTCTGCTACAGCAGCAGAAAATCATCGACCAGGAACTGTATGACATGCTGAGCGCCCGTCCGTTAGGCGTGCAGCCGCGCGGTGGCGTGATTTCACCACAGCCGGCCTTTATGCAGATGGTTCGCCAGCAATTGCACGACAAGCTTGGTAACAAGGTGCAGGATCTTTCCGGCGTGAAAATCTTCACCACCTTTGACCCGGTGGCGCAGGACGCGGCAGAGAAAGCGGTAACTGACGGTATTCCGGCGCTGATTAAGCAGCGTAAGTTAACCGATCTCGAAAGTGCGATGGTGGTCGTTGACCGCTTCAGCGGTGAAGTGCGCGCGATGGTCGGCAGCGCGAAGCCAGAGTTTGCCGGTTACAACCGTGCTATGCAGGCGCGCCGCTCCATTGGCTCGCTGGCAAAACCGGCAACGTACCTGACAGCGCTAAGTCAGCCGGATAAATACCGCCTGAACACCTGGATTGCCGATGCGCCGCTTTCCATTCCACAACCGGGCGGCAAAACCTGGTCACCGCAGAATGACGACCGCCGCTTCAGCGGTCAGGTGATGCTGGTGGATGCGCTGGCGCGCTCCATGAACGTGCCGACGGTTAACCTTGGCCTGTCGCTGGGGCTGCCTGCGGTAACCGAAACCTGGATCAAACTCGGTGCACCGAAAGACCAGCTGACGCCGGTTCCGGCCATGCTGCTCGGCGCGCTGAACCTGACGCCAGTGGAAGTGGCGCAGGCGTTCCAGACCATCGCCAGTGGCGGTAACCGCGCTGAGATGTCGGCGCTGCGCTCGGTGATTGCCGAAGATGGCACGGCGCTGTACCAGAGCTATCCGCAGTCTGAGCGTGCCGTACCGGCGCAGGCGGCGTACATGACGCTGTACACCATGCAGCAGGTCATGCTGCGCGGCACCGGGCGTGCGCTGGGAGGGAAATTCCCGAAACTGCACCTGGCGGGCAAAACCGGTACCACCAATAACAATGTGGATACCTGGTTTGCCGGGATTGATGGCAAAGAGGTGGTTATCACCTGGGTGGGCCGCGATAACAACCAGCCGACGCGCCTGTATGGCTCGAGCGGCGCCATGTCGATTTATCAGCGTTACCTGAGCAACCAGTCACCGATTCCGCTGGACCTGGTCGCACCGGAAGATATTGTCGATATTGGCGTGGATGAAGCGGGCACCTTCCAGTGCGGTGGCGGTTTCCGTCAGTTGCCGGTGTGGACCACCAATCCACAGGGGCTGTGCCAGCAGAGTCAGCAGCAGGCCGAGGCGCGCAATCCGTTCAGCCAGTCTTCTGACCAGCCACAGCAGCAGCCGCAACAACAGCAGCAACAGCAACAGCAGGAACAGAAAAGCGACGGTGTGGCGGGCTGGATTAAGGATATGTTTGGCTCAAATTAATCCAGAGCGCTGAATGAATTACCTGAAAAGCCCGCAATCCATTCGCGGGCTTTTATTTTATTTGAGATATGACGTAAGCACTTTCAGTGTTTGACTCTGCGTGGCGGGATGAACGTTGTGTGAATGAAACATAAATCACCGGTCATTATTAAGGCTGATTCCTGCTATGACGGCTCCTGGCGCGCCAGGTTGTACTTGAAAACCTGGCAGCGTTTCGCCTATTATCCTCGCCCATAATAATAATTATCGTTTACGTTCTCAGACATCCATTCATTCAGAGAAAATCACAATGGCGCGTTTACACACTGGCCTGCCGGCCAATGCCTCCGTCTGCCGTCTTGCCGTGCTGATTGCTGCGGCACTTGGCGGCATTTCTGCATCTGCCCTGGCTGCAGACAACACCAAAGAAGATACCATCACTGTTACCGCAGGAGCGGCATCAGTCCAGCCGGAAAGCGCCTGGGGGCCGGCCCCGACCATCGCCGCAAAACGCACGGCGACGGCGACCAAAACCGACACGCCAATCGAGAAAACCCCGCAGTCAATTTCTGTGGTGACGCGTGAAGAGATGAACATGCGCCAGCCGCAGACCGTCAAAGAGGCCTTAAGCTATACGCCAGGTGTGTTTGCCACTCGCGGCAGTTCCAACACCTACGATGTGGTTTCCATTCGTGGCTTTACCTCACCGTCAACGGTGAACACCAACCAGTATCTGGATGGTTTGCGTTTGCAGGGCAATAACTACTCTGAAGTGTCGATGGATCCTTATTTTCTGGAACGCGCAGAGTTGATTCGCGGGCCAGTATCTGTTCTTTATGGCAACAGCAATCCCGGCGGTGTGGTGTCGATGGTCAGCAAACGCCCGACCACCGAACCGCTGCGCGAAATTCAGTTCAAGGCCGGTTCCCGTAGCCTTTTTCAGACCGGGTTTGACTTCAGCGATGCGATAGACGACAACGGTGTTTATTCTTACCGCTTAACCGGTCTGGCTTTCAGCCAGAACGCCCAGCAGCAGAGCGTCAAGGCTAACCGCTACGCCATTGCCCCTTCCTTTAGCTGGCGTCCGGATGACAAAACCGATTTTACCTTCCTGAGCAACTTCCAGAGCGACCCGAACGCCGGTTACTACGGCTGGCTGCCGCGCACCGGCACCGTGGTGCCGTATGTGGATGCCAACGGCCAGTCGCATAAGCTGCCGACCGACTTTAACGAAGGCGATCCGGACAACAAAATGCAGCGCCGCCAGCAGATGGTGGGCTACAGCTTCGCGCACGCTTTTAACGACACCTTTACCGTGCGCCAGAACCTGCGCTATTCCCATGTGAATACCATGTATCGCTCGGTCTACGGCTTTGGCATGACGGACCAGCCTGGCGTGCTCAGCCGCAGCTACGTGCGCTCAGACGAAGACCTGACCAACTTTGGCGTGGATACCCAGGTTGAAAGCAAGTTTGATACCGGTGCGGTCGAGCATACGCTTTTGACTGGCGTGGACTACCTGCGCAGCCGTAACGACGTTGACGCTCAGTATGGCGCAGCCGATCCGCTTGATCTGAACAAGGGCGGTGTGACGCCATCGAATATCTATCCGTACGCAGATAAATACCAGGTGCTTAACCGCCTGGAGCAGACTGGCCTGTATGTGCAGGACCAGGCAGAATGGAACCAGTGGGTCATGACGCTCGGCGGGCGCTATGACTTTGCCAAATCCAGCGTACACACCCGCAAAACCAGCTATGCCGATGCCTCTGATAATGTGAACCGCGACGAAGCCTTCACCTGGCGCGGCGGCATCAACTATCTGTTTGATAACGGTATCACGCCGTACTTCAGCTACAGCGAGTCGTTTGAGCCAAACGCCGGACGTTCGCTGGAAGGCACGGCGTTCGATCCGTCTCGCGGCAAGCAGTATGAAGCGGGTGTGAAATATGTGCCTAAGGATCAGCCGATTGTCGTGACCGCGTCGGTGTTCCAGATTACCAAAGACAAAAACCTGACTGCGGATCCGCGCAATGCGATGTTCAGCGTCATGGGCGGCGAGATTCGTTCACGCGGTTTTGAGCTGGAAGCGAAAGCGGCGCTGACCGCCAATATCGACATGACGGCGGCGTACAGCTATACCGACGCGGAATATACCGAAGATACTAACTTCCAGGGCAAGCGCCCGGCGGAAGTTCCGCGTAACATGGCGTCACTGTGGATGGATTACACCTTCCATGAAACGGCGCTGAGTGGGTTAACGATGGGCGCAGGCGTTCGCTATGTCGGGAACACCTCCAGTTTCTACACCACGGTGGATAAGGCGAACCAGACCTTTAATGTACCGAGCTATACCGTTGCTGACGCCACCGTTAAATACGATCTGGCGCGCGTTGGGTTGCCTGGCTCGTCGGTGGGTGTGAACGTAACGAACCTGTTCAACCGCGACTATGTCTCCAGCTGCTATCGTGATTACGCCTGCTACTGGGGCGCAGAGCGTCAGGTGATTGCCACCGCGACGTTCAGCTTCTGATTTATCTTTCCTCTCAGGGCACGGTTCGCCGTGCCCTTCAACAGGTTGGCGAGTTATGCAGGATAAACCGAGCGTTCAGGAGGCAACCTTTAGCCTCAATGATGTCACCTTTCGCGTGCCGGGACGCACGCTGCTGCACTCACTCTCTTTGACCTTCCCCGCCGGTAAAGTCACCGGTCTTATCGGCCACAATGGCTCCGGCAAATCGACGCTGCTGAAAATGCTGGGTCGTCACCAGAAACCGTCTGAAGGCGACATTCTGCTCGCCGGACAGCCGCTGGACAGCTGGAACAGTAAAGCCTTTGCCCGCATGGTGGCTTATCTGCCGCAGCAGTTGCCCGCAGCAGAAGGCATGACCGTGCGCGAGCTGG
Organism: Enterobacteriaceae bacterium 4M9; assembly: GCA_010092695.1. Classification (GTDB taxonomy): domain Bacteria; phylum Pseudomonadota; class Gammaproteobacteria; order Enterobacterales; family Enterobacteriaceae; genus Tenebrionibacter. The sequence goes on along the minus strand of JAADJJ010000001.1, from coordinate 4,009,862 downwards.
TGGCGATTGGCCGCTATCCGTGGCACGGTGCGCTGGGGCGTTTTGGCGTCGCGGACCGGGAGAAGGTGGAGGAAGCGATTTCCCTTGTTGGCCTGAAACCCTTCGCCCATCGGCTGGTGGACAGCCTCTCCGGCGGCGAACGCCAGCGCGCGTGGATTGCCATGCTGGTGGCCCAGGACAGCCGCTGTTTACTGCTCGACGAACCGACGTCAGCGCTGGACGTTGCTCATCAGGTGGAAGTACATGCGTTGATTCACCACCTGAGCGAGGAGCGTGGGCTGACGGTGATTGCGGTGCTGCACGACATCAACATGGCAGCGCGTTACTGCGACTGGATGGTGGCGTTGCGCGGCGGCGAAACCATTGCCCAGGGCACGCCTGCGGACATGATGAACAGCGAAACGCTGGAGCAGATTTACGGCATCCCGATGGGCATTTTGCCGCATCCGTCGGGCAGTGCGCCGGTCAGTTTCGTCTGGTGAGGCCGACAATGTTTGATTCTTCAATCACGCGCCGCCGTTTGCTGACCGCAATGGCGCTTTCGCCGCTTCTGATGACTCCGGGCATCAGCCGTGCTGGTTTGCCTGAACTTGACCGCATCGTGGCGCTGGAATGGCTGCCGGTGGAACTGCTGCTGGCGCTGGGTGTGGCACCGCTGGCGGTGGCCGATGCCCGCAACTATCGCCTGTGGGTCGGGCAACCGGCGCTGCCGGACGGCGTCATTGACGTGGGCCTGCGCACCGAACCTAACCTTGAACTACTAAGCCAGCTTCATCCCTCGTTGATTCTCTATTCTGCGGGCTACGGCCCAAAGCCTGAAAAAATCGAACGCATTGCGCCGGGCATGGGCGTGCGCTTTAGCGACGGCTCGCAGCCCCTTACCAGCGCGCGCGCGTCGTTGACTGCCGTTGGCGAGCGCCTGGGCCTCGGTCAGCGAGCGCGCGCTCACCTTGGGCAGTTCGATGAGTTTATGGCGAGCATGAAAGCGCGTTTTGCGCCCTGGCGCGGACAGCCGCTGCTGCTGATGTCATTGATGGATGCGCGCCATGCGCTGATCATTGGCAAAAATAGTCTGTTCCAGCAGGTGATGGATGAATTAGGCCTGGAGAACGCCTGGCAGGGAGAAGTGAACTTCTGGGGCAGTGCGGTCGTTGGCCTGGAACGGCTGGCGGCGGTGAAAACGGCGCAGGTGGTGTGCTTTGCGCATGGTGATGATGCGCTGATGCGCCAGATTGCCGCTATGCCGCTGTGGCAGGCCATGCCGTTTGTACGCCAGAAGCGTTTTACTCGCGTGCAGTCGGTGTGGTTTTACGGGGCAACACTGTCAGCCATGCATTTCTGCCGTGTGCTCGACGGCGCGCTGGGAGCACGGCCATGAAAACACGTTCCCTTGCTCTGCCGGTACTGCTGCTGTCGGCGCTGTTTATCAGTGCGCTGCTGCTGACATTCCATAACCTGACGGCGCTGTTGCCACGTACGGCCTGGGGCCAGGCGTGGCGGCAGCCAGATATCGATAACATCAGCGAGATGCTGTTTTATTACAGTGCGCTGCCGCGTCTGGCGATAGCGCTGCTGGTGGGCGCCGGGCTGGGGCTGGCAGGCGTGCTGTTCCAGCAGGTGCTGCGTAACCCGCTGGCAGAGCCGACGACGCTCGGCGTGGCCACCGGCGCGCAGCTTGGTGTGACGGTCGCCACGTTGTGGACGTTGCCGGTGTTCCTGCAACAGTTCGCAGCCCTTGCCGGCGCCGGTCTTGTCGCGCTGCTGGTGTTTGGCGCGGCCTGGGGCAAGCGTCTGTCGCCGGTCACGCTGATTCTGGCGGGTCTGGTAATGAGCATGTACTGCGGTGCGGTTAATCAGCTGCTGGTGATTTTCAATCATGATGCGTTGCAGAACGTGTTTTTATGGAGCACAGGTTCACTGACGCAGACCGACTGGCACGGCGTGCGTGAGCTGTGGCCGCGTCTGCTGGGTGCCGTGGTGTTGGTAGTGCTGATGCTGCGCCCGCTGACGTTGATTGGGCTTGATGACGGTGTGGCACGTAACCTGGGACTGGCGTTGTCGCTGATGCGGCTGCTGGCGCTCACGCTCGCCGTCGCCATTAGTGCACTGCTGGTTAATGCGGTCGGCATTGTTGGTTTTATCGGTCTGTTTGCGCCGCTGCTGGCGAAGATGCTGGGTGCGCGCCGCCTGCTCACTCGCATGGTGCTGGCGGCGGTGATTGGCGCACTGATCCTCTGGCTTTCTGACCAGCTTATTGTCTGGCTGGCGACGGTATGGCGCGAGATCTCTACCGGTACGGTGACGGCAATGATTGGTGCGCCGCTGCTGCTGTGGCTGCTGCCGCGCCTGCGCACGTCGCGCGAGCCATCAATGTCGCAGGGTGCCCAGGTGACGAATGAACGCCATCACGTGCTCGGCTATGCCTTACTCGGCCTGGGGCTACTGCTGTTATTGCTGGCGGTGGCGCTGACCTTTGGTCGCGATGCCGAAGGCTGGCGCTGGGCAACGGGAAGCGGGCTTCGTGATGTGTGGCAGTGGCGCTGGCCGCGTGTATTGGCCGCACTTAGCGCAGGCATGATGCTGGCGGTGGCGGGCTGTATTATTCAGCGTCTGACCGGCAACGGCATGGCAAGCCCGGAGGTGCTGGGTATTAGCTCCGGTGCTGCGTTCGGCGTGGTAGTCATGATGTTTATGGTGCCGGGAGATGCCTTTGCCTGGCTGCTGCCTGCGGGTAGCCTCGGTGCCGCGGTGACGCTGCTCATCATTACCGTAGTCGGCGGGCGTGGCGGCTTTTCACCCCAGCGTATGCTGCTGGCCGGGATGGCGCTCAGTACTGCGTTTAGTATGCTGCTGATGTTACTGCTTGCCAGCGGTGACCCGCGTATGGCGACGCTGCTGACGTGGATCTCGGGTTCGACCTACAGCGTGACCGGCGAGCAGGCGCTGCGTACCGCCGCCGTAATGGTGTTTTTGCTGGTGCTGACGCCGCTGTGCCAGCGTTGGCTACAGATACTGCCACTCGGTAGCGCCACAGCCAGAGGTGTGGGTATTGCGCTCACGCCGGTGCGCCTGGCGCTGTTACTGCTGGCCGCTACGCTCACCGCCACCGCCACGCTGGTTATCGGCCCGCTGAGTTTTGTTGGCCTGATGGCCCCGCATATTACACGTATGCTCGGTTTTCGCCGCGCGCTGCCGCAGCTCCTTATTGCCGCGCTGCTGGGCGGCGCGTTAATGGTGCTGGCCGACTGGTGCGGGCGTATGTTCCTGTTCCCGGATCAAATTCCAGCCGGGTTGCTGGCGACCTTCATTGGCGCGCCGTACTTTGTGCTGCTGCTGAGAAGGCAGGGGAAATGACGCTGAATTAAGGCAAAAGAAAAGGCCGCTGCGGTTCACGCAGCGGCCTTTTTCGTTACAGCGGCGAGTTACAGCTTCGCGAATGCGCGGCGTGCGGCATCAATGGTGTTATTGATGTCTTCTTCACTGTGGGCAATGGACATAAAGCCCGCTTCGAACGCTGACGGCGCCAGGTAAACGCCTTCGTCGAGCATCAGGTGGAAGAAGCGCTTAAAGCGTTCCGTATCACAGGCCACCACGTCCTGATAGCAGGTGACGCGCTCGGCGTCGGTAAAGAAGATACCGAACATGCCGCCAACGTGGTTGACCACCAGCGGAATGCCTGCTTCTTTGGCAGCATTCAGCAGGCCAGCGGCGAGTTGCGTGGTCAGACTGTCCAGCGTTTCATGCACGCCCGGCTGTGCCACCTGTTGCAGGCAGGCATAGCCCGCCGCCATTGCCACCGGGTTGCCGGAGAGCGTGCCCGCCTGGTAAACCGGACCGGTCGGTGCCAGCGCGTCCATTACGTCGCGGCGACCGCCGAAAGCGCCCACCGGCATGCCGCCGCCGATGATTTTGCCAAGGCAGGTCAGGTCCGGCGTGACGTCGTAGTACGCCTGGGCGCCGCCGAGTGCGACGCGAAAGCCGGTCATCACTTCATCAATAATCAGCAACGCGCCGAACTCGTCGCACAGCGCGCGCAGGCCTGGCAGGAAGTCCGGCTGCGGCGGTATGCAGTTCATGTTGCCCGCCACCGGCTCAACGATAATGCAGGCAATGTCCTGTGGATACTGCTCGAACGCGGTGCGCACGGAGGCGAGGTCGTTGTAGGTACAGGTCAGGGTGTGTTTAGCGAAGTCGGCCGGAACGCCCGGTGAGTTCGGCTGGCCGAGCGTCAGCGCGCCGGAACCGGCTTTCACCAGCAGGCAGTCGGCGTGGCCGTGATAGCAGCCTTCAAATTTGATGATTTTGTCGCGCCCGGTGAAACCGCGCGCCAGGCGAATGGCGCTCATGGTGGCTTCGGTGCCGGAGTTCACCATACGCACCATGTCCATTGACGGCACGAGGTCGGTGACAAGCTGCGCCATTTTCACTTCCATGCCGGTCGGTGCGCCGAAGCTCAGGCCGCGTTCGGCGGCTTCAATTACCGCGTTGCGGATGGTGGCGTTGTTGTGCCCGAGCACCATCGGGCCCCATGAGCCGACATAGTCGATATAGGCTTTACCATCGACGTCATAAATAAATGCGCCGTCGGCACGTTCGATAAACAGCGGCGTACCGCCCACGCCGCTGAAGGCGCGAACCGGAGAGTTTACGCCACCGGGGATAAGCTCGCGCGCGGCGGCATAAAGGGTTTCAGACTGGCTCATGAATCGGCTCCTGATTCGTGGAATGAAAGTTTGTGGCTATTCTACGGGATTGTGGTGCCGGGTTACAAAGCCGTCACCGGGCAATCCATCACGTATTTTCCGAGACGATGCGGGAGCAGGGGCGTAGACTTAAGGCATCAAACCCGACTAACCGTATGTAAATCGCCATGAATCCTGAAACACCGTCCTTTGGTGCGCGCGAGATTTTACGCCTGCGGCGTAGAGAAGCCATCAAGCGCCTGCTGCATCGTGACAAAACACCACTGCTGATACTGCTTATGGCCGCGCTGGTCGGCACCCTGGCGGGGCTGGCGGGCGTGGCGTTTGAAAAAGCCGTGAACTGGGTTCAGTACCAGCGCCTCGGCGCCATTGCGGGCGTGGCTGACCACGCCTGGCTTGCCTGGCCGCTGGCGTTTATCGCCTCTGCACTGCTGGCGGCGCTGGGCTACTGGCTGGTACGTCGCTTTGCGCCAGAGGCGGGCGGTTCCGGCATCCCGGAAATAGAGGGGGCGCTTGAAGAACTGCGCCCGGTGCGCTGGTGGCGGGTGCTGCCGGTTAAGTTTATTGGCGGTCTTGGCACACTCGGTGGCGGGATGGTGCTCGGGCGCGAAGGGCCAACGGTGCAAATTGGCGGCAATATCGGGCGCATGGTGCTTGATGTGCTGCGCTTACGCAGCGCTGAAGCGCGACACACGCTACTGGCGACCGGTGCCGCCGCCGGGATGTCAGCGGCGTTTAACGCGCCGCTGGCGGGTATTCTGTTTATTATCGAAGAGATGCGCCCGCAGTTTCGTTACAACCTGATTTCGATTAAGGCTGTGTTTACCGGCGTGATTATGTCGAGCGTGGTGTTCAGAGTCTTCAACGGCGAAGGTGCCGTGATTGATGTCGGTAAACTCAGCAACGCGCCGTTGCAAACGCTGTGGCTGTATCTGGTGCTGGGTATGATTTTTGGTGTGCTGGGGCCGCTGTTTAACCACCTTATTTTTAAAACCCAGGACATGTTCCATCGCCTGCACGGCGGCAAAATTAACAAATGGGTGCTTACAGGCGCGTTGCTGGGGGGACTGTGTGGCGTACTGGGGCTGATAGAGCCGTCGGCTGCGGGCGGGGGATTTAACCTGATTCCTGTAGCTGCGGCCGGGAATTATGCGCTCGGTATGCTGGTGTTTATCTTTATTGCCCGCGTGGTGACCACCGTGTTGTGCTTTGCCTCTGGCGCGCCGGGCGGCATTTTCGCACCGATGCTCGCGCTGGGCACGCTGCTCGGCACTGCTTTTGGCATGGCCTGCGCGGCCTGGTTCCCGGCTTATCAGCTGGATGCCGGGACGTTTGCTATTGCAGGTATGGGCGCGCTGTTTGCCGCCTCGGTGCGCGCGCCGCTCACCGGTATTGTGCTGGTGCTGGAGATGACCGACAATTATCAGCTTATTTTGCCAATGATTATTACCTGCCTCGGCGCTACGCTACTGGCACAGTTTTTGGGTGGTAAGCCGCTGTATTCCAGCATTCTTGCCCGCACGCTGGCGAGTCAGCAGGCATTGCAAAGCCAGACTGGATCGCAGAATACTTGAACGATTCACCAGGGTATTGGATAATAACGCTAACCATCGGGCGTCTTTTCGCCCGATTGAGATTCTGGTTTGGAGCAAAAAATGAGCGATGACGTAGCAGCACTGCCGCTGGAGTTTACCGATGCGGCCGCCAGTAAAGTTAAAAATCTGATTGCAGATGAAGAGAATCCGCAGCTTAAACTGCGTGTCTATATTACCGGTGGTGGTTGCAGCGGCTTCCAGTATGGTTTCACCTTTGATGACCAGATTAACGACGGCGACATGACCATTGAGAAGCAGGGCGTTGCGCTGGTCGTTGACCCAATGAGCCTGCAATATCTGGTGGGTGGCGCGGTGGATTACACCGAAGGTCTGGAAGGCTCGCGCTTTGTGGTGACCAACCCGAATGCGAAAAGCACCTGCGGCTGTGGCTCGTCATTCAGCATCTGATAGATGTGCAGTGCGAAAAGTCGCACCTTAAGGCATAGGTCTGCTCACTTAAAGCATTTTTATTAATAGGCATTCATGCTAATGCTTAAAAATTGCCTTCTTCTGAGGCCCGAATCATCGGGCCTTTTTCTTTCCTTTTGCAGATGAACAGCGCACGTATGCGTTTTTAACGCACACAGGGCATACAGTGTGGGGGTTGCTGACCCCCGCTGAAATCGGCGAACCGGAGGCGTGAAGACAAGGTCAGCCCGGCAGGGATGGCGGGCTGAGGCGATGCGCAGCATGGATGCTGCGTGGAGCCGACCGCAGGCGCAGCGCCGGGAGGTGAGCGTACCGCGAAGCGGCGATTTCGTTGCGGGGCCGCCGGAGATTGCATAGGGCCGCGGTGGCCCTCTTTGCCCGTTCACCGCAGATGAAGTTCCATTTGTTATCGGGCTTCAAGTGAGCGGAATACTCACTAAACCTTAAATGACCAGCATTACGCCTTAAGGCGCATTTTTATGGCTGTGGTCAATCTCAGTGGCGCTCGTCCAGCGCAAAGGCAGGCAGCTTGAGGTTCCAGCGGATAGCCGCAAGGCGAATCAGCAGCGTTACCGCCATGCCAATCATGCTCGCTTTTTCCAGCGGCTGGTGGAACAACTGGAAAGCAATCACGTGTACCAGCCCGCCAATAATGCACGCGGTGGCGTAGATTTCGGTGCGCAGAATCATTGGGATTTCGCGAGCCAGCACGTCGCGAATAATACCGCCGCCGACGCCGGTCAGCACGCCCATGCATACGGCAATCATCGGCCCGGTATCGGCAAGGATGGCCTTATTAACGCCAATACCAACAAATACCGCAAGGCCTACGGCATCCAGTACGGGCAGTATCCATTTGGGCAGGCGACGAGGCTGGCGCACCAGCACCAGCGTGAGCACGCAGGTCACCATGGCAACGATAAGATCGGTCGGGTCTTTGACCCAGAAGACCGGGCCGTTGGCGAGCGCCATATCGCGAATAGTCCCGCCACCGACGGCGGTAACAACACCAAGTACCAGCACGCCGAACGGGTCCATGCGCAGCTTACCCGCCAGCAAGACGCCGGAAATAGCAAATACCGCAGTCCCTAAGATATCCAGCCAGTAAACCAGCATCGCGTTGCCTCAACTCGTTAATTAACCTGCGCCAGCGCGTCGCATAGCTGCCGGGCGGCGAGGATAATACGCGGTCCGGCGCGCTCGAACCAGTCCCCGTTGAGCGTAATCACATTAACGGATAACGCGCTGCCCCAGAACTGCTTCACAGCCTCGGCTTTGCGGGCATCACCGGCGATAACGATAGCCTGCGGTCGTCGGGTCAGCACCTGTTCACGACTCACCTGCGGCCAGGTGACAGTGCTGTCGGCAAAGATATTTTCACCGCCGCACACGCTCAGGACATCGTTCTGAATAGAGTGTTTGCCGCTGGTAAAGAGTGGCCTGGTGCCAAATTGCAGAAACACCTTTTTACGCGGTCGGTCGGCGTACTCGCTTTGCAACGCCTGCCATCCGGACCGCAGGGCGGATGCCGCTTGATGCGCCTTGTCAGGCTCCGGACTCCAGTTGGCAAGCGTATCCAGCGCGCGGGCGATATCCTCTACGCTCTGCGGATCTATCCAGATGACCTTAATCCCCAGCTTTTCAAGCTGATTGACCGGGCGTTCGGCGTTGCCGCTGCGCCAGGCCAGCACCAGGTCAGGTTTGAGCGCAATAATGCGCTCCGCGTTGATGCCCTGCCAGCTTGCGACCTGCTCAAGCGGCTTTGCCGCGTCGGGATAATCCGACCAGGCGCTGACTGCCACAGGCGTGATGCCTGCGGCAAAAGCAAGTTCGGTATTGGCCGGGGAAAGCGTCACGACACGCGGCGCGGCACTGAGCCACGCCGGGAGCAGCAGTGTGAGCGCGCACAAGGTGCGCGTAACGCGCACGTTAGCCATGTGCCAGTTTCTGTAGCAGGGTTTCGACCATCAGGCTTGACTGTCTGGCAGCCGTTGCCAGGAACTCGTCAAAGCTCAGGTGGGATTCCTGGTCCGCCACGTCGGAAATAGCGCGCACCACCACAAACGGCGTGCCGAAATTGTGGCAGACATGGCCGATAGCGGTGGCTTCCATTTCTACGGCGATAGCCTGCGGGAAGCGGGTGCGGATTTTCGCTAGGTTTTCAGCGCCATTAATAAAGGCATCACCGCTCACCACCAGGCCACGCACTGCATGCAGGTTCAGCTGTTCGATGCACTGTTCTGCGGCGCCAATCAGTTTGTCGTCGGCCACAAATGCGGCCGGGCAGCCTGCCATCTGGCCATATTCGTAGCCAAAGGCGGTGACGTCGGCATCGTGGTAGCGCACTTCACTTGAGACCACGATATCGCCCACTTTCAGCGACGAGGCCAGACCGCCCGCAGAACCGGTGTTGATGATAACGTCCGGCTTGCAGTGCTCCAGCAGCAGCGTGGCGCCCATTGCCGCCGAGACTTTACCAATGCCCGATTTCAGCAGTGCAACGTCTACGCCGTTTAGCGTACCGGTGTAAATTTCACAGCCCGCCAGTTTTAACGTCTGACGGTTGTCAATTTTATCGCGCAGCAGCGTGACTTCTTCTTCCATTGCACCAATGATGCCTGCTTTCATATCGGGTTACTCGCTAATAGTTGGATTTGCGGGCATAGTCTATCATGGCATGCAGCCAGGAAAATAAACGGAGGGAGCATGAGTGATATCGACTTTCGCAGGAAAATAAACTGGCAGCGTTATTATCCTTCCTCGGAAGGCGGCGCAGGTGAGCATAAGATCCTGCGTGTCTTCGAAAGTGACCGCGGGCGTATTATCAACTCACCCGCTATCCGTCGCCTGCAACAGAAAACCCAGGTGTTTCCACTGGAGCGCAATGCGGCAGTGCGTTCACGCCTGACGCACTCAATGGAAGTCCAGCAGGTAGGCCGCTATATTGCCCGTGAGATCCTAAGCTATCTCAAAGACCATGAGCTGCTTGCAAAATATGGGCTTGATGAGCTTTCCGGCCCATTTGAAAGTATTGTTGAAATGGCCTGCCTGATGCATGACATCGGCAACCCGCCGTTTGGTCATTTTGGTGAAGCGGCGATTAATGACTGGTTTCGCCAGAGGCTGAAGCCTGAAGATGTAGCCGAGAACGACAGCTGCGAGATCCCAGCGCTGCGTAAGGTCAGTACCAACGATAGCCTTAATATGCTACGTGATAAAGTTCGCCAGGATCTGTGCCATTTTGAAGGCAATGCCCAGGGTATACGTCTGGTGCACACATTGCTCCGCCTTAATCTCACCTGGGCGCAGGTAGGCTGCATTATGAAATATACCCGCCCGGCCTGGGATTCGCAGCCACCTCCAGGAGGCTGGCCTTACCTGAAGAAAAAACCCGGTTTTTATCTCTCCGAGGAGGGCTATATTTCCCGGCTGCGTACAGCGCTGGATCTTGGGGAATATTGCCGCTTCCCGCTCACCTGGATTATGGAAGCGGCTGACGATATTTCTTATTGCGTGGCCGATCTGGAAGATGCGGTGGAAAAAAAGATATTCACCGTGGATCAACTGTATGAATATTTATGCTCCAGCTGGAATGAAACATCAGGCGGCCAACTTTTCACCGAGGTGGTGAAAGATGCCCTAGATAAAGCCTATAGGAAATCAGAAGCTGAAGGGGGCAATGGGGCAGAAAAATCGCGTGCCTTGCCTGAGGGGAAAGCGAAACGAAATGTGAAAAATCAGTTTTTTTTAAATCTTCGTGTGAATACTCTCAATAAACTGGTGCCTTACGCTGCACAACGCTTTATTGACAACATCGACAGTATTTTCGCCGGTTCTTTCAATGGCGCATTGCTGGAAGATAAAAGCGAACACAGCAGTTTGCTTAAGGTTTACAAGCAGGTAGCCCTGGCTCACGTATTTAGCCACCCGGATGTGGAGCAGCTGGAATTACAGGGTTATCGGGTTATCACCGGCCTTCTTGATATTTATCGCCCGCTGCTAATGCTGTCGCTCGCTGATTTCCAGCAACTGGTGGAGCATAATCGCGTGAGTGGCAAGCCCATTGAGACTCGGTTGTACCATAAATTATCGTCCAGCCACTGCCAGGCGTATATCGATGTGATGGAGAAACTTTCACCACACAATCCACAATATGAAGTGTTGGAGTTTTATTACCGTTGTCGCCTTATTCAGGATTATATCAGCGGAATGACCGATCTTTATGCCTGGGATGAATACCGCAGACTGATGGCGGTGACGTGATGATTTTTACTTTTGTAAAGATCGCCAATAAATTTTTACTTTTTCCAGAGCGTGAATAAGGGAACTTCGCGATATAAACATCACTCTGATATGTCGTTCGTATCACAGTTTTTACCCAACAGGTAATTTGAGAAACAAAGATGAAAAAAACCACGTTAGCAATGAGTGCGCTGGCTCTGAGTCTGGGTTTGGCGCTGGGCCCGGTGTCCGCTATCGCCGCTGAGACCGCTTCTTCCATCACCTCGTCGCAGCAGATGCCAAGTCTCGCGCCGATGCTGGAAAAAGTGATGCCATCAGTGGTGAGCATTAACGTAGAAGGGAGTACGACGGTTAATGCAGGCCGGATGCCGCGTAATTTACAGCAGTTCTTTGGTGATGATTCACCGTTCTGCCAGGACGGCTCACCGTTCCAGGGCTCACCGCTGTGCCAGGGCGGCCCGGGCGGTGGTGGCAACCAGCAGCAGAAATTTGCAGCCCTGGGTTCTGGCGTCATTATTGATGCTGCCAAAGGTTATGTTGTCACCAATAACCACGTCGTGGATAACGCCACCACCATCAAGGTGCAACTGAGCGACGGGCGCAAATTTGACGCCAAAGTTGTGGGTAAAGACCCGCGTTCTGATATCGCGCTGCTGGAACTGAAAGAGCCGAAAAACCTGACGGCGATTAAGCTTGCTGATTCCGACACGCTGCGCGTAGGTGATTACGCTGTGGCAATCGGCAACCCATACGGGTTGGGTGAAACCGTGACCTCCGGGATTGTTTCAGCACTGGGGCGCAGCGGTCTGAACGTTGAAAACTACGAAAACTTTATCCAGACCGATGCGGCGATTAACCGCGGTAACTCCGGTGGTGCGCTGGTTAACCTCAACGGTGAGCTTATCGGTATTAATACCGCCATTCTTGCGCCAGACGGCGGCAACATCGGCATCGGCTTTGCTATCCCAAGCAACATGGTGAAAAGCCTGACCGGCCAGATGGTGCAATTTGGCCAGGTGCGCCGCGGCGAGCTGGGTATTATGGGGACTGAGTTGAACTCTGACCTCGCTAAAGCGATGAAGGTTGATGCCCAGCGCGGTGCCTTTGTAAGCCAGGTGATGCCGAACTCATCTGCGGCGAAAGCAGGTGTGAAAGCCGGTGACGTCATTGTTTCCATGAACGGCAAGCCTGTCAGCAGCTTTGCTGCGCTGCGCGCGCAGGTCGGCACGATGCCGGTTGGCAGCAAGATTGCACTTGGCCTGCTGCGTGAAGGCAAAGAAGTGACGGTTGACCTTGAGCTGCAGCAGAGCAGCCAGACGCAGGTAGACTCTTCCAGCATCTTCAGCGGTATTGAAGGCGCGGAAATAAGCAACCAGGCGGGTAAAGATAAAGGTGTTGTGGTTAACAGCGTGAAGGCGAACTCTCAGGCTGCGCGCATTGGCCTGAAGAAAGGTGACATCATCGTCGGCGCAAACCAGCAGCCGGTTAAGAACATTGCCGAGCTGCGTAAGATCCTCGAAGCCAAGCCGCCCGTGCTGGCGTTAAACGTACAACGTGGCGATACCTCAATTTATCTCCTGATGCAGTAACAAATAATATTCCTTAGCTTTTTTCAGGGCCGCGTTTGCGGCCCTCTTTTTTTGTGATGTTTTCCACAACTCCCGGATTCCTGCCTCAGCATTGTGCAGTTGCACAATGCTGTTGTTTGCCTGCTGGCTTATGCTGGTGCGTCGGCGTTATTCTCAGGAGCGAATTATGGCGGGCTGGCATCTGGATACGCGGATGGCACAGGACATTGTGGCGCGTACCATGCGTATTATCGATACCAATATCAACGTGATGGACGCCCGCGGGCGTATTATTGGCAGCGGTGACAAAGAACGCATTGGGGAGTTGCACGAAGGGGCGCTGCTGGTGCTGGCGCAGGGCCGGGTGGTGGACATTGACGACGCTGTGGCGCGCCATCTGCACGGCGTGCGCCAGGGGATTAATTTACCGCTGCGCCTTGAAGGCGAAATCGTCGGTGTGATTGGTCTGACAGGCTCGCCGGAGTCGCTACGTAAATACGGCGAACTGGTGTGTATGACCGCCGAAATGATGCTGGAGCAGTCGCGCCTGATGCATCTGCTGGCGCAGGACAGCCGCCTACGTGAAGAACTGGTGATGAACCTGATTCAGGCCGAGGAGCATACCCCAGCACTCACCGAATGGGCACAGCGCCTTGGTATTGATTTGAATCAGCCGCGTGTGGTGGCGGTGATTGAAGTCGACAGCGGCCAGCTTGGCGTTGATAGCGCGATGGAGGAGTTACAGCAGCTACAAACCGCGCTGACCACGCCGGAGCGCAATAACCTGATTGCCATTGTGTCGCTCACTGAAATGGTGGTGCTGAAACCGGCGCTCAACCAGTTTGGCCGCTGGGATGCTGACGATCACCATCGCCGCGTGGAGCAGCTACTGGGGCGCATGAAAGAAAGCGGACATTTGCGCTTTCGCGTGGCGTTGGGTAACTATTTTACCGGCCCAGGCGGTGTCGCCCGGTCGTGGCGCACGGCGCGAACCACTATGATGGTCGGCAAGCAGCGCATGCCCGAAAGCCGCAGTTATTATTATCAGGATTTGATGCTGCCGGTGCTGCTCGACAGCCTGCGCGGTGGCTGGCAGGCCAATGAGCTGGCACAGCCGCTGGCAAAACTGAAAGCGATGGATAATAACGGCCTGCTCAGGCGCACCCTGAGCGCGTGGTTTCGTCATAATGTGCAGCCGCTTGCGACATCAAAGGCGTTGTTTATTCACCGCAATACGCTGGAGTACCGGCTTAACCGCATTTCGGAACTGACGGGGCTTAATTTGAGTCATTTCGACGACCGGCTGCTTCTGTATATCGCGCTGCAGCTTGATGAGCAGCGCTGAGGGGCGGCGCAAGCTTTTGACGGTAAGGGCCATTGTATTAGCAAGTAAAAAGGGCCATATTGGCCCTTTTTTATGTTCACTGGCAGTGCGCCAGCGCTATCTGGCTGGCACCATTCACGCTTAGCGCGTAGAGATTATTTTCGGGTCAGCTTTTCCAGATCGGCTTCGATCTCGCTAATTTTGTTGGTGACCACGCTTTCGAGGTGGCGGAGATCGTCGAGAATCTTACGCTTGAGGTCAATTTCGCCACGCTCGCGCTGGCAAATCTGATCCAACTCATCGATAACGTAACGCAGGTTGGGGCTGATTTCCTGCACTTCTCTGAAGCCCTGGCCTACACCGTCGGCAACCACGGTTTTGCGCTGGCGCGGATATTTAAATTTGACGCTTTTCGCGAAGAACTCCCCTTTGTCTTTGCGAAAATAGATTTTCAGAATGTCGTTGCTGGCCTCCTGGCGCAGGCTGTAGCGGTCTATCTCTTCTGGATTGGTGATGCCAAGGCTTTTCAGATTATCGTACATCGCAACATTCTCCTTAAGCGAAGCAAATACAACCTATAGATAGTTAACGGTAAACGTCCTTCTTGCCAGTACAGATATAAAAAAGGCGGGAATAACCCGCCTTATTTATCATCATTTTCGTTTAGTCGATGGTGCGCAGCAGTTCGTTGATGCCCACTTTGCCGCGGGTTTTCGCATCAACCTTTTTCACGATAACCGCGCAGTACAGGCTGTAGCTACCGTCTTTGGACGGCAGGTTGCCGGAAACCACCACAGAGCCAGCCGGTACGCGGCCATAAAATACTTCGCCGGTTTCACGGTCGTAGATTTTGGTGCTCTGGCCGATGTAAACGCCCATGGAAATCACGGAGCCTTCTTCAACGATAACGCCTTCAACAATTTCAGAGCGCGCGCCGATGAAGCAGTTGTCTTCGATGATAGTCGGGTTGGCCTGCAGCGGCTCCAGTACGCCGCCGATGCCCACACCACCGGACAGGTGCACATTTTTACCAATCTGCGCGCAGGAGCCAACGGTCGCCCAGGTGTCTACCATGGTACCTTCATCAACGAAGGCGCCGATGTTCACATAAGAGGGCATCAGCACGGTGTTGCGAGCGATAAACGCACCCTGGCGTACCGCCGCTGGCGGTACGACGCGGAAGCCTTCTTTCTGAAAGCGCGCTTCGTCGTAGTCGGCAAACTTCATCGGTACTTTGTCAAAATAGCGGCTTTCTGCGCCTTCCATGACTTTATTGTCGTTAATGCGAAAGGAGAGCAGAACGGCCTTTTTCAGCCACTGGTGGGTGACCCACTGGCCGTCAATTTTCTCCGCAACACGCAGTGCGCCGCTGTCGAGCAGGCTGATAACCTGGTTGACGGCGTCACGGATGGTGGCGTCGGCGTTGGCCGGAGTAATGTCGGCACGGCGCTCAAAAGCGGATTCAATAACGTTCTGTAACTGCTGCATTGGCGAATCTTCCTGGTAATTTCACGTGTGTTAAGAAGGTTAGGTTAGTCTTTATCGTTTGGATTAAGGGCCGATGTCAACCGTTGTTGCACTTCGCGTTGCAGTTGCGGGTTCAGTCCCTGGCCTTCTGCCGTGGCAAGAATGAACAAGTCTTCGACGCGCTCGCCGATAGTGGTGATGCGTGCACCGTGCAGCGAAATACCCAGATCGGCAAAGATTTGCCCAATACGCGCCAGCAGGCCGGGCTGGTCAAGGGCAATCAGCTCCACAAAGGTGCGCCGGTCGGTGTGCGTCGGCAGAATGTTGACCTCGGTATTGACGGTGAAGTGGCGCAGGCGGTTGGGCTGACGTCGCGGCTGTGGCGGCTGCCAGCTATGGCGCGTGATGGCCTGCTCCAGCCCGTGGCGAATCGACTCGTGGCGGTCAGCAGACAGCGGACTGCCGTCCGGCTCCAGCACGATAAAGGTGTCCATCGCCATGCCGTCGCGGGTGGTAAAAATTTGCGCGTCGTGCACGCTCAGATTACGGCGATCCAACTCGGCGCAGACGGCGGCGAACAGATAAGGCCTGTCCGGACTCCAGATAAAAATTTCGGTGCCGCCGCGCGTGGCCTGAGGACTTAGCAGGATCATCGGCTGGCTGAGATCGTGACGCAGCAGGTGGCGCGCGTGCCATGCAAGCTGATTCGGCGTATGGCGCACAAAATAGTTGGCGCGACAGCGCGCCCAGATATGGTGAAGCGCCACTTCGTCAATGTTTTCCATACGCAGTAGCGCCAGCGCCTGCTTCTGATGGTGGCGCACCCGCTCGCGCATATCCGGCGTGCTCTGGACGCCGCGCCGAAGCTGTTTTTCTGTGGCGAAATAGAGTTCGCGCAGCAGGCTCTGCTTCCAGCTGTTCCACAGGGTTTCGTTGGTGGCACAGATATCGGCGACCGTCAGGCAGATGAGATAACGCAGGCGGTTCTCGGTCTGCACTTCGGCGGCGAACTGTTTAATGACTTCCGGGTCCTGAATATCGCGGCGCTGGGCGGTAACCGACATCAGCAGATGCTGGCGTACCAGCCAGGCAACCAGTTGAGTCTCACGCGAGTTAAGCCCGTGCAGTTCGGCAAACTTGAGAATGTCTTCGGCGCCCAGCACCGAGTGGTCGCCGCCGCGCCCTTTGGCAATATCGTGAAACAGCGCGGCAATGAAAATCAGCTCCGGGTGGCTCAGGCGCGGCCACAGTTCCACGCACAGTGGGTGCTTCTGGCGCGTCTCTTCGCTGGCAAAACTTTCCAGCTTGAGCAGCACGCGCACGGTGTGCTCATCCACTGTATAAGCATGAAACAGGTCAAACTGCATCTGGCCGACAATGTGCGACCACTGCGGCATATAGGCCCACAGCACGCTGTGGCGATGCATGGGCAGCAGACCGCGTTTAACCATGCCGGGATGGCGCAGCATGGCGAGGAAGATTTCACGCGCCTCGGGGATGTAGCACAGCGGCTGAGTCAGATGGCGGCGCGCGTGGCGTAGCTGGCGCAGCGTGGTGGAATAAATGCCGCTGATATCACGGTTTCTCACCATTGTGTAAAACATGCGCAAAATCGCCTGCGGTTCGCGCATAAACAGCGTTTCATCACGCAGGTCGATAAGTGTGCCGCGTAGCTGGAAGTCGTCGTCAATCGGGCGCGGTTTTTCGTCGGCCGGCAGCGCGAGGATGGCTTCGTCAAACAGCTGTAGCAGCATCTGGTTAAGCTCGCCCACGCGACGGGTGACGCGATAGAAATCCTTCATCATCTGCTCAACCGGCTGGTTACCTTCGCCCTGATAGTTCAGGCGTTGGGCAACGCTTAACTGGCGGTCAAACAGCAGGCGGTTGTCGTAGCGGTTAAGCTCCAGATGCAGGGCAAAACGGATGCGCCACAATAGCTGCTGGCATTCGTTAAGCTCGTTACGCTCGGCTTCGGTCAGAAAGCCAAAACCCACCATTTCGTTAAGCGATGTCGCACCAAAATGGCGGCGTGCCACCCACTGTAAGGTGTGGATATCGCGCAGGCCGCCGGGGCTGCTTTTAATGTCCGGCTCCAGGTTGTAGCTGGTGCCGTGATAGCGCTGGTGGCGCTCATTTTGCTCTTCGACTTTGGCGGCGAAGAACTTTTCCGATGGCCAGAAGCCATCGCTGAATATGTGTTTTTGCAGTTCCAGGAACAGCGCCACGTCGCCAATAATCAGCCGGGTTTCAATCAGGTTTGTGGCGATAGTCAGATCGGCCAGCCCCTCAAGCAGACACTCTTCAAGCGTGCGCACGCTGTGACCCACTTCAAGGCGCAGATCCCATAAAAGCGTAATCAACTCGCCAATTTTTTGCGCCTGATCCTCCGGCAGCGGGCGGCGGCTCAGAACCAGTACGTCAATATCGGACAGCGGATGCAGTTCGCCGCGCCCGTAGCCACCCACGACCACCAGCGCGAGATCGGCCTCTTCGCCAAAGCCGTAATTGAGCCACAGGCGCTGAAGCAACTGGTCAATAAACTCGGTGCGCGCGCTAACCAGCTTCTCAGCCGAGATACCGTCATCAAAGGCGGCACCCAGCCAGCGCTGGAAAGCGGCCAGACGCTCGCGAATGGCCTCGACATTGAGCGCATCGCAGCACCAGGCATTGGGATAATCGGGCTGACCGGGGAGGGTTGGGGTGGCGGTGTTCGGGTGCTGCTCTGGTAACGTTTGACTCATTCTCTGCCCGCAAAGTAAGAAAAAAGCCGGCTGGCGCCGGCTCTGTATTACTCGTTATGCGAAATCACGTTCGGGATGGTGTCATCTTTGCGTAACGTGAGTATTTCGCAGCCGTTATCAGTCACCACAATAGTATGCTCGTACTGGGCCGACAAGCTCCGGTCTTTGGTTTTTACCGTCCAGCCATCTTTCATGGTACGAATCTCTTTCTTGCCCGCATTCACCATTGGCTCAATGGTGAAGGTCATGCCCGCCTTGAGCACCACATCGGTCTCGGGGGAATCGTAGTGCAGCACCTGCGGCTCTTCATGGAAACCGCGACCGATGCCGTGACCACAGTATTCGCGTACCACGGAGAAGTCTTTCGCTTCAACGAACTTCTGAATTGCCGCGCCAATTTCACGCAGGTTCACGCCAGGTTTCACCATTTTCAGTGCCAGATAGAGGCTTTCCTGGGTCACGTGGCACAGACGCTCGCCGAGGATGGTCGGCTTGCCAACGATAAACATTTTGGAGGTATCGCCGTGAAAGCCGTCTTTGATAACGGTCACGTCGATATTCACGATATCGCCATCTTTCAGGTGCTTCTCGTCGCTTGGAATGCCGTGGCACACCACTTCATTAATAGAGATGCATACGGATTTCGGGAAGCCGTGGTAGTTCAGGCAGGCAGAAACGGCATGCTGGTGATTCACAATCCAGTCATCGCAAATGCGATCCAGTTCGCCGGTGGTGACACCAGGCACAACGTGGGGTTCGATCATTTCCAGCACTTCGGCGGCGAGGCGGCCCGCCACGCGCATTTTTTCGATATCTTCCGGGGTTTTAATTGAGATAGCCATGAATAACGTCCGCAGGAGTCGGTTTTCGACAATAATTACCTATGTTATCAGGGCAAGCGTGGTGAGCCAAATTGGTTATTCGCGCAGCGTTTTGCTGATAACTACCGCTGGAGTCTCTGGCCCGGTTGTGGTATAAAGCGCGCCGGACTTATGTACTCATTTTTTGCGTACATAGGCGGAAAACTCACTTTGTGTACAACACACACGTATCGGCACATATTCCGGGGTGCCCTTCGGGGTCGGTAATATGGGATACGTGGAGGCATAACCCCAACTTTCAAATAGAGGTTTTAAATCATGGCAACTGTTTCCATGCGCGACATGCTCAAGGCTGGTGTTCACTTCGGTCACCAGACCCGTTACTGGAACCCGAAAATGAAGCCGTTCATCTTCGGTGCGCGTAACAAAGTTCACATCATCAACCTTGAGAAAACTGTACCGATGTTCAACGAAGCCCTGGCTGAGCTGAACAAAATTTCTTCCCGTAAAGGTAAGATCCTGTTCGTCGGTACCAAGCGCGCTGCAAGCGAAGCGGTGAAAGACGCTGCTGTAAGCTGCGACCAGTTCTTCGTGAACCATCGCTGGCTGGGCGGTATGCTGACTAACTGGAAAACCGTTCGTCAGTCCATCAAGCGTCTGAAAGACCTGGAAACGCAGTCTCAGGACGGCACCTTCGACAAGCTGACCAAGAAAGAAGCGCTGATGCGTACCCGTGAACTGGACAAGCTGGAAAACAGCCTGGGCGGTATCAAGGATATGGGCGGCCTGCCGGACGCACTGTTCGTTATCGACGCAGACCACGAGCACATCGCTATCAAAGAAGCAAACAACCTGGGTATCCCGGTATTTGCTATCGTTGATACTAACTCCGATCCGGACGGCGTTGACTTCGTTATCCCGGGTAACGACGACGCAATCCGCGCTGTTAGCCTGTATCTGGGTGCAGTAGCTGCTACCGTTCGTGAAGGCCGTTCTCAGGATCTGGCTGTTCAGGCGGAAGAAAGCTTCGTAGAAGCTGAATAATAAGGCTTGTTTGCTTGCCCCGAGCAATTCGAGTGGCCGAAAGCGGAAAACTCAAGACCTTCCGGGCGCTTTACCGCGTTAAAGCGTCCGGAGTCCACGAGTAAAGACAACGCATCTGTCACCCGGCATTCAGGGGAAAAGCCCCTTATTAACCAGGTTTGACATAGTTTGGTTAGGGGGCCTGTCTCAGGCTCCCTTTTTCTTTTAATCCGTCTGGCAATCTGGCTGGGCGGGTCATATCTCCAGAGAGATAACCTCCTGCGAGATAATCGAGGAATTCATAATGGCTGAGATTACCGCTTCCCTGGTAAAAGAACTGCGTGAACGTACCGGCGCAGGCATGATGGATTGCAAAAAAGCGCTGACTGAAGCGAGCGGCGACATTGAGCTGGCAATCGAAAACATGCGTAAATCCGG